>CCNC01000063.1 GCA_000824845.1 Mesorhizobium sp. ORS 3359 | reverse complement strand
AAACATTTTCATCCCGCTCTAGCGGAGACTGGGGAAGCGACGCCGAGTCCAGTCCCCCGGCGGGACCAATCCCCCCACGCGGAAGTCGAAGGATAGGACCCTCGTTGCATCGGCGTCGACCTCGCAGCGGAAGCTCAGATCGTACCATTGGGTTGTCGTGCTGAAGGCGGCCTGCGGAGGGTTGAGAACATTGCCCTGCTTCAGGGGGATGGTCGGCAGCCATTTCGGCGCGTAGTCGGCACTTTGCAGTTCCTGGTTCAGGACGTTGGCGCAAAGATTGGCGATGCGCTGATCGCGCGGCACGTTCTCCATCGAGCTCGTAGCCTGCATATTGCCGGTCGCACCCGGCGAGTAAAGTTTCCTGACGCCCGGCAGGCCGGAATAGATCGGCGCTCCCGCAACCGCGCTGTCGGCGGAGTTCGACCTTGCCGGGTTCCCGCTTGGCGCTCTCAAGGCTCTTGCGGATTTGAACTTCATCGCCTTGGAAGGCTTAGGCTTTGCCTTTTCGGCCGAGGATGGAGGCGCGGGCTTGTCGCCTGACTCGGCCGTCAATGACTTTAACGGCACTGCCGCTTGCTGCTCGGTGGTTAGCGGCGGCGTCTCTTGTTTGTCGGGCTGCTGCTTGTCGGCATCCTCAGTGGCTTGTTTCTCCTCGCTTTGCGCGGGTTTTTCGTCCGACGCTGCGGTTACCGGCTTCTCTTGAGCCTTGTTGGAATCCGGCTGCTGCTGCTCTGGGGCTGGAGGCGAAGCAGGCTGGCTTGGCGCGGGCTTCGGCGCGACCGGTGGCTTCGCGGGCTCATTCTGGGTCGGCGATGGCGCATTGGCCCGAGCGCTGCCCCCGTTCAGAGATTTCTCCGGGCCGGTATCCTTCTCGCCGTACTGGAAAACGCGCTTCAGAACCGGGATGTCCTGCGGTTTCGGCGGCTGCGGAGGCGGTGGCTTTTGCACAGGCTGCTCAGGCGGCTTTTCAGCCTTCTTTTCAGGCTTCGGCTCCGGCGGCTTTGGCTTAGGCTTCGGCTGCTCTGGCGGCGGCACGATCGCGACGTTGACCGGCTGTTCCTGCTGGTCCGGCTGTTGCTCGGGTCTCGGCAGGCCAAAGAACAGGAACGCTGCAATCAGGACATGCAGGAACAGCGATGCGGCCAAGGCCCATCGCCAATTCCGAAACCATTCCCGCATCTTGCCGTTCATTGCGCCCGATGTGGAACGAAATGACGGCGGCTTCAAGCACCGGGCCAGGATTTGCGCGAGCTGCCGGCCTGACAAGTCGGTGATCGCAGGGCCCCGTAGCGTAAGATCAAGCCGGATCAATGGCCTGCAGGAATTAGCTTACACCAGCATGCCCATCGGGTTTTCGATCATGCGCTTGAAGGCGCCGAGCAATTCCGCGCCGAGCGCGCCGTCGACCGCGCGGTGATCGGTGGACAAGGTCACCGACATCACGGTGGCTATCTTAATCTCGCCCTTCTTCACCACCGCCCGCTCCTCGCCGGCGCCGACCGCCAGGATCGTCGCATGCGGCGGGTTGATGACGGCGGCAAAATCCTTGATGCCGAACATGCCGAGATTGGACACCGCCGTCGTGCCGCCCTGATACTCTTCCGGCTTCAGCTTGCGGCTGCGGGCGCGGCTCGCTAGGTCCTTCATCTCGTTGGAGATCACCGACAGCGTCTTTTCATCGGCGTGCCGAATGATCGGCGTGATCAGGCCGCCGGGGATCGACACGGCAACGCCGACATCGGCGTGCTTGTGTTTGACCATGGCGTTCTCGGTCCAGGAGGCGTTCGCATCCGGCACCGCCATCAGCGCCATGGCCATCGCCTTGATGACCATGTCGTTGACCGAGAGCTTGTAGGCAGGGACCTCGCCCTTGTCGGTCTTCCTCATCGGGGCGGCGGCATTCAACTGCGTGCGCAGCGAAAGCAGCGCGTCGAGCTCGCAGTCGAGCGTCAGATAGAAATGCGGGATGGTGGACTTCGCCTCGACAAGGCGGCGTGCGATGGTCTTGCGCATACTGTCATGTGGGACGAGTTCGTAGGAGCCTTCGGCGAACAGACGCAACACGTCCCCCTCCCCCTTGAGGGGAAGGTGGCCGGCCGAAGGCCGGTCGGGTGGGGTCGGTTCGACTGGGCGCGACTTCAGGGCGGTTCCTTCTGAGGCGACCCCCTCCGTCCGCTTCGCGGGCACCTCCCCCTCAAGGGGGGAGGAAAGTGCGGCCTCAACGTCGGCGCGCACGACACGGCCGCGCGGACCGCTGCCTTGTATTTCGGCTATCTTAAGACCGGCTTCACGAGCCAAGCGGCGCGCCAGCGGCGTTGCGCGCTCGCCCTGCGATTGGCCAATCTCTCCCCCTGTGGGGGAGATGCCCCGCAGGGCAGAGGGGGGCGCGACGGAATGAGACGTTGGCGGGACAGCGTCCCCCTCTGTCGGCTTCGCCGACATCTCCCCCACTTGGGGGGAGATTGGCGCGTAAACCTCGTCGTCGGCATAGATCCAGGCGACGGGCTCACCGACGGGAATGTCGACGCGCTCCTTGCCTGTCACGTTGCGCAGCGTGCCGCTGGCCGGCGCGTCGATCTCCATCGCTGCCTTGTCGGTCTCGATCTCGAAGAGCACGTCGCCCTTCTTAACGCGAGCGCCCTCCTCGGCGAACCAGCGCGAGATCTGGCCGGTCGCCATGTCCATGTCGACCTTGGGAAGAATGACTTCTGTCGGCATCGCTCAGCGGACCCCTTTCACGAGGTCGCGGGCGGCGGCGATGATGTCGGGGACCTGCGGCACCGTCGCCTTTTCAAGATCCGGATTGTAAGGGATCGGCGTCTCGGCGCCGCCCAGGCGCACGATCGGCGCATCGAGATAATCGAAGGCCTCGCTTTCGGCGACGAGCGCGCTTACTTCCGCGCCGATGCCGAGCGTTTTCACCGCTTCGTAGACGCAAAGCAGGCGCGAGGTTTTCTTCACGCTGTCGACGATGGTCTGCCGGTCGATCGGGCGGATGGTGCGCAGATCGACGACTTCGATGTCGATGCCCTCGCCTCCCAGCGCCGCGGCGGCTTCGAGCGCCTTCTGCACCATGATCGACGTGGCGACGATGGTGAGGTCGCCACCTTCGCGGCGGATCTCGGCCTTGCCGATCGGAACGATATAGTGGCCTTCCGGCACATGGCCCTTCATCTTGTAGAGCAGCTTGTGCTCGAAGATCATAACGGGATCGGGGTCGGCGACAGCGGCCAGCAGCATGCCCTTGGCATCGTGGGGCGTCGCCGGCTGGATCACCTTGAGGCCGGGCACATGGCCGAGCCAGGCTTCCAGGCTCTGGCTGTGCTGCGCAGCGGCACCCGTGCCGGAGCCGGCCGGGAAACGCATCACCACCGGCACCGATACCTCGCCGCCGAGCATGAAACGCATCTTGGCCGCCTGGTTGACGATCTGCTCCATGCCGAGCGTGGCGAAATCCGAGAACTGGAATTCGAAGATCGGCCGCATGCCGGTGACGGCCGCGCCGACCGCGACGCCCGCGCCGCCCAGTTCGGAGATCGGCGTGTCGATCACCCGGTCGGTGCCGTAGCGCTCGACGAGGTCGCCGGTCACCTGGAAGGCGCCGCCATAGACGCCGATGTCCTCGCCCATCAGGAAGACGCGCTCGTCCATGTCCATGGCGATGGCCATGGCTTCCTGGATCGCCTGGGCGTAGCTCAGTTCACGCACCGCGGCGTCCATCACGCTTGCTCCGTGTAAACATAGTTTTCCAGGGTGGCGATCTCGGGCGCCGGGCTCGCCTTGGCGAACTCGATGCCGTCCGCGATCTCCTTGGCGACCGCGTTGCGGATCGCCTCAATGCCCTGGTCGTCGATGAAGCCGAAATCGCGCAGCTCGGTCTCGAAGAGCGTGACCGGATCGCGGTTCGCCATCCAGTCCTCGATCTCTTCCTTGGTGCGGTAGCGGTTGCGGTCGCTCTTGGAATGGCCGCGATGACGGTAGGTCTTGGACTCGATCAGCGTCGGCCCCTCGCCGGCGCGCGCCCGCTCCACCGCCTTGAAGGACGCTTCGGCCACCTCGGAGAAGATGTTGCCGTTGACGATGACGCCCGGCATCGAATAGGCGGCCGCCCGCTCGGCAATGTTCTTCACCGCGGTCGAGCGCGCCGTCGAGGTCGACATGCCGTAGCCATTGTTCTCGCACACGAAGATCACCGGCAGCTTCCAGATCGCCGCCATGTTCAGCGCCTCGTGGAAGGCGCCTTCATTGTTGGCGCCGTCGCCGAAGAAGGAGACCACGACCTTGCCGGTCTTCATCCTCTTGGATGAAAGTGCTGCGCCCACGGCGATCGGAATGCCGCCGCCAACGATACCGTTGGCGCCGAGATTGCCCTTGGCGACATCGGCGATGTGCATGGAGCCGCCCCTGCCCTTGCAGTAGCCGGTGGTCTTGCCGAAGAACTCGGCGAACATGCGGCTGACCTCAGCACCCTTGGCGATGCAATGGCCATGGCCGCGATGCGTCGAGGTGATCTGGTCATCCTCGGCGAGCGGCATGCAGATGCCCATGGCGCTCGCTTCCTGCCCGATCGACAGGTGCATGGTGCCGTGGATGAGCCCGCGCATGTAGCACTCTTCCGCGCCCTCTTCGAAACGGCGGATGAGGTACATCTTGTGAAGGACCTGTCTCAGCTGCTCGGGACTGTACTGACGATAGACGAATGGCAGGTTGGCCCGGCTATCCATGACGGCTTTGCTGGCTCCGGCCATGATCACGCCTCCACGGTTCCGTAGACGAGCTTGTCCTGGCGGGCGCGCAGTTCGGCGATCTTCGAGCCCGGCGCGGGCGCCGCATTGGCATAGGTGATGAGTTCGCCCTTCTTGATGGGCGCGGTGACCGAGCCGCCCTGCAGCAGGCCGCAAGGAATGGCGCGCGCCACATGGGCTTCCGGCGCCGTCATGATCCAGGCGCGGTAGCAATACTCGCCGATGGCATCGAGCTTGTCGCCGGGCTTCAGGTCCTTCTTGGCGACGGCGCAGACCTCGGCGACCGGCTTTGCCAGCGGCACCATGTCTGCCTTGCCGTAGAGCACGACGCGGGCGCAGGTCAGCGGCACTTCCAGCGAGGTCAGGTGATAGGGGCGATGGAAGGTGAAGTACGGGCCCTTGCCCATCTTCAGGTCTTCCATGCGCTCCGAGATGCGCGGATGCGACATGTCGGCGACGACGAAGACGCCCGGCGCAACGCCCTTGCCGATCGAATAGTCGACGACGCCGACCTTCGACAGAACGCCGCCGTCCGTCTGAGGCACCAGCACCTTCGACAATTCGCCGAGCGTGGCCGCCGGGCCGTGCATGCCGGGCTTGTCGGGAACCAGCCCGGTCGCGTTGGCGATCGCCGCCATCTCGACCATGGTCTTCGAACCATCGACGAATTCGACCAGCATGCGCACATTCATGTGCCGGCGCTTCGCCTCCTCCTCGTAGTCCGGAGGCGTGGCGTCGATGTTGAGCGGGTTGTTCTTGCCCTTGCCCGCGGCAACGATCGGGTGGCCCATGGCGGAGACGAACTCGATCAGCTCCATGCAGGAAGACGGCTCGTCGCCGGCGCCCAGCGAATAGGTGACGCCGAGCCGGTCGGCCTCGGCCTTGAGATAGGCGCCGATGGTGACGTCCGCCTCGACATTCATCATCACCAGGTGCTTGCCGTGCTCCATTGCGCGCAGGCCGATCTCAGCGCCGACGGCCGGAACGCCGGTCGCGTCGATGACGACGTCGATGAGGTCATTGCCGATGACAAGGCTGGAATCGTTGGTGACGGCGATCTTGCCCGCCTCCATGGCAGCGGTCATGGCCGAGGCGTTCGACACTTCCCGAGCGTGTCCGGTTTCCTGGAAAGCGATATCGACGGCCTTGCTTGCCGCCGGCAGGTTGAGTTCGGAAATGGCGCCGATCTCAATGCCGGACATATGGGCGACGCGAGTGACGATGTCGGTTCCCATTTCGCCCGAGCCGATGAGGCCGATGCGGATAGGCTTGCCGGACTTGCCGCGCTCCTCGAGATCCCGGGCAAGACCCGTCAACGAAATATTGGAAGCCATGCCGCTTATTCCTCCCATATCGCATGCCGTTTGATTGCTTGACGGGTATTGAACATATGTATTTCTGTCAAGACTAATGTCCAAATCTTTGGCCGTTAGTCGACGCTTTTCGGAGTGATCAAAGCGCGGCCGCGAAAGGCACGGACCATGAGCGCCGCCATCAAACCCAATGCGAGCGTGCGTCTGCGGCCGAATGCGGCGAAGGCCGCTCGACGGACCGCTAGCAGATATCTAGGCGGCAATTGTTACTGGCAAACGTCGACCCATATGGCGCCGACCAGATCGGCCATCCGCTGCGGCGTGATGCGCACAGCGGCGTTGGTGGCGCCGGCAGCGGGGACGACCTCGTCGAAGGCCTTGAGCGACAGATCGCAATAGACAGGAAGCGGCGCCGGCAGGCCAAACGGACAGACGCCGCCCGGCGGATGGCTAGTGACCGCCAGCACCTCCTCGCCGGCCAACATGCGCGGCTTGCCGCCCATCCTGTCCTTGAACTTGCGGTTGTCGAGCCTGGCGACGCCGCTGGTGACGACCAGCATGGTCTCGTCGCCGACGCGCAGGCAGATCGTCTTGGCGATCTGCGCGGGCATCACGCCATGGGCTTCCGCCGCCAGCGCCACGGTGGCCGAACTGGCCTCGGTGACGATGACTTCGATGTCGGGCGCATGCCGCGCAAAGAAAGCGCGAACCGATTCCAAGCTCATGGTGGACCCCTCGTCAGGTCTGTCGGATAGCAGCGGTCCGCGAATCGCACGGCTAAACCATTGTTGGCAAGAGCCAGCGCTTTCCGCCTTTCAGACATTAAAAAGCCCGCCGGGCGATACCTCGGCGGGCTCGAATGGACGCTTTTCGCGCCTCTACTGATGCGTGGGCCGATTCTCGGCGGCCGGCACTTTGATCAATTCCTCTTCCGGCATCTGCAGCGCGGAAGCGATGCGCCGGAGCTTGGCGGGATCGGCGTCCTTGCCGTCCTCGATGTCGACAATCTCGCCCACGGCCAAGCCGCAGGTCAAAGACAGTTCCTCGATCGTATATCCCCTCGTTTCGCGAGCGGCCTTCAGCGGATTGAGGCCGGACGCGGCAATGATGTCGTTGGAAACGGCGTTCCGTGCGGTGTTGGGCATGGCAACTCCTTTGGATGAAACAGGTCGGATGAAATGTGGCGTTGCCTGAGACTGGCGGGAGAATGCTCGTTAACAAATGATTTGCCAAGAGCTTAGGCCGTCACGCCATCGTGAAGCGGCATTCCGGCCGGTATCGCAGGCCTCCCACATGTAAGATCGCGTGGCGCCCAATCAAGTTCTTTTGAAGCTTCGCGACCGGTTTCGCCGGCATTTTCGACGCCTCGATTCGTTAGCTAGCCGTCACCGGCAGCCAAAACCCGGGCGAAGGGCGTTTCACGGAAGGATCGAATGCCATGAATTTGAAATCATTCGCAATTGTGCTCGGCGCAATCTCGGGCGTTATCGGCGCGAGGGAAACATGGGCGGCGGACGCTACTCGCGTTCGAGGCACTGTCGTCGGCGTTGCCGGACCGACGCTGACGGTGAAGGACCGCGACGGCAAAATCGATGCGATCAGGCTTGCCGACGGCTGGAAGATTTCGGGCGTCGCCAAGGCATCCGCCGCCGACATCAAGCAGGGCGATTTCCTTGGCATCGCCTCAATTTCCAAGGCCGATGGCGGCAGCGGGGCGCTGGAGGTCGTGATCTTTCCCGCGGCGCTGAAAGGCACGGGTGAAGGCGACCGCGACTGGGACCTGCAGCCCAACAGCCGCATGACCAACGGCACCGTCGCCGACGTCACCGCGATCGAAGGCCACACGGTCACGCTCACCTATGACAATGGCCAGAAGAAGCAGATCGCCATCCCGCAGACCACACCGATCGTGACATTCGCCACGGCCACGCCGGCGGATCTGACGCCGGGCGCCGCGGTGTTTGTCAACGCCGAGCGAGGCGGCGACGGCAAGCTCACCGCGAACCGGGTGGTGGTCGGGAATCACGGCATCGCGCCGCCCATGTGAAGCCGCGCAAGCCGCATCCCATATTTACCGCGATCTTCGCCTGTCGGGCTGCGCTGATCTGCCGGCCAGATATCGCCCGGTGCTGGCGGTCGCCCTGTCTCATCCTGACGCCATCCAGCTTTCGTTGCCGGCTTCGCCCTGAAGCTCGGCTCTGCCAAATCCACCCACCCCGCTATCGTCGACCGCAATCCGCGGTTCGTGACGCCGACTGACAAGCTGGCGGAGCCGCTTCCATGCCGAGGCGCTGCGCGCCGGATGCGTGCCGGGCATCGCCAATGAAGGTCGCACCAGGACCGTCCGACCGTTGAAATAGCCGGCCAAACGAAAAAAATCGCGCGGCATATGAACCATTCCCTTGGGGGCGGCACTCACCGGTCATGGGCGCCGCGAAGGCGCTCCTCAACTCAACGGGACGCCAGGACGGCGATCCCAACAACCAATGGAAGGAAATGCTCAAATGACAAACCTCAAGCGTATCGCCCTCGCCGCGGCTCTCGTCGTCTCGGCTTTCGGCTCGGCCTCGGCTCCGGCTTTTGCCGGCACGCATCCGACCGGCGACGGCGGCGCCGTCTGCAAGGGCTCTGGCTCGTGTCTGGTGCTGCAGCTCGACTGCAAGGGCACCTATACCGACGCCACCGACAAGAACGGCACCGTCTACGGCAAGTGCAGCCAGGTTATGAAGGTCGACCCGAAGACCCGGCTCAAGCTCGCGAACTGACCGCCTGAAAGGCGACTCGCACGGAGATGGCGGCCGTCGATTATGGTCGCCATTTCTGTTTCAAATCCCGTCGATCGATCAGCGTCGGCTGATGAGAAGCCCGGCAAGCAATCCGACCACGACAAGTCCGACGGCGGCGGTCGTGGCCGGATGGTCGCGCGCCGTCTGCTCGATCACCCTGCCCCTGCGCCTTATTGCCGGCAGCGCCTCGTGAAGGCGGTCGGCAAGTTGCGAGTAATAGTCGGACGCCGCCTCGCGGCCATCCTCATAATAGGCGTCACCGCGCCTGGCCAAAACATTCTTGAGGTCGTTCAATTGCCGCGAAAGCGCCGCGACCTGCTTGTCGATGTCTAGGTCGGAGAGGGTCGAAAACGATGCCATGCTGATTGTCCTTCTCTTCGAGAAGGCCTAACGCACGGACGACGGGCCAGTTCCGGCGGCCCGACCGCGCGGCACCACGTGGAATGATGCGGTCAACGAACCTGGTCGAGCAGGCGTTTGCATTCCAGCAAGTCGAACAGCGCCTCCTGCAGCAAGGCGCGATTGTCACGCGACAACTTTGAAGCGTCCGGTTGGACCGGACCTTCGTCGTCACTCTTGCCAAGACCGAAGAAACGGCGGCTGGGCTTCACCTTCGGCTGGCCGACGAGCGCATCCTCATCGCCCCGGGGCTGCGCGGCTGCCGTCAGCGGCACCTGCTCGGCTTGACGGCGCTGGGCGATCGCCTCCACCGCGGCCATGTCGCCATTGCCGATGGCGACCAGGAAATGGTTGCCGTTCTCGCGCAACAGCTTCTGCACGCCCTTGATCGTATAGCCCTGATCGTAAAGCATGTGCCGGATGCCCTTGATCAGCTCGACGTCTTGCGGCCGGTAATAGCGCCGGCCGCCGCCGCGCTTCATGGGCTTGATCTGGGTGAAGCGCGTCTCCCAGAAACGCAGCACGTGCTGCGGCAGGTCGAGATCTTCCGCGACTTCGCTGATGGTGCGGAAAGCATCGGGGCTCTTGTCCATGGGCCAATCCTCCACACTGGACCACGATCCGGCGTATGATGCCGAATCGCCCCTTATTTCAGCGATTTATGAAGCGATATTCAAGCCCAGCGTCAAAACGGCCGGCGGTTTTCAACCGCATTCGCCAGCAAACTACTTGCCGCCTTTGCCCTTGCTGTTCTGATGCGAACGCAGAATCCGGTTCTTGAGCACGTTCGACGATTTGAACGTCATCACCCGGCGCGGCAGGATCGGCACTTCCTCACCGGTCTTGGGATTGCGGCCGATGCGCTCGTTCTTGGAGCGGACGTGGAAGGTGGCAAAAGACGAAAGCTTGACCGTCTCGCCCCGAACGATGGCTTCGCAGATTTCGTCCAGCACGGCTTCGACGAGCTCCGCCGATTCAGTCCGCGACAGGCCAACCTTCCGATAAACGGCTTCAGCAAGGTCGGCACGCGTCAGTGTCTTTCCCCCCATGCGACCGTCCCATCTGCTCGCAGAAAATGTAAATCGATACAGCCAAAGGCAGAGCCTAAGTAATTGATCCGGCAAGGTCAAGGACCGAACCGGCGCGTTCGGCACTTACCAGCGGAGCAACACCGCGCCCCAGGTGAAGCCTCCACCCATCGCCTCGAGAAGCACCAGATCGCCCTTCTTGATGCGGCCGTCGGCGACGGCCACCGAGAGAGCCAGCGGCACCGAGGCAGCCGAGGTGTTACCGTGTAAATCGACGGTGACCACAACTTTCTCCTCGGCTATCCCGAGCTTCTTGGCGGAAGCGTCAATAATCCGTTTATTGGCCTGATGCGGCACGAACCAGTCGAGGTCCTGCGCCGTTATGCCGGCCTCGCCAAAGGTCGCCTCGATGACATCGGTGATCATGCCGACGGCGTGCTTGAATACCTCACGGCCTTCCATCCTGAGATGGCCGACGGTTCCCGTCGTCGAAGGCCCGCCATCGACGAAGAGCTTGTCCTTATGCGCGCCGTCGGAGCGCAGGCTCGCCGCCAGCACGCCGCGGTCGGTGATCGCACCGGCGCCCTCTTGGGCTTCGAGAACGAGCGCCCCGGCGCCGTCGCCAAACAGCACGCAGGTCGAGCGATCATTCCAGTCGAGGATGCGCGAGAATGTCTCCGAGCCGATCACCAGGACACGCTTGGCCAAGCCGCCGCGGATATAAAGGTCGGCGGTAGCGACGGCATAGACGAAGCCAGAGCAGACGGCCTGCATGTCGAAGGCAAAGCCGTGATGCATGCCGAGCCTGTTCTGGATCTCGACGGCGGTCGCCGGGAACGTGTTGTTGGGCGTCGAAGTCGCCAGGATGATGAGGTCGATATCGGCTGGCGTCATGCCCGCGCTGTCGAGCGCGGCGCGCGCCGCCGCCTCGCCCAGCGAGGCCGTCGTCTCGTCATCGGCCGCGACATGGCGCTGGCGGATGCCGGTGCGCTGGACGATCCACTCATCGGAGGTCTCAACCATGCCTTCGAAGTCGGCATTCTTCATAATGCGGCGGGGCAGCGCGGCACCGTTGCCGCGCACGACTGATCTGATCAAGGTCCGTTCCTATTCCTCGGCGTCGGCGGAGACGCCGGATTTCCTGTTTGCCTGGGCATTGGGATTGCGCGCATGGAACAGATCGAGGTCGGCCTCGATCCGGTCAAGCAGATTGTTGCGCACCATGTCGTAGCCAAGCTCGATCGCCGCAGCGAAGCCATCCGAATCGGCGCCGCCATGGCTCTTCACCACGATACCGTTCAAGCCCAGGAAGACGCCGCCATTGGAGCGGCCGACATCCATCTTCTCGCGCAGCCGGTCGAAGGCGCCCTTGGCGAAGACATAGCCGATCTTGGCCATGAGCGTGCGGCTCATGGCGGCGCGAAGATAGCCGGCGATCTGCCTTGCCGTGCCCTCGGCGGTCTTGAGCGCGATGTTGCCGGCAAAGCCCTCGGTGACCACCACGTCGACCGTGCCCTTGCCGATGTCGTCGCCTTCGACGAAGCCGCGGTAATTCATCGAGGCCATGTTGGCCTCGCGCAGCATGCGGCCGGCCTCCTTGACCTCTTCCTGGCCCTTGATCTCCTCGACGCCGACATTGAGCAGGCCGACGCTCGGCCGCTCGATGCCGAACACCGAGCGCGCCATGCCGGTGCCCAGAATGGCAAAATCGATCAGCTGATGCGCGTCCGCGCCGATGGTGGCGCCGACATCGAGCACGACGCTTTCGCCGCGCGTCGTCGGCCAAAGCGCCGCGATCGCGGGGCGGTCGATGGTGGCCATGGTGCGCAGGCAGAATTTCGACATCGCCATCAGCGCGCCGGTGTTGCCGGCCGAGATGCAGGCCTGCGCGGCGCCGCTCTTCACCGCCTCGACGGCCTTCCACATCGACGACTTCCAGCGGCCGTGGCGCAGAGCCTGGCTCGGCTTGTCGTCCATGCGCACGGCGATCTCGCAGTGGACGAACTCGCTTACTTCGGCGAGTTTCGGGAACTTGGCGAGCTCGGGACGCACCACGTCCTCGCGGCCATAGATGACGAAGCGGATGTCAGGGCGGCGGATGACGACCGTCATCAGCGCCGGGATGACCACGCTCGGTCCGTGATCGCCGCCCATGGCATCGATGGAAATCCTGATCACTCGGTGTTTTTCTCACGGTTTGCCTGGCTAGCGGCGCACGCCTGCCAAGGTAAGGGGGCTCGCGAAGGTTCGGCGAAAATAGCGGTTTTGCGCCTGCGCACAACCAACTTTTCCAAAATCCGGACCACTCTCAGGATTTTCCGAGCAGCGAACGCAGCTTTTTCTGGAATTCGCTTTCCTCGGCCTGATCGTCACCTGCGACGCCGAGCGAGGCTCCCGGCTTGCGCGGATAGGGGTCGATCGCCAGGCCGAAGAACTGTTCGGCCAGCGCGCCGACATCGATCGTGTCGCCGGAGAATGTTTCCGGGCTGTCCGGTCCGTCGGCGTCGAGAATAATCTCGCCGCCACCCTCGAAGCCCTCGCGCCCAAGCTTCGACTGCTCGGGCAGGAACAGCGCCTCGACCGGCTCGTCTATATGCGCGCTTACCGGCTCCAGGGTGACGATGCAGGCCTGCGTGATGTCGGCCTCGACACGGCCCGTAACCTTGACGCCGTTGCGCTTCCACGAAGCAACAAGCAATTCGGCCCGGTAGCTTTCGACCGAAAGCAGGTCATATTCGGCGGCAAGTGCCTCGCGCTGGCGCTGATCGGCCTCGACTAGGACCGGCAGGCCTTTTTGCGGCAGCCGCGCGACATTGGCGACAAAGGATACCGGGCTGCGCAATTCAGCGTCTTTCATGCTGGCCTCCTTCAAGCGGCCCCGGCGGCCGGGAATGCGACCGTGCCGGCGGCGATCGATTCGGTCGGTTGCGCGGCGAGCTTCTTGCTGGCATCGCAGACATAATCCGCCAGCAGCGACGCCTGCGGCCAGGGGCCCGCGTCCGGCCTGACATTGCGGGCAAGCGCCGCCGCAAGCGCCGCGCGGTCGTTTTCCCGGAGGGCATCATCATAGGCGGCCGTGCGGCCGTAAAACATCCTTGCCAGCTTCTTCATGCGCTTGGGCACGCCGACGTCGCTGATTCCAAGTTCGCGTAGCGAATGATCGACGTCGAGGAAGAACTCGTCGATCAGCACTTGCGCGACCTCGGCCGCCACGCCTTGCTCGCCATGCAGACGGTGCTGGACGAGATAGATATGCAGCGACAGCATCTCGAAGCGGCCGAGCGGCGTATCCGGCACATTCCAGTCCGAATAAAACAGCGTTTGCCGCGCCGCCGCCACGATTTGTGCGTAGAGCGCGTCGGTGATAGCGCGGTTGGCATTGCGTTCGCGGCCAAAAAGGCGCTGGAACATTGAGGGCGGTCTCCCGGGGACCTGTTGTTTGATTTGGCCTTGTTGCATCGGCATGCAAGCTGGTTTACCGGTTTTGCGGCCCAGCGCAAGTTGCGGGGATGTGATGGAGAATTGTTGTTGGGTGCGCTGAAATTCAAGTCGTTTCTTGCGCCCGCCCCGGTGGGCGTGGCCTCACTGCTGATGGTCGTATCGGCGCTTTCCGCCTGCAATTCGTCCAAGATGTTCGGCGATCTCCATCCAAGCGAGACGCTGACCAAAGGCTACGTCATCGACCAGCAGGCAATCGATTCGGTGCCGGTCGGATCGAGCCGTGAACAGGTGCTGCTGGCGCTGGGCACGCCCTCGACGACGGCGACCTTCGACAACGAGGCCTTCTACTATATCTCTCAGACGCGCAAGCGCTACGTCGCCTTCGACAACCCGCACATCATCGACCAGCATGTCTTGGCGGTCTATTTCGGCGCTGACGGCCGCGTGACCCAGATTGCCAATTACGGCCTGAAGGACGGCAAGATCTTCGACTTCATCTCCAGGACGACACCGACCGGCGGCAAGGATCAGAACTTCCTCAGCCAGGTCATCAACGGCGCCGCCAAGCTGGCACCCGGCATCCCCGGCGGTGGCAGCGGCACGCCTTAAGTCCATCGACGGCCTGCGGAGCAATCAAAACCCGCCGCCTCGCCGGCGGGTTTTGTGTATGTGAGGCCGGACGCATACTTGCTTATGTTCCGGCGTCCCCCTATCAATTCGCCGGGATTGGGGACCGGTCATGAGCAACAGCGATCATACTGTGCCGCAAGGCTGGATGGCGACAGGCACGCCCGACCGGCAGACCGTGACACCTGACTGGCTTGTCGTCGATGCGCCGACAATCGACGGCGTCGCGCTCAAGGAAATCCGGCCTGTCGCGACTTCGACCGGCTACCTCACTGAGATCTTTCGCGAGGAATGGAATCTGGACGGGCTTCCCGTCGGACAGGTATTTCAACGCACGCTTTATCCCGGCGCGGTGACGGGATGGCATGCCCATGGCGTCACAACCGACCGGCTTTTTTGCTCGGTGGGCAGCGTTCGCATCTCACTGTTCGACGGTCGCAAGGCCTCGCCGACATTCGGCGCGGTCTGGCACAAGATCGTCGGCGCGGTCAGGCCTGCCATCGTCGTCATTCCGCCCGGCGTCTGGCACGGAGTCGTCGCGCTCGGACCGGACATTGCATTGCTGCTCAATCTGGTCGACAAGGCCTACGCCTATGACGCGCCCGATCACTGGCGGCTACCCCCCGATACCGAACAGATCCCCTACAAGCTGGCATAGCGTGGAACAGGCCGGCCAGCGCGCGCCAACAGCGCGGATCGAACCGCTTGTCTCGGTCGTCATCGCGACGCACAATCGCCCGGCGGTCCTGCGCCAGACGCTGAAAAGCCTCATCGGTCAGACCCTGCAGGACTGGGAAGCCATCGTTGTCGGCGACGCGTGCCGGCCGGACACCCCGGCAATTGTCGCCGCCTTCGATGACTGTCGTATCTCCTACATCGATCTTCCGGTGAATTTCGGCGAGCAGTCGGGGCCGAACAACATCGGCTTTGCCAGAGCACGCGGCCGCTTCGTTGCCATCTTGAATCATGACGACCTCTGGTTTCCCGACCATCTGGCATCCATGAGCGGCTGGATCGATGCCACCGCTGCCGATGTAGTGATCGCCCGCGGCGCGGTCATCGAGTCGGCCGCGAGCAAAGGTTCCAGGCATATGATCCTCGGGATGGGGCGGGACGGCTTCTATGACCCAGTTGCCACGGTCGGATTTGGCTCCGCGCAAATGATCCGCCGGACGTCCCTGCCAAGGCTTGGGCCATGGCGCCCGGCCAGCCAGTGCGTTTGCGAGAGTTCCCAGGACTGGCTGTTCCGTGCCTGGCGCAAGGGTGCGGTGATCGCGACAATGCCGCATCTGACCGTGCTCATGCTGCATTCGGGCAAGCGCGAAGGCAGCTATGCGCGTGATACGGCGCAGGAGCAGGAAGAACTGATGGACGCGATGAGCTCGCCGGACGCTTTGCGCGCCAGGATTCTTGGCAACGCCGAGGAACCTGCTCCCCTCAAGCGTTCCCGTTACCTTAAACGCAGGCTCCTGGCGATGCTTGGCATACATCCGCGGGCGCGTTCCTTCCGTCGCCAGCATCGCCGAGGCGCCTTCATTGCCATGCTGCGCCAGACACGCGGCTTACCGCCGATGCCCGAACGCGAGCCAGACTTGGAGGAGCTGCTGGCTCGTTATCGCGGTGGCAACGAAAGGCCAAAAGGCGACTGAACCGCCAAGAGCAAGCACGCCTCGGTCACTTTCAAGAGCGATCCAGCACCTTGCGGACCTTGTCGGCGAGTTCGTCAATCGTGTAGGGTTTGCTGAGCAGCTCAGTCCCAAAGTCCAGCGTCCCGTTGTGGACAATGGCGTTGCGGGTATAGCCCGTCGTATAAAGTACTTTGAGAGCCGGTTGAATGAGCTTCACCCTATCGACCAGCTCGCGGCCGGACATCTCCGGCATCACCACATCAGTGAAAAGCAGCGATGGAACCTTGCCGGCGTTGATGGCGTCCAATGCTTCACGAGGTCCGCGCATTTCCAGCACGGAATAGCCGAGTTCCCGAAGTGCCTCGGCCGCCATAGACCGTACACGATCCTCATCCTCGACCACCATGACAACCTCCGTGGCCTTGCCTTGGGCCGCATCATCAGTTGCAATCGGGTCATCCTGGACTTCACCGCCGTTTGAGCGCGGCAAGTAGATTTTCAGCGTCGTGCCAATGCCTGGTTCAGAGTAGATTTTGACTGTTCCGCCCGACTGCCGGACGAAGCCATAGACTTGACTCAAGCCTAGGCCGGTTCCCTTGCCCACCGGCTTGGTGGTGAAGAACGGATCGAATGCCCTGCTCATCACATCGGGCGTCATGCCGAGCCCAGTGTCGGTGACCGCCAGAAGGACATATTGCCCGGCTGCGATGCCGTTTGCGACTGCATACCTGTCATCGACGTGAGCGTTGGACGTCTCGATGGTCAGCTTACCACCCCCGGGCATGGCGTCACGCGCGTTCACGCATAGGTTCAGCAATGTGCTTTCAAGTTGACTGGCATCCGCCTCTATATGCCAAAGGCCAGCGGCAAGAACCGTTTCGATCTGGATTGTTTCGCCGAGAGTTCGTCGCAACAACTCTCCCATCCCCGCAACCAGGCGGTTCGGATTCATGCGCTTCGGCGCCAAGGGCTGCTGACGTGAAAAAGCCAACAGGCGCTTGGTCAATTCTGCGGCCCGTTGCGCGCCATCGATCGCTCCTTCGACGAAGCTGTTAACGTTCGTGTCGCCATTCCTAAGCTTGCGCTGCACGAGATTCAGTCCGCCAATGATGACGGCAAGCATGTTGTTGAAGTCGTGCGCTATTCCGCCGGTGAGCTGTCCCACAGCCTCCATCTTCTGCGCTTGCCGCAGATGTTCCTCGGCCTTGCCGCGCTCGGCGACCGCTTCGACGACACGTTGCTCAAGGGTTGCGTTCAGGGACTGCAACGCCCCAAACAACCGCGAATTGTCGATCGCAGTGGCAGCATGCCCGGCGAGACCCAACAGTGCGGCTTCATGTTCGGCGCCGAAGATGCCTGTGTCGGAATGGCCGAAAAACAGCCCTCCTAAAACCTCGCCCGACCGTGAGATGACGGGGACGGCCAAGTAAGACCTGACGGGTAGATGGCCTTCCGGCATTCCCTTGCGGGGCGCATTCTTGCCGTAGCGCGGGTCCTGCAGAATATCATCCGAGCGCACCACGCCTGTGCCACGGAACGTCGGTTCAAAGACCGCTGTATTGCGGGGCATCGGGAAATTCTCAAACGCAGACCGCGGTGCCCCCGAAAGAGTGTACAGCATATAGCTGTCACCCTTTTCGTCCACGACGTTATAGAAGAATGCGCCGAATTGGGCTCCGGTGAGTTCTACGCCGGTGTCGGTCACCGTCTGAACGATACGGCCAACGTCGAGTTCTGCGGCCACGGCAGCAGCAGTCGCATTTATAATTTGGAGATGTCGTTCGACCCGCTTGCGGGCAGTGATGTCGATGACAATTCCTATGAAGCGAACGGCGCGGCCCTCCTCGAAGATGGCATCGCCCGTTGCGGCAATCCATCGCTCCTTGCCGTCTTGCAGCCCAATCGTGCGGTATTCGATGTCGTACCGAGATGATCCGCCTGGTTCGATGGCCTGGCGCACAGCTTCATCCGCGCGACGGCGATCTTCCGGGTGCAGACCTGCAAGGAAGGCGCCTTCATATGTAACCTCAGCTTCCGGCGGCAGTCCGAAGAGCGCTTTGCATTTGTCGTCCCACCGAAGCACATCAGTGACAGGATCATAGTCCCAGGTGCCGATAGCGGCCGCGTCGGTCGCCAGACGCAGCCGTTCTTCACTGGCTCTGGCTGCTTCCTCTGAGCGCACGCGCTCCACATGTGCCCAGGAGCGCTCAGTGACCTCCGCGAGCAAGGCCAGTTCGCGCTGGGACCAAATGCGAGGCTGCCTATCGTGAATGGCCATCAAGGCAGTCAGTCGGCCTTGCTTGACGAGGGGCATGCATATGGTCGCTGTTATTCCTATGTCTTGGAAGGTCTTCGCTGCCTCGGGCTCTATCTCGACAAGGTTGTTGTTGATAATGAGCGGCCGGTTGTTCCTGAGATTGCCGACTGCCTTCCGTCCGAAATCCGCGAGGCTGTAGTAGCCGACAATGCTGGGCGAACCCGGCGCACTCCAATCGCCGCGGATGGTGAAGTGATCCTCGTCAGGCTCCATATCTGCATAGGCGCAAATCGAAACCCTGAGATGTTCACCGAGCAGCCTGGTGGTGATTGCCATTACGGCGTCAGCGTTCCTCGCGACGGCGCTTTCCCGACCAAGTCTATCTAGGAATCCCAAACGTTCAGCGCTCTCCCACAGAGCTCTTTCGGCCCTGAGGCGCTCAATCGCAGTACGTGTGCGGTCCGCGACGTCCGAGACGAGCGCAACGTCTTCAGCGCTCCATCGTCTCGGAGTTGCGTTGTTCAAATAAAACAACGCAACCACGCCCCCATGTTCGGTGACGGGCAAATTGATGATCGATCTTGCGCTGATAGCTTTGAGAGCGTCGACCCTGTCTCGGGTTCGCGGGTCGGTTTCAGCATCCTCGAAGATCACGGTCTCGCCGCGCTTGAGGTCCTCGATGTAGCTTCCGTAATCTCTGAAGTGGAGCGTACCCGCAAGGCTCTTGACTCCCGGTGCGTTCCAGTCACGCTCGATCGAAATTGTCTCGCGCTCGATATCGATTGTCCCGTAGCCGGCCCGGCTAACGTTGAAGTATCGTCCTAACAGTTCAGCCGCAGCATAGGCGAGCTCACTGGGATCATTTACCTCGCGAATGCTGTCGCCGAGTGCGGCGAGCAATTCGAAACGCTGGATTGCTGGTCCATTAGCGCTGGCGTCGGTTTCCCGCAATTGTCCCCCCGGGTCATGCTGCGGCACAATGCACCGGCGTATGAATGGTTCCACCACGCGGGAAAGATGCATGCCCGATCCGGGATGACTCACAAACAAAAGCCCGCGGGATCGCTCCCGCGGGCTTTGTCTGGAATAGCCGCCGCGATCAGCCGTGCGCGAGCACGGCGAGAAGAAGCAGCGCGACGATGTTGGTGATCTTGATCGCCGGGTTGACGGCCGGGCCGGCGGTGTCCTTGTAGGGGTCGCCGACGGTGTCGCCGGTGACCGAGGCCTTGTGAGCCTCCGAACCCTTCAGGTGCTTGACTCCGTCCTTGTCGGTGAAGCCGTCCTCGAACGACTTCTTGGCGTTGTCCCAGGCGCCGCCGCCGGAGGTCATCGAGATAGCGACGAAGAGGCCGTTGACGATCACGCCGAGCAGCGAGGCGCCGAGCGCGGCGAAGGCCGAGGCCTTCGAACCCGAGATCAGCAGCACGCCGAAATAGACGACGAGCGGCGCCAGCACCGGCAGGAGCGACGGGATGATCATTTCCCGGATCGCCGCCCTGGTCAGGATGTCGACGGCGCGCGCATAGTTCGGCTTCGAGGTGCCGGCCATGATGCCCTTGTCCTCGCGGAACTGCTTGCGCACTTCCTCGACGATCGAGCCGGCGGCGCGACCGACGGCGGTCATGGCGATGCCGCCGAACAGATAGGGGATCAGGCCGCCGAAGATCAGGCCGGCGACCACGTAGGGATTGGAGAGGTCGAAGGAGACGTCGCCCATGCCCTGGAAGTAGGGGTATTTGTCGCCATTGGCGGCAAAGAACCTCAGGTCGTTCGAGTAGGCCGCGAACAGCACCAGCGCACCGAGACCGGCCGAGCCGATGGCATAGCCCTTGGTCACAGCCTTGGTGGTGTTGCCGACGGCGTCGAGCGCGTCGGTGGAGTGGCGCACTTCTTTCGGCAGGCCGGCCATTTCGGCAATGCCGCCGGCGTTGTCGGTGACCGGGCCGAAGGCGTCGAGCGCCACGATCATGCCGGCCAGGCCAAGCATGGTGGTGACCGCGATCGCCGTGCCGAACAGGCCGCCGAGCTGGTAGGTGGCAATGATGCCGCCGACGATGACGATTGCCGGCAGTGCTGTCGATTCCAGCGAGACCGCGAGGCCCTGGATGACGTTGGTGCCGTGGCCGGTCACCGAAGCCTGGGCGATCGAGTTCACCGGACGCTTGTTGGTGCCGGTGTAGTATTCGGTGATCACCACTATCAAACCGGTCACCAGCAGACCGATGAGGCCGCAGATGAACAGGTTCTTGCCGGTGATGCCGATGCCGGCAACGGTGCCGACCTCGCCCCAGCCGACCGTGCCGGAGGTCGCGGCGGCAAGACCGACGATCGACAGCAGGCCGGTGACGATCAGGCCCTTGTAGAGAGCGCCCATGATCGAGCCGTTGGAACCGAGCTTGACGAAGAAGGTGCCGACGATCGAGGTCAGGATGCAGGCGCCGCAAATTGCCAGCGGGTAGAGCATGGCCGCGCCCAGCGCGGCCGTGCCGCCGAAGAAGATGGCGGCCAGAACCATGGTGGCGACAACGGTCACCGCATAGGTCTCGAACAGGTCGGCGGCCATGCCCGCGCAGTCGCCGACATTGTCGCCGACATTGTCGGCGATGGTGGCCGGGTTGCGTGGATCGTCTTCGGGAATGCCGGCCTCGACCTTGCCGACAAGGTCGCCGCCGACATCCGCACCCTTGGTGAAGATGCCGCCGCCGAGACGGGCGAAGATCGAGATCAGCGAAGCGCCGAAGCCAAGCGAGACCAGCGAGTCGATGACGACGCGATCATTCGGCTGGAGGCCCATCGGGCCAGTCAGGACGGCGTAGTAGATCGAGACGCCGAGAAGCGCCAGTCCCGCGACCAGCAGGCCGGTGATCGCGCCGGATTTGAAGGCGATATCGAGGCCCGCGGCGAGGCTGTTGGAGGCGGCCTGCGCGGTCCGCACATTGGCGCGCACCGAGACATGCATGCCGATGAAGCCGGCGGCGCCCGAAAGCACGGCGCCGATCAGGAAGCCGATCGCGGAGGTGATCGAGAGCAGCCACCAGGCAAGCAGGAGCACGACGATGCCGACCACTGCGATGGTGGTATACTGGCGCGCCAGATAGGCCTGGGCGCCTTCGCGTATGGCGGCGGATATTTCCTGCATGCGCTGATTGCCCTGATCGGACGCAAGGACCGAACGTGTCGCCCAGATGGCGTACAGAACTGACAGCAAGCCGCAGGCGATGACGGCGGTAATGATGGTCATTGCCGGATTTTCCTCGATTGATGGCCCAAAAGAACCCCTCCCTGGGCCGTTGGAACGGAGATGGATGCCGCGCGCGGAATCCACCTCTTGGTTGGGGTATGCGAAACAAGGCTTGGAACGTCAAGATATTGTTCGGTTTTTGCCCGGCTTTCGCCCAAAAGAAGAAGGCAGTAAACATTGTGCCAGCGCGAGCCTGGAGTTAGATCGATTGAAATGACGCGAGGGTATCGCAGCGCAACCTGCTGGCCTGCCCCTTGTATCGCGCTACTCCGCTCCCTGCCCCATGCGCCGCGCGGCGTAGCGCTCTATGGCCGACAGACCGTCATAGATCAGCACCGCAAGCGCCGCGACGATCAGGCCGCCTTGCAGCACGAAGGCAAGGTTGTTCGAGATCAGGCCAGCGATGATCACCTCGCCCAGGGTCTTGGCTGCAACCGTCGAGCCGATCGTCGCGGTGGCGAGGCTGATGACGACCGAAAGCCGAATGCCGCCCAGGATCACGGGGGCGCTCAGCGGCAGCTCAACCTTCAACAGCCTTTGCCAACCCGTCATGCCGGCGCCGCGCGCCGCTTCCATCACGTTGCCGGGCAGCGTTGTCAGCGCGGTCAGCGCATTCTCGAAGATCGGCAGCAGGCCATAAAGGAAGAGCGCGATCAGCGTCGGCTTTTCGCCGAAGCCGACCGCCGGAACCGCAAGCGCCAGCACGGCAACCGGCGGAAAGGTCTGGCCGATATTGACCAGGCTGCGCGACAAGGGCAGGAACTCGGCGCCTGCCGGCCTAGTGACCAGGATGGCCAAAGCCACCGCGACAAACGTTGCCGCGGCCGTCGCGACCAGCACGATCCGCAGGTGCTGCAGGGTGAGCGTCAGCAGGCTGCCCTGGTTGTAGATCGCCGGCGCGCCATTCTCGGTCAGCGGTTTCAACAGCGGCTCGAACCAGCCCGGGCTGGTGATGAAGACCACCAGCAGCGCCAGGACAGCCAGCCTCAGCAGCGCGGGCAGCCAGGCTTTCATTGCGGCCTCGACGCGCGTTTTACCAAGCCTTCGATGGTGACGCGGCCAATGAGCTTGCCGTCGCCGTCCTTCACCGGCAGCGCGGGACGGCCCGACCACAACAGCTCGGCCAGCGCGTCGCGCTGCGTGGCCTCGCCGGGAATCGCCTCGCCCTCCGCGCCGCCCGGCTCCATGGCATCGCGCACAGGCCCGAGCGACAGCAACCGGAACGGCCTTTCGCTGGCGCCGACTAATGTCTCGACAAAATCGCTTGCAGGCCTGGCCAGAATCTCCGCCGGTTTTGCGTATTGCACCAGCTTGCCGGCATCCATCACGGCGATCTTGTCGCCCAGATGCACTGCTTCTTCCATGTCGTGGGTGACGAGGATGATGGTGGTGCCGAAACGCTTCTGGATCGCCAGCAGATCCTCCTGCGCCTTCGTGCGGATGATCGGATCCAGAGCGCCGAAGGGCTCATCCATCAAAAGCACGTTAGGCTCGGCGGCCAAGGCGCGCGCCACCCCGACGCGCTGCTGCTGGCCGCCGGAAAGCTCGTGCGGGTAACGAGGGCCATAGGCCTGTGGGTCGAGCTGGTAGAGCGTCATCAGCTCGTCGACACGCGCCTTGATGCGATCCCTGTCCCAGCCGAGCAGTAGCGGCACGGTGGCGATGTTCTGCGCCACCGTTCGGTGTGGAAACAGGCCATGGCCCTGAATGGCGTAGCCGATGCTGCGGCGCAGCTGATAGCCAGGCAAGGAGCGGTTGTCGGCGCCGTCGAGCTTGATGACGCCGGAGGTCGGCTCGACCAGCCGGTTGATCATCCTGAGCAGGGTCGTCTTGCCCGATCCGGATGTGCCGACAATGGTGGCGATGGTGCGCGGTTCGATGACCATCGAAACATTGTCGACCACCGTCGTCTCGTCATAGCGCTTGGTGATGCCTTCGATCTCGATCATGCCGTTTCAACTACCCTGCGCTTGGTGGCGGTCATCTCGATGACCGCGTCGAGGATGATGGCAGCCGCAAAGGCCAACGCCACGGTGGGCAGCGCGCCGAGCAGCACCAGATCCATCGCCGTCTGGCCGACGCCCTGGAAGACGAACACGCCGAAGCCACCGCCGCCGATCAGCGCGGCAATGGTGGCAAGGCCGATATTCTGCACCAGCACGATGCGGATGCCGGTCAGGATCACCGGAAAGGCGAGCGGGAACTCGACATCGAACAGCCGCTGGCGGTCGGTCATGCCCATGCCGCGCGCGGCGTCGTTCGCCGCTCGGGGCACACCAGCCAGCCCGACCACGGTGTTGGCCACCACCGGCAACAGCGAATAGAGGAAGAGCGCGACAAAGGCGGGCGCGGTGCCGATACCCCTGATGCCGATCGCGGCAGCGCCCGGCACGTGGACGGCAACCCAGCCGAGCGGCGCGATCAGCAGGCCGAAGAGCGCGATCGACGGGATGGTCTGGATGATGTTGAGCACATTCAGCACGCCCGCCCGCAGCTTCTCGACGCGATGGCAAAGGATGCCGAGCGGTATGCCGACGATCACCGCGCCAGCCAGCGAGCCAAGCGCCAGGCTAACGTGCTTGGAAGCCTCGGCCCAGAAACTGTCGGCGCGGCTGGCATATTCCTTGAGGATGGAGAGGCTGTCCCAGCTTCCCGAGACGAGCAGCGCGGCAATGGCGAGCGCGGCCAGCACGAGCACGCCGAGGCGCGACCAGGGCGACAGGTTCAGCCTGGTGAGCACATCGGCCAGCAGAAGGGTGAAGGCAAAGATCAGCAGCCAGAAACCGGAGGCGGGCGCGACGCGGGCAAAGGTGTTTCCGGCAGGCGTCAGGAAACCGCCGGCGGTGCCGATCAGGACCGATAGCGCGACCAGCGCGACGACGCTGACCGCCAGCCTGAGGATGAGCGGCGTCCTGAGCAAGGCGACGATGGCGGCGGCGATCACCATAGCCAGCAGCACCATGCCAAGCGCGGGCGGCAGCGCTTCGAGGATCGAACGCGCCTGCCCCGGCACGATGCGGTTGGCGCGGAACGTGGCAAAGGGGGCCGCCAAGGCAGCGTAGGCGACGATCGCGGCGATGACGACGCCGAGCTTGTCGAAGCGGATGGTCACGATCGTCCCCACTCGAGCAGGCGCACCGCCAACACGGCGCGCCGAACTCGCCTTACTTCAGGAAGCCGTTCTTCTTGAGGAAATCCTCCGCCACGCCCTTGGCAGGCTCGCCGCCCAGTTGGACGCGGCCATTGAGCTCCTGCAGGGTGACGAGATCGAGCTTGGCGAAGACCGGCTTCAGCAGCGCCTCGATCTCGGGATGCTGCTTAAGGACCTCTTCGCGGATGATCGGCGCCGGCTGGTAGACCGGCTGCACGCCCTTGTCGTCCTCGAGCACGACGAGGCCGGAGGGCTGGATGCCGCCATCAGTGCCATAGACCATGGCCGCGTTGGCGCCGTTGGTCTGGTTGGCGGCGGCAGCGATGGTTGCCGCGGTGTCGCCGCCGGAGAGCGTGATCAACTGGTCCGGCTTCAGCGTGAAGCCATAGGTCGTCTGGAAGGCCGGAAGCGCCGCGGCCGAATTGACGAACTCGGCGGAAGCCGCGAGCACCACCTTGCCGCCGCCGGCGACATACTTGCCGAAGTCCGTCAGGGTGGCGAGCTTGTTCTCGTCAGCCACTTCCTTGCGCAGCGCGATCGCCCAGGTGTTGTTGGCCGGCGACGGCGACAGCCAAACGATCTTGTTGGCGTCATAGTCGAGCTTCTTGGCGGTTTCGTAAGCCTTGGCGGCGTCCTTCCAGACCGGATCGTCAGCCTTCTGGAAGAAGAAGGCGGCATTGCCCGTATATTCTGGATAGATGTCGATCTCGCCGGCGGTGATCGCCTTGCGCACCACGGGCGTCGCGCCGAGCTGGATACGGTCGGTGGTCTTGATGTTGTTGGCGTTGAGCACGAGCTGGATGATGTTGCCCAGCACGCCGCCTTCGGTGTCGATCTTGGAAGACACCACCACCTGGGCATTCGCCGATGCCGTCGCGATGCCAAGCGCCATCGCCGCGAAAGCGAGCTTTCTACCTGAAAACATTGTGAAAATCCCTTGCTATGAGCCGATCAATCGGTGGTCGCATATGAGCACAGCTTCAACGGTCGGTCGGGGCATACGGTTTCATAACTAGGGGGATACACGCAATAATTTTGTTCCCGGCGTCGGGGACGAGCCCCAGGCCGTCCCGACAGCGTAATGTCAGCTGGCCGCGCGCGAGCCCGCCAACTTCAAAGTCCCGAGCGCGACAAAGCAAAGCGCGACGACCGGGAAGACGACCCAGTTGAGCATCGTCCAGCCCCATGCATTGTAGATCGCGCCTGACATGAGCGAGGAGAAGGCGACGGAGCCGAACAGGACGAAGTCGTGGAAACCCTGCACCTTGCTCTTCTCGGAGGGGCGGTAGCTGGCCGCGACCATGGCCGTGGCGCCGATGAAGCCGAAGTTCCAGCCAAGCCCGAGCAGGATCAACGCCGTCCAGAATTGCCACAGATGCAGCCCGGACAGCGCCACCGTGGCGCAGCCGATCAGGAGCACGAGGCCAGTGGCCAGCACACGTTCGGCGCCGAAGCGATGGATCAGCGAGCCGGTGAAGAAGCTCGGTCCGAACATGGCCATGACGTGCCAGGAAATGCCGAGCGTCGCATCATCTTCCGACAGTCCACAGCCAACCATGGCGAGCGGCGCGCCGGTCATGACGAAGCTCATCAGCGCGTAGCTGCCGACGGTGCAGAAAAGTGCTGCGACAAAACGCGGCTGAGTGACGATTTCAGCCAGCGGCCGGGCATCGCTCGCAGCGGTTTCGGTGACGGTGTTGGTCGTTGAAGACACACGCAGGAATGACAGGATAAGCGCACCAACCGCCGCAAGCGGCAGGATCGAGGCGAAGGATCCCGCGAACATGACCGGGGCCAGCAGTTCGCGGGTGTAAATGACGATCTGCGGACCGAGGATGGCGGTGACGATGCCGCCCGCCAGCACGAAGGAGATGGCGCGGGCCTTGAACTCGGGCGGCGCGTTGTCGGCGGCGGCGAAGCGGAACTGTTGCACGAAGGCGCCACCGACGCCGATGACGCAGAGGCCGAAGGCGAACAGCCAAAAGCTCCCTTGGAAGAGCGCAAGCGTCGCGATCAGGCCGCCGAACGCAGTGACGATCGTGCCGGTCATGAAGCCGCCGCGATAGCCGAGGCTGCGGATGATGGCGGCGGCCGGCAAGGCTCCGAGCGCCACGCCGAGATTGAATCCGGTGATCGGAGCCGTCGCCAGCGATTTGTCGGGACCGAGCAGATATTGCCCGGCAAGCGCTCCGAGCGAAATAGCGATCGGAGCGGCCGAACCGACGATCGCCTGCGCGGCGGCAAGCAGGACTGCTGTGCGGCGCCCCTCCCTGCCGGTCCGGCCGACCGCGGCCGTTGCGGTCGTCACGAAGCGTCCTTGCCACGCCCCTCGCCGCGAACCCGGCGCGAGACGCGATCGAGAACGGCATTCACCAGCTTTGGCTCGTCTTCCTCGTAAAAAGCTTTTGCGATGTCGACATATTCTGAGACGATCACGGCCACCGGCACGTCCTCGCGCTTCATCAATTCATAGACGCCGGCGCGCAGGATGGCGCGCAGCGTCGAATCCAGCCGCGACAGCGGCCAGTCCTCGGTCAGCGCCTGGCGGATGACCGGATCGATGGTCTTCTGGTTCTCGACGACGCCGGTCAGGATGGCGCGGAACCATTGCGCGTCCGCCTCGCGATAGAGCGCGCCATCGACTTCCTTGCCGAGGCGGAAGGCCTCGTATTCGGCCGTGATCTCGAAGACGCCGCTACCGGCCACATCCATCTGATAAAGCGCCTGGACGGCGGCAAGACGGGCGGCGCCGCGCTTGTTGGCGTGGCGCACCGCTCCGGTCGAGGCAGGCTCGGTCACGATTGGGCTCCAAATTTCTCTTTGAGCGCGATCATGGTCAACGCTGCGCGGGCGGCGAAGCCACCCTTGTCGCCCTCGGCCTTCTTCGCGCGCGTCCATGCCTGCGCGTCGTTCTCGGTGGTCAGGATGCCGTTGCCGATCGCGACCGCCTCCTGCACCGAAAGGTCCATCAGGGCACGGCTCGATTCATTGGCGACGATGTCGAAATGATAGGTATCGCCGCGGATGATGGTACCGAGCGCGACGAAGCCGTCATAATGCGTGCCGCCTTCGGCTGCGCCATCGAGCGCGAAGGTGATGACAGCCGGTATCTCCAGCGAGCCGGGAACCGTCACCACGTCATAGGTGGCGCCGGCCTCATCGAGCGCGCCGGTCGCGCCTTCGAGCAGAGCGTCGGCGAGATCATCGTGGAAACGCGCTTCGACAATAAGCAGATGCGCCTTCGCCTTCGGGCGAATGAACGCTTTGCCGTGTTGGGATGTGCCTGCCATAAAAGTCTCCGGGGGGTTGCCGGTGACTTAGGCCGAAGCGGGGTTGATCGCAAGCGGAAGATGCTGGGCGCGACGTTCTGTGGCCTAGTCAGGCTGGCGCACTACGGTCTCCACGCGCTTTACGAGGTTCTTGACCCAAGCCTCTACCTCCCTGTGATCGATCACTCGGCCGGCATCGACATCCGCCAACGCCTCAAGAGTCATCTGTCGGCGGTCGGCCTTCTCTTCGGCTCCGGCGGGATCCATCAAAGCCCCTCTTTCGCCGCCTCCGCCAAGCGCGCGGCGTAGCGGGCCATCGTATCGATCTCGATGTTGACGCGGTCGCCGGCATGGCGCTCGCCCCAGGTGGTAACGGTCAGCGAGTGATGGATGAGCAGCACGTCGAAGCGGGTACCTTCCACCTTGTTGACGGTGAGGGATGTGCCGTCGAGCGCGACCGAGCCCTTCGGCGCGATGAACTTCGCCAGATGGCGCGGCGCTTCCAGGGTGAAGCGCACGGCATCGCCCTCCTCCTTGCGCTTGACGATCTCGGCAGTGCCGTCGACGTGACCGGAGACGATGTGGCCGCCGAGCTCGTCGCCGATCTTCAGCGCCCGTTCGAGATTGATCCGGGTGCCGGATTTCCAACTCGAAGCGGTGGTCAGCCTGAGCGCCTCCTCCCAGGCCTCGACCTCGAACCAGCGCGCGTTCGACCCATGTTCGGGGAGCGCCGTGACGGTCAGGCAGACGCCGCCGCAGGAAATCGAGGCGCCAATGGCGATGGTCTCCGAATCATAGGCGGTGTCGATGCGCAGGCCGACGCCTTCGGCGAGCGGCTTCACAGCGGCTACCGTACCGACGTCAGTCACAATTCCCGTGAACATCAGAGAGCTTCTTTCGTTTTGACTATGATCTAATCCAAAACCCGGTTCCCACTTCTTGGGATCATAGTCTCACCCATTCGGCGTAGCTGTCCTCGCCGAAGCGCATGTCGCGCAGCTTGCGAAATCCAGCCGGGATATGGTCGGCGTCGATCGGCGATGCAATACCGTCTTCGCCAATGGCGTCCGGCCCCTGGAACAGGACGATACGGTCGACAAGGTCTTCCTCGAGGAAGGCCCTGGCCACCTGGGCGCCGCCTTCGACCAAAACGCTTGCCATGCCGAGCGCGGCAAGGTCTTCCAGCAATTCCGGCAAAGCGACGACGCCGTGATGGGTTTCGGTGCCGATGAAGCGCACGCCGGCGCGTTCGAGCGCGGCCCGCCGGTGCGGGTCTGCTTCGAGGCACGAGGCGACATAGAGCGGCACGCGGTCGACGCCGGACACCAGCTTGGATGTCTCCGGCAACCGGATCTGCCGATCGAGGACAATGCGCGCCGGCGAGCGGTTCTCCAGCCCCGGCAGGCGCACCGTCAGCGCCGGGTCGTCCTCGAGCGCGGTGCCGATGCCGACCAGGATGGCGTCGGACTCGGCGCGCATCAGATAGACGTCGCGCCGCGCGATCTCGCCGGTAATGGCGACCTGGCCGGCGCCCCTGCGGCCGATCTTGCCGTCGCTCGAGAGCGCAAGCTTCAGAGTTACTTCCGGGCGCTTCTTCAGGGAGCGAGTGAGATAACCGGCCATCTGCTCTGCGGCTTCGGCTGCCAGCACCTTCTCCACCACCTCGACACCGGCGGCGCGCAGTATGGCGTAGCCCTTGCCCGAGACGCGCGGGTCGGGATCGCTGGCAGCACCGACGACGCGTGCGATGCCGGCATTGACCAGCGCGTTGGCGCAAGGCGGGGTGCGGCCGTGATGGGCGCAGGGCTCCAATGTCACATAGGCAGTGGCGCCGCGCGCGAGCTCGCCGGCCTCGGCCAGCGCCTCTGTCTCGGCATGCGGGCGGCCGCCGACGGCGGTCACGCCGGTGCCGACGATCATCGGACCGGTGCCGTCGTCGCGCACGATGATGGTGCCGACGGAGGGGTTGGTGGAGGTGCGGCCGGCATTGCGGCGCGACAGCCTGATGGCCGCAGCCATGAAGCGGCGATCAAGGGCCGCCTGCGCGGCCTCGTCCAGTCGCGGTACCGTCATGGTCAGCCAGCGTCCTCTTCGGTCTTTTCCTCGTCGCCCTTCAATTCGCCCAGCAGCTCGTGAAAATCCCTGGCCTCGCGGAAATTGCGATAGACCGAGGCGAAGCGGACATAGGCGACGTCATCCAGCGACTTCAGCGCCTCCATGACCAAGCGGCCGACCTCGCCTGAAGCGATCTCGGTCTCGCCCGAGCTTTCCAGCTGGCGCACGATGCCGGTGACGGCGCGGTCGATGCGCTCGGGGTCGACATTGCGCTTGCGCACGGCGATCTCGACGGAGCGCAGCAGCTTGTCGCGGTCGAATGGCACCTTGCGGCCGGACTTCTTGATGACGACGAGATCGCGCAGCTGGACACGCTCGAAGGTGGTGAAGCGGCCGCCGCAATCCGGGCACACCCGCCGCCTGCGGATGGCCGCGCCATCCTCGGCGGGACGCGAGTCCTTCACCTGCGTATCTTCGGACTGGCAATAGGGGCAGCGCATGGGAAGCTTTCGGTTGGCGATTCTCGGGAGGCCGCAGGCTTAGTCTGTTTTGCCGCCATGGCAAAGCGCGGAGCCTTCGTATCAGAGATAGCGAGGCGCGGGGATAATTGCCAGCGCCCCGCCCCGCCGGCCGGCAAGTGTCAGGGCGCGACATCCTTGGTCGAGAAACCGCAGGAGGTGCCGAGATTGCGATAGGCCTTGGTGAAGCCGTCCATCGGGATGCTGGTGACCTGCTGTTTGCCGAAGGTCACGTCGAGCGAGGTAACCTTGCGCATGGCGCGCAGCAGGGCAAGACTGGTCTTGGCCTGGTCGTCGACCATCCAGCTCGGACGGCCGCCCGCGGCCGCGTTGGAGCTTACGGTCGCGGCCACCTTCACGCCGGGGTCGCCGAAAGTCGCGGCGATCTTGTCGCCGGTCGGCAGCGTCTTGTTATCGATGATGAACATGATGGCCGGATAGGCGTCCGGCGGCAGCGCATCGCCGGTCGAGATCGACAGCGTCAGGGAGCCGGCGTTGCCGTCGCCATCGACGAAAGCCGTCGAGGCGGCGCAAGTCTTGTGTGCGTCCTGCCCGGTATCGAGCGTGTCGATGATAGTGGTCCACCTGCCGAAGGTTTTGGTGGCCGGCATGTCGGAGGCGGACTGCGTCTGCTCCTGCGCAATTGCGCCTGACAGGGCGAAGGCGGTCAGCGAGCCTGACAAGGCCAGGGCGGCAAGGTGGAAAGTGCGCATCATCAAATCTCCAGTAAGCCGCGCCGCCCGATCAGGGAGCGGCGCGAAGCGCGAGGATAAAAGATGACGCGCGGCGCCTGGTCAACCGAGGGCTGACAACCGGCGGAAGGTTCAACCGAGGTAGGGGTAGAGCGGGAAGCGGTCGGTCAGCGCCGTGACCTTGGCCTTCACCGCGGCCTCGACCGCTGCATTGCCTTCGTCGGAATTCGCCACCTTCAGCCCGTCCAGCACCTCGGCAATCAGCTTGCCGATCTCGCGGAATTCGGCCTGGCCGAAGCCGCGCGTGGTGCCGGCCGGCGTGCCGAGGCGCACGCCCGAGGTGACGAACGGCTTTTCCGGATCGAACGGGATGCCATTCTTGTTGCAGGTGATGTTGGCGCGGCCGAGCGCCGCCTCCGCGCGCTTGCCGGTGGCGTTCTTCGGACGAAGGTCGACCAGCATCAAATGGTTGTCGGTGCCGCCCGAGACGATATCGAGGCCGGTCTCCTGCAGGCTGGACGCCAGCGCCTTGGCGTTGGCGACGATGCTTTCAGCATAGGTCTTGAAGCTCGGCTTCAGCGCCTCGCCGAGCGCCACCGCCTTGGCGGCGATGACATGCATCAGCGGACCGCCCTGCAAGCCCGGGAAAACCGCCGAGTTCATCTTCTTGGCGATCTCCTCGTCGTTGCACAGGATCATGCCGCCGCGCGGGCCGCGCAGCGACTTGTGCGTCGTCGTGGTCACGACATGGGCATAGGGCAGCGGCGACGGGTGCACGCCGCCGGCGACGAGGCCGGCGATATGGGCCATGTCGACCATGAGATAAGCGCCGATCGAATCGGCGATCTCGCGGAACCGCTTCCAGTCCCAGATGCGCGAATAGGCGGTGCCGCCGGCCAGGATCAGCTTCGGCCTGGTCTCATGCGCGGTTTTCTCGATCGCGTCCATGTCGAGCAGGTGATCATCCTTGCGCACGCCGTAGGAGACGACCTTGAACCACTTGCCGCTCATGTTGACCGGCGAGCCGTGTGTGAGATGGCCGCCCGAATTCAGATCGAGCCCCATGAAGGTGTCGCCGGGCTGGAGCAGCGCCAGGAACACCGCCTGGTTCATCTGGCTGCCCGAATTCGGCTGGACATTGGCGAAGTTGCAGCCGAACAGCTTTTTCGCGCGCTCGATGGCGAGTTCCTCGGCCACGTCGACGAACTGGCAGCCGCCATAGTAGCGCTTGCCCGGGTAGCCCTCGGCATATTTGTTGGTCATGATCGAGCCCTGCGCTTCGAGCACGGCGCGCGACACGATGTTTTCCGACGCAATCAGCTCGATCTCATGGCGCTGGCGACCGAGCTCGTTGCGGATGGCGCCGAAGATTTCCGGATCGGCGTCAGCAAGCGTGGTCTCGAAGAAGGATTCGAATTTGCTGGAGGCTGCCGCTGCATTTGACATGGCTTGCTTTCCCTTGGGGCCGGAGGTCTGCGAGGTCGCCGCGCATTAACACAGTTGTTTTCGGGCCGCCACGTTTGCGGCGCGAAATTTGCTGGCCGGTTTGCGCCAAGACAAGCCGCCTGGTTCTAATTTCGCAGTGCTCGGCTCCTGAGGATCGAAGATGCGCCCCGACGGCCCCACGTCCGCTCTCTCGCCGCAGCCGCGGCGCTTGGTCGAGAGCGTCCCCCAATGTCGGGGCGCATCCGGCGGCTCGCGATATCCGGAGCGCCAGCCAAGTTCGAAAAAACCGGCCGGCACCCGGCGTCAGCGCAAGGCTGCTAAGGGGCGCCGGGTGGCCGGCCGCCACGCCAAGGCCCTGGAATCGGCGTGGCAAATACAGAAGAGGGCGCCGGGTCCGCTCGCTTCTGGAGGAAGCCCGCGGGTGGCTGGCGCCGCGCCTTTCCTGATACGCGAGGGGCCAACTCCATCAACCTCTCGAAAACGCCGGGTTGACAGACGAAGCGCCCCTCCCTTGCGGCATGGCACGGCCCGTGCAACCCTGGGTTCCGGGTGGGTTGACACTGGGGCGAGCGATGCTGTCACGATTGATGACGCATGTGGAGGCGGCGTATGCGGCGCCTACGGCCGAAGACGCCAGCGCCGCCTTCTTCGCGGCAATGGAAGATTTCGGCGCCTCCTATCTGCAGACAAGGCTTTACCGGCGGCCGGCGGCGATCCTAACCTCGGCCAGCCACTGGGCGGCCGGTGGCTTCATCACAAGGCTGGCGCCAAGCGGTTGGCCGGGCAGCCCGGCCTTCGACTATGTCTGCTTCGAATGCAATCCGTTGCTGGGGGCGATCCGCGAGAGCCGCACGAGCTACCGCTTCAGCGATTTCGCGCCGCACGATGATGCGCAATACGGCGCCTATTGGGATGCGTTGAGCGAAGCCAATATCGACGACGCGCTCTGCGCCACTTCTTACGGCGCGAGTGGCGTGATCGCCTCGCTGCATCTCGGCTTTCACCGGCGGGAGTTTGCGCCGGACGAGCGTTTCGCCATCCACATGGCGGGCCTGGCGCTGACGGAAAGGCTGATGAGCCTGACTTCGCCGCCCCCGACCACCGCAGTCAGGCTCACGACGCGAGAGCGCGACAGCCTGGCTTTGGTCGCCGAGGGCAAGACCGACTGGGAGATCTCGGTGATCCTCGGCATCGCGGAGGCGACCGTGCGCTTCCATGTCGACAATGCCAGGCGCAAGCTCGGCGCCGTCAACCGCGCACAGGCGGTGGCGCGGCTGGTGAACCAGCGGCTGATCTAGGGCTATTCTCGCGGGAATAAAAAAGGCCACCAAATTGGCGGCCTTTTTTACACATTATATCAGATGCTTACTGCGCCGAGCTGATCTGCAGCTCTTGAGCGCCATCGAGTGCGTAGATGTCGTCGCGGAACTGAACGACGCCCGGAGCGGTCGACCAGGCCGACAGATAGAGGAAGTGGACCGGCACCGGGTTGACCACGTTGATCGGCGTGTTCTCGCCGGTCTTGATCGCCGCTTCGAAATGCTGACGGTCCCAGCCGGGCGTGTCGCGCAGGATCCAGGTGACGAGGTCGCGCACGTTCTGGACGCGCACGCAGCCCGACGAGTCGAAGCGCATCAACTTGCCGAACAGGCTCTGCTGCGGCGTGTCGTGCATATAGACGCCGTCCGGGCTCGGGAAGTTGATCTTGACCGAGGCCATCGCATTGTTGCTGCCCGGATCCTGGCGGAAGCGGTATTTCGCGGCATCGTCCGTCGACCAGTCGATGGTCATCGGATCGACCTCGCTGCCGTCCGGCGCGAACAGGCGGATGTGGCTGTCCTTGAGGTAATTCGGGTCCTTCCGCATCAGCGGAATGATGTCCTTGCGCACGATCGAGACCGGCGCATTCCAGTACGGATTGACGATGATCTCGTTGATCTTGGAGTTCACGATCGGCGTCTGGCGATCGATCTTGCCGACGATCGCGGTATGGCGAAGCACGACGCGGTCGTTCTCGACCGCCTCGACCTGGGCCGCCGGAATGTCGACCAGCACATAGCGGCTGCCGAGCGTGCCGGCCTTTTCCTTCAGGCGCTGCAGGTTGGTCTGCAGCTGGCCGAGGCGGATCTGCGCCGGGACGTTCATTGCCGTATAGGTGTACTTGCCCATAGCGCCGTCGGCCGGCAGGCCGTGACGGAGCTGGAAGCGCTTGACCGCGGCGTCGACATAGGAATCGAAGGCCGTCGAGATGCCGGCGCTTTGCGGCAGGTCGCCCGAAACCATCAGGCGCTTGCGCAGCGGCACGACATCCGGATCGTCGACGCCGAGCTGCAATTTCTTGGTCGCCGGAACCTGTTCCCAGCCGCCTTGGGCGACGATGTTCTGGTACTGCGCCACGGCCTGCTCGGTGAAGGCCACCGTCTGCTGGCTGAAGATCGGCAGCGTCGAGGCGACCTTGTTGGTGTCGTTGGCGCGTGCGTCGAACTGGTCGTCCCAATTGCCGCGGGTCGAGGATTTCAGGATGTCGCCGATCACGTCCTGGGCGCTGGCCTGGCCGGCAACCATGGCGGCGGCGAGCACGGAGGCTCCGGTGAGGAAGAAACGGCGGCTGGTTCTCATGGCAGACATTCTGTGTTGATCGCTCTCGCTCAATCGCTTGCCGGGCGGCTTTGTCCGCACTCTAGGGGTGGCAAACTTAACAATTCGCCAACCATGACCCGCATCAATCGGCCGCCAGAAACGCGCTGCCGCCACGCAGGTTCCAAGGAGCGCAGGGCATAGGCCCGCAGCATCACCCGTAATCCGCATCCACCGCGATTATGGCGGCAACGTGGCCTTGGCCCGCGATTTGCATATGGCGGGAAGGTGAAAGAAATGGGGGCGATGCTTTTTTGCATCGGGGCATACGTCGAGAAAGACGGCGCGACCTAGAGATGCGATTGAAAATTCCTGGAGGCGGAGTTGGCCAAGCTGCTCAAGAAGGCCAAGCTGACCAGGGAACGCGACAAGCTCGCACTTGGACATGCTGGCGAATCTTCGCAGGTTCAATCTTCGCAGGCTCTAGCTTGCCTTGCGATAAGCCTGCCTGGTCTGAACCGCCTCAAGCAGCTCCTCTTCCGTTCTCCGGCCGCCCTCGAACATATTGACCAGGAGCAAGGCGGTCGCCTCGGCGTCTGGGGAACCCGGCTGGCATCCGCGCTCGGCGCACACCACGTCAAACACGCGCTTCAGCACGTCGAGGTCTTCTGGATAGAAGGCATTAGGCGGCAGGTGCCGTTGCATCTCTCTACTCCCGGCTGGGGCGAGAGTGCATTCCTCCCATCGCCCGTGCGCCATAACAGACCGGACCACGATTGGACCTTACGCGTTTGGGTGATGGCTGCCTATTACATTTGACGTACCGGGCCTTAGAAACCGTCCAGGAACATTTTTTTGGGCGGAAGGTTGCTCTGAGTGTCTGAAGCATGTCTCAGAGGGTCAACCTATGCCGTTGTTCTATTTCGATATTCACGATGGGTATGAGTTCACGCGCGATGACACGGGCATCGAGTGCTCGTCGCTGGAAGACGTGAGCAAGCAGGCAGTCGATGTGTTGCCGGACATCGCTCGCGAGGAATTGCCCAATGGCCCGAGGCGAACGTTCCAGGTGAAGGTACGGGATGGGTCAGGGCGTTACGTTTTCAGGGCATCCCTCACACTTGCCTCGGGCTGGATGGTAGAAGAAGTGAATGGTGAGCATCCGCCCGGCGAAGACCGTCGGGACGCAGCTCTTTCTCGCGCAAAAACCCAGGTCCGGGCTCTACGCCGGGAGTTTTCGGAGGATGGGCTCGCGCCCGCGATGGACGACCTCGACAGCCTATTTTCCGTGGCTGAGGGTGAGGTCGAGCGCCTTCGCAAACAGAACAAATGAGCAATCTGCGATGTGACGCCCGCGGTCATCATGTTCCGGGGCCAGAACGTCGTCCACATCAACGAGGGCCTCAGGCCGGCTCTTCGCCAGGCGGAAATAGATCGGAGATTACGGCTACTCCTGCCGCCATTGCTCCGCCCGTATAGAATGGCCGATGAAGATAGGCACGCAGTGGGCACGCAACTAGGGTGACGGTAGGCATCTTACCGCTCTGTTTTCCTGCGTGCCCAATACCAAGCGAAAACAGCCGCTTCGCTGTTACATCCGATACGCGATCGTATCGTTCCAGAAGCGGTCGAGCCGCTGCAGGGCGCGGTTCATCTGCTTGAACTCGTCGGTGTTGATGCCGCCCACCGCTTCGATCGAACCGACATGGCGCTCGTAGAGGCCGGCGACGACGTCGGCCACCTCGTTGCCCTTCGGCGTCAGCGAGACGCGGACCGAGCGGCGGTCGATGCGCGAGCGCTGGTGGTTGATGAAGCCGAGGTCGACCAGCTTCTTCAGATTGTAGGAGACGTTCGAGCCGAGATAGTAGCCACGCGAACGCAGCTCGCCGGCGGTCAGCTCCGAATTGCCGATGTTGAAGAGCAGCAGCGCCTGGATGGCGTTGATGTCGGAACGGCCGTTGCGGTCGAACTCGTCCTTGATCACGTCAAGCAGACGGCGGTGCAGACGCTCCACCAGCTGCAGCGATTCCATGTACAGCGAGCGGATAGCCTCGCGGCGATCGTCGGATACGTTTGCGGTCTTCGCCGCCGGACGCGAATTGATCATTGTCTTTGCCTCTCGTTTGTCGCCTTGGTGATTTTTTGTTTTTCACCTTGACCGCGACACTATCGAATACTCATAAAATTCGACTTAAACGCCAGGGCTAACAAGAGCTTACCGGTAAGAGGTTTCGGAAGACGCTTAACGATCGGTCACCCGAGCAAGAACAATTAACCTAAAGATTTAGCCAACGGGTTTCGGGAGAAAATGGGCGCGAAATCGGCCCGGAGAACCAGCCCTCGGCCCTATTGGCGGAACTGGCGCTTCTGCAGCCAGATAGTGACCCGGAAGACGATGTAGAGCAAGGCCACGCAGGCGTGCGAGATCACGATCAGCAGCCGATGACCGAAGAGGTTCGGGAAGCCGGCATACATCACCGTCTCGGTCACCGCGCAGATGAACCAGATCACCGGCCCCCAGGATGCCAGCATCCAAAGCCCCGCCGCGGCGAAGGGGAAAAAGACGGCAAGCGTTGCCGCCGCCACCTGCCAATGCACCGGCATCAGGTCGAAGCGCCACAATTCGCCCGGATAGATGCCGATCAGGCGGATCCAGTAGAGGATGCCGAACAAAAGGCAGTAGCCGGCGATCACACGCTGGAACCAGGCGAAGATGACCTCGGTGGTCGAGGGCTGCAGCACCACGCGCCTGGAGGTGACCTCGCTCACAGGGCGAGTTCCTTTTCTCCGAGCGGCGCGAAATAGGCGTCGATATCGGCGGCACTGATCTCGTCCAGGCTCGCCGGCCGCCACTGAGGCGTCGACCCCTTGTCGATGATGGCGGCGCGGATGCCTTCGTAGAAATCGTGGCCGGCCAGCATGCGGTTGAGGATGCGGAATTCCATCTTCATGCATTCGTCCATCGACAGCGTCGATCCCGCGCTGATCTGGCGCCACGCAACGTTGAGGCTGGTCGGCGAGCGGCTCTTCAGCGTCGCCAGGGTCTTTGCGGCAAAGGCGTCGTCAGCCCCTGCCCGTTCCAGACTGTCGATGATGCCGGCGAGCGAGCTCTGCGAAAAATGGCGCGCGATCGCTTCCAGATCCTGCCGCTCGGTCTCGCGTTTGGCGGGCACGAAGAAATCGCGCAGCTCGGCATTGGCGTCGCCGCTCGTCGCCAGTTCGTCGAGCAGACCCGCCTGCTCCTCGGCCTTGATGGTGTGGGTGGCGAGCCCGGACCACAGCGCGTCACCGTATCGGATACGGTTTCCGGTCAGCCCGAGATACATGCCGAACGAGCCGCCGAGATCCGGCAGCAAATGGCTGCCGCCGACATCGGGGAAGAAACCGATGCCGACCTCGGGCATGGCGAACTGAGCGTTCTCGGTCAGCACGCGATGCGAGCCATGAAAGGAGATGCCGACGCCGCCGCCCATGACGATGCCGTCGATCAGCGCGACATAGGGTTTCTTGAAGCGTGCAATGCGGGCGTTCAGACGATACTCATCGGCGAAGAAGTCGACCGGCGGCCTGCCGGCGCGGCCGGCCTCATAGATGTGCAGGATATCGCCGCCGGCGGAAAACGCCCTGCCCTCGGCCTTGACCACGACGACGACGACGCCCGGATCCTGTTCCCAGGCGTCCAGCGCCTTGCCGAGCGCCTTGACCATGTTGTGCGTGACGGCGTTGAGCGCCTTCGGCCGGGTCAATGTGACCACGCCCGCCCTGCCCAGCCGCTCGAAGCGGATCTCATCGCCGCCGCCAAAATCCATCGTCAGAGAATCCTCCCCCGCGCCTGCGGGAGGTGAAGTGCTAAGCGGCGACCGGGCCAACGTCAATTGTCGAGTACCGGGGACAGGCTGCGCCTCTGGCGGCGGGCAGATTACCAGACGAACGGGATAAGCGCGTTCGTGCGGCGCGCATATTCGGGGAACTCGTCGGGGAATTGCCGCGCCAGAAGCTGATCCTCGGCTCCGACCCTCCAGATGAAAATCGCCCCGAGCAGGATCAACAGAAAGACGAATGGGCCGCCGACCACGATAGTCGAGCCGATACAGGCGAGCAGTCCGCCCGTGTACATGGGATGACGCAGGCGACTGTATGGACCGGACCTTACCAGCTCATGCTCCTGCTTGGCCGAAACGGTTTGACTCCAGTTGCGGCCGAGAGCCTGCCGCGCCCAGACCAGCAGCGCCATGCCCGCGACGGTGATCGCTGCGCCGATGCCGCCCAGGACCGTGCCGACGGGTGCGAAGTTGACGAAGTCGAAAATCGGCAGCCGCGGCAGCAGGAAGGCGGCGATGATGGCGAACATCAAGCCGAAGCTCTGCAGCAGATGCGGTTCGGTGTCCCGCTTCACGCCGATCGCCTGAACGGTCAGGAAGATGATCAGCATCAGCCAGGCGGCATAGATGAACCAGATGAAAGCCATGCCCTTGCTCCTTCGGTTAGCCGGCAATCCGCCTTGGCCACCGCAAGCACCCGGTGCTAGAAAATGGGCATCGTGAACCGGACGGCAAGCCATGCCCGGATTTTCTCGCCTCGCGGCCATGGTGATCGGCATGGTCGCCATCTGTTTCGTCTGTCGCCCCGTCATCGCCGCGACGCCCGCCGAGCTTTACCAGGCGCAAACGATCGTCACCGGCACCGGAGACGTGAACCGGCAGCTCGGCTTCAAGGATTGCCTCGACAAGGTGCTGGTCAAGGTCTCGGGGGACCAGCGGCTGACGCAGAAGACTGAGATGCTGGCGCTGCGCGAGAAGGCGGCCGATTTCGTCCAGTCCTTCCGCTACCGCGACCGGCTCGAAGGCATTCCGATCCATGACGAGCAAGGCACGCATGACCGGCCGCACGACCTGACCTGCCTCTACAAGCCTGCCGTCGTGGACAAGCTGCTCGCGCAGCTCGGCAGCAGGCCCTGGCTGGGCGAGCGGCCGCCGATCGCCGTCTTCATGACCGCCGAGCAGGGCGCGCGGCGTTTCGTGCTGACGCAAGACGAGCAGCGCGGCAACGCGATGCGCGGATCCTTCGCCAATGCCGCCGGTCCGCTGCTGATGCGCGTCACCTTTCCAAAGGCCGGGCAGCTTGGCGGGCTTGATGAGAAGGCGCTTTCCGAAGGCGATATGGCGAGGCTCGACAAGCTCGCGAAAAAAGCGGGAGCGGCCCGGGCGCTCGCCGGCTCGATCGCGTGGAGCGACAAGGAGCTTGGCTGGATCGCCGACTGGCGGCTGGCCGATCGCGGCAAGACCTATCGCTGGCAGGCGCGCGGCGTCAGCTTCGACGAGGCCTTCCGGGTCGCGATCAGGGGCGCGGCGCAGGTCCTGTCCGGGCACGGGCAGCCTTGAGGTTCCTCGCCCCACGCAGTGGGGAGAGGTGGCTCGGCGAAGCCGAGACGGAGGGGGGAGCGCCCTGCCAAGGCCCCCTCTCCGTCCGCTTCGCGGACACCTCTACCCCGCTTTTAGCGGGGGCGAGAAACCAGACCTAGACTGGCACAATCGTGTCGCATTGGTCAGTGGCCAAGACGCGTGGTAAAAGCCGGCGCAAAAGAGAGTTTGGGCCATGAACAAATTCACCCCCGCAAAGCCTGCCGGCGCGCGCAGCGTCGACGAGATCACCGGCAGCCGGCGGCTCAGGCGCATGCGCAAGGCCGACTGGTCGCGCCGCCTGGTGCAGGAGAACCAGCTTTCGGTCAACGACCTGATCTGGCCGATCTTCGTCATCGACGGCAAGAACATACGCGAGCCGATCGCCGCCATGCCGGACGTCTATCGCCTCTCCATCGATCTCGCAGTGAGGGAAGCGGAGCGCGCCGCCAAGCTCGGCATTCCGGCGATCGCCACCTTCCCCAATGTCGAGCTTGCGCTGCGCGACCAGACCGGCTCGCACATCCTCGATCCGGACAATGTCATCAACCGCGCGACGCGGGCCATCAAGGACGCGGTGCCGGAGATCGGCATCATCACCGATGCCGCGCTCGACCCGTTCACCAGCCACGGGCATGACGGCATCCTGCGCGACGGCATCATCGTCAATGACGAGACGGTGAGCCAAGTCGCGGCCGCGGCCGTCATCCAGGCCGCCGCCGGCGCCGACATCATCGCGCCGTCCGACATGATGGACGGCCGCATCGGCGCCATCCGCGACGCGCTCGACGCCAATGGTTTCCAGGACGTGGCTATCATGTCCTATGCGACCAAGTTCGCCTCCGCCTTCTACGGCCCCTATCGCGAGGCGGTCGGCACCGCCGGCCTGCTCAAGGGCGACAAGAAGACCTATTACATCGACCACGCCAATTCCGACGAGGCGGTGCGCGAGGCCGAGCAGGACCTTGCCGAAGGCGCCGACATGCTGATGGTGAAGCCGGGTCTGCCCTATCTCGACATCATCCGCCGGCTGAAGGACGAGTTCCAGATGCCGACCTTCGCGTATCAGGTGTCGGGCGAATATTCGATGATCAAGGCAGCGGCCGCCAATGGCTGGATCGACGGCGAGAAGGCGATGCTAGAATCGCTGCTTTCGCTGAAGCGGGCGGGCTGCGACGGCGTGCTGACCTATTTCGCGCCGACCGTGGCGGAGATGTTGAAGGCGTAAGCCGCTAAACCGGCAAGCAGCGGCACGGCTGACCGCCGTCAGAATTCCACCTCAAGCTCGACGATCTCCTCGGGCTCGGCGAGCGCTCCTTGCGTCCATTCCCGCATCAGCGGCCAGGCAAAAACCGTCTCGCAGAAGGCGGCGAGCGGGGCCTCAAGGTCAACCGCGTAGGTACGGAAACGGGTGCAGACCGGAGCATACATGGCATCGGCCATGGTGGGCCATGCCCCGAACAGCCACGGTCCACCATAGGTCGCCAGGCATTCCGACCAGATCGCCTTGATCCGCTCCACATCGGGCCGCGCGCCGGAAAAGATCTTGAAGCTCTTGTGCCTCGCCTTGAGGTTCATCGGCAGTGCCGAGCGCAGGTTGTGGAAGCCCGAATGCATTTCGCCCGACACCGCGCGGCAATGGGCGCGCGCCACGCGCTCGGCTGGCAGCAGGCCGGCGCCCGGCATCGTCTCCGCCAGATATTCGGCGATGGCCAGCGTGTCCCAAACGGTGACGCCGTCATGCGTCAGCCGCGGCACCAACACCGATGGCGACAGGAGCAGCAATTCCTGCCGCTGCTCCGGATCATCGATGTCGACGCGCTTCTCCTCGAACTCCAAGCCGGCCATGCGGCACAGCAGCCAGCCGCGTAGGGACCAGGACGAGTAGTTCTTCGAAGAGATCGTCAACGTCGCCTTCGTCGCGCCTTCCGGCTTCGCCGCCTTCGCCTTCCCCGCCTTGGCCATGTCGTGGAACCTCCAAGCCTTTCGCCGGCAACAATCCTCTCGCAATGCAAAATAAATTGCACTAGCTTTTTTGCGCTGCACATGGGCTGTCAGCGGAACGAGGCGCAATGCTTTACCAGGCCTACCAGCTCCAGGACGACCTCATAGCTCCGGCGCGCATGCTTGCCGAACTGATGGGTTCCGCGACGGCCGGGATGGCGCTCGGCGACGCCGCCAAACGGCGCATCGCGGCCGGGCTGGAGATGATCGCCCGTTTCAGACTCACCCATACGCGCCCGGATTTCGGCATCGCGACCGTCAGGGTCGGCAACCGCGACGTGCCGATCGCCGTTGAAACGGCGCTCGCCCTGCCCTTCGGCAAACTGCTGCGCTTTGCCAAGGACATCGACGCCCGCCAGCCGAAGGTCATGGTGGTCGCGCCGCTGTCGGGACATTTCTCGACGCTGCTGCGCGGCACGGTGGAAACGCTCCTGGCCGACCACGAGGTCTATGTCACCGACTGGGCCAATGCCCGCGACGTGCCGCTTTCGGCCGGCAGGTTCGGCGTGGACGACTATGTCGACTACCTCATCCGTTTCCTGGAGGCGATCGGCCCGGGCGCGCATATCTTGGCGGTCTGCCAGCCCTGCGTCCAGGCGCTCGCCGCCGTCGCCATCATGTCCGAGGACAAGCATCCGGCGACGCCGCGCTCGATGACGCTGATGGCGGGGCCTATCGACCCGCGCGAAAGCCCGACCGAGGTCAACGAATTCGCGGTCAGCAAGTCGCTGGCCTGGTTCCAGAGCTACGTGATCTCGCGTGTGCCCTTCCGCCACCCGGGCGGCGGGCGGCGGGTGTATCCGGGCTTCCTGCAGCTCACCGCCTTCATGGCCATGAACAGCGACCGCCACGTCACGGCGCATCGCAAGCTCCATGAGCATCTGGCGGCCGGCGAGACCGCCGAGGCCGAGAAGATCAAGACTTTCTACGACGAGTATTTCGCGGTGCTCGACCTCACCGAGGAATTCTATCTCGAGACCATTGATCGGGTGTTCCAGAAGGCGGAGCTTGCCACAGGCGCGTTCACCTTCCGCGGCAGCAAGGTCGATCCTGGCGCGATCCGCAACACGGCGCTGCTCACCGTGGAGGGCGGACGCGACGACATATGCGCGCTGGGCCAGACATCGGCGGCGCATGATCTGTGCCGCTCACTGCGCCCACATCTGAAGCGACATCACCTGCAGGCCAATGTCGGCCATTACGGCGTCTTCAACGGCAAGCGCTGGGAACGCGAAATCTATCCCGTGGTGCGCAACCTCATCCTGGCGATGGAATAGCGGGACGCGCGCGGACGAACGAACGAGCGCGCCATGGCCGCCCGCTTCGTCCGAGTCAAATCCGTAAACCGAAACAGGGATCATGCCGCGAGCGCGATGCCGCTGCCTATCCGCTTGCAATTCGCAATCAGTCAAGCTATCAGTTGACCGATTGCAAATCACAACTGGATTAGGAGGCCTATGATGTCCAGGCTGCGCGTCAACGCTTTCACCCTATCGCTGGACGGTTACGGCGCCGGTCCCGACCAGAGCCTTGATAATCCGCTCGGCGTGGGCGGCGAAGATCTGCACAAGTGGATGATCAAGACCCGCTCGTTTTACCAGATGATCGGCAAGGAGGGCGGGACGACGGATACGGATGACGATTTTGCGGTACGCAGCTTCGAGAATGTCGGCGCCTGGATCCTTGGCCGCAACATGTTCGCGGCGAGCCGCGGCCCATGGCCGGACGACAACTGGAAAGGCTGGTGGGGTCCCAACCCGCCCTACCACGTGCCGACCTTTATTTTGACGCATCACAAGCGCGCGCCGATCGAGATGGAAGGCGGGACGACGTTCTATTTCGTCACCGACGGCATCCACTCAGCGCTCGAACAGGCCAAGGCAGCCGCCGGCGGCAAAGATGTGCGCGTCGGCGGCGGCGTCTCGATTGTCCGGCAGTATCTGCAGGAGAGGCTCATCGACGAGATGCATCTGGCAGTCTCGCCGCTCCTGCTGGGCTCGGGCGAGCATTTGTTCGCCGGGCTCGACATGCCGAAGCTGGGATACCGTTGCACCGGGCAGGTGGCGACCGCCGATGCCACGCATGTGATGATCGGACGGGTGTAATTACAGCTCTTTCTCCCCGTCACTATACGGGGAGAAATGCCCGGCAGGGCAATGAGGGGCAGCGCTGCCGGTCGGAAATTGGCGAAGGCACCGGGGGCACCTGACCCGAGCGGTGAATTGAGCATCAACCGCAGATGCCGGCGCTGCCCCTCATCCGCCCTTCGGGCACCTTCTCCCCGTGGAACGGGGAGAAGGAAAGCGCCTCAATACTTCTCCGGCACGTAAAGCTCGCGCGGAAGCACCTGGCGCTCGTAGGAGGGGTTGAAGACGCGCTCCGGCAGCGTGATCTCTTCATGCGGCACCTCCTCATACGGCACCTGCTGCAACAGATGGTCGATGCAGTTCAGCCGCGCGCGCTTCTTGTCGTTGCCCTCGACGATGAACCAGGGCGCCTCCTTGATGTTGGTGCGGGCGAAGGTCTCTTCCTTGGCCTTGGTGTACTGCTCCCAGCGCACGCGCGACTGCAGGTCCATCGGCGACAGCTTCCACTGCTTCATCGGGTCGTGGATGCGCATCAGGAAGCGCATTTGCTGTTCCTCGTCGGTGATCGAGAACCAGTATTTCACCAGCGTGATGCCGGAGCGGACCAGCATGCGTTCGAATTCCGGCACGTCGCGGAAAAACTCCTCGACCTGATCCGCATTGGCAAATCCCATCACCCGCTCGACGCCGGAGCGGTTGTACCATGAGCGGTCGAACAGCACGATCTCGCCGCCCGCGGGGAGATGCGGCACGTAGCGCTGGAAATACCATTGCGACTTTTCGCGTTCCGTCGGCGCCGGCAATGCCACCACGCGGGCGATGCGGGGATTGAGCCGCTGCGTGATGCGCTTGATGACGCCCCCCTTGCCGGCGGAGTCGCGGCCCTCGAAGATCACCACCAGCTTCTTCTTATGGTAGGCGACCCAGGACTGCAGCTTGATCAGTTCGGACTGGAGCCTCAGCAGCTCGCGAAAGTAGGTCATCCGCTCGATGGAAGGCGGATGCGACTTCTTGTAGATCTTGGCGATCTCGAGCGAGAGCGCCGGTTCGGAAATCTCCAGCTCATAGTCTTCGTCGAGCGTGTCCTCGAGCTCGGCTTCCAGCCAGTCCTTCGCCCCGGAATTCGATTTTACTTCATTCATCGCGCAGCTCCGTCGCCTGTCAGCCATCATCGCTTCGGAATGCGCCGCGGCTCCGCCCCGGACATTCCTTAAGCCGACTGAGATACAGAGGCGCAGTGACGGTTTTATTGCAAAGCGACCACAGCCGGGCTTGATAGACGATATGTGATCGGCGGGGCGACAAGCGGCAGGAATTGTCCTACAAATCCCCTCGCCTCTTTCCGCGCCGCCACGGCGCCTCTCCAAAACAAAATCGCGAGGATCCGACATGGAATACCGCACCCTTGGCCGTTCCGGCCTGAAGGTTTCGACATTGACCCTCGGCACAATGACCTTCGGCGGCGCGGGTCCGTTCGCCGCCGTGGGCAACTCCGATCTTTCGGAAGCCAGGCGCATCATTGACACCTGCATCGATGCCGGCATCAACCTCATCGACACGGCAAACGTCTATTCCAACGGGCTCTCGGAGGAGATCATCGGCGAGGCGCTTGGCGGCAAGCGTAAGAACGACGTGCTGATCGCGTCCAAGGCGCGTATGCGCATCGGCACAGGTCCGAATGACGAGGGCCTGTCGCGCCACCATCTGATCCGCGAATGCGAAAAGAGCCTGAAGCGGCTCAGGAGCGACGTCATCGACGTTTATTTCGTTCACCAGTGGGACGGCCTCACCTCGGTCGAGGAGACGATCGCGGCCCTCGACACTTTGGTCAACCAGGGCAAGATCCGTTACATCGGCTGCTCCAACTGGTCGGGCTGGCAGGTGATGAAGGCTCTTGCCGTCAGCGACAGCCGACATCAGGCCCGTTTCGTCACCCAGCAGATCCATTACACGCTGGAAGCGCGCGAGGCCGAGTATGAATTGCTGCCGATCTCGGTCGACCAGGGCGTCGGCGTGCTGGTCTGGAGTCCGCTGGCGGGCGGCCTGCTCTCCGGCAAATATCATCGCGACAGCCCGACCGCGCGCCAGCTCGGCGGCTGGAAGGAACCGCCGATCCGCGACGAGGACCGGCTGTGGCGCATCGTCGACGTGCTCTCCGACATCGGCAAGGCGCGCGGCATTTCAGGGGCGCAGGTCGCGCTGGCGTGGCTGCTCGGCCGTCCGGCCGTAAGCTCGCTGGTGATCGGCGCCCGCAACGAGACGCAGCTCAAGGACAACCTCGCCGCGGCCAGCCTGTCGCTCTCCGAGGAAGAACGCCAGCGCCTTGACGCGGTCAGCCGGCCGCCGGTGCTTTATCCCTACCGGCACCAGCAGTTCACCGCCAGGGACCGGTTCGGGCCGGCCGACAAGGTGCTCGACCGCTCGCACGCCTAAAACAGTCAGTCGGCGATAAAGCGCCAGACTTCCGGATCGGGCTTTATCTGTCCGCTCAACACGAAATATTTATAGAGGACGAGCAGCGAGATCGCCTGCTCGTCCTGTTCATTGCCGAATTGGCGGCAATAGGCGTTGGCGGCGGCAGTTATCCGCGCCGCCTCGGCGGGATGCTTTTCGAAATAGGCCACCTTGTCGACAAGATCGGAGAAATCCGACTCGAGCGGCACGTAATGGATATTGGGCTCCACCTTGGCTTCCGCAAACCAGGTTTCGTAGGTCGGCTCCGGCATCAGGCAGAGCGAATTGGAGCTCATGATCCATTTCAGGTTCGTCGCCACGTCATTGCCTTCGAGCGAGACGATGTAGCGATACTGCCGCTGCTGCTCGACATTCAGGAACGGCTTGCGGTATCCATCCGGCGCGTCGGGCTTGTGGGAACCCGCGTCGCAAAACGGCAGGTCAGCGGCCTTTTCCACGAAGCGGGTGCGAAGCGGATTGTTGAGATGACCGCGCCAGACCACCATCGGGCGCTTGTCGGCGAAGGACAGCTTGTCGGGCGGCATGTAGAAGTGGCGGAACTTGTTCAGCTTCATCAGCACGCCATTGGCGTTGTCGTCGCCGATGGGCCGGTCCTTGACGATCCTCGGAATCTCCGGAATGCCGACGACATCGCCGAATTCGAAATCGATCAGCAGGCCCGGATCGAAATAGCGAGCGAATTCCTTGAGATCATAATAATACATGCTGGACGCGGTCGGCAGCTTGCCGACGGCCACGGCGTCTGCACTGGGCGCGAACGGCTGTTCCAGCTTGTTGTAGTAGTTCAGACGCTCGCGAACGGTCTTGCCTGAAAGCCTGGCTTGATCGAGCCGGCTGGCCAGGCGGTCGCGGAACAGGGACTGCGGTGCGCGGTCACGCGCAAAATTACGCGCATAGTAGAACAGCTTTGCGGCGGTTCGAGCGAGTGTGGCCATGCGTCCGCGAGTTCAGCAAGATGGTCAATGGTAGTCAGCCTTCATCCCCCTCGTCTCCTACAGCATTCTCCCGGCCATGTTGCAAGCCTGCTAATGCGAATGGCCACACGAGACATTACGCTGCGACGACCGCGAACCCTCTTGCGCGCAGACCGCGCCGATCGTCATGCAACGAGGTGACCAGCCGATCGCGGCTGCCGGCGATGTGAGCGGAAAGCAGCTGAGCCGCTTGCTCGGCGTCGCCGCTCCTGACGGCGGCGAGGATGGCGTAGTGTTCGGCCCAGGCGCGGCCGAGCGCCTTTTCATCCCGCACCTCCAGCCAGCGCGCTCGCGACAGCCTCGTCATCGCATCGCGCACGGCCCTGAACAGGAACTCGTTGCCGGAAAGCCTTGCCAGCTCGATGTGGAAATCCAGGCCGACGCGATGCCACTCCTCGCGCGGCGTTTCGGCATCGCAGGAATCGAGCATCGCGGCGATCAACTCGATGCCGCCACGGTCTTCGAGCGCCGCCGTCAAGCGAACCGCCGCGACCTCGACCGCCTCGCGGTAGACGGCGATCTGTCCGAGTTCCGCGAGGTTGATCGGCGCCACCGTCCAGCCGCGACCGTCGCGGGCGATCAGCCCTTCCGTTTCCAGGCGCAGCAGCGCCGCCCGCACCGGCGTGCGCGAAGCGCCGAACCGGCTCTCGATCCAGCGCTCGGTCAGCCGCTCGCCCGGGCCGATCTCCAGCCCGAGGATCATCTCGCGAAGCTGCCTTTCGACATTCTGCATCTGCGACATTGTCGGTCCGATCTTCAAAGCCGCATTGACAGCGGCAAATGCCAGGTTCATGACGAATACCAGTGTGGTATCCCAAATTGGTATCCGTAACAATCCCAGCAGCGGCAAGTGTGACATGACGCCCAGCGAAACCGGACAGAGCGGCTTCAACATCCATTGGCGACGCAATCTCGCCGTCTGCTTCGCCGGCTCGTTCAGCACGCTCATCGCCATGACGCTGCTGCTTCCGTTCCTGCCGCTCTACGTCGAGCAGCTTGGCGCCGAAGGCCACGCGGCGATTGTGCAGTGGTCGGGCATCGCTTATGGCGCGACCTTCTTCGCGGCCGCGCTGGTGGCGCCCTTGTGGGGAAGGCTGGGCGACCGCTACGGCCGCAAGCTGATGCTGGTGCGCGCTTCGTTCGGCATGGCGATCTGCATGTCGCTGACCGGCATGGTTGAGAGCGTGTGGCAGCTGGTGCTGCTGCGGCTGCTCATCGGTTTTGCCGGCGGCTATTCCTCGGGCTCGACGATCCTGGTGGCGATGCAGACGCCGAAGGAGCGCTCGGGCTGGGCGCTGGGCGTGCTGGCGGCGGGCATCACCGCCGGCTCGCTGGTCGGACCGCTGCTCGGCGGCCTGCTGCCGCCGCTGATCGGTATCCGCGCGACTTTCCTGCTCTCCGGCGCCGTCATCTTCCTGGCGTTCCTGGCGACGACTTTCCTGATCAAGGAGAATCCGCCGGTGCCGAAGCCCGCCTCGGCGGCGAAGCCGAAAAGCGGCTGGTCGCAGATTCCCGACAAGCGGCCGATCGTAGCCATGCTGGCAACGGGCATGCTGCTCGCCTTCGCCACCATGTCGATCGAGCCGATCATCACCGTCTACGTGCAGCAGCTCGTCGAGGACCAAAGCAAGGTGACCATGGTCGCCGGCGTCGTCATGTCGGCAGCGGCGCTCGGCACCATCCTGTCCTCGTCCTGGCTGGGCAAGCTCGCCGACCGCGTCGGCCACTGGAACGTCGTGGTCGGCGCCCTTGCCGTCTCGGCCTTGCTGCTTATTCCGCAAGCTTTCGTCACCAATGGCTGGCAATTGATCGGCCTGCGCTTCCTGATGGGCCTGGCACTGGGCGGATTGTTGCCCTGCATCACCAGCGTCATCCGGCACAATATCCCCGACGGGATCGGCGGCAACGTGCTTGGCCTGGCAATCTCGGCGCAATATGTCGGCCAGGTCGCGGGGCCGCTGTCGGGCGGCTTTGTCGGCGGCCATTTCGGCATGCGCTCGGTGTTTCTGGGCACAGCGGTGCTGATGGCGCTGGGTGCTGCCTACAACTGGATTGTCCAATCGAGGCGGGCGCGGCATATGCTGATCGAGGCAGGCGAGTCTTGATCGGCCTTCCGCCCAACCGCCAAGGAGCATCCAGGATGAGCCTCACCGGGCAAGCATCAGACAGCGGAAGCCGCGTCCTCGTGCTGGCAGCCGGCCTCGTCGGCGCGGTGGGCGTGGCGTTGTCGGCCGCCGCCGCGCATCGCGGCGGCGCCTTTACCGGCACTGCCGCCAATTTCCTCCTGATGCACGCCCCGGCTTTTCTTGCCATCGGCCTTGCCGGCGGCAACCGTTGCCTCAAGATCGCCAGCCTCGCCCTGCTTGCGGGCCTGCTACTGTTCTGCGGCGACCTGCTCGCCCGCGACTTTCTCGGCTCGCGGCTGTTCCCGATGTCGGCGCCGATCGGCGGCACCCTGCTGATCGCCGGCTGGGCGGCGATCGCCGTCTCGGCGCTGTGGCGCCCTCGGCATTAGCTATTTCTCAGCGCCTATTTTCGGCCGGCTCGCCGCTTGCGCTCGCGCGCAGGCAGTTCATCACGGCGGGCCCGCTCAGGCTGCTCGGTCCCGGGCGTGATGCCCCAATAGTTGCGATAGATATCCTGAAACAGATGACCAATCGGATGCATGATTGCTTCTCCTTGGGTTTGAATCGATCCAATATACGGGTGCGAAAAATGGCTGCAATTCAGCCGCGCTTACGCTCCACGAGGAAGAGCGGCTTGCGGCGCCAGGGACTCGACCTGCCTCGGCGCTTCTCGCTGACAGCGGCCGAAGCGATCCCCCAGTCGTTGCGATAGATGTCCTCAAACAAATAGCTCACCGGATGCATGGCATCCTCCTGTCAAAATTCACTCCACCATGGAGTGCGGAGCTTGGATCGATTCAAATCATAGACCTCTTTTGCTTGCCGTCAACCATAATTTGAATCGATCCAACAAAAATGCTAGATGACCGGCAGCAATTCAGCGGTCATGGTCGTGACGTGACCGGATTCGGAGGAACGACATGGCATCACTCCTCGAAGGCCAGGCAAGACCGATCAGGCTGGCCGACATCGCCAAGGCCGCCGGCGTCTCGCATGGTACGGCCTCCAATGTCTTCAGCCGGCCCGAGATCGTGCGCGCCGAAGTGCGCGAACGGGTCAAGGCGGTGGCGGAGCAGATGGGCTATGCCGGACCGGACCCGAAAGGCCGGCTGCTGCGCGCAGGCAAGGTCAACGCCATCGGCGTCGCCACCACCGAGCCCCTCTCCTATTTCTTCGACGATCCTTTCGCCCGCGTGATGATGGGCGGTATCTCAGAAGCCTGCGACGCCACCGGCGCGGGCATCGCTCTGGTGTCGGCCGCCAACCAGGAGAAGCTTGCCTGGAACATCCAGAGCGCGCTTGTCGACGGCTTCATCCTGTTCTGCATCGAAGGCGGCTCGCGCCTTGTCGACCTGACGCGCGAGCGAAGGCTGCCCTTCGTGGCGCTGGAACTCGGCTTCCAGGACGAGACCGTCTCGGCCATCGGCGTCGACAATGTCGCGGGCGCAAGGCTGGCCGCACGCCATCTGGCCGAGTTCGGCCATCGCCGGTTCGCGGTGCTGTCGCTGGCCTTCGCCGACAACCGCACCGGCTTCGCCACGCCGGACATCGTGCGCGGCGCGCTCTACACCGGAACACGCGACCGCCTTGCCGGCTATTTCGAGGAGCTTGCCCGCTTCGGTATCGATACGACGAAAATCCCGGTCTACGAGACCGAGAACGAGGAAAAGAGCACCAGGGCCGGCCTTGAGGCGATCTTCGCCAAGGACGAACCGCCAACCGCCATCCTGGCGATGTCGGACCGCATGGCGCTGATCGCCATCGACTGGCTGAAAGCGCGCGGCCTGGACGTCCCCGGCGACGTCTCCATCGTCGGTTTCGACGGCGTGCCGGACGGCGCGCTGTGCACGCCCGCGCTGACCACGATCGCCCAGCCGATCACCGAGATCGGCCGCCGCGCCGCGCGCATGATCCTCGACCATGACGGTACGGTGCGGCGCGAGACGATGGGTGTCGAGCTGATCGTCAGAGCCTCAACCGGCCCGGCCCGCATAGGCTGAGCGCTCTTGCGGCGTCGCGCAATTGCGAGCGGAAAACCGCTCCGCACCTCTCCTGGAATTGCTTCAGTATCCTCCCGCCCTTGCCGGCACCGGCTGCGCGCCGAACGGCCTGTTTGGAGCCTCCCCGCGCGCTTCCTTGGCGCGGGACGGCCCAAGACCGGCAAGCCATTCAAGGTAGAGCGCAAGCGCGAACTGCATGGCGATGCCGGCCGCGATCAGCAGCGTATCGTAAGCCGGGCCGCCCGGGTTGATCAGCTTCAGCACCTGCGCCGCCATCGCAAGCAGCGTGCCGGCGATGAACACCGGCAGCGAGCGCTTGCCCAGAATGGCAAGCGGATTGTCAGGCCGGACGCGAAAGAGGTTGGAGACAGCCGGCAACGCGACGATCAGGTAGCTGACCGAGAGAATGTGCAACAGCCGCGGCAGCGACAGGAAGGTCTTGTCGAAGCCGCCGATCACCACCGGCAGATTGAACCAGGTGATCTGGCCCCAGAGCGGGCTGTGCACCCAGATCGCCGCACCAACCACGTAGATGCCGGCGGCGCCCAGCAGCCACGGATTGGCCGGGATCCGCCCGCCCCGCTTCACATGCAGCATGGCGGCAAGGCCTATGTTGAACAGGAACTGCCAGGACAGCGGGTTGAGGAACCAGAGGCCAGGCTCCGGGTAGTTCGGCGGCGCGATCTGCCAGATGCCGGCGAAGACCCAGAGCAGGCCTGACACGATCAGCGCCGTCACCGGCCGATAGCTGACGAACAGCACGAAAGCCGGCGCCGCCAGAAGCAGCGCCGCATAGACCGGCAGGATGTTGTTGTAGCCGAGCTGGTGGCCGAGCGTGACGATGCCGAGCAGCACCTGCGGGGTGTTCTTCATCAAGGGCTCGATGTTGATCATGGTCAGCATTTCCGGCCGGTGCGCGAACAGCGCGGCGGCGCAAAACAGCGCGATCACCACCATCGTGATGACGATGTGGGCGATGTAGAGCACGCCGGCGCGCCGCCACATCTTCAGGGTCGCGAGCAGGCGGCCGCCCGGCTTGAACTTCGTGCCGTAGGCCAGCGCCACCGAGATGCCGGATATCAGCACGAAAGCTTCGGCCGCGTCGGAAAAGCCGAAATTCTTGTAGGTCCAATTCTCGAAGACCGTGCCCGGCACGTGGTCGACGAAGATGGTGAGCAGCGCGAGCGCGCGCAGCACGTCGATACGTGTGTCACGCTCTCCGATACGCTTGTCGCGTTCGTTGGAAACAGGGGTGGTCATCGACAAAAGGCCTCAAAGCTGGTTGTTCATAGCCAGCAATGCGACCCCCGGGGCGCACCGCTTCGATTCCTCCCGCGGGAGGTGTATCGGCGCTGAAACGGACTGAAATGCGCCTGGTTCAATCAACTTTCGCGGAGCGCGAAAATATTCCGTTTTGAAGCCGGCAAATCAACGAATCTCTCATGGAATCAAATGGATGTGAGCGTGTCCGAATATAGTGACGAAAACAGTATCCTGCACGGCGGCCTAGGCTTTCGCTACCGCGTGGTGACGCCGCCAAGGTCGACCGGCAAATGCCTTTTTGTGCTGCACGGATCGGGTGTGGACGAAACGACGCTCATCCCGCTTGCAGAGAAGATCGCGCCTGACGCGACGCTGGTTGCCGCGCGTGGGCGCATCCCCCAGGACGACGGCTTCCGCTGGTTCGAGCGAATCACGCCGACAAGCTTCGAACAGGCCAGCATCCGCGACGAGACCGGCGCCTATGCCGAATTCGCCGTGGAAGCATCGGTGCGCCATGGCCTCGACCTGCAGCGCGCGGCCTTCCTTGGTTATTCGAACGGCGCCAACGTCGTCTCCAGCCTGATGCTGCTCCATCCCGGCCTGGTCCGGCAGGCGGCGCTTCTACGAGCGATGCCGGTGCTCGACACTTCGCCGATGACCGATCTCGGCGGAACGCGGGTCTTGATCATCGCCGGCGCCGCCGACCAAACCTACGGGCCATTCGCCCCGGCGCTGGTGACGCTGTTCAGCGAACGCCGCGCCGAGGTCGACGCGCGCATCGTTGCTTCGGGCCATGAATTCGGCGATGCGGACGCCGCGATCGCGCGGCAGTGGCTGGCAGGTCCTATGCCTGCGGCCTGACCGCGCCCGGCTCCGGGCAATGCCGCCTTTAGAGGCGGCTCGGCCTGTGACGGCTCGAGGAATTCTACCACCGTCCCATCCGGTTCCAGGCATCCAGGCCCGCGATCTTGTAGGCTTCCGCCAGCGTCGGATAGTTGAAGGTGTTGTTGACGAAGAAGTCGACCGTGCCGCCGAGATTGATCACCGCCTGGCCGATATGAATGAGCTCGGTGGCGCCCTCGCCGACGATGTGGGCGCCAAGCAAGCGGCGCGTCTCGACCGAGAACAACAGCTTCAGGAAACCGCTTGAGACGCCCATGATATGGCCGCGCGATGTCTCGCGAAAACGCGCCAGACCAACCTCATAAGCATCGCCGCTCTCGCGCACCTGCTCTTCCGACAGACCGACCGTCGAGATCTCCGGCACGGCGTAGATGCCATAGGGAAAGCTCTCCGGCGGCGGCGGCAGGTTGACGCCGAAGGCGTGGCATGCCGCCACCCGCCCTTGCTCCATCGAGGTCGAGGCAAGGCTCGGGAAGCCGATGACGTCGCCGGCCGCGTAGATGTTCGGCACGCTGGTCTGGAAGGTCTGCGGATCGACCTTGACCCGGCCTCGGGCGTCGGCCTCGATGCCGACCGCCTCGAGGCCGAGGCTGGCGATGTTGCCGGTGCGGCCGGCGGCGTAGAGCACCATCTCGGAGCGGATGGTGCGGCCGTCGGCGAGCGTCACCTCGGCATAGTCGGGTTTGGAGGCGATCTCCTTGACCGGACTGCCGAGCCGGATGGTCATGCCGCGGTCGCGCATCTGGTGGATGAAGTCGTCGACGATCTCGCGGTCGATGAAATCCAGGATGGAGTTGCGCGGCTCGACCAAGGTCACCGGCACGTCGAGCGCCGAAAAGATGGTGGCATATTCGACGCCGATGACGCCGGCGCCGATAACCGTCAGTGTGCGCGGCAGGTGGTGGAGTTCCAGCATCTCGTCGCTGTCGAAGATCCGCTTCCTGTCGAAGGGCACGTCGGCCGGCCGGTGCGGCCGGGTGCCGACGGCAATCAGCGCGTTGGCAAAGCCAATCTCGCTGTAATCGCCATTGTCCGCGGTCAGGCTGGCTTTGTTCGGCGTGAGGAATTTAACCGCGGCGCGCGCGCTCCTCACGGTGTTGCGCATGAACTGGTGCTGCAACACCTCGACCTCGTGGTCGAGGGTCTTGTGCAGCCGTTCGACCAGATCGCCGATCGAAATGTCCTGCTTCACCCGGTAGCCGCGGCCGTAGAAGCCGCGCTCGCGCCAGCCCGAGAGGTTGAGCACGGTCTCGCGCAACGTCTTCGACGGAATGGTGCCGGTATGCACCGACACGCCGCCCAGACGCCTGCCCCGGTCGACCACCAGGACGGACTTGCCCAGCTTGGCCGATTGCACGGCGGCGCGGCGTCCCGAAGGGCCGCTGCCGATGACCAGCATGTCGTAATCCATGAACCCCTTCCCCGCATCTTGTGCGCCGCAACAAGCTAATCCGGCGGCGGCGTCATATTCAACTGCCTATCGCGCCTGCCTACCGCGGAAAATCTGGAGGAAGCGGCCATATGAGCCGTGAACTTAACCTGACGGCAACGCTTGCGTGCAATGGTGATAAGCGAGGGAACTACGGGGGTGGCTGAGTTTTCATGTCCAAAAGCGATACCTTGCCTGGCACAGCGACTGGTTTCCTGTCTGACCTACAGGCCCACCCGGTCTTCGTGGATCTGCGTGAAGGCCTATTTCGTTTCATCGCGCTGCTCGTCGCCGCGATCTTCGTCTATCGCGGCGTGAACAACGTCATCGTCGATCCGGGCCGCCTCAACGTCCTGCTGCTGACGATCTCCGAGACGCTTACCTTCATCTGGCTGCTTCTGGCGCGGCGGCCGATTGTCCGCGACTGGAGTCCTTTCACGGTATTCATTTCGCTGACGGCGGGGTTCGGCTCGGGCCTCGTCTCGCTTCAGGAGGGCACCGCCATCATTCCGCTGTATGTCGCGGCGCCGCTGCAGTTCCTGGCCCTTTGGTTGGTGATCTGGGGCAAGATGTCGCTCGGCCGCTCCTTCGCCATCCTGCCCGCCAATCGCGGCGTCGTCACCGGCGGGGCCTACAGCTACGTACGGCATCCGATCTATGCGGGCTACCTGGCGGGACACATCCTGTTCCTGCTGTCGAGCTTCTCGCTCTACAATTTCACCGTCTACGCGATCATCACCCTATTCCAGGTCCATCGCATCCTGCGCGAGGAACGCATCCTGGCGCTGACGGAAGAATATCGTCACTATCTCGGGCGGGTTCGCTACAGACTCTGTCCCGGCATTTTCTGAGATCACGCCGCCTGCCCGCAGGCACGTTGCTTGAATTCCGGGCCACTCTCACCATTTGAGAATGCGGCAGGCATCCTTATGCGGATGCGGCGATCGAGGAACGGACATGAACGCACGCGTTTTGGATGGTGAGATCATTACGACCAGGTTCGAGGACACCCGCGCCTATCGCGGGGTGCGGACAAGGCGGATCTTTGCCTTCCTGCTCGACTACTTCTTCGTCGCGCTGCTGACCATTCCCTTTGCCATACTGGTGGCCATTCTCGGGCTTTTGACCTTCGGCCTCGGCTGGGCGCTGTTTTCGGTGCTGGTGCCGATGGTCGCCATCCTCTACATCTGGAACACGCTGGCCAGCCGTGACCAGGCGACGACCGGCATGAAGATCATGGGCATCCGCCTGGAGAAGCTCGACGGCAGCCGCATAGACGGCATGACGGCGGTGGTGCATTCCGTTCTGTTCTGGGCAGGCAACGTCATCCTGACGCCGCTGGTGCTGCTGGTCACGCTGTTTTCCGACCGCAAGCGCACGCTGCACGACCTTTTGCTCGGCACCGTGGTCACCCGCACCGACATCTGACGGTGTCCAGGGTCGCGTCCATCGAACCGCTGCGCCGCCTGTGCCCAAATATGAACAGGCTTGGGCCGCCGCGGCCGCACAATCCTGTTGAATTTTTCGTCGGCCGGGCCAAAGGTAGGGCGATTCGCAGGAGCGTTTCCAAGATTAGATGACGCAGCATCCTACCCAGTCGCCGCAGTTCTTCCTGACCGCGCCGTCGCCGTGCCCCTACCTGGAGGGACAGTTTGAGCGCAAGGTGTTCACGCACCTTGTCGGCGACAAGGCGCCGGAGATGAACGACCTGTTGACGCAAGGCGGCTTCCGGCGCTCGCAGAACATCGCCTACCGCCCGGCTTGCGAGTCCTGTCGCGCCTGCGTGTCGGTGCGCATCCTGGCGCAGGAATTCGATCCCAGCCGCAACATGCGCCGCGTCATCCAGCACAATGCCGATCTCGTCGGCGCCATGCATGACGCGCAGCCTTCGACCGAGCAATACTCGCTCTTCCGCAGCTATCTCGACGCCCGCCATCGCCGCGGGGGCATGTCGGACATGACCGTGCTCGACTATGCGATGATGGTGGAGGACACGCATGTCGACACCAAGATCATCGAATACAGGCGTCGTGGCCCCGACACCTTCATAACCGGCAAAGGCCAGGGCGAACTGATCGCCGTGGCGCTGACCGACAAGATGGCCGACGGCCTGTCGATGGTCTATTCCTACTTCAATCCTGACCTCGAGGACCGCTCGCTCGGCACCTTCATGATCCTCGACCATATCGCCCGCGCCAAGGCGATGGGCTTGCCCCACGTCTATCTCGGCTACTGGGTCAACGGCTCGCGCAAGATGAACTATAAGATGCGATTCATGCCGCAGGAGCATCTCGGCCCGAAGGGCTGGGAACGCTACGACCACGAAGCGGTCAGTCGCTGAGCCGCCCAACGCTTCACCCTTAAACTGTTTCAAGGAGGAGGACGCTGGTCTTTCGGCCGTCAGGCTGGAAGGACCCGGCATAGCCGCTTTGCGCGTCCTCAAGATTGCTTTGCGAGATTGCCCGCATGTCCACCAATACCGACCACCAAAAAGGTCTGCTGATCACCGCCATCGGTGGCCTCACACTGACCGTCGACATACCGCTGATCCGGCTCGCCGACGGCGCACCCTGGACGATCATGCTGCTGCGCACCGGCACCACCTTGCTGGCAGGGCTGGTGATGTGGGCGATCTGGAGGTCGCTGGACAGGTACGCGCCGAAGCTGATCCCGGGCTGGCCGGGACTTGCCGTGGCTGTCTGCTACGGTTTGACCGGCATAAGCTTCGTCACGGCCGTCTATCACACATCGACCGCCGACCTTGTCTTCATCCTGGCCTTCAACACCGTTTTCGCGGCGCTGCTGTCGTGGCTCTTCCTCAAGGAAAGACCGCGGATTGCGACCGTGATCGCCATGCTGGCGATGATCCTCGGCGTGCTGATCATCGTCGGCGGCTCGGTCGGAACCGGGCATCTGTTCGGTGACTTCATGGCGCTTTGCTCGGCCTTCTTCGTTGCGCTCGCCATCACCATCTCGCGCGCCAGCGGCAAGGACATGGGCTTCACCGGGCTGGTTGGCGTCATCCTGCCGCTGGCGCTCGCCGCCTTCATGGTTTCGGGCGAAGGATTTCACGTGAACGCGCCGTGGTGGATCATCTTCAACGGCGCCGTGATCATGCCGATCTCGTTCTTCTGCCTCGCCAATGGACCGAAATACATTTCGGGGCCGGAGGTGGCGATGTTCTATCTTCTGGAGACCGTGCTGGCGCCGATCTGGGTCTGGCTGATTTTCGCCGAGGCTCCCACGCGCAACAGCCTGATCGGCGGCACGATCCTGATCGTGACGCTGGTGGCGCATTCGCTGTGGCAATTGCATGAGGGCCGCAAGAGGCGGGCGGCGCTTGCCGTGGTTCACCCGGCCTGAATCTTCCTCGGCTCGGCCGCCGCCTCGATCTGGGACGGCGCGCCGGTGTGATCGGCGACCGGGGGAATCTCGTCCATCAATTCCACCTCGCGCAGCCATTCGCGCCAGATGGCGACGAGCAGGGCCATCAGCACCGGGCCGATGAACAGGCCGAGGAAGCCCATCGTCTTGACGCCGCCGATCAGACCGAAAAAGGTCGGCAGGAAAGGCAGCTTGATCGGCCCGCCCACCAGCTTGGGCCGCACCGTCTTGTCGACGATGAAGAGCTCGACCGCGCCCCATGTGAACAGGGCAAGGCCGGCGAACAGCTTGCCGCTGGCCGCGAGGTAGATCGAGACCAGGGTGAAGGAGAGGGGCGCGCCGCCCGGGATCAGCGCCATGATGCCGGTGAGCGCGCCAAGTGTCACCGGCGACGGCACACCGGCGAGCCAGTAGGCGACGCCAAGCACAAGGCCCTCGCCGATGGCGATGATGGTCATGCCCGTCACGGTCGAGGAGATGGTCGCCGGCACGACGCGCGAGATGCGCTCCCAGCGCGTCGGCAGGATGCGCTCGCCCAAGCGATCGACCTGGGCCGCGAAAGACTCGCCGTCGCGATAGGCGAAGAACAGCGCGATCATCATGAACAAAAGCGTCAGCAGCAGGCTGAAGGCACTGCCGCCAGCAGCCAAAGCTCCGCGATAGATGTTTCCGATATTGGAGCCGCTGACCGCCTGGATCAATTCGCCGATGCCGCCGGGATGGCCGAGATAGGCCGTCCATTGCCCGTTCAGCCACTCGCCGATGACCGGCATGGTGGCAATCCAGCCCGGTGTCACTGCGCCGTGGCGGTTGGTCTCGATCGCCCAGACCACCCATTCGCGCAGCTCGTTGATGGCATAGGTGCCGGCCAGCGCGATCGGCACCACCAGGAAGGTGAGGATGAAGAGGATCGCGAGCGTCGCGCCTATGGTGCGGTTGCCGCCGACGGCGACGAGCAGGCGGCGGTAGAGCGGCCAGCTGGCGAAGGCGATGACGAGCGCGGCCAGAACCGGGAACAGGAAGCCGTGGAAGAAATAGACGCCGGCGGCGACAATCAGGACCAGAAGCCAGCGCGCAGCCGACAGCGGCGGGATGACGGCAGCCCTGAGCGGCGTCGACAGGCCGAACAGGCGCTGCCCCGGCTTCTGGATCTCGGCCCGCTTCAATCCGGCGTTTCTCCCTGCCCTGTGGTTTCGATGTATGCCTATGCACCATCATAGTGCAGCAATCGTGACGATAGTCCAAATGATTGGGGCGACCTTCCCTTCTCCCCTT
>CCNC01000062.1 GCA_000824845.1 Mesorhizobium sp. ORS 3359 | reverse complement strand
GGGGGGGGGGGTGTTCCAGCGGAGTAAGACGCCAAAACATCCAAGGGATTTAATCGCTTACGTCGGAGAGGTCGCGATCCTTCCAACACCCCTCATCCGGCCGAGCTTCGCTCGTCCACCTTCTCCCACAAGGGGAGAAGGAAAGGTCGCGCTACCCGAATTTCCCCGTCCTCGGGAAGCCCTTCGGCACCATACGGCCGGCGGCGGCGCGAGCGCCGATCCACTCGGCGAGTTCCTCGCGCGACTTGGTGAAGGTGCGGTCGGCCGAATCCTGCCAGGAGAGCCCGGTCTCCAGCGTGAAGGTCTTCAGGTCCAGCACGCCGCCGTCCTTGTATTTCTGCAGGCGCACGCCCTTGCCGCGGGCCATTTCCGGGATCTCGGAGAGCGGGAAGACCAGCATCTTGCGGTTCTCGCCGACAATGGCGAGGTGGTCGCCCGCCACCGGAATGCAGCGCTTGGCCTCGTCCGGCGCCTTGACGTTCATCACCTGCTTGCCCTTGCGGGTGTTGGCGACGACCTCTTCCTCCGAAACGACGAAACCATTGGCGTCGTAGGATACCAGCAGCAGCTTGCGCTTCGGATCGTGGACAAAAGCGGTGACGATGTCCTGGTCGTTCTCCATGTCGACGATGATGCGGATCGGCTCGCCATGGCCGCGCCCGCCCGGCAGCCGGTCGGCGCCGATGGTGTAGAACTTGCCGCCGGTGGTGAAGACCAGGATCTTGTCCGTGGTCTGGGCATGGAAGGCGAGCTTCAGGCTGTCGCCTTCCTTGAAGGCGAGCTGCGAATAATCGGTCAGGTGGCCCTTCATGGCGCGCAGCCAACCCTTTTCCGAGACGACGACCGTGACCGGCTCGCGTTCGATCATCGCATGCGCGATGTCGGTGAGATCGTGCTCCGGCGCGTCGGCGAACTGGGTTCGGCGCTTGCCGAGCTCGGTCTCGGGGCCGAACTTGTCGCGAAGCTGCGTGACCTCCCACTTGATCGTCGCCCATTGCTTGGCGTCGGACGCGAGCAGCGCCTCGATCTGCTTCTTCTCCGCCGTGAGACCGTCGAACTCCTTGCGGATCTCGATCTCTTCCAGCTTGCGCAAGGCGCGCAGGCGCATGTTGAGGATGGCTTCGGCCTGGTTGTCGGTGAGCGACCAGCGGGCCATCATCACCTGCTTGGGCTCGTCCTCCTCGCGGATGATCCTGATCACCTCGTCGATGTTGAGATAGGCGATCAGGTAACCGGCAAGGATTTCCAGCCGCTTCTCGATCTCGCCGAGACGATATTTCGAGCGGCGGACGAGAACGTCGCGGCGGTGGTCCAGCCACTCCTTCAGCACGCCCTTCAGCGAGAGCACGTTCGGCACCTTGCCGCGCGACAACACGTTCATGTTGAGCGGGAAGCGGCTTTCGAGCTCGGTGAGCTTGAACAGCGATTCCATCAGCAGGCCGGGATCCACGGTGCGGCTCTTCGGCACCAGCACGATGCGGATGTCCTCGGCGCTCTCGTCGCGGATGTCTTCGAGCAGCGGCAGCTTGCGCGCCATCAACAGCTCGGCGATCTTCTCGATCAGCCTGGCCTTCTGCACGCCGTAAGGGATCTCGGTGACGACGATGCTCCAGGTGCCCCTGCCCTGGTCCTCCTGGCCCCATTTCGAGCGCACGCGAAAACCGCCGCGCCCCGTCTCATAGGCTTCGAGGATCGAGGCGCGGCTGTCGACGATGATGCCGCCGGTCGGGAAATCCGGCCCCTGGACGAAATCCATCAGCTTCGCCACCGGCGCTTCCGGATGTTCGATCAGATGGAGAGCGGCGTCGCAGAGTTCGGCGGCGTTGTGCGGTGGGATCGAGGTCGCCATGCCGACGGCAATGCCCGAGGAGCCATTGGCGAGCAGGTTCGGGAAGGCGCCCGGCAGGACGGACGGCTCCTCGTCCTCTTCATTGTATGTCGGCCGGAAATCGACGGCGTCTTCATTGATGCCGGCAAGCAGCTCGCTCGCCACCTCGGTCATGCGCGCTTCGGTGTAGCGCATGGCGGCGGCGTTATCGCCGTCGATGTTGCCGAAATTGCCCTGCCCGTCGACCAGCGGGTAGCGCATCGAGAAATCCTGCGCCAGGCGCACCAGCGCGTCGTAGATCGACTGGTCGCCATGCGGATGGAACTTGCCCATCACGTCGCCGACGATGCGGGCGCATTTGGCAAAGCCCTGATCGGGGTTGAGCCTGAGCAGCCGCATGGCATGCATGATGCGGCGATGGACCGGCTTCAGTCCGTCGCGCACATCCGGCAGTGCCCGGTGCATGATGGTCGACAGCGCGTAAGCGAGATAGCGCCGCTCGAGCGCTTCCTTCAGATCGACCGGTTCGATTTTGTCGCCGCCGCCATTGTCATCGGGCGGCAAAAGCCTCTTTCCCATGGATTTGGACTAGCCGAGCGGGTGATTCGCGGCAAGCGCCGCGTGAACATCGGCGCTTTGGTCGCGGCTGCGAACACACAACCGGCGATGTGAAGGGCTTCACTGAAGCGACGGAGCTGCGGCTGCAATTTGCCACCGATCTGCAACAGGCTGCGGCGGCACCATGACGCCGGCCAACATCAACTCGTTACACGCGGCCTCTATCTGGCATGCAACGCGCTGGCGGAGGAAAGCCGCGATCTTCATGACAAATTCACCGCATCGCGCAATGACTGCCGGCCGGCGTTTGCTTTTCGTCGCCATTTTCGACACATGTGCCGGAAAATGCCTTCTTCCCGTCCCGTTCGTCACGGAATGGTGATGGGGCAGGTTTCAAAACAATTTCATCATAGCCAAATCAGGACAGGGAACTCGCCATGACAATCCAACGCTCAACGCTCAAGAAACTGGCTTTTTCGACCTTTCTGCTGACGCTGCCTCTCAATGCGGCCTTCGCCGCCGATCCGGCGGTGGCCGAGCGTATCAAGGCAGCCCTTGCCGCCCAAGGCGTCGAGATTTCCTGGACCGGGGTCTCGGGCGACGATTCCAACGCCGTGCTGCAGGGTGTTTCCATCAAGCCGGCGGCCGAGAAGGAAGCGCTGCCGATCGGGGACGTGAAGCTGGAAGGTGTGACCGAGGCCAATGGCGGCTATGCGATCGCCACCGTCTCGACCTCGCCCTTCGAACACAGCAAGGACGGCGTGACGCTCGACCTCAGCCCGGTGGTGATCCACGACATGAAGGTCCCGGCCGAAGGCAGCACCGATCCGCTCGGCTCGCTGATGATGTACAAGTCGGCGGAGCTCTCCAACATGACGGTCAAGGTCGGCGACAAGACGGCCTTCGCGATGGACGGGCTTGCGGTCCAGATCACCCCGCCGGCCGACGGCAAGGCGATGGACTTCACCGCCAACACCGAAAAATTCACCGCGGATCTCTCGCTGATCGACGATCCCAAGTCGAAGGAGGCGATCGAGGCGCTCGGCTACCAGAACATCTCGGGCAACATTGCCATGGCCGGCACATGGCAGCCGAGCGACGGTAAGATGGAATTGTCGAAATATGACATCTCGGTTGAGAATGCCGGCACGCTCGGCATGACCTTCAACCTCGGCGGCTACACGGTCGATTTCATCAAGTCGATGCAGGCGATGCAGAAGCAGCTCGCCTCGCAGCCGGAAGGCGCCGACAATTCCGCGCAGGGCATGGCCATGCTCGGGCTGATGCAGCAGCTTTCCTTCAACGGCGCATCGGTGCGCTTCGAGGACGATTCGCTCACCGGCAAGGTGCTCGACTATGTCGGCAAGCAGCAGGGCATGTCGGCCAAGGACGTCGCCAACCAGGCCAAGGCGATCGTGCCGTTCGGCATGGCGCAGCTCAACAATCCCGAGCTGACGGCGGAAGTCTCGTCGGCGGTCAACACCTTCCTCGACGATCCGAAGAGCCTGGAAATCTCGGCCGAGCCGCCGTCGTCGGTGCCGTTCGCGCTGATCATGGCGGGCGCCATGTCCAACCCGCTCGACCTGCCGAAGACGCTCGGCGTCAAGGTCAAGGCGAACCAGGACTGATCGAACACGTCAGCTCCAAACGAAAGCCCGGCAGTGATGCCGGGCTTTTTTGTCGGGCCGATTTCTTAAGAAGAAAGAAAGGTTTGGCTGGGAGTCCTAGCCTTCCTTCTTCGTAACCGCCACCCGCAGCGACAGCTCGCGCAGCTGTTGCGGGGTCGCTTCCGACGGCGCGTTCATCAAGAGGTCGTAAGCCTGCTGGTTCATCGGGAACATGGTGATCTCGCGCAGGTTCTTGGCCCCCACGAGCAGCATGACGATGCGGTCGACGCCGGCCGCCATGCCGCCATGCGGCGGCGCGCCATACTGGAAGGCGCGATAGAGGCCGCCGAAGCGCTCTTCCACGGTTGTGCGGTCGAGACCGACCATCTCGAAAGCCTTGACCATGGTTTCCGGCAGATGGTTGCGGATGCCGCCCGACGCGATCTCGAAGCCGTTGCAGACCATGTCGTACTGGAACGCTTTGATGCCGAGCGGCTCCTGGCCGATGAGCGCCTCGATGCCGCCCTGCGGCATGGAGAAGGGGTTATGGGCGAAATCGATCTTCTTCTCATCCTCGTTCCATTCGAAGAACGGGAAGTCGACGATCCAGCACAGCTCGAAGCGCTCACGGTCGACGAGGTTCAGCTCCTCGCCGGCGCGGGTGCGCGCGGCGCCCGCGAAGGTGACGAACTTCTTCGGATCGCCGGCGACGAAGAAAGCGGCGTCGCCGTCGGCAAGGCCGAGTTGCTGGCGGATCGCCTCGGTCCGTGCCTCGCCGATGTTCTTGGCCAGCGGGCCGGCGCCTTCGAGTTTTTCGCGTTCCTTGCGCCAGAAGATGTAGCCGAGGCCCGGCTGGCCCTCGCTCTGCGCCCAGGAGTTCATGCGGTCGCAAAAGGCGCGGCTGCCGCCGGTCTTGGCCGGAATGGCCCAGACCTCCGCCTTCGCATCATTGGCCAGGATGTTGGCAAAGACCTTGAAGCCGGAATCGCGGAAATGATCCGAGACCGCCTGCATCTCGATCGGGTTGCGCAGGTCCGGCTTGTCGGAGCCATAGGTGCGCATCGCCTCGTCATAGGGAATACGGCGGAATTTCTGGGTTACCGGCTTGCCGTTGGCGAAGGTTTCGAAGACGCCGCGAAGCACCGGCTCCATGGTGGAGAGCACGTCGTCCTGCTCGACGAAGCTCATTTCCAGGTCGAGCTGGTAGAATTCGCCGGGCAGGCGGTCGGCGCGCGGATCCTCGTCGCGGAAACAGGGCGCGATCTGGAAATAGCGGTCGAAGCCCGACACCATGATCAGCTGCTTATACTGCTGCGGCGCCTGCGGCAGCGCATAGAAGGTTCCGGGATGGATGCGCGACGGCACCAGGAAGTCGCGCGCGCCTTCCGGCGAGGACGCAGTCAGGATCGGCGTCGAGAACTCGGTGAAGCCGACCTCGCCCATGCGCTTGCGCATCTCGGCGATGATTTTTGTCCGCGCCACGATATTCCGATGCAGCGTCTCGCGGCGCAGGTCGAGAAAGCGGTATTTCAAACGGATGTCTTCCGGGTACTCCGGCTCGCCGAACACCGGCAGCGGCAGTTCCTTGGCGGCCGACAGCACCTCGATCTCGCGCGCGAAAATCTCGATCTCGCCCGTCGGCAGATTGGCGTTTACCGTCTCCGGCAGCCGCGCCTTGACCTCGCCGTCGACGCGGATCACCCATTCGCCGCGCACGGTCTCGGCCACTTTGAAGGCCGGCGAATCCGGATCGGCGACGATCTGGGTCAGGCCGTAGTGGTCGCGCAAATCGATGAAGAGCAGCCCGCCATGGTCGCGCACGCGGTGCACCCAGCCCGACAGGCGGACCGAATTGCCGACGTCGCTCTTTCTCAACTGGGCACAGGTGTGGCTGCGGTAACGATGCGTGGTCATGGGTAAAGTCCGGAAATTGCGGGCACCAGCCCGGCTCGAAAATTGGCGCGAAAAGCGCATGAGAGGCCGGCTTTGTCAAGGCAAGCGGTCACACAGGCGCGCTTCTGCTCAGGCAAAGTGAATTTGCGCGCCCTGGCTTTGGAAATCGGCGAGCGCAACGGCAGGCGCGGTCTTTTCCACCACGAGATGGCGGATCGCATCGGCACCGGCGACACGATACGGCGCAGCAGTCGCAAGCTTGTCGTTGGTGACGGCAATGACAATGCCGGCGCTGTTTTTCGCCATGGCGCGTTTCACCTCAGCTTCGGCCGAATCGAAGGCGGTGACGCCGCGCGCGGCATCCAGACCGCAGGACCCCAGAAAGAACAGATCGGCGCCAAGCTGGGCCACGGCGGCCAGCGTATCGGCACCCACGCAGGTGCCGAGATCGGGAACATAGCGGCCACCGAGCACGATCAGTTCGACCAGAGGACGATCGGCCAGCGCCGAGGCGACCCCCAGCGAATTGGTGGCAATGGTCAGTTCCATATCGCGCGGGATTGTCCTGGCGATGGCTTCATTGGTCGTGCCGCCATCGATGAACAGGGACTGCCCTGGCACGAGCAGCCCCACTGCCGCTTTCGCCAGGCGCGTCTTTTCCTCGACCGCATGGCCGCTGCGCTGGCTGAGCGTCGCGGCGGCAAAGGGCGCCGAGGCGACCGCGCCGCCATAGACGCGGCGCAGTTGCCCGGCCTTGGCCAATTCCCTGAGATCGCGGCGCACCGTGTCTTCCGAGACGCCGAAACGGCTGGCGAGTTCGCCGGCCAGGACCTTTCCGTCCGCCGCAAGCTGATCGCGAATGAGTTGGTGGCGTTCTTCGGTGAGCATGCACGATCCTGTTTGTTCGTGCACGTTATTGCATGTTTTGCCTGTTCATGCAAGAAACAGAGTCGTGAGCGGGTCCCGAAGTTCGCCCGCCGTATATCCCTGTTGTTGGATGCCCGCGATGACCCTTGCCCTGAAACTCGCTCCGCAGCACCGCGTCTATGCGGGCTTTGCGATCTATTCCTTTGCCATGGGCAACATCTTCCCGCGCCTGCCCGACATCAAGCGAGCCATGCGGATCGAGGATGGCACGCTCGGGCTCGCCCTGATCGGCACGCCGATCGGCACGCTGATCGCGCTGACGCTGGCGACGCCGATGCTGGAGCGTATAGGCTTTCGCCGCGCGCTGCTTTGGCTGGTGCCGTTGCTTGGCCTGGCCAATGCGATGGCGGTGCACGCGCCTGGCCCGGCGTCCCTGTTCCTGATGCTGCTTCCGGTCGGGCTGATGATCGGCAGCATCGAGATCATTCTGAATGTCGAGGCCGACAGGACCGAGTTCCTGCTCAAGCGCCGCATCATGAACCGGGCGCATTCCTTCTGGAGCATCGGCTTCTTCGGCGCCGGCCTGTTCGGCGGCGCGCTGACGCATCTCGGCCTGTCGCCGCAACTGCATCTGGCGCTGGTGGTGCCGATGGTGGCGGTTGCGATCGCGCTGTTCCTCGGCGGCTTCGAGCCGGCGCCGGCGCGGTTCGCCGCGACCAGCGACGAAGCGCCTATATTCGCGCGCCCCACGCTGCCGATCCTCATCCTCGTCGCGGTGACGCTGTCGGCGATGCTGATGGAAGGCGCCAGCATGGACTGGTCGGCAATCTATATGCGCACGGTGTTCGAATCCGGCCCGCTGACCGCCGGCTTCACCGTGGCGCTGTTCGCCTTCTCGCAAGCGACGACGCGCTTCTTCGCCGACAGCTTCGTCGACCGCCACTCGCCGAGCGGCGTGGCGCGCGTGCTGTTGGCGACGATGATGGCCGGCGTCTTCACCGTCTTTTTCTCGCCCCTGCCCTTCATTTCGATGCTGGGCTTTGCGCTTCTGGGCATCGGCAGCAGCGCCATCTTCCCGCTGGCGATCTCGGCGGCGGCTCAGCGCACCGACCGCCCCGCGGCGATCAATGTGGCAGCGCTGTCGCAGATCTCCTTCGTCGCGTTCCTGCTTGGGCCGCCGCTGCTCGGCTTCGTGTCGGACCATTGGGGCATCCGCTCGGCCTATGGCATCGGCATACCGTTCATCCTGTTCAGCCTGGCGGCAGCGGGCGCGCTCGGCCGACGGCCAACGTCGAGCGCTGTTTTGGACGGCGCGGTGTCCGGTTCGACAAGAGAGCGAGTGCCGGCGCGGGCCTATGAGGCATGAACGGCTCTTGGCGGAGCGGAGCGTGACGGCCTGAGGGTATGGCGGCTTGGCGCGCAGGCGCGCCGTGCGATTTCGCATGGGAGAACCCGGCGATCCAGCCACCGCTTACGTTGCGGCGGCTTGACGAAAGCGCGCGCGGCTGAAATTGAAAGGGGCCAAATATTGTGCCAGAAGCGATTTGATGCGCGTCATCACCACACAAGAAGAACTCGAGAGCGTTGTCGCGGCGTTCGAAAAGTCGGAATTCGTTACCGTCGATACCGAATTCATCCGCGAGACGACCTTCTGGCCGATCCTTTGCCTGATCCAGATCGCCGCGCCTGGGATCGAGGCGCTTATCGATCCGTTGGCCCCCGACATCGACCTGAAGCCGTTTTTCCGGCTGATGGCCAATGAAGCGGTGCTGAAGGTTTTTCACGCGGCGCGCCAGGACATCGAAATCATCGTCCATCTCGGCAATCTCGTGCCGCATCCGGTGTTTGACACCCAGGTGGCGGCGATGGTCTGCGGCTTCGGCGACAGCGTCTCTTACGACCAGCTCGTGCAGAAGGTCACGGGGGCGCGCTTGGACAAGTCCTCGCGCTTCACCGACTGGCGGCACCGGCCGCTCTCCGACAAGCAGCTCGAATACGCGCTTGCCGACGTGACCCATCTGATCAAGGTCTACCAGCATCTCAGCGCCGAGCTGAAGCGGGAGGATCGGGCGCATTGGCTGAACGAGGAGATGGACACCCTCACCTCGCGAGAGACCTACGATCCGCATCCCGAGGATGCCTGGAAACGGCTGAAGATGCGGCTGCGCAAGCCGCAGGAGCTGGCGATCGTGCAGGCTGTGGCCGCCTGGCGCGAGCGCGAGGCGCGCGAGCGCGATGTGCCGCGCGGCCGCGTGCTCAAGGACGACGCGATCTACGAGATCGCGCAGCAGGCGCCACGCGACGCGGCGGCGCTCGGCAAGCTGCGCACCACCCCGAAAGGCTGGGAACGCTCCGCGACGGCAACCGCGCTGCTGGGCGCAGTCAACGCCGCCCTCGCGCTGCCCAAGGATGCGATGCCGAAACTGCCGAAGAGCGTGCAGCCGCCGGAAGGATCAAACGCGGCGGCGGAGCTGCTCAAGGTGCTGCTCAGGATCGTCGCCGAAAAGGAAGGCGTCGCCACCAAGGTGTTGGCCTCCAGCGATGACATCGACCGCATCGCGGCCGAGGGCGACGAAGCCGACGTGCCGGCGCTGCAGGGCTGGCGGCGCGCCGTCTTCGGCGAGCAGGCGCTGAGGCTGGTGCGCGGCGAAATCGGCATCAAGTTCGACAAGCGCAGGATCGCGGTGTTCGATCTTTAGACCTTTTCCTACTCCCCTTGTGGGAGAAGGTGGATCGGCGCGAAAGCGCCGAGACGGATGAGGGGTGTTCCAGCGGAGTGAGGCGCTGGCGTTTCCTGGAGCACCCCTCATCCGTCGCCTTCGGCGACACCTTCTCCCACAAGGGGAGAAGGGAAAGACGCGCTCAAACCACCCCAAGCAGGTGCAGCGCGAACCAGATCCAGGCGATGAATAGTATGCCCGCGCCAAGGAAGAAGGCGCGGCTGCGGTGCAGCACATAGTTGCTGCCGAGATGCACGAAGGCATGGACATAGCGCGTCACTATGAACAGCCACATCAGCGCCAGCGTCAGATAGTTCACGCCGTTGGTGACGAACAGCGCCAGGCAGAGCACGTGGAAGAGAACCGGCAGCTCGAACTGGTTGATCAGATTGTTGGCGACGGTGACGCTCGAAGCGGGTTCGGTCGAGCGGAGCTTGTACTGGCTGACCCTGGCTTCGCCTGATTTCACCGCCCCGTAGCGCCGCTTCAGCATCACCAGATAGACGATATAGACCAGTAGCACGTGCGCCAGCATCGGCCAGAAGATGGCGGTCTGGCGCATCGGCCCCTCCCCTTTCCTTAACGCAATTGCGGACGGAAAACCGTTTTACACTCTTCCTGGAACTGCTTTAGCGCCACCGTTGCCCGGCCAGCGCGAAGACGGCGATAACGAAGACCGGGATCGCCAGAAGCGCGAATTTGGTGACGGTCAGCAAGGAAGCGAAGGCGAGCGAATCGGGATTGGCCGATTGGAAATCGGACAGCAATCGCGCCACGGCAAAATTCTGGGCGTAGTCGGCGACCGCGTAGGGAAGCACCAGCACCAGCGAGAACAGTGCCTGCAACTGCGCCGACATGGCGCGGAACGTGCTGAGCCGGCGCCCGTAAACAAGGATGAGACTCACCAGCGTCAGCGACAGCAGCGCCGGGAACAGGAGATCGAAGGTCAAATAGTGCCAGACGATGATGATCTCGCCGCCGCGCCGGCCGAGCGCCGTGAGCCAGGCCATGCCTTCGTCGGGGGTGAAGCCGGCGACGCGGATGTCGAGCGAGGCCAGGCCGCCGCTCAAGCGCTGAAAATAGAGGAACTCCAGCGCCGTCATGGCCAGGAAAAGCGTAATCGAAGCGATGGAAAGCGCCGCCGCGTGCCGCGACAGCCGCAGCACCGCCACGCTCAAATCACGCCACAGTCCGCCCTGACGATCGGATTGGTCGGCCTCCCGATCAAATTCCGCCCGGGTAATTGGGGCTTTCGCGGGTGATCGTGACGTCATGGGCGTGGCTTTCACGAAGTCCGGCATTGGATATGCGCACAAAGGTGGCGCGCTCGCGGAAGTCTGCAAGGTCACGTCCACCCACATAACCCATAGCGGCTTTCAGGCCGCCCGCAAGCTGGTGCAGCACGCCAGCCACAGGTCCTTTGTAGGGAACCTGCCCTTCGATGCCTTCCGGAACCAGTTTCAGCGTATCGCGGACCTCCGCCTGGAAGTAGCGATCGGCCGACCCGCGCGCCATGGCGCCGACCGAGCCCATGCCGCGGTAAGCCTTGAAGGAGCGGCCCTGGTGCAGATAGACCTCGCCCGGGCTCTCATCCGTGCCGGCGAGCAGCGAGCCGATCATGGCCGCACTTGCGCCCGCGGCGAGCGCCTTGGCGAGATCGCCCGAATATTTGATGCCGCCGTCGGCAATGACGCTCACGCCGGCCTTGCCGGCCGTCTCGATCGCCGACATGATCGCCGAAAGCTGCGGCACGCCGACACCGGCGACGATTCGCGTGGTGCAGATCGAGCCCGGGCCGATGCCGACCTTGACGGCGTCGGCGCCGGCATCGATCAGCGCCTGTGTGCCATCGGCGGTGGCGACGTTGCCGGCCAGGATGCGCACGGAGTTGGAGAGCTTCTTGGCCCGCGCCACCGCGTCCAGCACGCGCTGCGAATGACCGTGCGCTGTGTCGATGACAAGCAGGTCGACGCCGGCGTCGATGAGGCGCTCGGCGCGCTCGAAGCCGTCATCGCCGACGCTGGTGGCGGCGGCGGCGCGCAGCCTCCCTTGTGCGTCCTTTGTGGCATGCGGATTGAGCTGCGACTTCTCGATGTCCTTGACGGTGATCAGGCCGACGCAATTGCCGTTCCTGTCGACCACCACCAGCTTCTCGATGCGGTGCTTGTGCAGCAGGCGCTTGGCCTCGTCCTGGTCGACATTCTCCTTGACCGTGATCAGGTTCTCACGGGTCATCAGCTCATAGACCTTCTGCGCCGGATCGGAGGCGAAACGCACGTCGCGGTTGGTGAGGATGCCGACCAGGCGGCCGACCGTATGGCCGCCGGCGCCGCCATTCTCCACCACTGGAATGCCGGAAATGCTGTTGGAGCGCATCAGCGCCAGCGCGTCGGCAAGCGTGGCGTCCGGACCGATGGTGACCGGGTTCACCACCATGCCGGATTCGAATTTCTTCACCTGCCGGACCTGCTCGGCCTGCTCGGCCGGGGTCAGGTTGCGGTGGATGACGCCGATGCCGCCGGCCTGCGCCATCGCGATCGCCAGCCGCGCCTCGGTGACGGTGTCCATGGCCGCCGACAGGATCGGCACGTTGAGGTCGATATCGCCGGCGATGCGGGTGCGGATGTCGGTTTCGCCCGGCATGACCTCGGAATGGCCGGGCTGCAAGAGCACGTCGTCGAAGGTCAGCGCCAGGGCGCCGGTGGACGTTTCGATGATTTTTCCCATGGCCAGTCCTTTTGAATGCGGAAAAGGCGCTGGGCCGATTGGCCAGCGCCGACTCTCTTCTTCCCTTTCAGGATTGGCGCTGGCTGGTAACACGTCCCGGGACGGAAGGAAAGCCGGTCGTTGCGCGAGGCGTCGAGTTCCTATTCGGAGCCAAGAAGCGTATCGAGCAATGCATGGCGCGGCGACGCAAAAGGATTGACGACGGTCAGCCCGCCCCAGGTAAAGCCGTCTTGAAGGTCCTCTGACAGAAGAAGCCGGCAACCCGCCTGCGAGGCGGCGGAAAGAATGACCGCGTCCCAGATGCCAAAACGATGGTCGGCGGCCAGATCGGCTGCCATCGTCATCACTTCGGGCGTCGTTGCGGTAACCGGAAATGCGTCTCGCCAACTCAAGAGAGCGTCACGAGCTGTTTGCGGCGATCGCCCGGCCTTGCGGACAAGCAGATTGTACAGTTCACCCAGCACCTGGACGGGAACGATGGCAGTCTCTTGTGGAACGTTGCGCAACAGTTCAAGAACGGTATCGCGTTTTTCAACGTTGTTGATCCCTTCCGCATAGGCAAGGATGTTGGTGTCGAGTGCGACCTTCACTGGTCGTTCTCATAAAGCTCGTCACGAGTCCAAGGTCCCCCTTGCGCGACCGGCTGCCGTTCAAGTCGTGACAACAATGCCCCCCGTGCGCGCGCAGGCACGCCTTCGTGCTTATCGGCAGGCACGATCCGAGCCACTGGACGTCCGTGGCTGGTCACGACGTAGCTCTGACCCTCCCGTACCTCGCGAAGGATATGAGAAAATCTGCGGTTGGCCTCGGCAGCCGACACGGCTTCATCCACGATTGCACCTATTTGTAGTTATTTTCACTACAATAGCGAAGTCGCCCTATCCATCAAGCATATTGGCAGTGACTTGCGCCACCAGCCCGTGCGTTCGCGCAAAAGTGACAGCAATTTAATGCGACATCCGGGCGAAGCCGTGATACCCGCCCGTCGTAGCCGGTTCGCCCCCAAGCCGGGCCTAGAATCGCGAAGACAAATCAGGGCGTTTCCCCTTGAACCGCATCATCCCGCTCATCCTGGCGGTCGCTCTTTTCATGGAGAACATGGATTCGACCGTGATCGCGACGTCGCTGCCGGCGATCGCCGTCGATATCCATACCAGCCCGATCGCGCTGAAGCTGGCTTTGACGGCCTATCTGGTGTCGCTGGCGATCTTCATTCCGATCAGCGGCTGGATGGCGGACCGGTTCGGTGCCAAGACCGTGTTCCGCGCCGCGATCGGCGTCTTCATCGCCGGCTCCGTCGCCTGCGCGTTTTCCAATTCGCTGCCGGCTTTCGTGGTGTCGCGCTTCCTGCAAGGCATAGGCGGCGCGATGATGACGCCGGTCGGCCGCCTCGTGCTCGTGCGCGCCACGCCGAAGAGCGAGCTGGTCGCGGCAATGTCCTGGCTGACCGTGCCGGCGCTGGTCGGCCCCCTGGTCGGCCCGCCGATCGGCGGCTTCATCACCACCTACCTGACCTGGCACTGGATCTTTCTGATCAACGTGCCGATCGGGCTGCTGGGCATCTGGCTCGCCACGCGCTATCTGCCGGAAACCGCGCCGGCCGAGACGCCGCCGCTTGATTTCCCGGGATTTGTGCTCAGCGGTCTCGCAGCGTCCGGCGTCGTCTTTGGCCTTTCCGTCGTCAGCCTGCCGGCGCTGCCGCCGATGGCCGGCTTTATCACGGTGGCGGTCGGAGTGATCTCAGGCGTGCTCTATCTCATCCACGCCCGCCGCGCGAAGAACCCGCTGCTGGCGCTGGAGCTGTTCCGCAACCAGGTCTTCCGATCCTCCGTGCTCGGCGGCTCGCTGTTTCGCATCGGCATCGGCGCGGTGCCGTTCCTTCTGCCGCTGATGTTCCAGATCGGTTTCGGCCTGACACCTTTCCAATCGGGCATGATCACCTTCGTTTCGGCGATCGGCGCCATCGGCATGAAGTTCGTGACCGCGCTGCTCTTCCGGCTCGCCGGTTTCCGGCGCGTGCTGATCTGGGGCTCGCTGGTCGCCGCCGCCTCGATCGCCATCTACGGTCTGTTCACGCCCGACACGCCCTACGCGCTGATGCTGGCGATCCTTCTGGTCGGCGGCTTCATCCGCTCGATGTTCTTCACCGGCGTCAATGCGCTTTCCTATGCCGAGATCACGCCCGCCGACACCAGCAAGGCGACGCCGATCACGGCGGTCTTCCAGCAATTGTCGATCGCGCTCGGCGTGGCGCTGGCCGGCGGCATCCTCGAAGTGTCGACCTCGATCCATGGCGGGCCGCTGACCTTGAGCGACTTCCACATCGCCTTCTTCATCGTGGCGGCAGTGTCCGCCGCGGCATCGATCACCTTCATGCGACTTGCACCGGAGGCCGGCAGTGCCGTCTCGGGCCATGGCCGGCTGGCAACGCCGAAGACCCTGGAAACGGTGAGCACGGCGGGGAAGTAGAGCGCGGCTCCTCCTTCTCCCCCTGTGAGGGCTTTGCA
>CCNC01000061.1 GCA_000824845.1 Mesorhizobium sp. ORS 3359 | reverse complement strand
CCTCAGCGGCGCGTCGGCGAGCGAAGCGCGGACCACCCTCGCGGGCGTTGGCGGCGTGGCTGCGCGCCGGCGCCGCAAAGCGGCCGACAGGCTGCCGATGAAAGTTCGAAATTCCATGGGACTCCTCCTCGAGAGTCCCCCCAATGACCGAGGGTTAGCACCCTGGATCGGTCAGCCGCATTTAACTTTGATGTATCCGCGGGCTTCTCGACGGGGCGACGAACCGGGCCAACCTTTTGCGCCGACATGCGTTGTCTCCCGAAAGGAGACCATCATGCCAACCAGCAGCCGAACGAAAGCAGACGCAGCCCAGAGATCAGGTGCCAGGGAGAAATCAGTCGCCAGGGAGAAATCAGTCACCGGGGAGAAACCAGACACCGCCAAGGCCGCGCGCAGGCAGCGCAGCATCCAGCGCCAGGTCGATGCCACCGATCGCAGCAAGCCGAAGCCGAAAGCCTCGGGCGCGATGCAGGCCGGCGCGCGCCGCTACCCCGTGCCGCCTTTCCCGAAGCAGCATCATCCCAAGCCCGGCGAGGAATGGGCGATCGAGCCGGCGCCGCTCTATGACGCGCCGTTCTGGCAAGGATCCGGCAAGCTCAAGGACAAGGTCGCGCTCATCACCGGCGGCGACTCCGGCATCGGCCGCGCGGTGGCCGTGCTGTTCGCGCGCGAAGGCGCCGATGTCGCCATCGTCTATCTCAGCGAGGACCGCGACGCCAAGGCGACGAAGCAGGCGGTCGAGGCCGAGGGCAGGCGTTGCATCACCCTGCGCGGCGACGTCGCCAAACGCGCCTTCTGCCGCAAGGCGGTGGCCGAGACGGTCAAGGCTTTCGGCAGGCTCGACGTGCTGGTCAACAACGCAGCCTTCCAGGTTCACTCGGCCGATTTCGCCGATCTCACTGAAAAGCATTTCGACACCACGCTGAAGACCAATCTCTACGGCTATTTCCATATGGCGCAGGAGGCGGTGCCTCACATGAAGCCGGGCTCGGCGATCATCAACACCGGTTCCGTCACCGGCATCGAAGGCTCGAAGGAACTGGTCGACTACTCGATGACCAAGGGCGGCATCCACGCCTTCACGCGAGCGCTCTCCGGCAACCTCATCGCCAAGGGCATCCGCGTCAACGCGGTGGCGCCCGGTCCGGTCTGGACGCCGCTCAACCCGTCGGAAAAGCAGACGGAGGATGTTTCGCAGTTCGGCGCCAAGACGCCGATGAAGCGGCCCGCCCAGCCGGAGGAGATCGCGCCGGCCTATGTGTTCCTGGCCTCGCCGCAATGCTCCAGCTACATCACCGGCGAGATCCTGCCGATCATCGGGGGCTACTGACCATCAGGAGGATCCCATGAAGAAAGCGCTTCTCATTGCGGCCTTCGCGCTGATCCCGGCGCTGCCGGCGGCGGCCCAGACGGCAAAGCCGGATCAGCAGACGCAGAACTGCCAGGCCAAGCCGGACGCCAACGACCAGCAGCAGAAACAGAAGCAAGAGGCCGATACGGATGAGCTGTCGAAACAGCTCGGCAATTGCGGCGGCGTGCTGAAGCCGCCGCCGACCGGCGACAAGAACGCGACGACCCCGCCGCCGACCGGCAGCGAAATGCCGGTGATCAAACCGGGCGAGGTACCGCCGCAGACGGGGCAATGAAGCCCGCACCGTGAACGATAAGGCTCAGTGCTTGCGCTTCTCGCTCTCGGCCGGCTTGAGGACCGGCGAGGCGTGCGCCTCTCGGATCATCTGCAGGGCCTCGTCGCGGGTGAGGCCGCATTTGCGGGCAAAATAGGTGGCTTCGTGGATCTCGGCGCGCGAGGCCTCCGCCACCCCTGACGAGGTCGGTCTGTTTTTCTTCTTGGCCATCGGTTCACCGTGCCATGAATCACTTAGTCAGCTAAATATAAACTGATTATCCGTCATTACAAAATTCGGCCCACGAGGTGTCAGACGATGGCCAGGTTGCGCCCACGAACCTGCCGGCAAGTCTGCGGGGCCGTTCAAAAACGCTCGAACCGCTGCTCCACCTTGCGGGCGAACTTTTCCCGTTCCTCGTTGGAGATGCTTTCCACCGAGTATTTCGCCAGATAGAGGTGCTTCTCCGTGCGTCCGCACATGGATTTCAAGCCGCGCAAAAGCACCTTCCTGCCCGGGTCCTGCATGTAGAGCCTGGTGTACCACCATGGCGAGCCGAAGGTGGTGACGGCGCCCATCCGGCGGATGTTCAAAAGCGCCGGCTTGATCGTGCCGCCATCCGTCGGCAGGTCGAAGGCGACGCCCGGCCGCCACACGCGGTCGAAATATCCCTTGAGCACAGCAGGCATGCCCGACCACCAGGTCGGGAAGCAGAACACGCACGCCTCGGCCCATTGCAACGCCTCGATATAGACCCGCAGCTCCGCCGGCGCCGGCGATGGACCGGCGTGCCCCTTCAATTCCTCGACCTGCATGACGGGATCGAATTTCATGGCGTAGAGATCGAAGTCGACGACTTCGTCGCCCCTGGCCTTGAGAGCCCCCAAGACTCGCCTGTGAAGCGAGGCCAGGTAGCTGTCCTGCGCCGGATGCGCGTAGACGACATTGACCTTCATCGCATGCCCCCACGCGGCTCTGATCCCGCTTCGAGGCTAGTCGAACGCCGTTGCTTTGCCTAGGCTTCGACGCGAGAAGCGGAGGGCCGCAAGCTCAGGGCGGCGAGAGCTTCGCCAGAACCTCCAGGAGGCTCCACTCCGATGTCGGTTTCCCGACATTGGCTATCCCCTCAAGGACGGCCCCGCCGAAGAGTTCCGGCTTGTCATAGGCGCTCGCCACCGCGAACGGCACACCGCGGCTGCGCAAGGCCTCGGCTACGGGCGTGACGGGATGGTCGCCTAAGTTCACGTCGAGCAAGGCCACTGTCGGCAGTTCGTCTTCCAGCAGGCGGAGCGCGTGTGCGACTCTGGCGACCGGTCCCAGGACCCGCCATCCCAGGCGCTCGAGCATCACTTTAAGATCCATCGCGATGATGAATTCATCTTCGACGATCAGGATGGTCTTTTGCACCGGCCATCAATCTGGGCGAGCGGCCCTTTCGAGTGGGACGACAATCTCGGCTTCGAAACCTTCGGTTCGATAATTCTGTTCCACCTTGCCACCGAGATTGTAGGCGATGGCGAATTGAATGAGCTGGGTTCCGTATCCTGTCGAGGTGGGCTTGCGTACAGGCGGGCCGCCGCTCTCGCGCCAGGACAGGCGCAGCAATGGATGATCGTCCTGCTCGACGTCCCATCGAACTCGAACCGTCCCGGCCGGAGCTGACAAAGCGCCATACTTGAGGGCGTTGGTTGCCAGTTCGTGCAGCAGAAGGCTTAGCGACATTATCTCCTTCGAAGCCAACGTCAGGGGCGGGCCGGGCTCGATGATGATCGTCTCCGGAGCGGTTTGGAAGGGTTTCGTCGCGCGCGCCACCAGGGCTTCGAGACCATCTTCACCATGGTCGCTGAATGCCAGGTCATTTGCATCCACAACAGCCTGCAGCCGGCCGAGGAACGCCTTGCGATACTCCTCTCCCGAAATGCCTTCCGCCTTCGTCTGGTTCGCCAGCGCCCGCACCAGCCCGAGCACGTTCTTGAGCCGGTGCCGGAGTTCGCCAAAGACCGCTTCGAATTCCGCTTCCTTCCGGCTTCTCTCCGTGATGTCCACGATCGACAGCAACATGAGGTGGCTGACATTGTCTGCATTGAACACGGTGCGCGCTGTGAGAAGCATGACTCTCTTCCCGATCTCCGGGAACTTATGCTCCACTTTGTAATCGATCACTGCCGAGCTTTTCGGGATCACTTCTCCCAGGAGATGCCGCAACTCCGGAATATTCCATTGACCGTTGCCCAGCTCGTACAGGTGCTGTCCGATCGTGTCATAACGCCCCACCGCGAATGTTCTGAAGAAGGCGCGGTTGGCGCTCTGGACTGTCAGGGCTGAATCCAGCACCAGCATGGGATCGGGAACAGTGTCGACAATGCCTTGGGCCTGCACGTGACCTGTCCGCAGAATCCGGTAGAGGTCTTCCAAATCCATTGCCGAAATACCCGTTAGCCCGACAGGCTATAAGCTTGCCGCCGATCATACAACCGCGCTTCTCCAAAGCGAAGATCGCGCGAAGCGGTCTATGGCATTGGCGCTGGGCGCCGCATTGCTCGAGCTCCGCCCCTCAGGTGTTCCCGGAACCATCACGCCGGCGCCGGGTTGTGTTTGGCGGGCCGCGTCAGCCGGACCTGGTGGCAAAGAGAACAGGGCTGGTTTCTCCGGCTTCTCGCCCTGGCCAACGAAACGGCAGTCGAGCTCTTGTCCCACCCGGCCCGCTCAACAAAGGGCTTGGCAGCAATGGCAGGAAACATGCAACCCGACAATGCCGGCACCGAACCGGGCTCGATCCGTGTCCGAAACGGGTGAGGGGGCGATGCCGCGCTGGGTCGACGAAGGCTGGGTCATACTGAAGGAAAGCGTCAGCGGCTACATCGATGACAATGCGCTGAGCCATGGCGCGGCGATGGCCTTCTACGCCACCACGTCGCTGGCGCCCATCCTGTTGATCGTCGTCGCGATCGCCGGTTTCGTCATCGGCAACGACGCCGCCCAGCTGGCGCTGTCGGCCGAGATATCGGGCGTGATGGGTCCACAGAGCGCCGACCTGCTGAAGGCCACGCTGGAGACCGCTTCGCATGGCTGGTCGAGCGCGCTTGCCACGCTGATCGGACTGGTGACGCTTTTGGTCACGGCGTCGGGCGTCTTCGGCGAGATGCAGCAGTCGCTCAACGAAATCTGGAAGGTGAAGCCCAACGGGGCGTCGCTGTCGCGCCTTGTAAGGGCGAGGGCGGCGAGCCTCGGCCTCGTGGCCGCGCTCGGCTTCCTGCTCCTGGTCTCGCTCGCGGCCAGCACGGCGATCGCGGCGCTGGGCGAGATCATCAACCGGAGCCTGCCTTTCGGAGAACTGATCGTCAGCGCCATCAACACGATCGTTTCCTTCGTGCTGATCGCGCTCCTCTTCGCCGCGATCTACAAGGTCCTGCCCGACCGGGAGCTCACCTGGCGCGACGTCGGCGTCGGCGCGCTGGTCACCGCGCTGCTCTTCACCGTCGGCAAGTCGCTCATCGGCTGGTATATCGGCACCAGCGCCATCGCCACCTCCTATGGCGCGGCCGGAGCCCTGATGGTGGTGCTGGTCTGGGTTTACTATTCGGCGCAGATCTTCCTCTTCGGCGCCGAAATCACGCGCGCCTATTCGGTGCGACGGGGCAGCCGGCCGGACCTCGCGCCCGTGGTGGCCGCCGATCCGCCGCCAGCCGCTACTGCCCCGCCGCCGGTGCGCGGCGCCTCCGGCATCGAAGTCGCCGTCTGGATTGTCATCGCCTGTGTGATCACCGCGCTGACGTCGCAAACCGGAGCCGACAGGCCGAACCGCCCACGATAAAACTCCCGTGCTTGGCCACGAGGTCGCCGCCCAGAAGGCGTATCCCTTACCGGTCGTTCAAGCGCTTCTCGATCTGGTAGGATAGCCAGCGGCAAAGCATGCCGGCGATCGATGTCGCGGCGCCGCCGAGCAGGCAGGCAACCAGCAGCGGACTTTGCGATGCGCTCGACCAGCTTACGATGGCTAGCAATATCACGCTGACCGTCGAGATCAGATAACCTGTGCCCTTCAGCAGGTGGAGCGACGCTTTTGTCATCGCCAGAGTTTCCGCCCTATGGCAACTCCCGGCCGGCGCTGAAGTTCCATGGTCAATGGCGGGGGTTCGGGAAGGCAGACCCCCGCCGGCTTGCCTTTCCTGTATGCGGCGCAGCTTGCTCTAAACTCAGGCTGCCTCTGCCGCGACGTTGACCGCGGACTCGGCGAGCTTGGTGAGCGCGACGTCCGTTTCCTTCTCTTCGTTCAGCGTCTTGTCGAGCAGAGTGACCGCCTCGGTCAGGCCGAGTTCCTGCGCCCAGGTCCTGAGCGTGCCGTAGCGCGAGATCTCATAGTGCTCGACGGCCTGGGCCGCGGCCAGCAGGCCTGCGTCGAGCGAGGGCGAGCCTTTGTACTCTTCCATGATTTCGGCGCCTTCCCCGGTGATGCCCATGATCGCCTGGCAGGTCTTGCCGACCGGCTTCTTGTCGATCACCTCGAACACCTCCTCGAGACGCGCGACATGTTCTTGGGTCTGGTCGCGGTGCTTTTCGAAGGCGGCCTTCAGAGCATCGTCCTGCGCTGCCTTGGCCATCTTGGGCAGCGTTGCCAGGATCTTCTTCTCGGCGAAGTAGATGTCCTTCAGCGTATCGTGGAAAAGTTCGTTGAGGCCCTTGTTCGAGGCCGCTTTCGTTGTCGGCATATTCGCATCTCCTGGGTGGGTTGGGTCAACACCAACCCCGGTTCTGCGAAGTTGTTCCGCAAAGATTTTGTCCCGCAGGGCGGCCGAAAAATCTCAATTGTTATTGACCGTGGCGCCGCAGTTCGGAAGCCTGGCGAGAATCCCCTTCTAGACGGGAGGTAAGGCGGCAAACGCGGCGAGCATTTCTTTGATTTCGTGCGGAACTTTCTGCCCGGAAACGCGCTGTTGAAAAGCAGTAATTTCCAATGAAGGCAGGGAGTAGGAAAATGAATACCAAGATTCTTTGCATGAGCGCACTCGCGCTTTCGCTCGCGACCAGCGCGGCGATGGCCAGCAGCGCCAAAGGAACATCGGCCTTGGACGACCCGCAGAAGATGTCGCCTTTCTTCACCGATGCGGGGATGAAGACGATGAGATCCGGCGATGAGTTCAAGAAGGCATGGCTGGCCATGAGCGAGGAAGACCGCACCTCGATCAAGAAGGATTGCGGCGACGAGACCATCGCCAAGCAGCATGACAATTTCTGCAAGATGACCAAGGAACTCGGCGGCGCAAACTGAGACCGGTCGACAGACACGGAACGGCGGCTCTTTCGGCCGCCGTTTTTGTTGTTCATGGCACCGGCCCAACACGGCTCACCGGCTGCCGACTACAGGCTGGACCTTTCCATCGCGGCGACCACGAGCTGCCGGCTCTCGACGAAGAGTTCGTGTAACTGCTCGAGGTTTTCGAGGTGACGGTGGGCCAATGCCGCTCCGTCGCCATCAGGGTGCATGTCGTTGACCCTTGCGCGCTGCAGCGTTGCAAGATCGGCGATCCTGAGGATGTTCTGGTCCACCATATCCAGCCGTTCGGACAATTTCGCGAATTTGTCCTCTTCAGCAATCAGCAAGCCTTGGACCGTCGCTCTGATGCCGTCGTCCGTCTCCGTTTGAAGGCGGTCCACGAAGTGCTTGATGTTCTCCCTCGCGATAAAGCGATCCATCAGGCTCGCCCTCACTCTCCGAGCGTTGAGATCATATCCCCATGGCAGAGAGGAGTCGAGGCACGCCATGACGACCAGGCCCCTCGGGAAATTGATGAAGATCAAAGCCGGCGCACGATCGCGGGCGCACAGTACGATACGGCGATATGATACTCACCCTCGCGCTTGAACCAGATGGTTAGCCCCGAAACCGAGCTTCAGATGCTCAATCGTCATATCCGCACGGGAGCGCGTCATATCTCTCGCCAGCGAGAGATCATCGATCGCCTCATCGAGCTGGGCGCGCCAGCCGAGCAGGCAATAGAATTGCTTGATCTATTCCAAGTCACGCAGGCGCTGCACATTGCCCACCGGGAGCGGCTTCTCAATTAAGTGCCGCCCGCGAGCGTCACCGGATGCCGAGGAATCCGAGGATGGCAAGGACGATGACGATTGCTCCTACGAGCCAGATAATGTTGTTCATGTCTTCTCTTCTTCTATCTCAATTCTTGATGAAGCGCTGCCTGTGCAGCTTTCGCCTTCGACCAACGGGAGCAAGTGGCTTCCGTTCCCGGCGTGGGCCCACGGTCCCGCGCGGTCCGGACCGAAGTCTTAACCGCGCCTCTGCTGCTTGCCCGAACTTGGCCTCTCAGCGGTTGTCATCTCCTTTGTGATTTCGACCCTTTCTCCGCCCCATCCTTTCAAGCAGGGCTCGAAGGCGCTCGGGAAGCTGGCGGTCAACTCGAAAAAGGGGCCACGCGCGCAGGTGCCGTCGCAAAACCTCGCTGGAAAACTGCTGTCTCAGCAACTTGGCGAGCGCTTCGTTGTGACGTCGATCCTGGGCCATTTTCACGCAGTCCTGATCACTGCGAAACCGGAAGCGACTGGACTTGTTCCGCTGCGCAATCGTGATTTGTCATCGCCGTTGGCGGTAGCGCGTGAGCGGGTTGTAGCGCGCCAGGCTCAGTTGAGCTCAGGCAGGCCGGAACATAAGCGCCGCTCGCCGGTTTGGTCCGCGGCGGCATCCCCGAAGCCCGCCGCCATCGGGTTCCAATCCTCCCGATCGAAGCCCGCCCGCTCATCCTCCGGGCGGGCTTCTCCATTTGAGAGATTGGTTCAGCACAGGAGAGACCGTCATGGCAGGCAAGACAACGCACGACCAGCAGCAACGCATCATCGAGGAGCGCGTCAACACCAAGAACGCCGGCAAGGATTTCAACGCCAAGGAAGAGCTGAAGCGGCCTAGCCAGGAGCGGGCCGCCCGCGCGAAAGGCAGCGCGTTGAAGCCCGGCGAGCGCGATCTGATCGATCCCGACGACAGGCAGATGCTGCGCGGCGAGAATCAGGAGTCTCCGCACCGGAAACGACGCGGCGACTGATGGGCGTCGGCCGGAAAAGCGCAGCGGGTTGGGGAAGGGCGCGTTAACGCGGCTCGCGGGTCATCGAGAGGTAAGTCGGGTCGAACTCCGCGATCTGCTGCAGCTTCCGCCAGTCGAGGATTGTCACCGTATGGTTCGCCCAGGCGATGACGCCGCTGTTGCGCAATGCGCTGATGACGCGGTTCATATGCACCACCGACAGGCCGAGCACATCGGCGAGCTCGGCTTGCGAAACGGGCAGATGGAAGCTCATGCCGTTGGTCCGCTTCACCACCTCAAGCCTGACGAACAGCTCACAGAACAGATGCGCCAGATGCGATACCTTCGAGCGCCGTCCCATGGCGACGATCCACTCGCGATGGATGGCGCCGTCGATCAGCGTGTCCAGCCACAAGAGCCGCGTCAGGTGCGGCGCCCGCTCGGTGATGCTGCGCAGCTTCGAATGGTCGGCCAGGATGACGCGGCAGGGCGACAGCGCGATGACGCCGTGGTCCATGGTCTTCAGCAGGAAGGCGTAGAGGTCGACGAAATCGCCTGGAACCTGGAGCGAGGTGAACTGCCGGCCGCCATCGGCAAGCACCTTGTAGCGGGCCGCGAGGCCGTCCAGGAGAAGCGTGCTGTAGACCGGTCGCGATCCTGAAGCGACGATGTCCTGCCCTGCGGCGAAGCTGCGCTCGCCGGCCATCAAATCGCTGAGCAGGAATTGTTCCTCGTCCGAGAGGCTGTCGTGCTGGCCAAGGTTCAGGAAAAGCGATTCGAGCATTCAGGTCTTCCATGAGCAGGCCGAGCGGCCCGGTCACAGGGGATGTCACAAGTGATTCAAAAGCAGGCGCGTTTGACGAGGTATGGGGTTGTTGAACAGAGTGCGCTAACATTTGATATCTGCGCGCTTTTTCTCCCGCGAAATGCGGGAAGGCATCACCGGTCGATGACCTGATGCCGATCGCGTCAGATTCGCTGTTCGGGCCGACGGGGAACAGCGACATGGTTACGCTGCGCTCGAAGCAGCCGTGCGACCGGAACATTTCACCGTTTCACGGAAATGGCGAAATGTTCCATCTCCTTGTTGTTACGCAATTCCGGACCGAAAGCCCGTCACATCTTCCTGGAAATGCTCTAGGGACTAGGGAGTTCGTCGGAAGGCTGTGCCGAGACAATCGGCAGCCCCGGCCGCACCAGAGGCTCGGTGCGGCGCAGCAATTCCCGGGAGCGATTGATCGCGTCTCTGCTGCCTTGGATGAGTTGATCCTGGAAGGGCTCGCGTGCACGGGGCAACGCAGTTCTGGTTTGGCGCATAGCGCTCTCCCGTTTTCAGACGGGAGCGCGCTTGTCGTCTCTCAGCCGCTAATGGTGTCCAGTGGAGTTACCAGCGATCTGCGCAATCTAGGGCTCATTCGATCTCAGTCAAGTCGCCCATCATCCGCAAAGGCCGGCTTGGTTGGTTCCGAACCGCCGCCAGCTGCCGGGCGAGGGCCCTGGATTGCTCCACATACGCCCAAGCCAGTTCCCGCATCCGGCTGTTTTCGGCGCGCAGGGCCTTTGCCCGTTCGATGACCAGAGAATTTGCGTCGAAAACATCCATGGCCACAACAAATGCGGACCGTGAACGAAGGTTCCCAGCCCGGACCAGGGCCAAGTTGAATTTCAGCCCCGGCCGCCGCATTGCGGGATGGCGCCTGGCGCCTCGGCCAGGGTGGACGACGCGCAATCGGGCGCCGAAGGGGGCGCCGGCGAGATGGAGATCCGCGGCCTCACGCACCGCTCACCAAAAAGGGCGCTGCCGCGCGGCAGCGCCCTTTGCTTCGGGCAGTCGGCTGTCACCAGCCTTGGCGACCGTACCAGTCATCGATGTCGCGCCGCACGCGATCCTTCTCGATGCCGTAGCGTTCCTGGATCTTGCCTTCGAGCTGGTCGCGCTTTCCCGCGATGCGGTCGAGGTCGTCGTCGGTGAGCTTGCCCCACTGTTCCTTGACCTTGCCCTTCACCTGCTTCCAATTGCCTTCGACGCGGTTCCAATCCATTTGCCGGACCTCCTGTTGGACACGCATGGCTAACGGCAGCGCGGTCGCGAGGTTCCTGCGGACAAGTCTTTTTCTCCAGGCGGGAACATTCGCCCGGCGCCGCTGTTCTGGAGGGCACGATGGCGCGCAGCCCCGCTCCCCCCGCGAAAGGTGCGCCACCGACCGGGTCCACACCCGAGCAAGCCCGCCTCGGCCGTCCCTCGCCGGGGCGGGCTCTACTGTGACGAGATTGGAAGGATCATGCTTCACGAGGCAGCAAACATTGCCGAGCAGGCTCATCGCGGCCAGAAGGACAAGACCGGCCGGCCCTATATCGAACATCTGAGGCGCGTTGCCGATGCCGTCGAGACGCTGGACGAAAAGACCGTCGCCTACCTGCACGACGTTGTCGAGAAAGGCGACGGCTGGACCTTGGAGAGGCTGCAGGGCGCCGGGTTCGGCCAGCCGGTGGTGGCCGCGGTCGATGCGCTGACGCGGCGCATGGACGAGAGCGAGGAAGGCTTCCTCTGCCGCGCTGCCTCGAACGAGCTGGCATTGCCGGTGAAGATTGCCGATCTGCGCGACAATCTCTGGCAGGCGCACCAGGCGGGCGCGGCGCCCGAGAAATACGAAACCGGCCTCGCCATCCTCGGCCACCTGGAATCCAGGAACTGAATCCGGACTTAATCCCCGGGCGGGGAAGCGATCAACTTGGCCTCCCGGACAAGAGAACTCCAGTCCAGGCCGATAAGGCGGACGAGATCGCGTGCCTGTGCCTCGCTGATGCCCGTCTCCTGCATCAGTCGCTTCACCACGTCGTGAGAGGGTGGATTGTTGTCCCTTTTGGCCATTGCTGCCCCATTCAGGAAAGCCGCTCGTCGAATTCAGAAACCAACGCTCTGTCGGGTGGGCCGTTCCAGCAGGACCTGCTTTCGTTTGGACAGGCCGCGCTTTGGAAGTATTATGCCGGAAGCCCTTGTCGATGAGGAAATTAAGAGCTATATGTAGCAAATCGATCTTGCTGAAAGAATGTTGTTTTTGCGCAAAATAGCGCCCCTGCGATCTTCCCTCTCAATTTCGAAGAATTCGTCGCTTGGCTGTTGCTGGGCACGTATAATTTTGTGTCGATTTGTAAGGAGATCGCAATGACTACTGGGACGGTGAAGTTTTTCAATTCCACCAAGGGTTTTGGCTTTATCGAACAGGGCGGCGGCCAGCCGGATGTGTTCGTTCACATCTCGGCCGTCGAGCGCGCAGGACTGCGCTCCCTCGTTGAAGGCCAGAAGGTCAGCTTCGACGTCGTGAAGGATGCCCGCAGCGGCAAAAGCGCGGCCGAGAATCTGCAAGCCGCCTGATCACGGCGCCTCGGGGTCCTTGACCACGGATGTACTGGCATTGGCCGCAGAGGCGCGTTGGAGAAGGTCGGGCTTTGCCCGGCCTTTTTTGATTAAGGAGATGACAATGAAATCGCTACCGGATACCGGCCTGTTCAAGCCGGCCCCATCCCGCACGGAAGCCAAGACCGACACGACCTCTCGGGTCGCCCGGCAAATTCAGGACCTGGAAGCAAAGGAGAGGTCGGCGAAGACCGAGCGCCTGCGCGCCGCGCGGCTGGCGCAGGAAGCCGAAGCGCCAGTGGTGCTGCCAAGGAAAACCGCTCCGAAGCGCGCGAAGAAGGCCTAGGGACCATCGGCTCCGACGGGGCGCGGAACTGCGACCTAAACCGCTTGTGATGAGGTTGGTCGGACGCGACGCGCCTAGCACCGTTTCATATGCAGCACGTTGATGGTGATCTCATCGCCGGACATGCGCCCATCCAACACGTTTTCAAGGGCGTTGCGATTGTCGGGCTTAAGCACCTCCGGCAGGTCGAGTGCCGTCAGGGCCTCGTCGTCGAACTCGATCGGCGCCCCATAGAGCTGTGATACGTCCATCACCAGGCTTTCGATGTCTTCGCGAGCGATGTTCTCGGCCAGATGATCCACCCTGATCTCTTCGGAAAGCCGGATGATGTTGACGATTCCCTTGGTCCGCAGGGCCCGCTGGACCTTGTGGTGGACGTCGTCGCGCAACCGAATGGAAAATCGTTGGAACATGGACTGCCTCCTTCCCTGGAGGTTATCCCTCGATTTTCACCATGCGCCCGACGGTCACGGATTGCAAGCAAAAAATCCAAAAAGCATCAAGAAATTCAACGAGTTAGCATAGAACAACAAATGTGGTTTCGGCGCATCGTTGGTATCGTTAGCCTGTGTCGTCTTTCACAGCTTGGTCATTCTTGACGTCCTATGCGGCGAATCCTACTTTTACTCACAATGAGACATTTACTCATTCGCAGCGTTTTTGTCTGTGAGGGAGGCAGGGATGGCTGAGCTGGAACGGCCGCAAAGATTGCAGATCATGCTGACCGAAGAGGAGCTGGCGGCGCTGGAGAACTGGCGTTTCGAAAAGCGCATGCCGAGCCGTTCGGCCGCGGTCCGCGAACTTTTGCGTCGAGGGCTGTCGTCGGATGGGTTCCTCACGGCGAGTGCGGGCGCGAAGTCGCAGGATTTTGGCGTGATATCCTCTGACAGAACAGCCGGCGACGGGTCCGGCGATTCCGAGCTGTAAGCAGATGCGATCCAGCGGACACGTTGCCTTGATCTTGGACGGCCCTATTTGATGCGCATGACCAATCCAGGGGGGATTTTTCGTCCGAACGCCAATGCCGACGCGCGCCTCGCGGCGATCGTCGACTCTTCCTACGACGCCATTATCGGCAAGGACCTCAACAGCGTCATCACCGATTGGAACCACGCGGCCGAGCGCATGTTCGGCTACAGCGCCGAGGAGGTGATCGGCCAGTCGATTCTGATCCTCATCCCCGAGCACATGCACAACGAGGAAACCGAGATCATCGGCCGTATCCGCCGGGGCGAAGGCGTGGGCAGCCTTGAGACGATGCGCAAGCGCAAGGACGGCTCGTTGATCGCCGTGTCGATCACCGTCTCTCCCATCAAGAACAGCGCGGGCGAGATTGTCGGCGCCTCGCAGATTGCCCGCGACATCACCTCCGCCAAGGAAAGCGAGCGCCGCATCCGGCTGCTGATGCGCGAGGTCAATCACCGCGTGAAGAACCAGTTCGCGGTGATCCTGTCGATGGTCAGGGAGACCAGCAAGCGCTCGACCGATCCCGCTGAGTTCGAGCAGATGATCCGCGCGCGCATCATGGCGCTGTCGCGCTCGCACGACCTTCTGGTTACCTCGGAATGGGCCGGCGCCAGCCTGTTCGACCTGGTCCAGGAGCATTTGAAGCCCTTCGGCCATGAGGAACGCATCTCGCTGTCCGGGCCGCTGCTGACGCTGCAGTCGAATGCGGTGCAGAATCTCGGCATGGCCTTCCATGAGCTCGGCACCAACTCCTCCAAATATGGCGCTCTTGCCGTCGATGGTGGCCATGTGGAAATCACCTGGAAGGTCGAAATGGGGCCGGATGCGCGGCGGCGGTTTCATCTTCTTTGGCAGGAGACGTCCGGCGCGGCAGGAAACGGGATCGCTGAGAGGATTGGCAAGGAGAAGGGGAGCGCCGAACGAAAAGGGTTCGGCACCGTGGTGCTGCAGCGGGTGGCTCCGCAGTCGCTGAGCGGTTCTTCCAGCCTCGAACGCTCGGACGGCAGTTTGAAATGGGCGCTCGACGCGCCGCTCGAGGCAATCATCGTTCCGCAGCTCGGCGCCGAGACCGACAGCGACATCGCCGTTTGAGCGTCGGATCGCGGTGGCCGGCGCCAGCGTAATATGAACCCTGCCGTCTGGCGAATGAGATCGGTCTGCGCGGGCCGCACGCAGGTCATGGCCGCGCATGTCGTCTTCGGCGTGCTGAAGATTATGGCGTCTGCCTGTGCCATCTGGAACTTTGGTCATCCTCACGCGGATGCGCGAGCGGCGAGCGTCTCGAATTTTGATCTTCTCGGGCATGGGGTAAGGCGGCTGTTGCGGCGGCTTCACGCAATTGCTGCAACCGGAAACCTTTTCGTGCATTCTTGGGAATGGTCTCGATGCTCCACCCCGACACCCCCGCCAAATGCTGCTCCTATTGCGGCGGCCGCGACCATGACTTCGAGGAATGCCCGAAGCGCAAGGCCGACGCCGAGAAGGAAGAGGCGGCGCGGGTGGCCCGCTTTGAGCCTTCGCTCGCCAGCGGGGCGCTATGGCAGCCCGTCGCCAATGCAAGTGACCGGCGCCCGTTGCCTGCTGGGGTGGATTTCCCGGCGCCGGCCCGGCGAATCGAAGTTCGCCGCACCTTCAAAGTGAGCTGTCTGGGCGGGTTCGGCGACCTCAAATTCTGACAGTGCACAGGCTAATTTTAGCATTGCTGCATCTTTTATAAATGACGCTCCGGGCTGCTGGCCAGATCGGCCGGCGGTCTTCAGTGAAGGGTTATCGGTCCCCTTCGACGATCGCCGAACCTTGTCAGCAAGCCGGCTCTCAAATTTTAATGCGGCTGCTTTCCTTTCGTCTCACAATGACACATGTCGAATTACAGGTTCGAGGTCATCCGAAACGGGCAGTGGCTGGGTGATGCCTGGGTCGATCTCGGCAGTTTGAGCGAGATGCGACGAGAAGCGCTCAAGGCTCTGCACGACATCGCCGTCGACGAAATGGCTTCAAGCGACTTGGATGAAACGGTGACCGTGTCCGTCCATGACGAAGTCGGCAGGCCTGTCTATTCTGCTACGCTAAGCGTCTCGCAGACGCTGCCAGCGATCCACCACGTCGGTCGCTAGCCGGCGCCGGGCTGCTTATTTTAGTTGGGACTAACAAAAGTTATCGCCAAGCCTCGCACAGCCCGGTCATTGTTCGAACTCTCCGCTTCCCTGAAGCGGAGGATGGGAGGAGCCAGCCTTTAGCTGGCGGGCAAAAGGCAGGCCACTTGGCCCGTTGCGCGGACCGCAGGCTGCTGCGACGGGCCAAGGTCGTCTGACCCAATAAGGCGGTCCATGTCGCCTGCTTGTTGGCCTTTCTGACCTACGCATAGCCCTGACTTTTTCTGGGACGATCGAAGACTGGGCGTCGAACCGGTCTATGATCGCGGCGGGGGTGCGCGGGTGGCGGATATCATCTCAATCAGGATAGGTGCGCCGCCCGCCGGTCGGCTCTCGGCGGAACGCCTGCGGCTTTGCGCTTTCATGGCGATCGCGGGTTTCATGATCACCGGTCCGGCCGCGGAGCAGGTCTTCAGGGTGCAATCGCCGTGGCTGCGTTCCTGGACCATGTTCAGCGCGATCGGGGTGGGCGTCGTCGACGCTTCCTTCGAAATCCGCGGGCCCGACGGGGCGCTCGTCCCGCTCGACCGGTTCGAGATGTTCGGCGCGCCCCGCAATGGCAGGCTGAAGTGGATCCAGAACCGCGAGGACCTGGCTTCCGTCATCAAGCGGCTCTGCACGGTCGCCGGGCAGGGCGCCGACATCCGCGTCCGCGCCCGGCTGGGCACGCGCGGCGGCTGGCAGGCGATCCATACCGATGCCGAAAATGCCTGCGCCGGCTGACGCCATCGCCGACTGGCGTCCGACGCCGGCCATGGCGGCGCGCCTCGCCGCCTGGGCGGCCGGCACGGAAGGCTCGTCGCGTTCGTCCGCGTTGATCCGCATCGGCCTGGCAATGCTGTTCTGGTCGCGCTGGGCGGGCGAGCTGCTGCTCTACAGGGACCAGTCGCCGGCCGGCCTGTTTCTCGCCGCCAACTTCTTCCTCGCCACGGCGCTGCTCTTCGTCGGCTATCACAGCCGGCTCGCCGCTGTCTGGACCGGCTCGGTCGGACTCGCGATGTATTACTATTTCGGCTTCGAACTCGGCCGCGAGCCCTGGACCCACCATCATACCTATCTGCTTGCCGTGGCGGCGCTCCTGATCGCGCTCACCCCTTGCGGCCGCTCCTATTCGCTGGACCGCTATTTGGCGGTGACGCGGGCCGAGCGCGCGGGCGTTCCGCCGCCGGCGGAGCGCGGCAACCTGTGGGGGCTGCGGCTGATCGTGGTGCAGCTCTCGGTGCTCTATTTCTTCGCGGCCTTCGACAAGTCGAACCACGCTTTTCTGAGCGGCGCGCGGCTCGAGCAGATATTCCTCTGGTTTTACGCCGGTTCGGACTATCCGTCCGGCCTTGCCTGGCCTGCTACCATCGTATCCGTCGCCGTGGTCGCGCTCGAATATTGCCTTGCCTTCGGCCTGCCGTTTCGCGCGACGAGGCGCTATCTGGTCCTGCCGGGCCTGACCTTCCACGCCATCATCTATGTGACGCTGCCGGTCTACACGTTCAGCGCCACCATGGCGTTGCTCTATATCGCTTATTTCGATGCCGATGCCGTGGACAAGGTGATCGCGCGTCTCCAGGGGATCGGATCGGCGGCGCCCGCCGGAGGGGAAATTTCGTGAAGCGTGGTTCGTTGTTTTGCCTGGTCGTCGCGGCGGCCATCGGCCTGCCGATGGTCTGCGGCATGGCCCGTGCCGGCGATGCGAGTGACTACTATCCCAGGCGGACATGGGATTCCTTCGCAGGCGGCCAGATGAACACGTCGTTGCTGGTGTTCCGCGACCTCAACAGGAACGGCGTCTACGATCTGGGCGACCGGCCGATGTCTCGCGTGGCTGTCGAGCTCGACAGGCCGAACGCCGGCACCATCATGCGACTGACCAATGCCGGCGGCTTCGCCAACTTCCGCATGTCGGCCATGCACCGCGATTTTGAAGTCGTCGATCCCGGGCACTATGCGTTCCGCGTCGTGCCGCCGCCAGCCTATTCGGTCACCACCGGCAACGCCTCGCAGGAAAGCGACTATGTCGTTGCGCCCGGATCGCCGGGCGACATGATCGCAAAGACGACGACCCACCCGGTCGGGCTTGCGGCGGATCTGACGATCAGCGGCGCGGCCGCCGCCGGGGCGCGCGTTTCGCTGACAGGGCCGGACGGCGCCGGCATCGCCGCCAAGGTCGGTCCGGACGGGCGCTTCGGCGCAGCCGTGGCGCCCGGCGAATGGCTGGTCGATTTTTCGGCCGCCGGGGCGACCGAGCGGCGGCATGTGGTGGTCGGCGCGGCGCCGGTGGTGCTCTCGACGTTCTCCGGCAAGGGCGGACCTGCCGAGGCGCCGCTGCCCCAGGAGCATGTCGTCGGCTTCGACGACCTGATGACGTCGCCCGGCGTGTTCGAGGTCCCGTCGGGCTATGGCGGGCTCAACTGGTACAACCTCGTTGCCATGCACCAGCGCTTCACCGACGGCCCGGGCTACACCAACACCACCATGTCGGGCGAATTCATCGCCTACAACAGCTCAGGCCATCCCGCGCAGGTGTTCAGCGACAAAGCGTTCGATTTCACCGGCGCCTATTTCGGCGCCGGCTGGGACGACGCTGAGGGCGAGGCGCTCATCCTCAAGGCCTGGCGGGGCGATGAGCCCGCCTATGAGGATCGGCTGACGCTGTCCGCCAACGGTCTGGTCTATTTCGCGGCCGACTACAGGCGCATCACGCGGCTCGAGATCCGCACGCAGCATTACTGGCAGGCCGCCATCGACGATTTCGCCTACCGCACCGGCCCATAGGGCGGTTCACCGCGCCGCGGGAGCGGCGAGCCGGAAAGGAAACTGGAAGGACGTTGCTTTCTGCCGCCCCGGCGCGCGGCGCTTCAAGGTCAAGCGGCGTCAGCAAGACACTCGCGGGGATGATCCGCAGGAGCGGGGCCCGCCATCCGAATGGCCGACATTGGAGTCGTGATGGCCGCCGCCATGGCCGCCATTGCCGCCGCCGTTTCCAGCGTTACCACCATTGCCGCCGTTACTGCCGCCGTTTCCAGGGTTGCCGCCATTGCCGCCACCGTTTCCGGCGCCACCGCCATTGCCGCCGCCGTTTCCGGTGCCGCCGCCGTTACTGCCGCCGTTTCCAGGGTTGCCGCCATCGCCGGCACCGTTTCCGGAGCCGCCGCCATTGCCGCTGCCGTTTCCGGTGCCGCCGCCATTGCCGCCACCGTTTCCGGAGCCGCCGCCATTGCCGCCACCATTTCCGGTGCCACCCCCATTGGCGCCACCGTTTCCGGCGTTGCCGCCGTTCCCGCCGCCGCCGTTGCCACCGCCACTCCCTCCATTACCGCCATTCCCTCCATTGCCACCGTTTCCGCCATTCCCTCCGTTGCCGCCATTCCCCCCATTCCCCCCATTGCCACCATTGCCGCCTGCCGCTTGCGCCAGAAGCGCGCGCTTGGCGTCCTGCAGCATGGCTTTCGCATCCGGCTGGTGGAGCTCGTCTCGCGGCTCTGGAAGGACCGACGCGGCACGGCTCGAGATGGCCGCCGGCAGCAGCATGGCCGATGCCATAAGCGCCGTTGCCAGCATATTTCTCGGAAGGGAAAGGCGCGCGAAGTCGGCCTTCGAGGTGAATTCGAGAATCCGTAAGCCTCGCGCCGGCCATCGCCGGGCAGCCTGCGCCCTGATTGTCATTGAGATGAACCCGCCACCGCCGTACCCCCGTCGCGACTATAGACAGGTTCGACGCCCGTTCCCGATCATCCCAGAAAAAGTCAGGGCTCCGCGCGCCTCCACGGTGGGCGCGTGCGACCCATTCGGTGTGCTCGCCTTACCCCCTCAGCGCACGCGCCGCCGCCTCGGCAAAGGAGATGTCGCCCTTGATCTCGCGCATCGCCATCGAGGTCACCGTGCGGCGCACGCCGGGCAGGCGGCTGAGCTCCTCGCGCAGCATGCGGTCGAGCGCCATCATGTCGACGGTAACGATCTGCAGGAGATAGTCGGCTTCACCCGTGGTGGCATAGCAGCGGCGGATCAGCGGGTGTGTCTTCACCGCCGCCTCGAAGGCGTCCGACACCTCGAAGTCGATCGACACCTGGATGAAGGCCTCGATGCCGAAGCCGATCCTGGCCGGGTCGATGCGGGTCGAATATCCACGGATGACGCCTGCCTCTTCCAGCGCCTTCACCCGCTTCCAGCATGGCGTCTTGCTCAAGCCGACCTCCTCTGCCAGCGCGCCGAAGGAGATCCGCGCATCGCGCTCGAGCGCGGCGACTATTCTGCGGTCCAGGGCATCCAGCACGGTTCGTTCTCCATTGATCTGGGAAGAAGCGATAATCGTCCTTCATTTCATGCCATTTGGATAACAGAAAGGAACAATGTTCAAGCCGGAAGCGCTATCCTTGTGGCGCGGTCATGCCCCGAGGAGGATGAGCCATGGACAAGACGGACTATCACGCCCGCATCGAGGCGCCCGAGATGCGCGACTACGGCGTCTATCTGAAATGCGACCAGCTGCTCGCCTGCCAGAAGCCGCTTGCCGAGATGGTCAACGCCGACGAGCTGCAGTTCCAGATCGTGCACCAGGTCGAGGAGCTGTGGATGAAGCTCATCGCCTACACGCTTGTCGACGTGCTCGACTACCTGGAGAAACAGAACACGCACCGCATCGTCACGCTGATGGGCCGCGTGCACCGGCTGATGCGTATGATGACGGCGCAGCTCGATCTCCTGGAGACCATGTCGCCCAAGGAGTATCAGCAGATCCGCCTGCAGCTCGGCAATGGCAGCGGCCAGGAATCGCCCGGCTTCAAATTCCTGCTGCGCCTGCCGCCGGACCTTTGGCGGGCCTTCAGGCATGCCTATCTCGACGACCGCGGGCTGACCGTGGCGGATATCTATGACGAGCACTACGACCATGGCGACGCCTATGTCGTGGCCGAGGCGCTGATCGAGTTCGACGAGCTGTTCCAGAAATTCCGCGCCAACCATCTCTATCTGATCCACCGCTCGATCGGGCTGGGCTCGAAGTCGCTGAAGGGCCGCCCGGTGGAGATGCTGGAAGGCGGCGCCCGCCACCGCTTCTTCCCCGAACTGTGGGACATCCGTTGCGACATGACCGACCGCTGGGGCGCCGAATACGGCACCGTGCGGGACTCGATCAGCCATCCGCGGCAGGTGAAGGCCGGCTGAGCCTTCTTCCTCGCCCCGCGCGAAGCGGGGGGAGAGGTGGCGCGAAGAAGCCGCGACGGAGAGGGGCCTTCGTAGAGCTAAAGCATGTCTCCCTAAAGCGCAGGGAGCGAATCCGAGAGATCGTGTCGCGATTTAGAACCTCGAGGCGCCACACCGTGCTTCATCCTCTGTCGCCGGCGCTGCCCCCTCTCCGACCGCTTCGCGGCCACCTCTCCCCCGCCTGCGGCTGGGGCGAGGAAAGAGGGCGCTCCAAAAATTTCCCCACCCCCTGTCGGAATCCTCTTGCTCCATCCGTCCTTGGGGCATCGACCACTTCAACCGGAGGGACACTCGTGGAAACCCAATCGACCTGGCAGACCGCCGCCATTCTCATCGCTCGCCTGATCTTCGCCGCCATGTTCGCGATGGGCGTCGCCTTCAAGCTGATGGATATGGGCGCCACCGCCGGCTACATCGCCGCCGCCGGCTTCCCGTTTCCGCTGTTCCTCGCCTGGTGCGCGGCGATCCTGGAGACGCTGCTGGTGATCGCCTTCCTGACAGGCGCCTTCATGACGCCGCTGGCGCTGATCGGCGCGGTCTATGTCGTCTTCCTCGGCTTTGCCTTCCACGGCCCGTCGCACTGGGCCGGAAACCAGGCCGAGTTCGGCGCCTTCATGTCGCATTTCCCCTTCGCCGCCGGCCTGCTCTACGCCGCGGCGCACGGCCCGGGCAGCGTGCTGGCGCTGCGCCAGGGCTGGCCGGGGAGGGCATGACCTTCCCCCTCACATCTGGTCGTTATACGGCTCCTTCATCTGCCCGACCATGCGCGCCAGCTTCGAGAAGGACGGCATGTCCGCCTCGGGCTGGCACTGGTTGGCGAGCTCGAGCAGGCGGATCGGGAAATTGATGGCGTCGCGGTTCGAGGCCGAGATCGCCTCCGAGCGCTCCTCGCCGGTCTCGCCGGCCTCGGCCTTGCGCAGCGCGATGTCGATCTCCTCGACGGTGAGCACGCCTTTCTTGACGAGCACGTGGTTGATCGCTGCGACGGCCATCAGCAGGCCCTCGAGTTGGAGATTGGCGACGTTCATGGCGTTCCTCCCATTGACCTCGCCACAAGAACGCATGAGCGGCGTTTCCGATCCGGCGGGAAGGCTTGCGCGGCTCTACGCCTCCATCAGCCGCTCGCCATACTCGCTCCAGAGCTGCTTGATCTCGCGGTTGCCGAGCGGCGGCGTCTGGCGGTCGCCGTAGAAGATGGCGACGGCGCTGAGGTCGTACTGGCCATCGGCCTGGGCGATGAAGCGGATCGCCTCGCCGAGTGGTCTCGAATGAAAGAACGGATCGGCCTGGCCTCTGCCAAGGCTGCGAACACCCGAAATGCTTGCAGGCACATGCCGCATCCGAAAGACGGATGCCATGGCAGGTCTGTCCATGCCGCTCTCCGCGATTCCCCGGGGGATGATCCCATAAGCTCCGGCTAATGACCAGCCCGGGACAACCGGCCACAGCAGAAGGATGGGGACGACACAACCTTGAAACGAAGAGAGAAGGCCGGGCGCGCCGGCCCGGCCTTCTCTCCGCGCGGCCGCGTCAAGGCAGCCTTCGCTTACTACCGTTGATCGGCCCGGCAGCGCGAGCCGTACCGGAAATGCTACCTGCGCCAGCGATGCAGCCAGTCCGGCTCGGGGTCCGAGGTCCGGCTGATCGCCATGCCGGCCAGCAACCCGACAAGGCCGCCGATCAGCATGGCCGTCGAGAAGGTGCCCGGATTCTGCTGCACGGTTTCCGAAACGCTCTGCGCCTGGCTGCGCAATTGGCTTGCCGCGCGCGACGCGCGGCCGGAGGCGCCGCTATAGAGGTTCGACGCGCGGTCGGCCGCACCGCTATAGAGGTTCGACGCACGGTCGGCCGCGCTCTGGTACCAGCCCTGCGCGGTCTCGGACGCTTCCTCGGCCTGCTCGGAAAGCGCGCGGTTCAGGCGGTTCACCTCCCGCTTCAACTCCGCGATCTGCTTCTTCATCGCCGCTTCGGATGCCCTGGTCGAAGCCGCGTTGCCACGCGATGCGGCGCCACTGCGCGACGCGCCGCTGCTGCGCGAGGCAGCGTTACGGGGACGCGCTTCGCTGGCTGCGCTAGTGCTTGAGGTGCCGGCGCCGTTTGCTGCGCCACCGCTGCTGCTTTCATTGTCTGCCATGGGTCTCTCCTTTGTGCCACTTGCAACGGTCGGAAGGCCGCATGGTTCCGACCGACTTTGCCGGGCCGGTGAAGCCGGCTCAAAGACAAAGGCCGTGGAGCTGCTCCACGGCCTTTGTCACAGCCAGCTGCAGGCCTACTTGCCGCAATTCTTATCGTTGACGTTGGGCTGCACGGTCGTCGCCGCGGTGCTGTTTGCATCGCCCTGCGCACCCTGCGGGCTGTTTGGGCAGTTCTTGTCGGCGTTGGAATTCATATCGCCGCCGGTGACGCTGCCGGTCGTGCCGGTGTCGGGCGCCATCTGGTCGGGCGGCGGGGTGGCCGGCGTCCTCGGCTCGACTGTGATGCTTTGGCCGCTGCCGACGGAGTTATCGGGCGAGTTCGCGGTCTGGGCCATCGCCGCCGTGGCGAGGCCGATTGTCAGGGCCGAAGCCGCGAGAATCTTGGTAAGCATGATTCTTCTCCTCTGTTGCGAGACGGTTCGTCTGTTGCGGGGTCTGTCGCGTCTGCGACTGAGGGTGGAACCCGTCGGGCCGCGGGTTGGTTCCGAAAAAACTCGCGCCGCTTTTGGCCTGCGGTTCAATCCCTGGCTGTGGCGCATCGGGTTTTCTGCCAGCAGATCTGGGACAAAGGCTAGTTTCAGGAGGATAGGAAAATATGCCTGCAACCTCTTGCCCGGTGTGGGCAGCTATGCTACTATTTTGTCCATGGTGCTGATTTGCGCCAACGACCCGCCGCGAGGCGGGTTTTGTTTTTCGGTCATCCATTTCTTTCGAGCGCTGGCGCGATTGAGCGCGGCCCCACCATTCCGCCCCGAGGCTGCATGCCACGCTATGCCACCATCATCACCGCCGATGACGGCGCCGAGATCGTCAGCGCCATTGGCGCGTTCGAAGGCGCGGCCCCGCCGCGCCGCACCGGGCGCGTCGAGCAGGTCGCGCCGGGCGTGCGCATCGGCATGGTGCGCGGCGGACCGGTCGACGCGGTCGCCGGTTTCGGCTTCCCGCGCCGGGGCCTCGATGCCTCGATAGTCCATGCCGCGACAGCGAAGCTGAAGGCGATTGCCGCGCCGGCCGTCGATGGCGAGCCTCCGAGGCGCCCCAAGCCGCGCAAGAAGCCGGCGCGCAAGCCGCGCAAGGCAAGACCAGCGAAAGCGACACCGTCCGATGCCCAGGGCTGACACCGGCAAGGCCGCGAGCCGCAAGCCCGCCGGCGCGAAACCGGCGAGGTCCGCAGCGGTTCAAGCCGCCGCCTGCCGCAAGCGCCCGCGAAAGACGCTCGTGGACGACTTCGCAGCGGCGTTGCGCGCCGATTTCCGCGCCCATGGCGCCGGCGTCATCGCCGCGGTCAGGGCCGAAAAGCCCGACCAGTATCTGAAGGTCGTGCTGACGCTGCTGCCCAAGGATTTTGCGGCCAGCTCGGAAAATCTCCATGCCGATAAAACCAGTCTCGAGCAACTGAGCGATGAGGAGATCCGCCACCGCATCCGTGGCCTCGAAGCGACCCTCCGGCCGCTCCTCGACAACGATGCAGGCCTATCTGGCGCTGCTCGAGGAGTTGGAGCGAAGGCGGCGCCGTAACCTTCTTGCCGCTTACGCGCCATACGAAAGGCAGGCCGCCTTTCACGCCGCGGGCGCGACCCACCGCGAGCGCCTGTTCATGGCCGGCAACCAGCTCGGCAAGACCAGGGCAGGGGGCGCCGAATGGGCCATGCACCTCACCGGCCGCTATCCAGACTGGTGGGCGGGGAAAGTGTTTGATCAGCCGGTGCGGCTCTGGGCAGCCGGCGTCACCGGCGAAGGCACGCGCGACAATCCGCAGCGCGTGCTGGTCGGCCCGCCGCAGCAGCAGGGCGAATGGGGCACCGGCCTGATCCCGGCCGAAGCGATTGCCGGCACCGTGATGGGCCGCGGCGCGCCCGGAGCGCTGGACAGCGTCGTCGTGCGCTGGGGCGGCGGCGGCGACCTCCAGGCCGGCGAAAGCGTGCTCTCCTTCAAGAGCTACGAGAAAGGCCGCGAGAAATGGCAGGGCGAGACGCTGCACGGCGTCTGGTTCGACGAGGAACCGCCGCTGGACATCTATTCGGAAGGACTCACCCGCACCAATGCCACCGATGGCATCACGATCGTGACTTTCACGCCGCTGCTGGGGATGTCAGATGTGGTGCTCAGGTTTTTGTCGGCTGAAGCGGTTCAGAACTTGGGTTCCTCGCCCCCGCAAGGCGGGGTGGCCGCGCAGCGGCCGGAGAGGGGGATTTCGTAGGGCGACAAGCTTGACGAGCAGCTTTCCGCTCTTTGTCAAACGTCGGCGCTGGCCCCCCCCCCCCCC
>CCNC01000060.1 GCA_000824845.1 Mesorhizobium sp. ORS 3359 | reverse complement strand
CATCGGCGAAATCCTCAACCGCACGACACCCGCCGAGTGCTCAAACTACTTCGCCAATGCAGGATACGACCGGAAATGACTTCATCCCGCTCTAATCCAGGAGGGCCTGCAGCGTCTCGATGCGGTCGGCTTCGGCTGCGGGCTTGTCCCAGCGCAGCCGTGAGATGCGGGGAAAGCGCATCGCGACACCAGATTTATGCCGGGTCGAGCGGTTGAGGCCTTCGAATGCCACCTCCAGCACCAGGCCGTTGCGACGGTCGGCGCGCACCGAGCGCACCGGGCCGAAACGCTCGATCGTGTTGTCGCGCACATATTTGTCGATCTCTCTCAGCTCCTCGTCGGTGAAGCCGAAATAGGCCTTGCCAACCGGCACCAGCTCTTCCGAGCCCTCGGGGCCGGACCACACACCGAAAGTGTAGTCCGAATAGAAGCTGGAACGCTTGCCGTGGCCGCGCTGCGCATACATCAGCACCGCGTCGATGGTATGCGGATCGCGCTTCCATTTGAACCACGGGCCCTTCGGCCGGCCGGCAAGGTAGGGCGAATCCCAGCGTTTCAGCATCACCCCTTCGATGATCGGATGCGGCGGCGTCTGGCGTAGCCGTTCCAGCGTCTCCCAATCGGGGAACTCGACCAGTGGCGAGAGATCGAAGCGGCTGGGATCGAGCGTCTTGATGAAGGCCTCGAGGTGCTTGCGGCGCTCCGCGAAAGGCAGCGTGCGCAAATCCTCGCCGTCGATCTGCAGCGCGTCGTAACAGCGCATGAAGGCCGGATAGCGCTGCTGGATCTTAGGCGAGACGCTCTTGCGGTTCAGCCGCTGCTGCAGGTCGGAAAAGGTTCCGGTCGCCTCGCGCGGGTCGCCGACCAAAAGCTCGCCATCGAGCGCCGCTTCGAAAGTCATCGCCGCGGCAAGGTCCGGGAAGGCGCCGGACACGTCGTCGCCGGTGCGCGAATAGAGCCGGCGCACGCCGCCCTCGCACACCGCCTGCACACGGATGCCGTCCCACTTCCACTCCGCCCCATAAGCGCCGTGGTCGAGCTTTTCGAGGTCGCCATCGTCGATGGCGTTGGAGAGCATCACCGGCCGGAACAGCGCAAGTGCCGCGCTCCTCGGCTTTTCCGCCCGGCCTTCCAGCCAGGCGAACAGCTCGGTGTAGGGCGGCGTCAGCCCGTGCCAGAGCTCCTCGATCTCGGCGACATCGACCTTGCCAAGATCGGCCACAGCCTGTTTGGCGAGCCGCGCCGACACACCGATGCGCAGGCCTCCGGTCACCAGCTTGATGATGGCGAAGCGCGCCGAGATGCTGGCGTCGTCGAGCAGCCGCGCCAGCACCTTGGGCCCGTCGGAGCGGCTTGCCGCCTGCAGTCTGCCGACCACCTCGGCAAGCGTCGGCATGTGATTGGGGATATGGCCTTGCCGCTGCGGCCAGACCAGCGACACGGTCTCGGCGAGGTCGCCGACATAATCGTAGGAATAGCCGAACAGCACCGGATCCATCCGCTCCACCACCAGCGCGCGCAGCATCGCCGGCTTCACCGCCGCGATGTTGAGATCGCCCGTGATCGCCGCCAGCGCCAGGCCGCGATCGGGATCCTCGACGCTGTGGAAATAGTCTCTGAGCAGCGTCAGCTTGCCGTTGCGCGACGGCGTCAGCACGAGACGGTCGAGGAGCTCGGCGAAGCGGTTCATGGCTGGTCGCACTGCGAAAATTGCGAAGGCTGGCGCGAGGCCCCCCTCTCTGGCCTGCCGGCCATCTCCCCCTCAAGGGGGGAGATCAGATGTTGCCACGGCTTTCGCCAATCTCCACTGTCGCGGGAGATGCGCCGGCGCCGAAACTGCCAATCTCCCCCCTTGAGGGGGAGATGCCCGGCAGGGCAGAGAGGGGGGCTGTAGAGCGCTGCGATGGCGATTGGCGAACGATATTGCATCAATCGCCCTCGTCCTCATAGCCCACGAGATGCAACGGCCTTGCCGCGATGCCCTCCAGCTCGCACCAGCGCACCAGCGCTTCCTCGCGGCCATGCGTGACCCAGATTTCCGCAGCACCTGTTTCCTTGATCGTGATGATCAGCTCGTCCCAGTCGGCGTGGTCGGAAATGATCAGCGGCAGCTCGACGCCGCCCTGCTTTGCCCGCTGGCGGATGCGCATCCAGCCCGAGGCGAAGCAGGAGATCGGGTCCGGAAAACGCCGCGCCCAGCGGTCGGCGAAGGCCGAGGGCGGGCCGACGACGATCGCGCCGGCGAAATCCGCCTTGCCGCCGCTTTCCACCGTCGCCGGCTCCAACTGGCCGAGATCGATGCCCTGGCTCTGATAATATTCGCTGAGCTTGGCCAGCGCGCCGTGGATATAGATCGGCTTGTCGTAGCCGGCATCGCGCAACAGCCGCATCACGCGCTGCGCCTTGCCAAGCGCGTAGGCGCCGATCAGGTGTGAGCGTTCGGGAAACTGCGCCGCCGATTTCAGCACGCGCGCGATCTCCTCATGGTCGGGCGGATGCCGGAACACCGGCAGGCCGAAGGTCGCCTCGGTGATGAATACATCGCACCGGATCGGCTCGAACGGCAGGCAGGTGGCGTCCTTTTGCCGCTTGTAGTCGCCGGAAGCGACGATGCGCATGCCCCGGTGCTCGACGCAGATCTGCGCGGAGCCCAGCACATGCCCGGCCGGATGGAAGGTGACGGCGACGCCGTTCATGTCGAGTGTTTCGCCAGGCACTGCCGCTTGCGTCGTTCCGGCGAAATCCTCGCCATAGCGCAGCCCCATGATGTCGAGCGTCTCTTGCGTGGCGAGCACCGAGCGGTGGCCGGAGCGCGCGTGGTCCGAGTGGCCATGCGTGATCAGCGCCCGCCCGACGGGCCGCACCGGATCGATGAAGAAATCGCCGGGCGGGCAGTAGAGGCCCTCCGGCCGGGATTTGAGCAGGTCGCTGGCACGCATGGTCTTGAACATAGTGGCTAAATTTGCAGCGGAAAGCCCGTTGCAAGAGACTGCTGACTCATCTTAAAGCCAGCCGCCGGCTCCGCACCGCCGGTGGGATTCTTCACGAATGAAACCGCTCCAGGCCTCGTCGGGCGATTTGACTGCCGACCGTCGCGCCGATTTCGCCGAGATGCTGCTCGCCTCGGGCGAGCCGGCGCAGGCGGCGGAGCTCCTGCTCGGTGCGCTGGAGCTGGCGCCGCGATGGGCCGCCGGCTGGTTTCGCCTCGGCGAAATGCAGGAGGCGGCTGGCCGGCTCGACCAGGCCGCGCAGGCCTGGGTCATGGCGTTGAAGCTGGACCCCGCCGACCGGCTTGGCGCCGCGCTCAAGCTGCAACTGATCGGCAAGGCGCCCGCGGCCCCGGCGCCTCCCAGCGCCTTTGTCGAGACCTTGTTCGATCACTACGCCGACAGTTTCGAGGACTCGCTTGTCGGTAAGCTCGGCTATCGGCTACCGGACTTCCTCAGCCAGGCCATCCGCAAGGCAAGGTCTGGCCGATTCCGGGTCGCCATCGACCTCGGCTGCGGCACCGGCCTGATGGGCGAAAGGCTGCGCCCGTTCGTCGACCGTCTGGAGGGCTACGACATCTCGGCCGCCATGCTCATGAAAGCGAAGGCCAAGGGCATCTACGACCTGCTGGCCAAGGCCGACCTTCAGCATTTTTCCCACTCCGGCGCGGGGGCCGACCTCGTGGTCGCGGCCGACGTGTTCATCTATCTGGGCGCGCTCGAACGCATCGTCGGCGCGATCGCGAACATGCTTGCGCAGAACGGCATATTCGCCTTCTCGCTCGAGACGCTTGCCGGCGGCGATGATTTCGCCCTGCGGCCGGCGCGGCGTTACGCCCATTCCGAGGCCTATGCGCGGCGCGTGCTCTCGGCCAACGGGCTTGCGGTCCTGTCTCTGGAAAGCGGGGTTATCCGGCACGACCGGCATGATCCCGTCGAGGGCCTCGCCATTGTGGCCGGCTTTGCCGCCGCATCTGCCGGGTGAGCAATCCGGCTTCTCATAAGCCCGGCCTTGCTGCGAAAAAGCCTGAATGGCATGGTCGGGGTGGCGCGGGGCAGACATCACGAGGAGAAATCCATGCGCTGGACCATGGTTGTGTTGGCGTCTTGCCTGATGATTGCCGGCCTGACGGTCGCCGGCTGTGTCGGCGGCACGTCGATGGCCGAGCGCCAGGACGAGGACGTCCAATCCTCACTGCAATATGACGATGTGCCTTGCGATCAATTGCTGGCGCAGCGCAATCAGCTGGCGCAGCAGAACAGTCTGCCGATCACGGCCAAGCCGAGCTTCTCCAATCCGGCGATGGGCTTCGGCCCGTTCACGCCGGACATGCGCTCCAAGGCTGAGCGCGCCAGCAACAAGGCGAGCGGCGAGATCGACGCCATGAACCGCTCGATCGAGCGCCGCGACTGCGGCAAGCCGAAGAAGAAGGAGACGTTCGGGTTGCCGGGCGCCAAGCCGTCCTGAGCGTTCGATAGTCGATATTCCGTCTAATGCTCGGTTGGATTGCCGAGCGTTTGATCGCGCTTGAAAGACCAACCGATGAACCTCTCGGACCTCGGCGACCGCATTTGCATCCTGGGACCGTCCAACAGCGGCAAATCCACCCTTGCCAACGCGATCGCGCGCCAGCGTGGCCTGGAAGCGGTTCACCTTGATCAGCTCTTTCATCTGCCCAATACGGATTGGGAGCAGCGACCAAGGGACGAATTCATTGCCCTGCACGATGCCGCCATCGCCGGTGAGCGCTGGGTGATGGATGGCAACTACTCGATTTGCATGCCGCAACGCTTCCGGCGAGCGACGGGCTTGATCCTGCTGGACGTCTCCACGCCAACAAGCTTGCTGCGTTATTTCCGGCGATCCCTGTTCGAGACCGGCAGGCACGGCGCCCTGGAAGGCGGGCGCGACAGCGTCAAATGGGACATGATCCACCATATCGCCGTAGTCACGCCGCGAAATCGCAAGCGATACGGCGCGATGCTGGATGCGCTCGACCTGCCTAAGCTGCGGCTCACCTCCGTGAGAGCGATCAAGCAGTGCTTCCGGGACTGGGGTTTGAGCCTGAACTAATATCCGGCCTCGCGGTCGACCAGGTTTTCGAGCTTCTCGCCGCGCTCGAAGGCATCCATCTGCCGCAGCATGGTTGGCACCAGATGAGCCGGATCCGATGTCGCCGCCGCGTGCGGCGTGATGAAGACTTTCGGATGGCTCCACAGCGGGCTGGTCTTGGGCAGCGGTTCGACCTCGAACACGTCGAGGCTCGCTTCCTTCAGCGTGCCGTCGTCCAGCGCGCGCACGATGTCGGCGTCCTTCTGCAGGCGTCCGCGACCGGCATTGATCAGCACGGCGCCGCCAAGCCCGTTGCGCCGGCGCAGTTCCTTGAGCAGCCCGTAATTCACAATACCTTGCGTTTGTGGCGTCAGCGGCAACAGCACGACGAGAATATCGGTGGCGTTGAGGAAGGGGATCAGCCCCGCCTCGCCGGCATAGGTCGAAACACCTTTCATCGGCCGGTCGGTGCGCGACCAGCCATTGACGGCAAAGCCGAGCGACAAAAGCACCGATGCCGCCGCGCGGCCGAGATGGCCGAGGCCCATGATGCCGACGGAAATGTCGACGGCCGGGCGCTGTGGCGGCTCGTGCCAGATCTTCTTCGGCTGCTGCGCCCGGTAGAGCATGCCGTGCCGATGGTGATCGAGCACCCGCCAGACGACATATTCGGTCATGTATTGGGTGAGATTGTCGGCGACTACCCTGACGATCGGCACGTTGGGCAGGCCGGGATCGGCAAAGATATGGTCGACGCCTGCGCCGACCGAGAAGATGGCTCGCAGGTTGGGAAGCCCGGAGAGCAGGTTCGGCTTATGCTTCCACACCACCGCGTAGGCGATCGAGGGATCGTTGGCGCCGGCCGGCTCCAGCACCACCTCGCGCTCGGCCGCCAGCAGCTGATGCCAGCGCTGCGGATGAAAGGCCGTGACGGCAAGCAGGATTTTGCCTTTTTCCATTTGCGGATTCAGTCCTTGTTACGTCAATCCAGCCGGGCCTATTCGCTGACCACGCCGGTCGGCGCCGTCTCGATCTTGAAGGCCGCCGCCATCAGCGCCCGCGTATAGTCGGTCTGCGGGCTGCCGAAGATCTGTTCGGAAGGCCCCGCTTCGACGACCTTGCCATTGCGCATGACGATGACGTCATTGGCAAGGGCGCGGACGACCTTGAGGTCGTGGCTGATGAAGAGATAGGCGAGATTGTGCTTGGCCTGCAGGTTGCGCAAAAGATCGACCACCTGCGCCTGCACGCTCATGTCGAGCGCCGAGGTCGGCTCGTCGAGCATGACGAAGCGCGGATTGAGCACCATGGCGCGCGCGATGGCGACGCGCTGGCGCTGGCCGCCGGAGAACTCGTGCGGGTAGCGATGGCGCGTTTCGGGATCGAGGCCGACCTCCTTCAGCACGGCGACCACCTTGTCGTCGCGCTGGTCGGGCGAGAGCTTCGGCTCATGGATCTTCAGCCCTTCCTCGATGATCTCGGAAACCGACAGGCGCGGGCTGAGCGACCCGAACGGGTCCTGGAAGACGATCTGCAATTCGCGCCTGAGCGGCCGCATGGCGCTGAAGGAGAGCTGGTTGATGTCGCGTCCGTTGAAGTTGATCGTGCCGGTCGAGGAGATCATCCGGGCGAGCGCCAGCCCGAGCGTCGTCTTTCCCGAGCCGGATTCGCCAACCACGCCCAGCGTCTGGCCGGCGCGCACGGTGACGTCGATCCCGTCCACCGCCTTCACATGGTCGACGGTCTTGCGGAAGAAGCCCCTTTTGATCGGGAACCAGACCTTCATGTCCTTGCCCGTCATGACGGATTTGGCGCCCGGGTCTGCCGCAGGCGGCTTGCCCTTCGGCTCGGCGGCCAAGAGATGCTTGGTGTAAGGATGTTGCGGGTTGGCGAAGATCTCCTTGGTCGGCCCGGTCTCTACGATCTTGCCCTTGGTCATCACGCAGACACGGTCGGCTATCTTCCTGACGATGCCGAGGTCGTGGGTGATGAACAGCATCGACATGCCCTTGCGGCTTTTCAACTCCGCAAGCAGCTGGAGGATCTGCGCCTGCACGGTGACGTCGAGCGCCGTCGTCGGCTCGTCGGCAATCAAAAGCTCCGGCTCGTTGGCGAGCGCCATGGCGATCATGACGCGCTGGCGTTGGCCGCCGGAGAGCTGGTGCGGGTAGGCGTCGAGACGTTTTTCCGGCTCGCGGATGCCGACCTCGTTGAGCAGCTCCAGCGTGCGCGCCCTGGCCGGGGCATCGCGCAGGCCTTGATGCAGTTGCAGCACCTCGACGATCTGCTGCTCGACCGTGTGCAGCGGGTTGAGCGAGGTCATCGGCTCCTGGAAGATCATGGTGATCTTGTTGCCGCGCACGCCGCGCAACGCCTTCTCGTTCATGGCGAGCAGGTCGGCGCCGCTGAACAGGATCTTGCCCGAGGGATGGCTGGCGGCGGGATAGGGCAGGAGCTTCAGCACCGACAGCGCCGACACGGATTTGCCCGAGCCGGATTCCCCGACCAGGGCAACCGTCTCGCCCTTGCCGATGTCGAACGAGATATGGTCGACGGCGATGGACTGCTTGCCGCCCTGCGCGAAGGCGACGCTCAGATCTTGGACGGACAGCAGGGCTTCGCTCATTTGAACGTCTTGCGCGGATCGAAGGCGTCGCGCGTCGCCTCGCCGATAAAGACCAGCAGGGACAGCATCAGCGAGATGACGATGAAGCCGGAAATGCCGAGCCAGGGGGCGTTGAGGTTGCGTTGCGCCTGTTTCAGCAATTCGCCGAGCGAGGCCGAGCCGGGCGGCAGGCCGAAGCCGAGATAGTCGAGTGAGGTCAGCGTCGAGATCGAGCCGGAGAGCAGGAAGGGCAGGAAGGTCAGCGTCGCCACCATGGCGTTGGGCAACAGGTGCCGGAACATGATGGTGAGGTTTGGCACGCCGAGCGCGCGCGCCGCGTTGACATATTCGAAGTTGCGGGCGCGCAGGAATTCGGCCCGCACCACGCCGACCAGGGCCACCCATGAGAACAGCAGCATGAGGCCGAGCAGGATGAAGAAGCCGGGCGGCAGGATGGCCGAGACGATGAGCAGCAGGTAGAGCACCGGGATCGCCGACCAGATCTCGATGAAACGCTGGAAGAGAAGGTCGGTCCAGCCGCCGAAATAGCCTTGCACCGCGCCGGCCGCGACGCCGATCAGCGACGAGCCGAGCGTCAGGATCAGCCCGAACAGAACCGAGATGCGGAAGCCGTAGAGCACTCGGGCCAGCACGTCGCGGGCCTGGTCGTCGGTGCCCAGCCAGTTCCAGTTGCCGACAACGCAGTTCTCGTCGGCCTCTCCCTTCGGGTATTGGCCGCAGCGCTTGGTCTTGTCATAAAGCCAGGATGGTTTTGCCGGCGCCGGTTCCGGAATGGCGTTGTTGACGGTCTGATAGGAGTAACGGACCGGCGGCCAGATCATCCAGCCATTGGCATTGATCTCGTCCTGGATGACCGGATCGCGATAATCGGTGACGGCGTAGAAACCGCCGAACTTCTCTTCCGGATAGGCAACCAGGACCGGAAACAGGATCTCGCCCTTGTAGGAGGCGACGATCGGCTTGTCGTTGGCGATCAGCTCGGAAAACAGCGACAGCACGAACAGGAACAGGAAGATCCAGAGCGACCAGTAGCCCCGCCGGTTGGCCTTGAAATTCTGCAGCCGCCTCTGGTTGAGCGGCGACAGGAATGGCCTGCGAGGCCTGGCCGGCGCGCTTTCGATCGCAGCCTCGGCCATCAGATGTCTCTCCGCTCGAAGTCGATGCGCGGATCGACCCAGGTGTAGATCAGGTCGGACAACAAGCCGACGAACAGGCCAAGCAGCGAGAAGATGTACAGGGTGGCGAACACTACCGGATAGTCGCGGTCGATCACCGACTTGAAGCCGAGCAGGCCGAGGCCGTCGAGCGAGAAGATGTTCTCGATCAGCAGCGAGCCGGTGAAGAAGGCCGAAATGAAGGCGCCGGGGAAGCCGGCGATGACGATCAGCATGGCGTTGCGGAAGACATGGCCATAGAGCACCTTGTGCTCCGACAGGCCCTTGGCGCGCGCCGTCACGACATATTGCTTGCGGATCTCCTCAAGGAAGGAGTTCTTGGTGAGCAGCGTCGTCGTGGCGAAGGCCGACAGCACCAGCGCCGTCAGCGGCAGCGTCATGTGCCAGAAATAGTCGGCGATCTTGGCGGGCCAGGACAGCTGATCCCAATTGTCGGACACGATGCCGCGCAGCGGAAACCAGTCCCAGAACGAACCGCCGGCGAACAGCACCATCAAGAGGATGCCGAACAGGAAGCCGGGAATGGCATAGCCGACGATGACGACGCCGCTGGTCCACACGTCGAAGGTCGAGCCGTCCTTCACCGCCTTGCGGATGCCGAGCGGGATCGAGATCAGATAGGATAACAGTGTGATCCACAGGCCGATGGAGATGGAGACAGGCATCTTCTCCAGGATCAGGTTCAGCACTGAGATATCGCGGAAATAGCTGTCGCCGAAATCGAAGCGGATATAGTTCCACAGCATCATGCCGAAGCGCTCGAGCGGCGGCTTGTCGAAGCCGAACTGCTTTTCCAGCTTCTTGATGAATTCAGGATCGAGCCCCTGCGCGCCGCGATATTTCGAGCCGACATCGCCGGCAGCGTCGAAATTTGCGCCGCCCGCGTCGCCGCCACCGCTGCCGAGGCGGTCGTTGCCGCCCTGGTTGGTCAGCTTGGCGATCACCTGCTCGACCGGGCCGCCCGGCGCGAACTGGATGACCGCGAAGGAGATCGCCATGATGCCGAAAAGCGTCGGGATCATGAGAAGAATGCGGCGCAGGATATAGGCGCCCATCAGGCGACGGGCCCCGCGCGGATGATCATGTCAGGCTTTGCCAATCTTTGCCGCCTTGCCCTTGTCGAACCACCACAGCGCCTCGACCGGAAAGCCGAAATCGGGTTTCTGCTCTGGAAAGCCGAACATGTCCCAATAGGCGCTTCGGTGATTCGCCAGATACCAACTTGGAATCCAATCGCGCCGCGCGCGCAAGGCCCGGTCCAGTGCGCGCATGGCGGTGGTCAGGCTTTCACGGTCCTTGGCGGCGCCGACGGCATCGATCAGCGCATCGACGGCTGGGCTTGCAACGCCCGACAGGTTGCGCGAGCCCGACACCGCGGCGCTGCGCGAGTGGAAGAAGATTTCCAGATCGTCGCGGGTCGGCGTGGCGCTGAAATTGAAGGCGGCCGACAGCAGGTCGAAATCGAATGTCGATTGCCTCAGCTGGTACTGCGCTGAATCCACCAGGCGGATCGAGGCATCGATGCCGATGGCTTTCATGTTGGCGACCCAAGGCGAATAGACCTGCACGAAGGTCTCGTCGTCGACCAGAAATTCAGCCGCCAGCCGGCCGCCCTTGTCATTGAGCACGAAATCGCCTGAGCGTTTCCAGCCAGCCTGTGCGAGCAGCTTCAGCGCAGCGCTCAGTTGCTTGCGGTCTCGTCCGGACCCATCCGATGGCGGTTGCGTCACCGCTTCACCGAAGGTCTCCGGCGGCAGCTGGTCGCGCAGCGGCTCCAGCAGCGCCAGCTCCTGCGGCGACGGCATGCCCGTAGCCCGGAAGTCGGATTTCTCGAAGCAGGACTGTGAGCGTTCATAGGAGCCGTAGAAAAAGTTGCGCCGCGTCCATTCGAAGTCGAAGCAGAGCGCGATCGCCTGCCGAACGCGCGGATCCTTGAATTGCTCGCGCCGCTGGTTGACGGCGGTGGCCTGCATGGAAGGCATGGTTTCGGCCGGGAACTCATGCTTGATCACCTTGCCGGCGGTAAAGGCGGGGAAGTTGTATTGTGTTGCCCAGACTCGCGACGTGGCCTCTTCCCGATAGAGGATCTCGCCCTTCTTGAAGGCCTCGAAGCCGGCCGTGCGATCCTGGTAGAATTCGATGCGGATACGCCCGAAATTGTTCTGGCCGCGATTGACCGGCAGGTCGTTGCCCCAATAGTCGGCCACGCGCTCAAATTCGATCCAGGCGCCCGCCGACCAGCGCCCGACCTTGTATGCGCTAGAGCCGAGCGGCGGGTTGAGCTGGGAGGAATCGAACGGGTTGGCGGTGAAGAAGGCTTTCGAAAGGATGGGGAATCCGACCACGTTGAGGATGGTTCGGGCAGACTGCTTGCCGTCGAATGTGAGTTCGACTGTGTGCGTGTCCTTCGCCACCGCGTCATCCAGATGGGTCAGCGGCAGCCCGTAGTCCGGATGCCCCTTGTCCTTCAGCAGCTTGAAGGTGAAGGCGGCGTCTTCCGCAGTCAGCGGGGAACCATCGTGGAACCGTGCCTGCGGGCGCAGCGAGAAGGTGAAACTGTTGCGGTCGTCAGAAATCGTGACGCTTTCGGCGACCAGCCCGTAAACAGCATCAGGCTCGTCGAGCGCCCTCGCCATCAGCGTATCGAAGCACATTTCCATGCGCTGCGGGGAATCACCTTTGGGAACGAAGGAATTCAGCGTGTTGAAAGTCTGCGGACTCTGGTTCGCGCCCCAGTTGGGCGGCGAGAAGTTGAAGGTGCCGCCCTGCAGCGCATCGACATTGACATAGTCGAAATGCGTGAAATCGGGCTTGTATTTCAGGTCGCCGAAGGCGGACAGGCCGTGCAGCTTGACGCCGGTTGGGGTGTCGGCGAACGCCCCGCCGGGCAGCAGCGCTGCGGCAGTGGCTGCGGCGCTGAGCGCCAGGAAGTCGCGGCGAGGAAGCAAAGTCCGCCGCTCCATCAATTGAGGCCCTTGTACTTGGCGGCCAGCGCCTTTTCCTTCGCCGTGTCGATCCACCAGGAATCGATATCGGCACCGCGGTAGGTGGGCTGCTTCTCAGGCATGCCGAACTTGTTCCAATAGGCGAGCCACACCACCGCGCGATAGAATTGCGGAACCACATAGTAGTTCCACAACAGCACCCGATCGAGCGCATGCGTGGCCGCGACGAGGTCGTCGCGATCGGTGGCGAAGATTATGCGGTCGACCAAAGCGTCGACCACCGGGTCCTTGATGCCGGCATAGTTGCGCGATCCGGACGAGTCGGCGGCCTTCGAGCTCCAGAAATCGCGCTGTTCGTTGCCCGGCGATTCCGACTGCTGCAGCAGGTTCGTGATGACGTCGTAGTCGAAATTGTTGACGCGGTTGACGTATTGGCTGGGATCGATGATCCGCAGCGTCGCATCGACGCCGATCTTGCGCAGATTGGCGATATAGTTGCCCGCTAGGACCTGGTCCGTGTCGGACGTGCCGAGGATCTCGAATTTGAACGGCGCGCCGGTCTTGGCGTTCACCATCTTGCCGCCCTTGATCACCCAGCCTGCCTGGGCGAAGAGGTCCACCGCCTGCTTCAGGTATTTCCGCTCCGCCTGCGGCGAGTCATAGACCGGCAGCTTGAATTCCTGGGTGAACAGCTCAGGCGGCAGCTTGTCCCGGTATTTCTCCAGGATTTCGAGCTCCTTACCTTGCGGCAGCCCGCTCGACGCCAATTCGGTACCCTGGAAATAACTTGTCGTGCGCGTGTTGGAATTGAAGAACAGCGTGCGGTTCATCGTCTCGAAATCGTAAGGGTAGGTCAGCGCTTCACGCACACGACGATCCTGGAACAACGGCCGGCGCTGGTTGAGCATGAACGCCTGCATCGGCTCCGGCGAGGTTGTTTTGAATTCCTTCTTGATGACGTCGCCGGCGCTGATGGCGGGAAAATTATAGGCCGTGGCCCAGCGCCTTGAGCTGTTCTCCGGCTTGATGTCGTCCAGCCCGCCTTTGGTGAAGGCCTGCCAGGAGGCATTGTCGTCGAGAATGTAGGTGAAGCGCTGGGTATCGAAATTCTCGCGGCCGATCTTCACCGGCAGCTTGGCCCCCCAATAGTCGGGCACGCGCTGCCAGACGATCTCCGAGCCCGGCTTGAAGTTGGCGATCTTGTAGGCGGCCGAGCCCAGCGGCGGCTCAAGCGTCGGCCTGGTGATGTCGCGCTTCTTGCCGCTGGCGTCAGTGCCTTCCCACCAGTGCTTCGGCAAAACGACGAGATCGCCGAGGATCTTGGGCAGCTCGCGGTTGCCCTTCTGGTTGAAATGGAACTCGACCTCGCGGTCCGAGATCGCGACCGCCTCGGTGACGTTCTCGAAATAACGGTTGTATTGTGGGCTGTTGGCCTTAAGGACCTTGAAGGACCAGATCACGTCGTCGACGGTGATCGGCTGGCCGTCATGCCATTTCGCGCGCGGATCGAGCCGGTAGGTGGCGGAAGAATAGTCGGAAGGGTATTTGTAGGCATCGGCCACCAGTGGGTGGCTGACGCTGCCCTCGTCGGTCGCCTGATCCATGAGCGTATCGTAGAGCAGCCCGCCGCCGAATCCGACCAGCCCTGCAGCCGGCGATCCCTGCACGATATAGGGGTTGAAGCTGTCGAACGTTCCGGTGACCACGGAGTTGTAGGTGCCGCCCTTCGGCGCGTCCGGATTGACGTAATCGTAATGCTGGAAGTTCTCGCCGTATTTGGAAGGTCCGATCAGTGACGACGTCGTGTGCCACTCATCGGCGAAGCTGGCCTGCAGGCTGGCGGCGAAGGCGAGCGCCAGCGCCGATGCGAAAAGCGTGCGGAATCGGCCAACCTTCATGCGTTCTCCTCGTCGCTAGCTCCAACCACCCGCAATCTAGATCATTTGACGCCGGTGGAAACCGCCAGGGCCGGCTTTGTCGCGGTCCATGCAGCTTTCCTAACAGAAAAGCCGGGACGAACCCGGCTTTTCTGAGGATATCACCATTACAAATTGTTTATTGAGCAGGCGCCGCGGGCTTGGCCGGAGCGGTTCCCTCGGCCGGCTTGGCGGCGCCATCCGCCGGCTTGGCGGCTTCGGCCGGCTTTGCCGAGGCGTCGGCGGCAGCGCCCGGCTGCGGCAGCGGCTTCGGATTGTCCGACAGCGTGCGCAGATAGGCGATCACATTGGCGCGGTCTTCTTCCTTCGGCAGGCCGGCGAAGCCCATCGCCGTGCCCTTCACGAACTTCTTCGGCGAGGTGATGAAGTGGTCGAGGTTGTCGTAGGTCCAGTGCTCCTGGCCGCCCTTGGAGAAATCCTTCATGCCGGACGAATAGGCGAAGCCTTCATGCGCGGCGACGGGGCGGTCGACGATGTCCCAGAGATCCGGACCGACCTTGTTCGGGCCGCCCTTTTCGCCGGAATGGCAGGCCTGGCACTTTTTGAAGATGGCGGCGCCCGCATCGGCGCTGGCGCCGGCAAGCAGGTCGGCGATCGGCTTTTCGGCCGCGGCAGGCGCGGCCGCGCCGCCTTCGGTCGGCTCCTGCGCCTCGATGGCGAAGCCGGGTTTCTCGGGGGCGGGCGAGGCGAACAGCCCGTCAGAGACGAGGCCTATCGAAAAGACGATGAAGCAGGTTCCCAGAAATCCGCCGAGCAGCTTGTTGACTTCGTTGGAATCCATACGCCCCTTGCTCCCTTTTCCGGCGGACCGTCCCGTCCACTCCGTCCGTCGGTATCGCGAACTGCCCTGAAAGGCCAGTCAAACCGGGCGGAAACTAGGTCTTTTGCTCTGGCGTTGCAACACCTATAAGGGCGCTTCCAGTGAGACCTTTTGCCACTTTCCATCCCTGTTTTTCGACCGCTCCAAAATCCGATGTCAACCTTGATCCTGATCCCCGCCCGCATGGCCTCGACGCGCCTGCCGGGCAAGCCGCTGGCCGATATTGCCGGCGCGCCGATGATCGTCCACGTCGCCCGCCGCGCGGCCGAGGCCGCGCTTGGCCGCGTCGTGGTGGCGACCGACACGCAAGCGGTCGCGGAGGCCGTGCAGGCGCACGGCTTCGAGGCGGTCATGACCCGCATGGATCACGAATCGGGCTCGGACCGCATCTTCGAGGCGCTGACGGCGCTCGATCCCGAAAAGCAGGTGGAAACGATCGTCAATGTGCAGGGCGACCTGCCGACCGTCGACCCCGAGATCATCGGCGCGTCGCTGCGGCCGTTTGAGGACAGATCGGTCGACATCGCCACGCTCGGCGTCGAGATCGCGCGCGATGAGGAGAAGACCAACCCGAACGTCGTCAAGATCGTCGGCTCGCCGCGATCCGCGACACGGCTGAAAGCGCTTTATTTCACCCGCGCCACCGCGCCCTGGGGCGAGGGGCCGCTCTACCATCACATCGGCCTATACGCGTATCGCCGCGCCGCGCTCGAACGCTTCGTGGCGCTGAAGCCCTCGCCGCTGGAGCGCCGCGAGCGGCTGGAGCAATTGCGCGCGCTGGAAGCCGGCATGCGCATCGACGCCGAGATCGTCAAATCGCTGCCGCTTGGCGTCGACACGCCGCACGACCTGGAACGCGCCAGGCAGATCCTTTCAAGCTGAGACCATGCGCATGACCGCAAAGACCAACAGAATCTCCTTCCAGGGCGAACCCGGCGCCAACTCCGACACGGCCTGCCGCAACATGTTCCCCGCGATGGACCCGTTGCCCTGCCCGACCTTCGAGGACGCTTTCAATGCGGTCGAGACCGGCAAGGCCGAGCTCGCCATGATCCCGATCGAGAACACGATCGCCGGCCGCGTCGCCGACATCCATCACCTGTTGCCGGAATCGAAGCTGCATATCGTCGGCGAGTATTTCCTGCCGATCCACTTCCAGCTGATGGTGTTGCCCGGGGTGAAGCGCGAAGAGATCAAGACCGTGCACAGCCACATCCACGCGCTGGGACAGTGCCGCAAATATATCCGCAAGAACGGCTGGAAGCCGGTCATCGCCGGCGACACGGCGGGTTCGGCCAAGATGGTGTCGGAAGTCAAGGACCGCACCATGGCCTCGCTGGCGCCGGCTCTGGCCGCCGAGCTCTATGGGCTCGACATCATCGAGAAGAATGTCGAGGACACCGACTCCAACGTCACCCGCTTCGTCGTCTTGACCAAGAACAAGCAATGGGTGGAGCGGCCCACGCCGGACGCCAAGATGATGACGACCTTCATCTTCCGCGTCCGCAACGTGCCTGCCGCGCTCTATAAGGCCATGGGCGGCTTCGCCACCAACGGCATCAACATGACCAAGCTCGAGAGCTACCAGTTAGGCGCCTTCACCGCGACGCTGTTCTACGCCGACATCGAAGGCCACCCCGACGATCCGCTGGTCAAGCTGGCATTGGACGAACTGCGCTTCTTCTCGCGCGAAGTGCGCATCCTCGGCGTCTATCCGGCGAGCTCCTCGCGCGAGCAGTGGAAGGTGGCTGATTGACCGGTTAGCGGCCGTCAACCGGCGGTTCGGAACTCACGACCTACGAGATTGGCGGGAGCCCTCGCGAAGTCGTCATCCACGGGCGGAGCGACGCGAAGCGCAGCGAAGACCCGAGGATCCATGCCGTTACCCCAGTCGAAGGCGCAGCGGAGCAGAATTCTGGACCGCCGCAACGCGTCGAAGTCACGGCATGGATCCTCGGGTCTACGCGCATCGCTTCGCTCCTTGCTTCGCCCGTGGATGACGAAGCACGAAGGCCTTCGCTGACCTCCGGCGTTTGCGTTCAAACCGATATCACCCCCAGCCCAGCGGCACGTAGTCGATCTCCAAGAACTTCTCCACCTCCGGCACCCAGCGATCGCGCACGAAGGCGACGTGGTCGGGATGCTCGTTGTAGCGCGTGTAGGCCGCCTGGTCGGCGAACTCCATCGAGAAGCCGAACTGGTAATCGTTCTTGGGGCTCACCTGCCGCAGCTGCTCGAAATGCGTGACGCCCTTGATCCCGGTGAGAATCTTCTTGGCGTCGTGCAGGAAGCGCTTTGTTTCCAGCGAATGCGGCTCGTGCTTCAAGGTAAACACCACGGTATGACGGATCATTCTTGCGCTCCTATTCGCTGTCGACCCAGGCGCGGATGAGGTGATGGGCGATCGCCCCTTTCGGCGGTGTGATCAGGCCGTCGGCATGCGTCCTGTCCAGCATCGTGCGCACCTCGTCTCGGAAGAACCAGCGGCAGTCCTCCAACTCGTTGAGGTCGGCCTGGATATCCTCGTTGAGCGGCTCGCCGAAACAGCCGATCATCAGCGAATAGGGGAACGGCCAGGGCTGGCTGGCGTGGTAGACGACGCGGCCGAGCCGGATGCCGGCCTCTTCCAGCGTCTCGCGTCGCACCGCCGCCTCGATCGTCTCGCCCGGCTCGATGAAGCCGGCAAGCGCCGAATACATGCCCGGGGCGAAATGCCGGCCGCGCCCCAGCAGGCATTTCTCGCGGGTGGCCGTCAGCATGATCGCTACCGGGTCGGTGCGCGGGAAATGGTCGGTGCCGCAGACCGGGCAATGGCGCCTGTAACCCCCGGCGCGCATCTCCGAGCGGTTCCCGCATTTCGAGCAGAAGGCGTGGCTGGCGTGCCAGGCGAGCAGCGCTGCCCCTTGCGCCAGCGCGCCGGCCGCCGCCTCGTCGATCAGCCCCTGCATATAGACGGAACGATAGTCGATCGCCTTGACCGTCTCCGGCAATTCTTCCGGTTCGATGCCCGCCGGCACGGCCAGCACCGGGCCCTCCTCCGAGAAGCCGAGCAGCACGCCACGGTCGAGCGAGACATCGAAGGCCTCGCTCTCGGCCACGTTGAACCAGGGGTCGAATTTGCCGTCGTCGAGTTTGAGGTAAAGCCGGCCGGCATGCATAAGCATCAGCCGCGTGGTCTGGTCGGCCAGCGCCTTTTCGACCGCGTCGTCGGCGCGGTTCTCGGACTGCCGGTCGATCCGGTTTCCGGCGAAACCGACAAACTGGCTCGGCTCGCGCAAAGGCGCGTCAAACAGGCGGAAGCTCATGGGGACTCGGGGTATGCTGGTGGACACTGGTCAGCTTATAGCGCCGCCTTGATCGTTTGGGCAAACCGCCTGATATCGGAGCGCTGATAGGGTTCGCGTATGCCGTGCCCCCAGACCGGACCCGGCCAGCCGGGGTCGCCCTCGGAGCGGGCGACGACATGGACATGCAGCTGGCGCACGATGTTGCCCAGAGCGCCGGTGTTTATCTTGGTGCAGCCGGTCACCCGCTTCAGCGCCTGCGCCACCATATTGGTCTCGAAGGTCAGCATCGCCTGGTCGAGCGGCGTCATCTCGTGTAACTCCTCGACGCCCGGACGCTGCGGCACCAGCACCAGCCACGGCCAGCGGCGATCATTCATCAATCGGAGTTCGCAAAGGCCAAGCCACATAAGCTGCTCGCTGTCCGCCTCCAGACGGGCGTCCAGCGTGAAACCGGCCTTGAGGCCAGGCAGCATGGGCGTTTCCTTTGTTGCTTGTATCATTCTTCAAACCAACGAACGCTAGAGCGGCGGCAAGGTGGCTGCAAGCGATTCATTGACCGCTCTTGGCGATTTGAAGGACTTTCCGGTCTCCATATGGCCGCAGGCTCTGGCTCTGCCCTTGCATTTCGCCGCTGAATTGCCGATATGGAGCGCGGGAGGTTGGTGGTGGACGATCCACTCGCCAACCGGGTCAGGTCCGGAAGGAAGCAGCCCTAACGAGCCCGGAACGGGTCATTGTTCCAGCCTCCCACCTCTTCGCCTTTCTCCCGCGACATTGACGGCGCCAAGCCGTGCGGGCGAGACTATGCGCAGGAATCGGCCGCCTTCCGTCGCGGTCCTGGGAGCTTTAGACGGCGAATGAGCGAAGCCGGAAACTTGGGGACGGAAAGCTTGGAGACCGGCAAGGCCGGCGCCTATCGCGTCCTGGCGCGTAAATATCGTCCCTCGAATTTCTCCGAGCTGATCGGCCAGGAGCCGATGGTCCGCACGCTGACCAATGCCTTTGCCACCGGCCGCATCGCCCAGGCCTGGATGCTGACCGGCGTCCGCGGCGTCGGCAAGACGACAACAGCGCGCATCCTAGCGCGGGCCCTCAACTACAAGACCGCGACCGTCGACCAGCCCTCCGTCGACCTTTCGGTCCCCGGCGAACATTGCCAGGCGATCATGGAAGGCCGCCATGTCGACGTCATCGAGATGGACGCGGCCTCCCACACCGGCATCGATGACATCCGCGACATCATCGACCGGGTGCGCTATGCGCCGGTCTCGGCTCGCTACAAGGTCTACATCGTCGACGAAGTGCACATGCTCTCCACCCAGGCCTTCAACGGCCTGTTGAAGACGCTGGAAGAGCCGCCGCCGCACGTCAAATTCATCTTCGCCACCACCGAAATCCGCAAGGTGCCGATCACGGTCCTGTCGCGCTGCCAACGCTTCGACTTGAGGCGCATCGATGCCGGCGCTTTGGTCGGGCATCTGTCCTCGATCGCCGCCAAGGAAGGCATTTCCGTCGACGATGACGCGCTCGCGATGATTGCGCGGGCCGCCGAGGGCTCGGCGCGTGATTCGCTGTCCATCCTCGACCAGGCGATCGCCCATGGCAGCGGCACAGTCAGCGCCGACGCGGTGCGCGCCATGCTCGGCCTCGCCGACCGCGCCCGCATCATCGACCTGTTTGAGCATGTCATGAAAGGCGACGTCGCCGCGGCGCTCGCCGAGTTTCGCGCGCAATACGACACCGGCGCCGATCCGGCCGCGGTGCTTACCGATCTTGCCGAGTTCAATCATCTGGTCACCCGCCTGCGCTTCGTGCCTTCAGCCGCTGATGACGCTTCGCTTTCCGAGGACGAGCGCCGGCGCGGCGCCGAATTCGCGGGCACGCTTTCGGTGCGCGTGCTGTCGCGAACCTGGCAGATGCTGCTCAAGGGCATTCCCGAGGTGCAGTCCTCCAACCGCCCCGTCAGCGCCGGCGAGATGGTGCTGATCAGGCTGGCGCATGCCGCCGACCTGCCGACGCTGGACGAGGCGCTGAAATCGCTGGAAGGCGCGAGCCCGCTGCCGAACGGCGTGCCGCGCGCCAATGGCGCACCGGCAAATCCGGGCAATGGCGGCGGCGCCAGTGCCGTGGCGCAGGCGCGGATGCCCAGTTCAAATGGCGGCGCCCAGACCATGCGGCTGGTCGAGGCGCAGCCTGTGCCGGAGGCCTACGTTCCGCAACCGGCGCCGGTCGCCGAAGCGCCTGTCGTTCCGGTCAAATCGCTGGCCGACATCGTCGCGCTCGCCGACGCCAACCGCGACATCGCCTTTAAGGTGCAACTGAAGCGTTACGTGCGGCCGGTGCGCATCGAGCCCGGCCGTCTCGACGTCACCTTGACCGACGATGCGCCGAAGATGCTGCTCAACGACCTGACCTCCAAGCTGCGCGCCTGGACCGGCCGCAACTGGCTGGTGTCGCTGTCGAAGGAGGAGGGCGGCCAGACACTGGCCGAGATGGAGACGACCAAGCGCGAGAACGCCTTCTCCGACGCCAAGGCGGATCCGACTGTCGCGGCCATCCTCGCTCGCTTCCCGGGCGCCAAGATCATCGACGTGCGCATTCCGGATGTGCCGGACGTGGAAGAGGCCGAAGCCGAAGTGCCGGTCGAGCCTGCGTCCGACGACGACGAAATCTGAAACAATCTTAGAGGACCACCCCGATGAAAGATCTTCTCGGCCTGATGGGCAAGGCGAAGGAAATGCAGGCCAAGTTCCAGGCCATGCAGGACGAGATCGCCACGCTTGAAGCCACCGGCCAGGCCGGCGGCGGCCTCGTCAGCATCACGCTAACCGGCAAGTTCGAGATGAAGGCGCTGAAGATCGATCCTTCGCTGATCAAGGCGGATGAAGCCGAGATCCTCGAGGACCTCATCCTGGCCGCCCACAATGACGCCAAAAGTAAGGTCGAGCAGGTGATGCAGGAGAAGACCAAGGCGTTGACGGCGGGTCTGCCGATTCCCCCCGGAATAAAATTGCCTTTCTGAGGCAGCCTCCGCCAGTTAATTGATTATGAACGGAAATCGAGCCCGGACGGCAATATTAACCATTTTGCCGGCAATGCTCACGGGCTGATTTCGCGGCTTTCATAAAGTTTTACCCAAGTCCAGAAGTCGCTAACCATCTAGCCATCTTTTTGCCTGAAAGAGTCTCATTCTTGCCACATCTCGGGGCGGGCTGGCATCTTGGACATGAGGCTTTTTTGGTGATCGCGACGCGATGGAAGACGCCGCTGCTGCTTATCGGCATCGTCACTTCCCCCTTGCTCCTGGCCGGCTGCAGCCAGACCACTTCCTCCCATGGCATGTCGGTGTCGGGACTGACCGACGCGCTGACGCCGAGCTTCCTCACCCGTTTTTCCAGCCACTCGCTGAAGGACAAGGAATGCCTGCAAAGGGCGATGTTCTTCGAGTCCAACCGGTCGAGCCGCGACGGCATGATCGCCGTCGGCACGGTCGTGATGAATCGTCTGCGCTCGGGCCAGCATGGCAACACCATCTGCGAGGTCGTCGGCGAGAAGGGCCAGTTCGCGCCGGGCGTGCTGACGCGGCCGATGAATTCCAGGGCGCTGCCCGATGTCGAGGAAGCCGCCGACGCGGTGCTGAGAGGCGAGCGCAAGGCCAAGCTCAAGAACACGATGTATTTCCACACCGCCGGGCTGCGCTTCCCCTACAAGAACATGCATTACACGATGGTGGCCGGCGGCAACGCCTTCTATGAGAAGCGCGGTCGCAACTGGCAGCCGCTGCCGGATGAGCCGATGGTCGCCATGGCCTCCGACAAGCAGCAGAAGATCGACCCAACCGCGCCCGTGCTGGTGGCTTCCGCCGAGCCGGTGGTGAAGACGATCGTGCGGCAGGATCCGGCAAAGCAGGCGGTGATGAACGCTGCCGAACCGACGCTTCCGGCCAAGGCGGCGATCGTTCCGGCCGAACAGACCTATGTGACGGCTGCCGCAGCACCATCCGTCCCCTCCGCGAAATCCGGCCGCCTCGCGCAGAAGCCGACGGTCGTGGCGATGCAGGAGCCGATGGCCGAACCGGACGCCTCGCGTTTCGGCGGCACGCTCAAGGGTCGTTACATCACCTCGGTGCCCAAAGCGACGCAGGAAGCGGCGATGGGCTTTCAGTCGACGCCTGAGAACACCGACGCCATAGGCGCGATGATCGTCAGCCAGGACCGGCCGCTCGAAACCAACTGACCCCGATTGCATCCGACGCAGGGCCCGTCATGGCAGCATGGCCGGCCCTGTGTCGTTGCGGCTGTTCCAAACGGCGCTGAAAAATCCTGGATCAGTCCGCCGTTTCACGAAACGACGAACTGTTCCATCTTTTCGTTTTCACGCAATTCCGGACGTAAAACCGCTTCGCACTTTTCCTGGAATTGCTCTAGATCAGGGCGATGTCGAAGAGAATCGCCGGTCCGGAAATCGAACGCCTGATCCAGCTCCTGGCCAAGGTGCCGGGACTCGGGCCGCGCTCGGCCAGGCGCGCCGCGCTCCATCTCATCAAGAAGAAGGAGCAGCTGCTCGAGCCTTTGGCCGCCGCCATGGGCGAGGCGGTCGACAAGGTACGCATCTGCTCGACCTGCGGCAATGTCGACACCTCCGACCCTTGTATGATCTGCACCGATCCACGCCGCGACGCCGGCACGCTGATCGTCGTCGAGGACGTCTCCGACCTCTGGGCGCTGGAGCGCGCGGCCGCCATGAACGTGCGCTACCATGTGCTCGGCGGCACGCTGTCGCCGCTCGATGGCATCGGTCCCGACCAGCTCAACATCCGCTCGCTGGTCGACCGCATCGCCGGCGGCGAGGTGAAGGAAGTCATCCTCGCCGTCAACGCCACGGTCGAGGGGCAAACGACTGCGCACTACTTGACAGATCAGCTGTCCGGCTTCGATGTGAAGGTGACGCGGCTGGCGCATGGCGTGCCGGTTGGCGGCGAGCTGGATTATCTCGACGAAGGCACGCTGGCCGCGGCGCTGAGGTCAAGGACGGCGTTTTGAGCGAATTGGGGGCAACCTAGAGATGACTGCACTCCTTCGCGCCCCCCTCTG
>CCNC01000059.1 GCA_000824845.1 Mesorhizobium sp. ORS 3359 | reverse complement strand
GGGGGAGATCAGATGTCGCGACGGCCTTCGCCAATCTCCCACGTTGTAGGAGAGAGCGGGGCGCTCAAACAGCCAATCTCCCCCCAAG
>CCNC01000058.1 GCA_000824845.1 Mesorhizobium sp. ORS 3359 | reverse complement strand
GGCGCGAAGGAACGCGGCTTTCACAAGCTTGCTCTCGCATTTCTGTTGTTCGCACTTATTGGGCTTTTCACCACTCCCTCCCACGCCGCCCCCATCGACGACCAGTTCCAAGCCTGGCTGCAGACCGATCTCTGGCCCGAAGCAAAATCCAAAGGCATCTCGAAAAAGACCTTCGACGAAGCCTTCCTCGGCGTGAAGCCGAACCTCAAGCTGCCAGATCTCGTCCTGCCCGGCGAAAAGCCCACGACACCTGAGAAGCAGCATCAGGCCGAGTTCGGTCCGCCAGCCAACTACTTCGCCGAAAAGATCATCCGCGCCGTCACCACGGGTGGGCGGGCGCAGGAAAGCGCCAATGCAAGAGTGCTCGGGCTGATCGAGAAGCGCTATGGCGTTCCGGGCGAGATCGTGCTGGCGATCTGGGGCCGCGAGACCGGCTTCGGCGTTGCCAAGATGCCTTACGATGCCTTCGAGGTGCTGGGCACCAAGGCGTTCATGTCGACCAAGAAAGACTTCTTCCGTACCGAGGTGCTGGCGGCGCTCGACATCGTCGAGCGCGGGCTGGCACCGGTCAATGCGATGAAATCGTCCTGGGCCGGCGCGCTCGGCCAGCCGCAATTCATGCCGACCTCGTTCCTCAAGCACTCCGTCGACTTCGACGGCGACGGCCGGCCCGACATCTGGAATTCGACGCCCGACGTGCTCGCCTCGATCGCCAACTACCTCGTCCATTATGGCTGGGCGAGGGGGCGCAGCTGGGGCGTCGAGGTGACCGTGCCGGCAAGCGTTTCCTGTGCGCTCGAAGGTCCCGATCAGGGCAAGAAGATATCCGACTGGGTGGCGATGGGCATCAGGCGCGCCGACAACAAGGCCTTTCAGGCAAGCGAATTGAAGGCTGAGGGCCTTCTGCTGATGCCGGCCGGGCGCAGCGGACCTGCCTTTATCGTCACGCCGAACTTCTATGTCATCAAGCAATACAACAACAGCGATCTCTACGGCCTGTTCATAGGCCATGCCGCCGACCGTATCGCCAAGGGCGACGCCGGCTTTGCCGGGAGTTGGGGGCCGGTCGGCGATCTGCACCGCTCCGACATCGCCGCCCTGCAGCGGGCGCTGGAAGCCAAGGGCTACGACGTCGGCAGCGCCGACGGCCTGCCCGGCTTCAAGACGCGCCGCTCGATCGGCGTCTGGCAGGCGAAGAACGGCAAGCCCGCCACCTGTTTCCCCGATGCAGGCCTGGTCGCGCAGTTGAAATAGCGGCGACTTCCAGATCGCGAACAGAGGCAGATTTTTCTCGATCGGCGGCTGCAATTGGCCGGCGCATGGGTCGACCCATTGCCGCCCGTCTGGTTCGATACGCCCCCTCACATGTTGCTGCGTGAATGTCATCTAATAGGGAGTTGACCAACTGGACAAAAACCACGACGGTAAGTGATCTAAGCCGCAGCCGGCTTCGAGAAGAACAATGCGCCCTGAGCCGGGAACTCAGGTCAACAAAAACAGGGAACGATCATCATGATGCTGGAAAAGTTTGCCGTCCGTAGCTTGCTTGCAGGTGTGGCGATGACCGCGCTGCTCGCGACGCCCGCTTTCGCCGTCACGCCCGCCGACACGCTGGTCGAAGGCTTCGCCATCGACGACATCATCTCGATGGATCCAGGCGAGGCGTTCGAGCTGTCGACCGCCGAAGTCACCGGCAACACCTATGATCTGCTGGTCCGTCTCGACCTCAGCGACACCTCCAAGGTCAAGCCCGACCTCGCCGAGAGCTGGACGGTGTCCGACGACGGTCTGACCTACACTTTCAAACTCAAGCCCGGCATGAAGTTCGCGTCCGGCAATCCGATCACCGCCGCCGATGTCGCCTATTCCTTCGAACGCGCCATCAAGCTCGACAAGAGCCCAGCCTTCATCATCAACCAGTTCGGCATCAGCGGCGACAACGTCACTGAGAAGGCCAAGGCGGTCGACGACACCACCTTCCAGTTCGTCGTCGACAAGGCTTACGCGCCGAGCTTCGTGCTCAACTGCCTGTCCGCCACCGTCGCCTCCGTCGTCGACTCGAAGTTGGTGAAGGAGCATGTCGCCGCCGTCACGCCGAGCGCCGATTACAAATGGGACAACGACTTCGGCAATGCCTGGCTGAAGACCGGCTATGCCGGTTCGGGCCAATACAAGCTGCGCGAATGGCGCGCGAATGAAGCCGTCGTTCTGGAGCGCAACGACAATTACAACGGCGAGAAAGCCAAGCTCGCCCGCGTCATCTACCGCAACATGAAGGAAAGCTCGGCGCAGCGCCTGGCGCTGGAGGCGGGCGATATCGACGTCGCCCGCAACCTCGAGCCGAACGACCTCGACGCCATCGCCAAGAATGCCGACCTCACCACCACAAGCGCGCCGAAGGGCACGGTCTACTACATCAGCCTCAACCAGAAGAATCCAAACCTCGCCAAGCCGGAAGTTCGCCAGGCGTTCAAATATCTGGTTGACTATGACGCGCTGAGCACCACCATCCTCAAGGGCATCGGCGAGATCCACCAGTCCTTCCTGCCCAAGGGCGACCTTGGCGCGATCGACGACAACCCGTTCAAGCTCGACGTCGCCAAGGCCAAGGAACTGCTCGCCAAGGCCGGCCTGGCGGATGGTTTCAAGGTGACGATGGACGTTCGCACCGGCCAGCCGACCACCGGGATGGCGGAATCGATCCAGCAGACGCTCGGCCAGGCCGGCATCCAGCTGGAGATCATTCCCGGCGATGGTAAGCAGACGCTTACCAAATATCGTGCCCGCAACCACGACATCTATATCGGCAACTGGGGCCAGGACTATTTCGATCCCAATTCGAATGCCCAGACTTTCGCTTCGAATCCGGACAATTCCGACGCCGCCAAGATCAAGACGCTGGCCTGGCGCAACGCTTGGGACATCCCGGACCTGACCAAGCAGACCGAGGCGGCGCTTCTGGAGAAGGATTCGGCCAAGCGCGCCGACATGTACAAGGATCTGCAGAAGAAGATCCTCGACACCAGCCCCTTCGTCATCATCCACCAGCAGTTGGAAGTGGCGGGGCTGCGCAAGAACCTCAAGGGCTTCGCGCTCGGCCCGAGCTTCGACACCAACTTCGTCGGTCCGGTCTCGAAGGAATAGCGTCCTCGGACGCCCCGCGTGAGCGTAGCTGAAAACCAGGCGGCGGCGGGGCGCGGCAGCGCCCGCGCTGTCGCCATTCTATCGTCGCTCGGCCGCTTCCTGGTCGTCGCGGTGACGACCTATCTCGGTCTTCTCGCGGTGACCTTCTTCATCGGCCGCGTCATCCCGATCGATCCGGTGCTGGCTGTCCTCGGCGATCGCGCGCCGACCGCCGTCGTCGAGCGCACGCGCCGCGAGATGGGGCTCGACCTGCCGTGGATCGAGCAGTTCTACCTCTATGTCAAAGCAGCGCTGAGGGGCGACTTCGGCACCTCGGTGCTGACCACCAATCCGGTGATGGCCGACATCCGCCGCGTTTTCCCGGCGACCATCGAGCTGGCTACGCTAGGCACGATCATCGGTGCCGTCATCGGCGTGCCGCTCGGGGTGCTGGCCGCCGTCAAGCGCGGCAGCCTGATCGACCAGATTGCCCGCGTCGTCGGCCTCATAGGCTATTCCGTGCCGATCTTCTGGCTGGGGCTGCTGGGGCTGGTGCTGTTCTACGCCAAGCTGCAATGGATCGCTTTCCCGGCGCGCCTCGACGTCGTCTACGAATACACCTTCACGCCGATCACCGGCTTCTACCTGCTCGATGCCGCGATCCAGGGGCAGTGGGACGTCTTCCACGACGCCTGGCGTCATATCGTCCTGCCGGCCGCGCTGCTCGGCTATCTGTCGCTCGCCTATATCAGCCGCATGACCCGCTCCTTCATGCTGAACGAGCTGGCGCAGGAATATATCGTCGCGGCGCGTGCCAAGGGCCTGTCGGAGACGCGCGTCATCTGGGGCCATGCGCTGCGCAATGCCGCCGTGCCGATGGTGACGGTGATCGCGCTTTCCTACGCCAACCTGCTCGAAGGCTCGGTGCTGACCGAGACCGTCTTCTCCTGGCCGGGCATCGGCCTCTACATTACCAATTCGCTGCAGAATGCCGACATGAACGCCGTGCTCGGCGGCACCATCGCCATCGGCTCGGTCTTCATCGCCATCAACCTCCTGTCCGATCTGCTTTACCGGCTGCTCGATCCAAGGACGAAGGCCGGATGAGCGCTGAAACCATCCAATCCAGGCGCGAATGGCTGCTCAGCGACCGGCCGGCATCGCGCCTCCAGGCAAGGCTCGGCCGCGCCTATGTGTCCTGGCGGCGTTTTTCCGCCAACCGGCTGGCGCTGGTCGGCATGCTCATCATCATCGCGCTGCTGGTGGTCGCGGCCTTCGCCGATGTGCTGGCGCCCTATTCGCCGACCGTCGGCGATCTGAAGAACGCCCGCCTGCTGGCGCCGAGCGCCGCGCATTGGTTCGGCACCGACGACCTTGGCCGCGACATCTATTCGCGCATCGTCTACGGCGCGCGCTGGACGCTTTATGTGGTCATCCTCGTCGCCATTATCGCCGCGCCCATCGGCCTTTTGGTCGGTACCGTCGCCGGTTACGCCGGCGGCTGGACCGACACGATCCTGATGCGCGTCACCGACATCTTCCTTGCCTTTCCGAAGCTGGTGCTGGCGCTCGCCTTCGTGGCCGCGCTCGGCCCGGGCATCGAGAACGCGGTGCTGGCGATCGCCATCACCTCCTGGCCGCCCTACGCGCGCATCGCCCGCGCCGAAACGCTGACGGTGCGCAACTCCGATTACATCAAGGCGGTGCAACTGATGGGCGCCTCGCCCTTCCGCATCGTGCTGCGCCACATCATGCCGCTCTGCATCTCCTCACTGATCATCCGGGTGACGCTGGATATGGCCGGCATCATCCTGACCGCCGCCGGCCTCGGCTTCCTCGGTCTCGGCGCACAGCCGCCGCTGCCCGAATGGGGCGCGATGATCGCGTCCGGCCGCCGCTTCATTCTCGACCAGTGGTGGGTGGCCGCGGCGCCTGGCGCCGCCATCCTCATCGTCAGCCTCGGCTTCAACCTGCTCGGCGACGGCCTGCGCGACGCGCTCGACCCCCGGAGTGGCGACCAATGAGCGGTGACCAATGAGTGGCGACACGCTCCTCGAAGTCGACGACCTGCGCGTCACCTTCCCGACCCGCACCGGTCTCGTGCAAGCGGTGCGCGGCGTTTCCTTCTCGCTCGGACGCGAGCGTCTCGGCATTGTCGGCGAGAGCGGCTCCGGCAAATCGCAGACCGGCCGCGCCATCATGGGGTTGACTCCGCCGCAGGCCGAGGTGTCGGCGAAGAAGCTCGCCTTCGGCGGCATCGACCTGCTCTCGATCTCGCCTCGCCAGCGCCGGTCGCTGCGCGGAAACCGCATCGCCATGATCCTGCAGGATCCGAAATATTCGCTGGATCCGGTGATGACCATCGGCCGCCAGATCATCGAAACGCTGCGCACCCACGAAAAAGTCTCCAAGGCCGAGGCGCGCGAACGGGCTCTGGCCATGCTGCAGGCGGTGCAGATCCGCGATCCGGCTCGTGTCTTCGACCTTTATCCGCACGAAGTCTCGGGCGGCATGGGCCAGCGCGCCATGATCGCCATGATGCTGGTCACCGGACCGGAGCTGATGATCGCAGACGAGCCGACCTCGGCGCTCGACGTCACCGTCCAGCTCGACGTGCTCAAGATCCTCGACAAGCTCGTCGCTGAGCGCGGCATGGGACTGATCTTCATCTCGCATGATCTGCGCCTAGTGTCGTCCTTCTGCGACCGCGTCGTCGTCATGTATGCCGGCAAGGTGGTCGAGCAGATCAAGGCTTCCGAATTGCGCGACGCCCAGCACCCCTATACGCGCGGCCTGCTCAACTGCATGCCCAGGATCGGCTTCGAGCGCCATCCGCTGCCGGTGCTCGACCGCAAGCCGGAGTGGGCGGCATGACGGCCGCGATCGCCATCCAGGGGCTGGAAGTGGTCTTCGACCGTTTTCGCGCGCTGAAGGGCGTAAGCTTGGAAGTGCGCGAAGGCGAATCCTACGGCCTGGTCGGCGAAAGCGGCTCCGGCAAGTCGACGCTGCTGAAGGCGATCACCGGCCTTGCGCCTGTCGCTTCCGGCACCGTCACCGTCAACGGCAAGCCCCTCGGCAAGACGCGCGACAAGGCCTTCTACCGCGAAGTGCAGATGGTCTTCCAGGACCCCTACGGCTCGCTGCATCCGCGCCAGACGGTCGATCGCCTGCTGCAGGAGCCTCTCGCGATCCACGGCATTGCCGATGGCGAAAAGCGGATCGAGCGCGCGCTGGACGAGGTCGGCCTTGGCAAGGGTTTCCGCTTCCGCTATGCGCACCAACTCTCCGGCGGCCAACGCCAGCGTGTCGCCATCGCGCGTGCGCTGATCCTCGAACCTTCGATCCTTCTGCTCGACGAACCGACCTCGGCGCTCGACGCTTCCGTTCAAGCCGAAGTGCTGAACCTTCTCGAAGAGGTGCGGCGGCGCCGCAAGCTCACCTTCCTGATGGTCAGCCACGACCTCGCCATCATCACCCATATGTGCGAGCGGCTGATGGTGATGCAGAACGGCGAAGCGGTGGAAACGCTGACCGCAAGCCAGTTGATCGGCCATCGCGTCAGCGAGGACTATACGCGCAATCTGCTGAGGGCCAGTGAGGGGTTTGTCAGGGCGTAGCAAACTGTAGACGTAGAGTTCCTTCGCGCCCCCCTCTGGCCTGCCGGCCATTTCCCCCACGAGCGGGGAGAGGCTGTCACCGCGGCTTTCGCCAATCATTTGCGTTGCAGAATGGGCGCGGCGCCGAAACCGCTGATCTCCCCCCTTGTGCGGGAGATGGCCGGCAGGCCAGAGGGGGGCGCGACAGAACTCGGCCTTGTTGCCTTAAGCTCCCCCGACTGCGGCTGTTGCTTCCCGTTTCGGCTCCTTGACCCTGAACCACGTCACGTAAAGCGCCGGCAGGAAGAGCAGCGTGATCGCCGTGCCGGCGATGATGCCGCCCATCATCGCGTAGGCCATCGGTCCCCAGAACACTTCGCGCGCGATTGGGATCAGCGCGAGACTTGCAGCCGCGGCGGTCAGCGCGATCGGCCGCATGCGGTGCTCGGTCGCTTCGATCACGGCCGCCCATCTGTCCTTGCCTTCCTTGACGAGGTCCTCGATCTGCACGATCAGGATCACTGAGTTGCGGATCAGGATGCCGATCAGCGCCAGCACGCCGAGTATGGCGACGAAGCCGAGCGGCGCGCCACTGGGAACGAGCGCGGCCACCACGCCGATCAGGCCGAGCGGCGCCACCGCCACCACAAGGAACAGGCGCTGAAAGCTCTGCAACTGGATCATCAGGATGGTCGCCATGACGAACAGCATCAGCGGCACCACCGCCGCGATCGGTCCCTGGCTCTTGGCGCTTTCCTCGACCGAGCCCGCGGTCTCGACCGAATAGCCGGGCGGCAGCTTGGCGATGAAGGCGTCCACCGAGGGCTTGAGCTCGTTGACGACGGTCGCCGGCAGCACCTCGCCGACCAGGCCGGCGCGCACGGTGATGGTCGGCGTGCGGTTACGTCGCCAGACCGTCGGCTGCTCGAGGTCGTAGCGAAAGCTGGCGATTGCCGCCAACGGGATCGACTCGCCGGTGCCGGTCGGCAATTGCAAGTTCTGCAGCGTCGAAATCGAGCTGCGGTCCGCCTCGCGCGAGCGCGCCACGACATCGATCAGATAGGTGGCGTCGCGCACTTGGGTGATTGTCGAACCGCCCACCGTGCTGTTCAGCGCGCTGGCGATGTCGGAGGAGGTGATGCCGAGCTGGCGCGCCTTGTCCTGCAGCACGTCGACCCTCAGCACGCGCTGCGGCTCGTTCCAGTCGAAGGTGGGGGCCGCAAGCTTCGCATTGGCCGAGATCAGGCCGGCAAATTGCTGCGCGAGTTCCCGCACCGTCTGGATATCGGGACCGCCGACGCGGTACTGCACCGGCCTGCCGACCGGCGGACCGAGCTCGAGCGGCTTGACGAAGGCGTCGGTGCCGACGAATTCCTCGCGCAGCAGCTTCTCCAGCGCCGGCTTCACCCGGTTGCGGGCCTCGATGCTCTTGGTGACGATCACGGTCTGGCCGAAATAGGGATTGGCCGGCTGCACGTCAAAGGCAAGCAAGAAGCGCACCGCGCCCTGGCCGATATAGGAACTGAAATGATCGATATCGGGATTGCCGACCAGCGCACGCTGTTCGAAGCGCTCCATCTGGTTGCGTGTCTCGGTGATCGAGGAGTTCTGCGGCAGATTCCAGTCGACGATCAGCTCCGGCCGGTCGGAGGGCGGGAAGAACTGCTGTTGGACGAGGCCGAAGCCTGCGACGGAGGCGGCGAACAGAAGCACCGTCACGATGATCGTCAGCCAATGGCGTCGCACGGAAAAGACAAGCACGCGTCGGAACAGCGAGGTGAAGCGACCGGGTTGGTCGTGGTGCTTCTCCTTCATCGTCGCCGGCAGGATGGTGACGCCGAGCAGCGGCGCGAACAGTACCGCCACTATCCATGAGACTAATAGCGACACCGCGATGACGACAAACAGCGTGAAAGTGTATTCGCCCGCGGCGCTCGAATTGAGACCGATCGGGATGAAGCCGGCGACCGTCACCAGCGTTCCCGTCAGCATCGGAAAGGCGGTCGACGTATAGACATACGTCGCCGCCTTGCGCAGATTGTCGCCGACCTCCAGCCGCGCCACCATCATCTCGACCGCGATCATCGCATCGTCGACCAACAGGCCGAGCGCGATGATCAGCGCGCCGAGCGAAATGCGCTGCAGCGAGATGCCGAGATAGGCCATCACCGTGAAGGTGATCGCGAGCACAAGAGGTATCGACAGCGCCACGACGAAGCCGGCGCGCATGCCGAGGCTGACGAAGGAGACGGCGAGCACGATCGCGACGGCCTCGAACAGCGCCCGCGTGAAGCCCGAGACCGCTTCCTCGACGATGACCGGCTGGTCGGCCACCAGATGCACGCCGACACCGACAGGCAGGTCGGCCAGCACCTTCTGCATCTCCTCATGCAGGGCCTCGCCGAATTTGAGCAGATTGGCGTTAGGCTTCATGCCGATGGCAAGCCCGATCGCATCCTGGCCGTTGAAGCGGAACAGGGCCGTCGGCGGGTCGACATAGCCGCGCCGGATCGTCGCCACATCGCTCAGCCGGAAGAAGCGGTCGTTGACGCGCAAATTGATGGCCTGCAGGCTCTCCTCGGAGGTGAACTGGCCGCCGACGCGCACGCTGATGCGCTCCGGTCCGGACTCGATGACGCCGGAGGGCGTGATCGCGTTCTGCGCCTGCAGGCTGGCCACGATTTGCTGCTGATTGAGGCCGAGCGCCGCGATTTGCCGACTCGAGAATTCGAGGTAGATCGCCTCGTCCTGCGCGCCGATCAGATCGACCTTGCCGGCATTCGGCACGGTCAGGATCTTGGTGCGGACATCCTCCACATAGTCGCGCAACTGGCGCGGCGTCAGCCCGTCGGCGGTGAAGGCGTAGATGTTGCCGAAGACGTCGCCGAAGCGGTCGTTGAAGAACGGTCCCTGCACGCCTTGCGGAAGCTGAGCCTTGATGTCGTTGACCATGTTGCGCACCTGAAGCCAGTTCGGCACGACGTCGCGCGCCTTGGTGGTGTCCTTCAGGTTGACGAAGATGACCGTCTGGCCGGCGGTGGTGACCGATTTGGTGTAGTCGAGGCTGTCGAGCTCCTCGAGCTTCTTCTCGATGCGGTCGGTCACCTGCTGAACCGTCTCCTTGACCGAAGCGCCGGGCCAGTTGGCCTGGATGATCATGGTCTTGATGGTGAAGGCGGGGTCTTCCTCGCGGCCAAGATTGAGATAGGAGAAGATGCCGGCCACCACGAAGACCAGCATGAAATACCAGACCATGGATCGGTGACTGAGCGCCCAGTCGGAGAGGTTGAAGCCCTTCATCAGACGCCGCCCTCCGGCACTTTGACCTTCTGGCCTTCGCTCAGGCTGTGGACGCCAGCGGTGACGACGCGCATGCCGGCTTCAAGTCCCTCGGCAACCGTGAAGGAGCCGCCATTTCTCGAAGTGACCTTGATCGCGCGCGCGCTCACGCTGGAGGATTGCGGATCGACGATCCAAACTTTGTCGGAGCCGTCCTTTTCGAGCAGCGCCGATATCGGCAATTCGATCGTCGGCGCGACCTTGGAGACGCGCGTCGCGGTGATCGTCGAGCCCAGCCGGAACGCCGTCGGCGGATCGACCAGCGTCAGCTTCACGCGCCGTGTGCGGGTAGCGCCTTCCGACTGCGGCGCGATCTCGCGCAGCTTGGCCTGTGTCTTGATCGTCGGCAGCGATTGCAGGACGATCTCGAAGGGCATGCCGACGGTGAGGTCGCCGATCAACTGGTCGGGAATGTCGACCACGGCCTCGCGCGGGTCGGTGCGCGCCACGGTGACAACGGTCTGTCCTGGAGAAACGGTCTGGCCGACCTCGGCGCCGGTAGCGGTGACGACGCCATCGAAATCGGAGAACAACCGCGCATAGCCGAGCTGCTCCTGCGACTTGGCCAAGGCGGCGTTGGCGCGCTCGACGCCGGCCTCCGCCGCCTGCCGCGCCTGTTTGGCTGCATCGAATGTGGCTTGCGATGTGTTGGCCGAGGCAAGCAGCTGGCGCTGGCGATCCTCGCTGGCGGCGGCGTTGATGAACTGCGCCTGCGCGTTCGACAGATCGGCTTTCGAGGCCTGGACGGCAAGCTCCAGCGCCGTCGGATCGAGCGCCGCGATCGTGGTGCCCTTGGTGACGAGGTCGCCGACCTTGACGTCGCGCGAGACGACGCGGCCGAGCAGCCGGAAGGCGAGGTCGGCGCTGTATTGCGGCTCGACCGAGCCGGCAAAGCCGAAGGTCTCGACGGTCTTCGGCTCGATCACCACCGAAAGCACCGGCCGGATGACCTCCGGCGGCTTCTCTTCCGAGCGCGAGCAGGCGGCGAGCGCGGCAAGGACGAGCAGGGGAGCGACGTGCCGCAACCGGTTCATTGGCTGGCTCCAGCGATCTCGACCGTCTGTCCGGGGCTGAGCAGCTGTCCGCCGGCGGTGACGACGCTCTGTCCTTCCTGCAATCCCTTGCCGACGGCGATGATGCCTGAATCGAAGGCGAGCACCTCGACCGGCGTCTCCGTCACCGCCTTGCTCGATGGATCGATCACCCAGACGGCGGGCTTGCCGGCGGCGGATGTCAGCGCCTGCCATGGCAACAGAATGGCCCTGACCGGCTTGGCGCTGACCGTGCCGATCACGGCCGCGCCAAGCGGCATGCCGGCGGGCGTGTCGGGGATGCCGACCTTGACCCGGATCGATCCGGACTGGGTGTCGACCGCCGGCGAAATCTCGCGCACCTTGCCCACCGCGCGCACCTGCGGGTCGGACAGCAGCGTGATCGTCACCGCAGGCGAGGGCGGCGTCTGGGCAACCAGCGTCTCGTGCACGTTGAAGACGGCGTCGCGGTCGCCGTCCTCTGCGATGGTGAACACGGTCTGTGCCGCCTGCACCACCTGCCCGGCCTCGACCTGGCGCGCCGTGATGACGCCGGCGGCCCCGGCCTTGAGCTCGGTGTAGGAAAGGTTTTCCTTGGCATTGGCCAAGGCGCTTTGCGCCGCGTCGACGCTGCCTTGCGCCACTTTCAGCGCCTGGTCGGCGCTGTCGAAATCCCGCCTCGTCGTGAAACCCTGCGAAAGCAGCGTCTTTTGCCGCTGATAGGTGGCCTCGGCCTGGGTGAGCTGCGCCTGCGCCGCGTCTAGATCGGCCTGGGCCGAGCGCAGGTCCGATTGCTGTTCCTGCGGGTCGATGCGGGCAAGCACAGCGCCCTGCTCGACATGCTGGCCGACATCGGCCAGACGCTCGGCGACCCGGCCGCCGACGCGGAACGACAGGTTGTTGAGCGTGCGGGCGGCGATCACCCCGGTCAGCGAGGTTCGCGGCGCGTAGTCGGCGAGGACGACCGTTTGCGTCGCCACCACCACCGGCAATTTGTTTTCCGCCGCCTGCTGTTTCTGGCAGCCGGCCGCCGAAATCGCCGCGCCGGCGCAGACGAGCAGCAACAGCGCTTTTGAACGAAAAGGATGGCGGTGTGGTGAAGACGGCAAGGCGGACGATGTCGCTTTCCTGCTCATGGTTCCCCTCAAGCCGTGGGGGCCGCTGCTGACGGCGGCACGTCGCGGATGAAATGAGATTAATCGATCGTCGGGAAAAGGAAACTCTTTCCGGGGCGTATATCGCCCGGCTCGTTAAGAGCGTTCGTCCCCACCCTACAGGCAGGCCCAATGGACTAGGCCAACGTGCCAACTTGAGGAAAACGTGAAATAAGGTCAGAAGGGTTCCGATCAACGGAACGGGTTTGATCCCGAACAGGGATGCCCGATTGAGGGACGACATGAAGAATTCAGCTATTTCCGAACGCAAGAACCAGTCGATCTCGCGCGGCGTCGGCATGACGACGCAGATCTACGCCGATCGCGCCGAGAATTCGGAAATCTGGGATGTCGAGGGCCGCCGCTATATCGACTTCTCTTCCGGTATCGCCGTGGTCAACACCGGCCATCGCCACCCGAAGGTGATCGAGGCGGTCAAGGCGCAGCTCGATCGCTTTACCCACACCTGCCACCAGGTCGTGCCCTATGAGAGCTACGTTCATCTCGCCGAGCGCCTGAACGGCATGCTGCCTGGCAAGTTCGACAAGAAGACGATCTTCGTCACCACTGGCGCCGAGGCGGTCGAGAACGCCATCAAGATCGCCCGCAACGCCACCGGTCGCCAGGCGGTCATCGCCTTTTCCGGCGGTTTCCACGGTCGCACCTTCATGGGCATGGCGCTGACTGGAAAGGTCGTGCCCTACAAGGTCGGCTTCGGCGCGATGCCGGCCGATGTCTTCCATGCGCCGTTCCCGGTCGCGCTGCATGGCGTCTCGGTCGCCGATTCGCTTGCCGCGCTCGACAAGCTGTTCAAGGCCGATGTCGATCCGAACCGCGTTGCCGCCATCATCGTCGAGCCGGTGCAGGGCGAGGGCGGTTTCTACGAAGCGCCGCGCGATTTCATGGCAGCGTTGCGCAAGATCTGCGACCAGCACGGCATCCTGCTCGTCGCCGACGAGGTGCAGACCGGCTTTGCTCGCACCGGCAAGATGTTCGCCATGGATCATCACGATGTTGCGCCCGATCTCACCACCATGGCCAAGAGCCTCGCCGGCGGCTTCCCGCTATCGGCCGTCACCGGCCGCGCCGAGATCATGGACGCGCCTGGACCCGGCGGGCTCGGCGGCACCTATGGCGGCAGCCCGATCGGCGTCGCCGCCGCGCACGCCGTGCTCGACGTCATCGAGGAGGAAAAGCTTTGCGACCGCGCCAATGCGCTGGGCGCCAGGCTGAAGCAACGGCTGGAATCGATCCGCGACGACGTGCCGGAGATCGTCGACATCCGCGGGCCGGGCTTCATGAACGCCGTCGAGTTCAACGACGTGAAGAAAGGCTTGCCGTCCGCCGAATTCGCCAATGCGGTGCGGCTGAAGGCGCTCGACAAGGGCCTCATCCTGCTCACCTGCGGCGTTTACGGCAATGTCATCCGCTTCCTGTCGCCGATCACCATCCAGGACGGCGTCATGACCGAGGCGCTGGAGATTCTGGAAAGCTCGATCCGCGACGCGCGGGCGGCCTGAGGGAGGGCTGTATTTCTCCTGACGGCTGCATCGAAGCGATTGGATGTGTGCCGTCAGGAGCCCGGACTCTGTAACCACACTGGAATATCCGTCTTGGCGTGCAGAACCCGCCAGACATCGATATGGTCGGTCTGTTCGAAGTAGAAGATCAGGTAAGGGTATCGTTTAAGTTGCAGGCTACGCAGGCCAGGCAACCCGACTTCATAGCCAAATCTCAGAGAGCCCGATGCCGGGTAGCTGACTATCAGCTTGTAGGCATTTTGGAGGTCGTCGACGTAGCCTAACGCGACGTGCGAACCAGCTTCACGGGCATAATAATCGACAGCGTCCTCGATATCGCGCAGAGCAAGACTTCGAGGAATAATTGGCTTGGCGGCCACTAACTTATTGGCCCCGCGCTCGTTTCCTCAGCATTGCAAAATAGTCGTCGTTGACGGGCGCACCCGGCGCGGATGAGGCGCCCTCGAGCAGCAAACGGCGCAGAGATTGACGATCCTGATCGTGGCGGATCAATTCACGCACATACTCGCTGCTCGTGCCGTAGCCGCGCTCGGTCACCTGCTGATCGACAAAATGCTTTAAGCTGTCAGGCAGGGAGATATTAATCGTGCTCATTTCGCCAATGTATGTCCAATGGCAAAAATTGGCAACATTACGCTCTGGCCCTGGTCAGTTCGTCCTCATTGAAAGCCGCAAGCGCGGCCTTCAGCGCATCCGGCCCGCCCGCCACCGTTTGTGGCGTTGGCGAGAAGCCCGCTCCCAGCATCTTGCGGCCAAGCATGTGGTCGGCCGGGCGGTTGACGGATTCGATGCCGAGCAATCGGTCGCCGGCATAGTGGTAGATCGAGAACTTGTTGTCGGCGAGATCGCCGAGCACCACGTGGCTGTCCCCGCCTTGCGTCAGCCCCACCATCTGCAGCTTCATGTCGCCGATATCCGACCAGAACCACGGCACCGCAGTAAAGGGCTCGGCATGGCCGAGAATGGTGCGCGCGGCGAGTCGCGCCTGGTCGGTGGCGTTCTGCACCGATTCGAGCCGCACGTTGCCTCCGGTGAACCAGTGCCGGTAGGCGGCGGCGTCGCCGATGGCTAGGATTTCTGGAACAGAGCTCTGCATATGCTGGTCGACACGGATGCCGTTGGCGACAGCAATGCCGGCGGCTTCGGCCAGTTCGACATTGGGGACGACGCCGATGCCTATGGTCACCATCTGAGCCGGCAGGCGTTCGCCACTTGAGGTGATCGCTGCCGAGACGCGGCCGCTGTCACCCTCCAGCCGGGCAACAGTTGTGCCGGTCAGGATGCGCACGCCGATCGCCTCCAGGCGCTGGCGCACATGGGCGGCGATGATCGGCGCCACGGCGCGGCCGAGCAGCCGGTCGACGGCCTCGACGACGGTGACGTTGCGGCCGGCGGCCCTCAGCGTCGCCGCGATCTCCAGCCCGATGAAGCCGCCGCCGAGAATGACCACGTCCTCGCTTTGCGCGCTCAGCTCGCGGATCAGGCGCGCATCGGCCAGCGAGCGCAGCGAGACCACGCCGGCGAGGCCGGCGCGGTCGAGCTTGAGCAGGCGCGGCCGCGACCCGGTCGCAAGCACCAGCCGGTCGAAGCCGAGCGTTCCACCGCCTGCGACATTCAACCGGCCCGCTTGGGCATCGATGCTGTCAATGCGCACGCCCGGCCGGTAGTCGATGGTGTTGCCCGAGTAAAAGGCCTCGCCGCGCAGCGGCTGCGGCTTGGCTTCGGGATCCTTGATGAAGGTCTTGGACAGCGGCGGTTTGTGATAAGGCAGTTCCCGCTCGTCGCCGATCAGGACGACGGGCCCTTCATAGCCCTCTTCGCGCAGGCTGGCGGCGGCCTGCACGCCGGCATGGCCCGCACCGACAATCACAACCCCGTTCGTCATCGCAATCCTTTTTGTTTGCAAATCTAAGCCCTTGCGCCAGGTGGCGATTGTCTGCCGCCGCCGCAAGAGCCGAGGATCGGGTCGCACCCAGAATGGCTGTCTGTCAATCGAGTTAGCGAGGCAGTCGTGGTTTAAAAGTTGACCTTTGTAGTTTAGAATAATTCTAAAGTATTGTTTCAATTGAATTTTTTCGGTCGAGCCAGTTGACTCCCGGCTTCTCCATCGCTTTATGGAGGGCTGCGCGCGAAGCGCATCCCTTTGATGTCTGGGCCTTGAACCCTTTCGATTGGAGGCAAGTGGGTGTCTTTCTATCGCGAACCGCGCATCGGCGCGGCCACCATTTTTCCCGGCATGCTCATGCCTCGGCGCGGGTGGGCGCCATCTATTGAATTTCCAAAGAACTGGAGAAGGATAATGACGGCACGTAACGGCGGCAGGCTGGCTGCGATCTGCGCCACGGCTGCGCTGACGGCGGCGGTTTTCGTGTTGCCGGCGAAAGCCGGGACCGACGCGAAAGCGGTGATCAAGACCTATGCCGACATCGCTCTGGCCAAATACGAGGATTCGCTGACCACCGCGCAGGCGCTGGACAAGGCTGTCGATGCGCTTATCGCCAGCCCCTCCGCCGACACGCTGAGCGCCGCGCGCGAAGCCTGGAAGGCCGCGCGCAACCCTTACCAGCAGACCGAGGTCTATCGCTTCGGCAACAAGATCGTCGACGACTGGGAAGGCCGGGTGAATTCCTGGCCGCTGGATGAGGGGCTGATCGATTATGTCGCCAAGAGCTACGGCACCGAGTCGGACGAGAACGCGCTCTACACGGCCAACGTCATCGCCAACAAGGAAATCGAGATCAACGGCAAGAAGGTCGACGCCTCGAAGCTGACGCCGGAATTCCTGTCCGGCACGCTGCAGGAAGCCGGCGGCGTCGAAGCCAATGTCGCGACCGGCTATCACGCCATCGAATTCCTGCTCTGGGGCCAGGACCTGCACGGCACCGGTCCTGGCGCCGGCGAGCGGCCCTATACGGATTACGACCTCAAGAACTGCACGGGCGGCAATTGCGACCGCCGCGCCGAATATCTGAAATCGGCGAGCGACCTTCTGGTGTCCGACCTGCACGAGATGGTCAACAACTGGAAGGAAGACGGCGCAGCGCGCAAGAACCTCACGGACGGCGATGCGAATACCGGGATCTCCACCATCTTCACCGGCATGGGCTCGCTCTCCTACGGCGAACTGGCGGGCGAGCGCATGAAGCTTGGCCTTTTGCTGCACGATCCGGAGGAGGAGCACGACTGCTTCTCCGACAACACCTACAACTCGCATCTCTATGACGCGGTGGGCATCCGCGACGCCTACCATGCCAGCTACAAGCGGCTCGACGGTTCTGTGGTTTCGGGTCCGTCGGTGTCCGACATGGTGAAGGCCGCCGATCCGGCGATCGACAAGGAGCTGTCGGGCAAGCTCGACACCACCGTCGCCAAGATGGAGGCCATCAAGGCGCGCGCGCTGGCCGGCGAGGCCTACGACCAGCAAATCGCCGAGGGCAACACTGAAGGCAACGCCACCGTGCAGGCGGCGATCGACGCGCTGATCGACCAGACCAAGTCGATCGAGCGCGCCGTCGGCTCGCTCAAGCTGAACCAGATCGCCTTCGAGGGTTCGGACAGCCTCGACGCCCCGGACAAGGTGTTCAAGTAGGGTTTAGACGTAGCCACCAGCCAAGCGGCGCCGGACCGGCGCCGTCAGCCAGAGCAAGTGAAATGCTGATCTGCCATTGCAACATCATCACCGAGAAGGAGATCGAGCAGACGATCATCGGCCTGCTGGATGAGGATCCCTGGCAGCTGATCGTGCCCGCGAAGGTCTACCACGCGATGCGCAAGCGCGGCCGCTGTTGCGGCTGTTTCCCAAATGTGGTGGAAACGATCATTCGGGTCACCGAGAACTACCACGCCCGCTCACAGGTGGGCGACGTGGACATCGTTTCACACCTGGATCGCGTGCGAGGCTTGCGCGGCCAATACGGGAGCAGAACCCATGAAAGGCGAACCGCAGATCATCGAGCGGCTTAACGAAGCTCTGTTTCTGGAGCTTGGAGCCGTCAACCAGTACTGGGTGCATTACCGTCTGCTCGAGGATTGGGGCTACACCAAGCTGGCAAAGAAGGAGCGGGCGGAATCGATCGAGGAAATGCATCACGCCGACCGGCTGATCGCGCGCATCATCTTCCTCGAAGGCCACCCGAACCTGCAGTCCGTCGCGCCGCTGCGCATCGGCCAGAACGTCAAGGAAGTGCTCGAATCCGATCTGGCCGGCGAATATGACGCGCGCACCGCCTACAAGCGCTCGCGCGAGATCTGCCACGACGAAGGCGATTTCGTCTCGATGAAGCTGTTCGAGGACCTTTTGACCGACGAGGAAGGCCATATCGACTTCCTGGAAACGCAGCTCGACCTGCTCGCCTCGATCGGCGAGGAGAAGTACGGCCTGCTCAATGCCGACTCGGCCAACGAGGCGGAGTAAGGACATGCGGGAATGCGGCGCCCCGTAGACTTTTCGCGCCGCGCGCGGCGGGCCGCAATCGACGGCCTGCCGCTTCGGAAGAGCCCGCGATACCGGACCGGTCGCGGGGCGTCGCTTTTGCTGGCGATCACGCTTTCCGCACCCACGCTGGCCGGCGAGCCGGCCGCTCTGCCGACGAGCCGCACCGACCTGACTCTGAAGGACCAGGCGCGAGTCCTGGCCGTCACCAGGCCAACGACCGACTTCACCAGGCCTGAGCCGTTCGAACTGATGCAAGGCGGCGCCGGCACGTCGGAGAAGGACGTCAACCGCGATGCCTTCTCGCAGTCCTCAGCCAACATCACTTTCGAGGAAGAGGGCAATTTCAAGCTCGGCAATGCGCTTTTCCGCAAGAACTGGGTGTCGTCGCCGTCGTCGACCCAGGCTTCCGACGGTCTTGGCCCGCTGTTCAACGAGCGCGCCTGCCAGAACTGCCATTTGAAGGATGGCCGCGGCCGCCCGCCGCAAGGTGATGCCGGATCGACGTCGATGTTCCTCAGGCTCGCGCGCGACGCAAGCAACGCCGAGGAAAACGCCGCGCTCGCCGACCACAAGGTGCTGAACTTTCCGGATCCTGTTTACGGCTCCCAACTGCAGGAACTAGCAGTTCCGGGCCTCAAGAGCGAAGGCCGGGTGCGCGTCGAGTACTCCGAGGAGAAAGCAACACTCGCCGACGGCACCGGCGTTTCGCTGCGCAAGCCGCGTTATTCTGTCGAAAATCCCGGCTACGGTCCGCTCGATCCGCGCACCACGCTGTCGCCGCGCCTGACGCCGCCGATGATCGGGCTCGGCCTGATCGAGCAGATCGCGCCGGCCGATATCCTCGCTCATGCCGATCCGGACGATCGCGACGGCGACGGCATTTCGGGCCGGCCGAACATCGTGCGCGACGAGTTGAGCGGCGCAGTGACCTTGGGCCGCTTCGGCTGGAAGGCGCAGACCGCCTCGATCCGCCAGCAGGCGGCCGATGCTTTTGCCGGCGACATCGGCATCTCGACCCCGGAAATGCCGAAGCCTTGGGGCGATTGCACCGAGGCGCAGAAGGCTTGCCTTGCCCTGCCGAACGGTGTCCAGGAGCGACTGGGCGCGGTGGAAGCGCCGCCGCCCGTCATGGACCTGGTCACCTTCTATTCGCGGAATCTCGCTGTGCCGGCGCGTCGCGACATCGACAAGCCCGACGTCCTTGCCGGCAAGAAGCAGTTCTACGAAATGGGCTGCATTGCCTGCCACACGCCGAAATTCGTCACCATGCGCGGCACGCCCGACAAGGCGCAGGCCTTCCAGCTGATCTGGCCCTATTCCGACTTCCTGCTGCACGACATGGGCGAGGGCCTTGCGGACGGGCAACGGGTTGGAGAAGCGAGCAGCAGCGAGTGGCGCACCCCGCCGCTGTGGGGTATTGGGCTCACCGCGACAGTCAACGGCAATGCCTTCTATCTGCATGACGGCCGCGCCCGCACGCTTGCCGAGGCGATACTGTGGCATGGCGGCGAGGGGCAGAACGCCCGCGACCGCTTTGCCGGGGCGGCCGCGGCCGATCGCGATGCGCTGATCAAATTCCTGGAGTCCCTCTGATGTCGAAACGCGTCGCTCTGATGTCGAAATGCATGGTCCTTGTTCTTCCTTTCCTCCTGGCCGCTGCCTTGCCGGCATCGGCCGCGGTCAAGGCTTCCGACGTCATCGAGCGCGCAATCGATGGGTTTGTCCGCCCGGCCTATGCCAGCCTAGACGAGCATGCGGCGGGCCTGACTAAAGCGATGCACCAGCTTTGCGAAGCGCCGTCCGAAATCAATCTCGAAGCGGCGCGCTCGGCGTTTTCCGGCACGGTCGAGGCTTGGTCTGTGGCCGAGATCATCGCCTTCGGGCCGATCAAGGAAAACAACCGGCGGGAGCGTATGCTCTATTGGCCGGACCGCAAGAGCATCGGCCTGAGACAAGTGCAGGCCACGCTCGCATCGAAGGATCCGTCAGCCACCGATCCGGTGCAACTGGCGCAAAAGAGCGTCGCTATGCAGGGCCTCGGCGCGCTCGAATATGTGCTCTATGGCGACGGCGCCGAAACGCTCGCAGGGAAGGACGAGCCCTATCGTTGCGCCTATGGCGAGGCGGTCGCCGGCAACATCGAAACCATGGCGGGCGAGGTGCGTGACGCCTGGCAAAAGCCCGACGGCTTTGCCTCGCTCTGGGCCAATCCCGGCCCTAATAACCCGCTCTACCGTGACGGCAATGAGGCGGTGACGGAACTGGTCGGCGTCTTCATCAACGAGCTGGACATGATCCGCGATGTGCGGCTCAAGGGCTTCCTTGGCGCCAAGCCGGACGCCGACAAGCCAAAGCAGGCGATCTACTGGCGCTCGCGGAACACGGCGGCCTCGCTGGCCGGAAATCTCTCCGGCGTCGACCAGCTGTTCCAGGCTTCCAAGCTAGGCGATGCGCTGCCCGCCGACGCGCAGTGGATGGCCGAGTCCATCCACATCCAGCTCAGCAACGGCGTGACAACAGCGAAATCGATCCCCGGCCCGATCGACAAGGCGCTCGCCGACCCCGCGCTGCGCGACAAGCTCGAACATTTCGTGCTGATCACCTCGAGCCTGTCGACCTTGATCGGCACCAGGATGACCGCCGAGTTCGGCCTTACCGCCGGCTTCTCGTCGCTGGATGGGGACTGAGCATGACCCCAAAAAGTTGCAGACTTTTTGGACAAGGTCATGCTCCGAGGGAGATCGTCCCGTGAGAACTCCCCTCATCGACCGCCGCGATTTCCTGCGGGCCGCGGGCGCTGGCTTCGCCGCCGCCATGGCGCCGCGCGCCTGGGCCGACACCCTTGCGGCGGACGCGGTGTTTGCCACGGCTTTCGTCAAGCGCGACGGCAGTTTTGGCGCAGCCGTGCTCTCCGAAGCGGGGAAAATCCTGCACACCGTCGATCTGCCGGATCGCGGCCATGACGTCACCTTCGATCGGGTGTCGAAACGCTCGGTCGTTTTTGCCCGGCAGCCCGGCACTTTTGCGGTCATCTTCGACCATGCCGGCCGCGACAAGCCTTTGACCATTGCCAGCATTGCCGGCCGGCATTTCTTCGGCCATGGCGTGTTCTCGCCCGACGGCGCGCTGCTCTATGCGACGGAGAACGACTTCGACAACGCGGCAGGTGTCGTCGGCGTCTATGACGCGAAGGCCAGGTTCAGCCGCGTCGGTGAGTTCCCGACCTACGGCATGGGGCCGCACGAGCTGCTCCTGCTCGGCGATGGCCGCACTTTGGCTATCGCCAATGGCGGCATCGAGACCCATCCTGATTACGGCCGCGCCGAGCTCAACATCGCGACGATGAAGCCATCCTATACGCTGGTCGACCGCATCACCGGCGACCTGATCGAAAAGCACGAATTGCCGCCGGCGCTGCATCAGCTTTCGATCCGCCATATGGACCGCGACCAGGCGGGCACCGTCTGGTTCGGCTGCCAGTATCGCGGGCCGGCGACAGACCGCCCCGCGCTGGTTGGCCGTGCCGCGCGCGGCAAGGAGCTCGAGCTCTTGGAGATGCCGCAGGACGTGCTCTCCGGCTTCCGCAACTATATCGGCTCGGTCGCCGCCAATGCCGTCACAGGCACCGTCGCTATCACCTCGCCGGAGGGCAATTCACTGGCCGTCCTCGATGCCGCCAGCGGCCGCGTGGTCGCGACCAGGTCGCTGGTGGAGGTCTGCGGCCTGGCACCCGACGGCGCCGGCTTCATGGCGACGACCGGCGCCGGCGAGATCGTCGGCGGCGCCGGCGCCATCCGTTCCGACCCGGACTACGTCTGGGACAACCATATGCTGCGCATTGTCGCGACGGCGTGATCGCCGCGCCTGGAGCAATTCCGGGGAAAGTGTGAGCGGTTTTCCGTCTGGAATTGGTCCAAAACCTAGAG
>CCNC01000057.1 GCA_000824845.1 Mesorhizobium sp. ORS 3359 | reverse complement strand
GGGGTGCTCCAGCTTGGCGCCAAGCGTACCCCTCACCCGGATTGCCAGCCGATTTGTGAAGGACAAATCGGGGCAATCCGACCTCTCCCACAAGGAGAGAGGTAAGAAACTCACCGCCCTTCGCGATACCACATCGAGCCGATGGCGAGCAGCAAGAGGCCGAGGCCGAGAAAGCCGCCGAACAGCGGCACGCGCGACACGGCCTCGAGGGTGCTGTCGTCGGTGGTGCGCAGGCCTATCCAATCGTCACCCGAAGCCGCCGCCGAGGAGCGGACCGGCACGATCGACGGCAGGGCCACGCCGCCGGCGAGATTGGCGAGCGTGGATGACGGCGCCAGCCGCCGCACGCTGCCGCCGGTCGCTTCGGCCGGCGCCTTGAGCCTGTCCTCTGTCGAGACCACGTCCTGGAATTCCGGCGCGTTTACCGGACCGACATGGGCGAGCGCGGTGAGATCGCCATTGCCGATCTGGTAGAGTCCGATCTCGCTGGTTCGCAGGCTGCCGGTGAAGATGCCGGGCTCGGCTTTCTCGAGCTTCACCGTCATCGTCTTGCCGGAGGGCGTGATCACCTGGGCGGGGCCCGGATCGTCGCTCATCGACTGTCGGCGGATCTCCAGCATCATGCCGCGGCCGTCGGCCGTCAGCCGTTCCTCTTCCAGCTCTGGCTCCTTCATCAGCCAGTGGGCGATGCGGCGATAAAGCTGCACATGCGGGCCGCCGCCCTCGAAGCCACGCGCCCACAGCCAGCCTTGGTCCGACAAGAGCATGCCCACCCGGCCTTCGCCCTTGCGGTCGAGCAGAAGCAGGGGCCGGTCGTCGGCGCCCTTCATCACCACTTCGCCTTCCGGATTCTTGACGCCGATGGTGCGGAACCAGCGGCTCCAATGCGGCGGCTCGCTTGCCGAGCCGTCGAGCCCGCGCGTCACCGGGTGGCGCTGCCCGAGATCGGTCAGGCGCGGATAGAAGGCCTTGTCCACCACTTCGCCCGTCGGCATGGCCGGCAGCGCGGCATTAAGCGGGGTGCGGGCGATGGAGTTCTCGCCGGCATATTCGGGCCCGGCGGCAATCAGCAGCGCGCCGCCCTTTTCGACATATTCGGAGATGTAGTCGTAATAGAGGATCGGCAGCACGTCGCGGTGCTGGTAGCGGTCGAAGATGATCAGGTCGAAATCCTTGATCTTCTCGACGAACAGCTCGCGCGTCGGGAAAGCGATCAGTGACAGCTCGTTGATCGGCGTGCCGTCCTGCTTTTCCGGCGGGCGCAGGATGGTGAAGTGGACGAGATCGACCGACGCGTCCGACTTCAAAAGGTTGCGCCAGGTGCGCTCGCCGGCATGCGGCTCGCCGGAGACCAAGAGCACGCGCAGGTTCTCGCGGATGCCGTCGACCAGGGCGATCGCCCGGTTGTTGGCGTCGGTCAGCTCGCCGGGCTCGCGGTCGATGCCGAGCTGGACGATGTTGCGGCCGGCATTGGGAATGGTGACCGAGAGCTTCATCGGCTGGCCGACTGTCGCGTGCTCGACCGAGACCTGCTCGCCATTGACCGAGACCCGCACATCCACCGGGGCGCCATTGCCCTCCGTCGAAACGACGCGGTAGGTCATGTCGAGCGGCTTGCCGACGAGGCCGAAGCGCGGCGCGTTCTCGAAGCGGATGCGGCGGTCCTTCTCGTGCTCGCTGCCGGTGATCAGCGCATGCAGCGGCGCGTTGAATTCCGGCGATCCGCCGGGTGCGTCATGCACCTCGCCGTCGGTGATCATGATCGCGCCGCCGATGCGTGACGGCGGCACGTCGCGGAAGGCGCCCTCCAACGCGCTGAACAGCCTGGTTTCGGTGCGTTCGTCGGCGGCTTCGGACTTGCCGGCCTCGACGACGCGGACATCGAATTGCTTGAAGCGGCCGAGACGCTCCTGCATCCCGGCCAGCGCCTCGTCGGTCTGCCTGGCGCGGTCGCCGATATCCTGGCTCTGGCTGCGGTCGACGATCAGCGCGACGACGCTCTTCAGCGCCTCGCGCTCCTCGGCGAGGAACACCGGGTTGAGCAAAGCCGCGGCAAGCGCGAGCAGCGCGATGAAGCGCAATGCCGATCCGCGCTGGCGGAACCACAGGCCGACCAGCGCCAGCAGCAGCAATGGCACGAAGAGCAGGCCGAAGAGCGGCCAGGAGACGAGCGGTTCGAAGGAAATCGACCAGTTCATGAGCTACTGCCCCAGCCGTTCGAGCAGCACAGGCACATGCACCTGGTCGGATTTGTAGTTGCCGGTCAGCATGTACATCATGATGTTGACGCCGGCGCGCAGCGCATAGACGCGCTGCATCGGGTCCGGCGGCACGGTCGGCAGCATCGGATCGCCGTTCTCGTCGACCGCCCAGGCGCCGGCGAAATCATTGGCGGTGATCATGATCGGCGAGACACCGTCGCCGGTGCGCACGGGGCGGTTGTCGGTGTTGCTGGCGTCGAGCGAAGCTTCGACCCACAACGGGCTGCCGCTGAAGCGGCCGGGGAATTCCGGAAGGATGAAGAAGGATTTGGTCAGCACGTGGTCCGACGGCACCGGTTCCAGCGGCGGCACGTTGAGATTGGCGAGGATGTCGCGCAGCCGCTCGGTCGCCGGGCTTGCCGAGCCGGCGCCGATGCCGTTCGAGAACTGGTCGCGCGTGTCGAACAAGACCGTGCCGCCCTGCTGCATATAGGCATCGATGCGGGCGATCGCCGCCTGGCTGGGCATCGGCGCCGATGCATCGATCGGCCAATAGATCAGCGGGAAGAAGGACAGCTCGTCCTTGGCGATGTTGACGCCGGCCGGCGGGCCGGGCTCGAGCGCGGTCTTCTCGATCAGGAAACGGGTCAGGCCTTCAAGGCCGGCGCGGCTGATCGAATCGACGCCGGGCTCGCCGGTGATGACATAGGCGATGCGGGTCTTCGAAATGTCGTCGATCGCCTGGGCGTCGCCTGGCTTCGAATCGTCGGCGCGGGCGAGATCAGCGTGGCCGAAGAGGCCGCCCAGCACGACCAGAACGGCGGCTGCGGTCGCCATGGCCGCGCGGCGCGGCCGGCGCGCCAACAGGCCGCCCATCCAGAACACGGCCAAGGTGTCGAGCGCCATCAACAGGAGCGCGACGGCGACCAGCGGCCCCTTTAGGTTTTCCGACTCGTCGAAGGCATAGGGGATAGCGGTTACTGGCAGCGAAACCTGCGGGCGCACCAGCGGCGCGAAGGTGCTCGATGCCTCGAGTAGATTGTGCGCGAAGACGCCCGTCTCGGAGCCGTAAAGGCCGGGCGGGTTCTCCAGCGTCACCGGCAGCGGGCCGGCGCCGGGCACCAGCGGCCGGGCATCTGGCGAGGGCGGCGTCAGCATGCCGTCGGCGCCGATCATGCGGTAGGGTGCCAGCGACGCGGCGGTGGCTTCGGCATTGGCGATCGCGGCGCCCTGGTTGCGCGACAGCTGCACGACGCGCCGCAGCATCTCGACGAAAGTGCCGGAGATCGGCAGGTTCGACCAGGTCGCCTCGGGCGTGACATGGAAGAGCACCAGCGTGCCCTTGTCCTTTTTCATGCCCGTCACCAGCGGCGTGCCGTCGGCAAGCGTGGCCCAGGTGCGCTCGACGATGTCGGGCGTCGGCTCGGCCAGAACCTGCCGGCTGACCGTCACCTCGGAGGGCGGGGAAAGGTCGGCGAAGGGACCGTTCTTCGGGAATTCGGTGACCGCCTGCGGTGTCGTCCAGGACAGCGCGCCGCCGAGCGCGCGCTCGCCGCTGCGCAGCCGGACCGGCAAAAGGTCGTCGTCATTGCCGGCCGCGGCAAGACGCGGGCCGGCAAAACGCACCAGCGTGCCGCCCTTGTCGACCCAGTCGACCAGACGCTGCCTGACCTGCTCCGGGATGGTGCCGACATCGGCCATGATGATCATCGCCGGCTTCTGGTCGAGGAGCTGCGGAATGGCGTCGGCGAGGTCGGCGCTCGACGGCTCGACCAGGTCGGCGAAGGGCTGCAGGGCACGGCGGATATAGTAGAGCGGCGACAGAAGCGGCTGCGCCTGGTCGGCCTCGGCCTGAGACAGCAGGCCGACACGGCGTCGTTTCGAGCTTTCGTCCAGCACCCGCACCGCGCCCGCCTGGTGCTCGCCGTCGAGCGCGATCGAGGCGAAATCGTTGCGCAGCTCGAAGGGAACCGCCATCGTTGCCGTGGCCGCGGCTTCGCCCGGCGCGAAGGTCAGCGTCGCATCGGCGATGCGGCGGCCCTTGTCGTCGAAGGCGCCCGCGGTGACCTGCGCCGGCGCCGGATTGCCCGGCGCGCGGATCGCGGTCAAAGCGAAACCGTCGACCTGGTTGTCGGCGCCAATCAGGCCGGTCAAGGAGAGCCGGTCGGACGTGGCCCAGACCAGCCGCTTCGCGTTCTTTTCGAGCAGCGTGTTGAAAGCGGCTTCGTCGCCTTTGGCGGCAAGGCCGTCGGCGAGCACCGCGACGCTCGCGCCCGGCAAGCGCTCCAAAGCGGCGGCGACGCGGGCGTAGACGGCGGGCCTGTCGGTGGGAATCGGCCGCGGCTTGGCGGCGCGCAGATGGTCGAGCGCGGCCGAGGCATCGAAGGGGCCGATCTCGGCATTGGGCTTCTCGGCGGTGAAGGCAATGACGATCGGCACACCGTTCGATCCGGCGTCGGCGATCAGCCGCTCGGCGGTGGCGACGCGCTTGCCCCAGTCGGAGGCGCTTGCCCAGCTGTTGTCGATGACAAGCGCCAGGGCGGAACCTTCCGCCGGCAGCTTTTCGCGCGGATTGAACACCGGCTCGGCCAGCGCCATCACGACAAGCGCCGCCATGAGCAGCCGAAGCAGCGTCAGCCACCACGGACTTTGCTGCGGGGTTTCCTCGCGTCGGAGGATCCGGGCCAGGATTTTCAGCGGCGGGAAAACTTCCGTCTGCGGCTTGGGCGGGGTGAGCCTGAGCAGCCACCAGATCACCGGCAGCGCCAGAAGGCCCCACAGCACCATGGGCGCCCCGAAGGAAAGCGGCAGCCAGCTCATGCGACCGCCTTTCCAGTGTCCTGCGCGGGGTGACTTCTATCGGCCAGTCCTGCATGACCTTTGTCGGCAAGCCCTGCATGACTGCCGTCGGCGGTCATTGCCATGTGGACGCGCACCAGCGCTTCGGAGGCGAGCCGGTCCGTGTGATTGACGGTAAAGCTCCAGCCGAGGCGCTTGCACCATGCGGCCAGCTCCTCGCGGCGGGCCCGATAAAGCAGGCGGTATTCCTCGGCCAGCATCTCGGCGCGACCGGCGGTCAGCTTGTCGCCGGTCTCGGGATCGGTGAACTCGGTGCGGCCGGCATAGGGGAAGCTTTCCTCGGCCGGGTCGGCGACCTCGATCAGATGGGCGCGCACGCCATGGCGGGCGAGCACCTCGAGCCAGGCCATGGTTTCCTCGACCGGGTCGAGGAAATCGCTGACGAGCACGATGTCGCAGAAGCGGCGGATGGCCGACAGGTCGGGTTTGGCCGGCAGCGCGGCGGCGTGGCTCAGCTGCGCGGCGATGCGCTCGGCGCCGTTGCGGGCGGTGAACGGGTCGGTCAGGCCCGGCCAGGCGATGCGCTCGCCGCTGCGCGACAAAAGCTCGGCCAAGGCGAGCGCCAGCACCAGCGCGCGCGATTCCTTGGAAACGCCGGCGCCGGCCGATTTGTAGAGCATGGAAGGCGAGGGGTCGGCCCAGAGCCAGACGGTGTGCGCCGCTTCCCATTCGCGGTCGCGCACATAGGTATGGTCGTCTCTGGCCGAGCGGCGCCAGTCGATGCGCGAGGAATCGCCTTCGACATAAGGCCGGAACTGCCAGAAATTCTCGCCGATGCCGCGCTTGCGACGGCCGTGCCAACCGGCGATCACCGTATTGACGATGCGCCGCGCCTCGACCAGCAGGTCCGGCACCAGTGAAGCCCGCAACCGGCCGCGGGCGAGCGCGTCGCGCGTCGCAACCGGTGCCTGGACCTCGCCTATTCGACCCATCAGATGCCTTTTGCCAGCTTCGCCACCACGTCGCGCACCGAAGTGCCTTCGGCGCGGGCGGCGAACGTCAGCGCCATGCGGTGCTGCAGCACCGGTTCGGCCAAGGCGCGGACGTCGTCCACCGACGGCGCCAACCTTCCATCATATAGGGCGCGGGCGCGGGCGCACAGGGTCAGCGCCTGGCTGGCGCGGGGGCCCGGCCCCCAGGCGACATGCTTGTCCGTCTCGGCATTGCCTTGGCCGGGTCGAGCCGAACGCACCAGCTTGAGGATCGCCTCGACGACGCTTTCCGGCACCGGCATGCGGCGGATCAGCGTCTGAATCTCCTTCAGTCTCGCCGGCTGCAGCACCTTGTCGGCCTTGGCTTCGTCGATGCCGGTCGTTTCGAGCAGGATGCGGCGCTCCGCATCGATCTCCGGATAAAGGATGTCGACCTGCATCAGGAAGCGGTCGAGCTGGGCTTCGGGCAGCGGGTAGGTGCCTTCCTGTTCCAGCGGGTTCTGCGTCGCCAGCACGTGGAAGGGCGAGGGCAGGTCGTAACGGGCGCCGGCTATGGTGACGTGATATTCCTGCATTGCCTGCAGCAGCGCGGACTGCGTGCGTGGCGAGGCGCGGTTGATCTCGTCCGCCATCAGCAATTGCGTGAAGATCGGCCCGGAAATGAAGCGGAAGGAGCGCTTGCCGAACTCGTCCTGCTCCATCACCTCAGAGCCGAGGATGTCGGACGGCATCAGGTCGGGCGTGAACTGGACGCGGCGCGAATCGAGGCCGAGCACGATGCCCAGCGTTTCGACCAGCTTGGTCTTGGCGAGGCCCGGCACGCCGACCAGCAGCGCGTGGCCGCCCGCCAGAAGCGCCACCAGCGTGCGCTCGACGACCGCTTCCTGGCCGAAGATCACCCGGCCGACCGCATCGCGGACCCTGGAGATGTCGGCCAGCGCTTTTTCAGCTTCCTCGATCATCGCTTTTTCGCTGATCGGGCTTTCCTTGATCATCACGCTCATGCCGCTCGATCCTTGTGGTTGGAGATACCGGCCTGCATTCTCAATGCCCCAGAATGCCGCGATTCGGCTTCACCTGGCGCCTGTGAATGAACTTAAATCACAGACTTGGGCGGACAAGGCTGACAATCGGGACAACAGTGACTATTTCGTGACCATGGCCGAACGCAGCGAACATCGTGAACAAAGCCCGCATGGGCAGAGCTTGACGAGCGCTACCGAGGCGCGCGGCCTCGAGGCGCTGATCTCGCGCGCGGCCCGGGCGGGCAAGGGGCCGGCGCCGGTCGAGCGCTGGAATCCGGATTTCTGCGGTGACCTCGACATGGAGATCAAGGCGGACGGCACCTGGTTCTATCTCGGCACGCCGATCGGCCGCATGCCGCTGGTGCAGCTCTTTTCCAGTGTGCTGCGCAAGGATGCCGACGGCAAGACCTATCTCGTGACTCCGGTCGAGCGGGTCGGAATCCGGGTTGTCGACGCGCCTTTCATCGCCGTTGAAATGAATGCGTCCGGGAGCGGCGACGAGCAAGTCATCACCTTCCGCACCAATGTCGGCGACGTTGTCGCCGCCGGGCCCGGCCATCCGCTCCGTTTCGTCGACGAGGTCGAAACCGGCGGGCTGAAACCTTATGTGCTGGTGCGCGGACGGCTGGAGGCGCTGGTGGCGCGGGCTGTGATGTATGAACTGGTCGCGCATGGCGAGGAGATCGACATCGACGGCAAGGCGATGTTCGCCGTCCGCTCGGGCGGCGAGGTCTATCCGATCATGCCGGCCGAAAAACTGAAACGGCTGAGCGCGTGATGGACCAGGTTATGCGGACGCCGTTTTCGATCGCGGATTTCCGGGCGCGGGCCGCCGCGCAGGCCGCGATCACCCCTGGCGAGGATTTCGGCGATCATCGCTTCAATCCCGATCACCCCAGGCTCCAGCACGTCAAGCCCCTGCGTGACGCGGCCGTGCTCATCCCGGTCGTCGACCGCGCCGAGGGCGCCATGGTGCTGCTCACCAAGCGCGCCGAGAAGCTGCGCAGCCATTCCGGCCAGGTGGCGTTTCCGGGTGGCACGATCGATCCGACCGACCCCGGCCCCGAGGCGACCGCGCTGCGGGAGACCTTCGAGGAGATCGGCCTCGATCGCGACCATATCGAGATCATCGGCCGCATGCCGGATTATGTGTCGGGCAGCGGCTACCGCATCGTGCCGGTGCTGTCGGTGGTGCGGCCCGGCTTTTCGCTGACGCTCAATGCCGACGAAGTCGACGCCGCCTTCGAGGTTCCCTTGAGTTTCCTGATGGATCCGGCCAACCACACGCGCGACAGCCGCATGTGGAACGATCTCGAATGGTTCTTCTACGATATGCCCTATGGCGACCAGCGAATCTGGGGCGTCACCGCCGGCATCATCCGCACGCTGTATGAAAGGCTTTATGCGTGAGCGTCGAGCTGTCCCTCTCGAGGCAGGCCGATTGGCTTGGCGACAAGGCCCTGCAGCAATTGCTGGCTGCGCTGAAGCAGGGCGGCGAGGAAGCGCGTGTCGCCGGCGGCGCGGTGCGCAATGCGCTGCTTGGCCAACCGGTGGCCGATATCGACATCGCCGCGACGACACTGCCTGAAGAGACCATTCGGCGGGCGGAGGCGGCCGGCTTCAAGACGGCGCCGACAGGGATCGAGCACGGCACCATCACCGTGATTGCGGGCGGCAAGCCCTATGAAGTCACCACGCTGCGCGCTGATATCGAGACCGACGGCCGCCGGGCAAAAGTGACTTTCGGGCGCGACTGGAAGCTTGACGCCGAACGGCGCGACTTCACCATCAACGCGCTCTATGCCGAAGCCGACGGCACGGTCGTCGATCTCGTCGGCGGCATTGCCGATATCGAGGCGCGGCGGTTGCGTTTCATCGGCGACGCGGAGGCTCGCATCCGCGAGGATTATCTGCGCATCCTGCGCTTTTTCCGCTTCTTCGCCTGGTATGGCGACGGCCGGCCCGACGCCGAAGGCTTGAAGGCTTGCGCCCGGCTGAAAGAGGGGCTTGCCCAGCTTTCGGCCGAACGCGTCTGGTCCGAACTGAAGAAGCTGCTGTCGGCTCCAGACCCTTCGCGCGCCCTGCTCTGGATGCGCCAGGCCGGCGTGCTGACCGCCGTGCTCCCGGAAAGCGAGAAATGGGGCATCGATGCCATCCACGGGCTGGCCAGGACCGGGAAGGAACTCGGCTGGATTGCCGATCCGATGCTGCGGCTCGAGGCAATCGTCCCGCCCGATGTCGCGCGCATGAAGACGCTTGGCGAACGGCTGCGGCTTTCGAATGACGAGGCCGATCGCCTGCGGCACTGGGCGCTGACCGTCGCACCCGACGCGAAGATGACAGAGACCGAACTGGCCAAGAAGCTCTATTACGGCGATCGCGACGGCTATCTCGATCGCATCCGGCTGGCGCTTGCCGCCGCGCGGACGCGTGCCGTGGAAGACAATCAGGCAATGATGGAGGCTGGCGGCCTTTCACGCCTGCTCAACTTCACGCTGAAATGGACAAAACCGGTGTTTCCGATCAAGGGCGCCGACCTGACCGAACTTGGGGCGTCGCCGGGGCCGAAGCTCGGCGCGACACTGAAGAACCTCGAAAGGGAATGGGTCGGGTCGGGCTTCACCCTGGAACGCGCCGCGCTCATGGAACGCGCCGCGCAGGCCCTTGAGCCTTAGTGCGTCGGGCGACCGGCGCGCCTTCAGTGTATCGCCACGGGAGCCAGCGCCTGCGAGAGGCTTGCCTCGCCCTTGCCGTAGATGGACGGATCGTAGTTCGCCAGCGTATCGGTGCGGGCCGTGTTGAGCAGGTCATTGGTGATCTGCACCGGCGTCTCGCCCCACCATTCCGGACAGCGCCTTGATGGCGAAGGGCTCCTCGGGCAGCCGCCTCTGGCCGGATCATTCGCCGGACAATCGCACGCGCACCGTTACCGCGAGGCTATCTACGCTATTACGAATATAAGAATTCTCGAAATATGCATGAATATGGCATTGGCCGGCGATCAGAGGAATCGGCAACGCAGAGCGGGACGCGCCGGAAGGGCGTCCCGCCTGCTGCATGTTGGCGTTTCGAAATCCGTGATGAGACTCGCTCAGGCGGCGTCGCGAACCTTCTGGATCCGTGAGCGGATCGCCTCGATCATCGTCTCGCGAATGATGGTCTCGCCATGCGTTTCACGCATATGCTCGACTGCACGGCGCATGACCTCGGCTTCCTCCTCGGCGCGCGTGTGCCAGCCACAGCCGGGAACCAGCGATCCGCATTGAAATTCCTTCATGGGGATTTTCCTTTCCTCGCGACGGGGCCGCTCGGCCAGAGCGCTCCAGCCATTTGTCTTATGCAATCCCGGCGAAGGCCGATGCGCGTTTCCGCAGGATTGCGCGGATGGATATCAATAACACATGCCGCCGCTTTCGGTTGCACGAAGAAGTGACCGAGAGCGGTCGGCGCGGCAAAAGCATGAACCGAAGGGCGGAGCACTGGTGCTCCGCCCTTCGCGCCGCCTGAGCCTGCTATGCCTCGCCGCGCTGCTTTCCTGGAATTGCTCCAGCCGTCACTTCATGATCTTGACGGCCTCGGCGATCTTCTTCTTGCCGCTCATGTCCCAGGACACGCGGACCTTCTCGCCGGCCTGAATGCCGGGATCCTTGAAGGCCTTGGACAAGGTGAAGGTCGATCCGTCGTCCAGAACCAGGCTCATGGCCGTTCCATCAAAGCTCTTCACGGTTCCGGTGGTGTGCTTGACCGCGGCGAACGCGGCGCCACCGGAGGCGAGGAAGGCGGCGGTCGCCGCCGTCACGATAAGCTTGCGCATGGCATGCTCTCCTGGAAATGCGAGCGCCTGCTGGACCAGGCGCCCCTTCTTGATCAGGGCCGTCAAGTCGCGTCGAGTCGCGGCCGCGGGAGCAACGATCGCCACCTCTGCCGCCGGCGCTTCCCGACCCGACGACTTTAGATAGCTCAATTTTTTCAAATGGATATTAGACGAAAAAGATATCGCCCCCGCCACATTGGCTGCCAAGATTCGGCGAATGGGACAGCAATACGGCTATGGCCGCGCTCACCGGATCGTTACGGCCATTTTACCTCGGGCGGCAGGCTGGACAGGATCGAGGCGACGTTGCCGCCGGTCTTCAGGCCGAAGATGGTGCCGCGATCGTGAAGCAAGTTGAATTCGACGTAGCGGCCGCGCCGGATCAGCTGTTCGTCGCGCTCGCCATCGGTCCAGTTCTGGTTGAAGTTGCCCCGAACCAGATGGGCATAGACGACCAGGAAGGAGCGGCCGACATCCTGGACGAAATTGAGATCGGCGTTCCAGCCGCCCTTGTCCTCGCCCGAATGCAACCAGTCGAAGAAGATGCCGCCGATGCCGCGCGGCTCGTTGCGGTGGGGCAGGAAGAAATACTCGTCGCACCAGGCCTTGAATTTGGGATAGTCGGCGACCGCGGCGTTCTTCTCGCAGGCGAACTGCATGGCGCGATGGAAGGCGATCGTGTCGGGGTCGTCCTGGGTGCGGCGGCGGTCGAGCACCGGCGTCAGATCGGCGCCGCCGCCAAACCATTGGCGCGTGGTGACGACCATGCGCGCGTTCATGTGCACGGCAGGCACGTTGGGGTTCCAGGGATGCGCGATCAGCGAGATTCCGCTTGCCCAGAAGCGCGGATCCTCCTCGGCGCCGGGAATCTGCTTCCTGAATTCCGGCGAGAATTCGCCATGGACGGTCGAAGTGTGCACCCCGACCTTCTCGAAGACGCGGCCGCGCATCATCGACATGGTGCCGCCGCCACCGCGGCCTTCGTCGCGCTCCCAGGGCGTCTTCTCGAAACGGCCGGGCGACCATGAGGACAGCGGTCCCTGAAGCTCCTGCTCGATCTGCTCGAAGGTGGCGCAGATGCGCTCGCGCAAGGCCTCGAACCAGAGGCGGGCCTTCATCTTCTTCTGCTCGATATCACCCGGCAGGCCAACCGGAAGGTCAGGTCTTTCCAATTCAGTCTCCAGTCACAGGCCGCTTGCCTGACAAATGACTCGTCTTTTATCGGCGCGATCCCTAATCTCTTAAGGACAAGGGTCAAGTCCTGTCTGACCAAGGTGCAAGGGAGTTCCTTCATGCGCACCCCGGCAAGACCGCCGCTGGATGGCTTGAAGAAGAGGCTGGAGCGCTCGCGCGCCGAGCGCGCAAACCTGCCGCGCGACGGGTTCCTGCGCGAGACCTTCGTGCTGCCGAGGCCTGCCGCTCGCCTCAAGGCGAAAGAATGGTTCGAGCGCTTTCCGAAGCAGGCCTACTGGACCGAGATCGAAAGCTGGTTCGAACGCCCAGGCGATGTGATCGAATTCACCATGCGACGGTTGCCGGCGGCCGACTGAAGCGCAGCCATCTTCGCCGCCACGGCCTTCGGCGTTACGAGGGCATTTCCGGTCGCATCAATGCCCTGTAGGCGGCGAGCATCGCGTCGGCCGACCGTCCCGTGTCGATGATCGACTGCCGGGCGGCAGCGCGCATCCGCTCGAGGGCGGCCGCGTCGCCGACCAGCCTGGCAATGCGCGGCGTCAGCGCTTCCGGAACCGCAATCGGAACGATGAAGCCGTTGATGCCTTCGCGGATGACGAGCGCCGCATCGCCGACATCGGTGGTCGCCACCGGGCAGCCCATCGCCAATGCCTCAAGCATCGCCAGCGGTGTGCCTTCGATACGCGACGGCATCACGAGGATGCTGCAGGCGGCATAGAATCGCGGCATCGCCTTCCGGTCGAGGCGGGCCAAATGATGCAGGCGGTCGGAGATGCCGGCGGCATCGGCCGCATCGCGAAACGCTTTGGTCATAGGGCCGTCGCCCAGCACGAGAAGGCGGACATCAGGATGGGCGGCGAGAATTGGCGCCGCCACCGCCAGGAAGGCGAGAGGACGTTTTTCCTCGCTCATCCGCCCGACGAAGCCGATGACGAAGGTGTTCTCCTCGACGCCGAAGCGCCTGCGGGCCGCGGCGCGGTCGACCCCTTGCGGATTGAAGACGCCTTCGTAATCGACGCCGTTGAGAATAATAGCCACCGTCCCGGGGCGAGCGCCGCCACCGGTGAGCGAGCGCCCAATCCTCTCGTTCACCGCGATGAGGCGATCGATGTGAAACCTGGCACGCAGCGCCGAAGCCAAATGCGCCCTTGGCGCATCATTGTGCAGGATGTCGTAGCTCAGGATCGCCGGAAAGCGTGCCTTGATCCGCTTCAGGTTCTTGTAAAGGAAGCGCGATCCGCTTGACAGGATCGCCTTGGAATCGCGCGAGGCCATGAGCGCGGCGATGAATTCGAACCAATATCGCCGGTCGAGCAGATCAGGCAGATGGTAGATTTCGGAGGTGATTGCCGCGAATGCTGGCGCCAGCGCATGGTCGCCGGTCTCGGTGGTGACGATGCTGAGGCGCCATTCCGCTTTGAGGCTGTCGAGGATGTCAGCGAGCAGCACCTCGGCGCCGCCGATCGGCAGCCAGGGCACCAGGACGAGCAAATGCGGACGCAAGTCGACAAGATTTCCCGATGAGCGCATCAGGGCGGAAAACGGCTCTTGGGATGCGGCAGCGAGAGGCGTTCCCCGCCCAGGGCGGCCCGCCAGCCGGCGCAATTTGTCGATCTTGCTCGACCAGCTTTTGGCCAGCGCTGTCCACGCAAGGCGCAGCGGCGGCAAGGACCGGTTGGCGCGCGTCATGCCGGCTCGGTGCTCCAGAGCGCCTCATGCGCCGGGGCCGGGATGCCCTGGGCCGGTGTAAATGGCTTTATCGAGCCTGGCGGTTCCGCGAACTGGCTCCGATACAACGCAACGAGCGCCAGCTTGTCGGCCGCCGCGCCGATAGGCCACAGCGAGCGCCTCAGCTTCAATTGCGCGGCAAGGCCCTGGAACCTGGCAAGCCCCGCCGCCCGCGTCCGCCGGACGGAGGCATAGTGCAGATCTTCATAGAAGGCGATGCGCCAGCGCGCCCGCAGGGCGTTGTAGTGCCGTAACACGATCTTGAGGACTACCATGTGGTCGATATGCCCGCCGATGGCCATCGGGCAGAAGAGCCAGGGCCGCCGATCCTTGGGCTGTTCCGTTGCCGCGGCAAAGATCGCCGCGACGACCGCTTCGTCAAGCTGCCGCGTATCGTCTTTCACCTTGGCGATGTCGAAGGGGGCGTGCCCGCGCAGCGGCGCCTCGTCGAACCCGCCGAAGCGGAGGCGCAGGCCAACCTGTTCCGCAAAGGCGAGGTCTTCGCGCTGGCGCAGGCTGGAGATCGCGGCGATATCCTCGCCGTCATGCGCCGCGCCCGCTCCCGGCTGGGCCACATAGCCGCAATGCGAGAACAAGGTGAGCAGAATGCCTTTCCGCCGCCGGAGCACGAAAGCTCCCAGCGAAAAACAGATATCGTCGCAATGAGGCGCAAGATAGAGATCATGCGTCGAGGCCTCGGCGAGGCCAGCCGGAGCGGCGCGCCAGCGCGAGGCGAAATCCTGCGCGGTCAGGCGCAGGCCTTGCAGGGCCTTCGGGCCAAGGGACGCGATGGCGTTACAATTCATGCCCGTGCGGTCCGCTCGGCCTTTAAAGAAATCCAGGGTCGAAGGCCTTCTCCTGCAGACCAAATCCTTGTCTTGCAAGGATTATCTTTGGCAAGACCGTCAAAAATGCGGACTGGCGCAGGCTGGCGGCAATGGCCTGTCTCCAGGCGAGTGGCGTCCATCCCGTCTGTCTTGAAAGGCGACTGCAATGGAGGGTCAGCGCGCAACCACCAGTCGCCTTGCTCCCGACCCTTGGGCGCTCAGCCGATCTTCCTTGTTCCTCAACGGGCATTTGTCGATCGACATGCAGCCGCAGCCGATGCAATCGGTCAGGCCGTCGCGCAATTTCTTGAGCTGCGCGATCTTCTGATCGAGCTCGTCGCGCCAGGCTGTTGAAAGCAGGTTCCAGTCCTCGCGCGTCGGCGTGCGCTCTTCGGGCAGGGACTGGAACGCGGCGGCGATGTCGGCAAGCGAGATGCCGACCTCCTGGGCAACGCGGATGATCGCCACGCGCCTGAGCACGTCGCGGCCATAGCGCCGCTGGTTGCCAGACGTCCGGTGGCTGCGGATCAGCCCGCGCGCCTCGTAGAAATGCAGCGCCGATACCGCGACGCCGCTGCGCATCGCCACTTGGCCGACCGTCAATTCCCTTACCGGAGCCATTCTCAAATTCCTGCTTGACCTCAAGTTAAGTTGAGCTTGTAGCCAGGAAATATCGATAGCGCAATTGCAGGAGAAGGCGATGTGCGCCTGGGCAGGAATGACGGCGGAAGGGATGGCGGTTCGGCATAGCGCGGAGGCGCGAAAGCTGGCTCGTTGTTTCGACGCAATTCCCGACGGAAGACCGTTTCACACTTTTTCTGGAATTGCTTTAGCCGATCTGGCGGAGCGCTTCGCCCGCGACCATGGCGACCGACAGCGCGACATTGATGCTGCGCGCGCCCGGCCGCATCGGGATGGTCAGTCGCGAGTCGGCCGCCTGGTGGACTTCTTCCGTCACGCCGGCGGATTCGCGGCCGAACAGAAGGATGTCGCCGGCGGCGAAAGCAAAGCTGGTATAGGCGGCCGTGGCCTTGGTGGTGAGCAGCACCAGGCGGCGCGCATGCGCGTTTCGCCATTCCTCGAAGGCGTGCCAGTCGGCATGGCGGGTGAGCGCCGCCATTTCGAGGTAGTCCATGCCGGCCCGTTTCAGCGCGCGGTCGGAGAGCGGGAATCCGGCAGGCTCGATGATATCGACGGCGATGTCGAGGCAGGCGGCGAAGCGCAGGATGGTCCCGGTGTTGCCGGCGATATCCGGCTGGTAGAGCGCGATGCGGAGACGATCGTTCATTTTCGCATCCTGCTAATAAGTGGCAGATCGGCCACAGGCATCTCCCGCTTTCGGCGATTTCTGGCCTGGCGGGTGGCCATTTTCTGCGAAGTCGAGTATAGGACCATCATCGTCAACCCGAACCGAATGGAGGGGAACACATGATGACCATGCACATCCAGCGCCTCTCCTGGGCTCTCCTATGCCCACCGGCGGTTTCGGTACGACGATTCTTCTGACACTTTAAGTCTTCATCGCACCGATTCCCGCCGAACCCAGTTTTCGGCCTTCGAAGGAATCTTGCGATGTTTTTCAAACTGCCAAAGGGGCGCCGAGCCCCAGCCGAACGTGTCGAGAGCGACGCTTGCCGTGTCCCGATCGACGCTTGCCGTCCGGCCCCCAACGATTCGATCCGCGCCTTCGGTCGAATGCCGGGGATCGAGGCCATATCACCCTTTTTAACGCATTTGCATATGGAGGACGGACCAATGTTCGATCCCTACAAGATACCGGGGTCAAGAAGCCTGCATGAGCGGAAGGCGGCGACCTGGGCGCTGCTGATAGGCGAGACCTATTCGTCGGCGGTGCATGCCGAGGAGCGGCGCAGGCCGCATCGCGGCATGCTGCCGGACGTCGATTTCTCGCGCGCGGTGCCCGACCACAGCCGGCCGACTCTGGTGCGCCGGATCGTCCGTCTGTTCCGGCCGGGCGACAGGAACCAGGCAGGCTCCGGCTTTTCGTCGGGAAGCCCGGCTCCATCAGGATCGTCGAACGAGCCTGTCGGCGAAATGCCGGCGAAACCCTATATTGCGAGCAGCAAGGCCGGCGATGCGGATGATTCCGTATCGCCGGCGCGTAATGCCGCGCGGCCGCAAAGCCTAGCCCATCAATCCCGCGCCGCGTGAGCGCGCATAGCATCGTGAGTGCCTGGAATGTTCCGCTGGTTTGAAAAGAGGCTCGATCCGTTTCCCGCCGCGGAGCCGGTCGAGCCGCCGAAGACGCTGGTCGCGTTTTGCGTGCATTATACGCGCGGCGCCTGGCCCTACATCCTCCTCGATGCGGTGCTGGTGACGGCGATCTCCATCGCCGAAGTGTGGATGTTCGGCTTCATGGGCCGCATCGTCGACTGGCTGTCGGGGCAGAACCGCGAAACCTTCCTGCAGACCGAGAGCTGGAAGCTCGCCGGCATGGCTTTCGTCGTGCTGTTCGCGCTGCCGGGCACGGTCTGGCTGCATTCGCTGCTCAACCAGCAGACGCTGATGGGTAATTATCCCATGCGCATCCGCTGGCAGGTGCATCGCTACCTGCTCAAGCAGTCGATGGCGTTCTACCAGGACGAGTTCGCCGGCCGCATCGCCACCAAGCTGATGCAGACGGCGCTGGCCGTGCGCGAATGCGTGATCAAGCTGATCGACGTCTTGAACTACGTCATCGTCTATTTCCTCGGCATGCTGTTCATCGTCGGCTCGGCCGACTGGCGGCTGGCGGCACCGCTCGCCGTCTGGCTGGTCGGCTATATCGGTCTGCTGCGCTTTTTCATCCCGAGACTGGGCAAGGTTGGCGAGGAGCAGGCCAATGCGCGCTCGACCATGACGGGCCGCGTCGTCGACAGCTACACCAACATCCAGACGGTGAAGCTGTTCAGCCACGCGCGCCGCGAGGCGACCTTCGCCAGGGAAGGCATGGCGAGCTTCCTTGGCACCGTCTACCGTTCGATGCGGCTGGTGACGGTGCTCTACGGCCTGCTCTACGTGCTGAACTCGCTGCTTTTGTTCTCGGTGACGGCAATCTCGCTGTGGCTGTGGCTCGGCCAGGCGGTGACGATCGGCGCCGTCGCCGTGGTCATCGGCCTTGTCCTTCGAATGTGGGGCATGTCGCAGTGGATCATGTGGGAAATGTCGGGGCTGTTCGAGAATATCGGCACGGTGCAGGACGGTATCCAGTCGATCTCGCTGCCGCGCCTGGTCGAAGACAGGCCGGGCGCCAGGGACATCGCCGTCAGCCAAGGCGAGATCCGCTTCGAGGACATCCGCTTCCACTACGGCAAGCAGAAGGGCGTCATCGAGAACCTGTCGCTCACCGTGAAACCCGGCGAGAAGGTCGGCATCGTAGGGCGCTCCGGCGCCGGCAAATCGACGCTGGTCAATCTGCTGCTGCGTTTCTACGACCTCGAAAGCGGCAGGATACTCGTCGACGGCCAGGAGATCGCGGCGGTGACGCAGGATTCGCTACGTGCCCAGATCGGCATGGTGACGCAGGACACCTCGCTGCTGCACCGCTCGGTGAAGGAGAACATCCTCTATGGCCGGCCGGACGCGACCGACGAGATGCTCATCGAGGCGGCGCGCCGGGCTGAGGCGCTCGATTTCATCGGCGGGCTTTCCGACCACAATGGGCGCAAGGGCTTCGACGCCCATGTCGGCGACCGCGGCGTCAAACTGTCCGGCGGCCAGCGGCAGCGCATCGCGATTGCCCGGGTCATGCTGAAGGACGCGCCGATCCTCATCCTCGACGAGGCGACCTCCGCGCTCGATTCGGAGGCCGAGGCGGCGATCCAGGAGAACCTCTACAAGCTGATGCAGGGCAAGACCGTGATTGCCATCGCGCACCGGCTGTCGACGATCGCGGCGATGGACAGGCTCGTCGTCATGGACAAGGGCCGTATCATCGAGGAAGGCTCGCATGAGGAACTCGTCGCCAAGGGCGGGCTCTATGCCCAGCTCTGGCAGCGTCAGTCCGGCGGTTTCCTGTTCGATGACGTGCCCGCAGAGTCCGACGCCAAGGCGACCGAGATGGCGGCGGAGTAACGCGATCGCGATTGCCGTCAAGATTGCGGCGATTGCCGGGAATCGATCCCGGGCGTAACCACAGCATGGCCAGAGGTCCTGCCTCGACCTGCGCAGAGCCCCGCCGGCGACCAGATCGGACGCCGGCGGGTTTGTGGCCTCCACGAGAGAAAAATGTTCGATCGCATCTTCACCTGGTTCGAAAGCCGTTATTCGCCGGTGGCGCTGGCCGACGACAGGCAGCCGCCAATGGGGCTTTGGCGGTTCTACTGGTATTTCATAAGGCAGTTTCGTGCCGCCTATCGGCTGCGCATGATCATCGTTGCCGTGGCGGCGATCGTCGACGCGATGCTGCCGATCTTCGTCGGCCTGATCGTGGGCCTGCTCGCCAGCACCAATCCCGGCGATTTCTTCGCCGCACATGGGCCGCTGCTCGTCCTAATGGCCTTAGTCGTGCTTTTGCGTCCGCTGTCGATGGTCGTCGATGCGCTGATCCGCAACCATGCCATTGCGCCGAACCTCATCGACCTCATCCGCTGGCAGAGCCACTGGCATGTCGTGCGCCAGGACTGGTCGTTCTTCCAGAACGACTTTGCCGGCCGGATCGGAACCAAGGTCATGCAGAGCGGCGATTCGGTGGAGATGAGCGTCAATCTCACCGTCGATGCCGTCTGGTACGCGCTGGTGTTCGTCGCGGTCGCCATCGTGGTGCTGGCCCGGCTCGACCCGCTTCTGCTGGCGGTCGTGGCGGTCTGGCTGTTGTTCTATTGCCTGATCTTCTGGTCCGCGATGCCCAGGATCACGCAACGCTCGTCCCAATTGTCGGAGCGGTGGTCGCAGGTGAGCGGCCGCATGGTCGACAGCTACACCAACATCCTGACGCTCAAGACATTCTCGACCGGCGAGCATGAAGACAAATATGTCTCGCAGGCGGTGGTCGAGCACGCCGGCACATTCTACCAGCTGATGCGCGTTTTCACGCTGATGTGGTCGGCCTTGTTCGTCCTCAACGCGGCGCTGCTTATCGCCGTGAGCTGGCTGGCGCTCGCCGGCTGGAACGCCGGGACGATGACCACCGCCGCAGTGGCGACCGCGATACCTTTTGCGCTGCAGATCGCCAACATCTCCGGCAGGATACTCGATGTCGGCGCAAACGTCTTCCGCCAGATCGGCGTCGCCAGCAACTCGATGACGACGATCGCGCGGCCGATCGTCATGCAGGACCAGCCGGACGCACCGGCCCTCGTCGTGACCGCCGGCGGCATCGAGTTCGACCGGGTGAACTTCAACTATTGGCGCAAGGACGGCAAAGGCGGCGTCATCGACAATCTGTCGCTGAAGATCGCGCCGGGCGAGCGGGTCGGCCTCATCGGCCGTTCCGGGGCCGGCAAATCGACGCTGGTCAATCTCGTGCTGCGGCTGTTCGACGTGCAGGATGGCAAGGTGCTGATCGACGGGCAGGACATCCGCAACGTCTCGCAGGAGAGCGTTCGCGCGGCGATCGGCTTCGTCAACCAGGACACCTCGCTCTTGCACCGGTCGGTTCGCGAGAACCTCAAATATGGGCGCCAGTCGGCCAGCGACGAGGCGATGGTTAGCGCCGCGAAAGCCGCCCAGATCGACGAGGTGATCGCGGGGCTCACCGATCCGCATGGACAGAGCGGCTATGAGGCGCTTGTCGGCGAGCGCGGCGTGAAGCTGTCCGGGGGCCAGCGGCAACGCATCGCCATTGCCCGCGTTATGCTGAAGGACGCGCCGATCCTCATCCTCGACGAGGCGACCTCCGCGCTCGATTCGGAGGTGGAGGCCGCCATCCAGGAGAACCTCTACAAGCTCATGCAGGGCAAGACCGTCATCGCCATCGCGCACCGGCTGTCGACGATCGCGGCGATGGACCGGCTCGTCCTCATGGACAAGGGCCGCATCGTCGAGGACGGCTCGCATGAGGCGCTGATCGCCAAGGGCGGGCTCTACGCACAGCTCTGGCGCCGCCAGTCTGGCGGCTTCCTGCTGGAGGAAAAGCCGGTCGCCGACGCCCCGCCGACGAAAGGTGAAGCCGCCGAATGATGCAGGCCATCTATCGCTGGTTCGAGCACTGGGTCTACCCGTTCCGCGAGCCCGCGAATCTGCGGCCGCCCGCCAGCGTCGGCGGCTTCCTCTGGCACTATGTCGGACAGGCGAAGCTCGCCTTCTTCGCCATGCTGATCATCGGCGGCATCGCGCCGCTGGTCGAAGCCGGCCTGTTCTATTTCGTCGGAAGGCTGGTTGATATCCTCGATCAATTGCCAGGCGAACGCAGCTGGCACGCGCTGTGGGCCGCGGCCGGCCCCGAGCTGCTGTTCATGGGCGGGGTCGTGCTCGTCATCCGCACGGCCGTCGTCGGCCTTTCAGCGCTGGTAGACGAGCAGACGATCACGCCCGGCTTCTACAATCTGGTGCGCTGGCAGGCGCACCGGCATGTCTCGCGCCAGTCCTATGCCTTCTTCCAGAACGATTTCGCCGGCCGCATCGCGACAAAAGTCTGGCAGGCGGGACAGGCGACGGGCGACCTGATGGAAAGTTTCATCGAGGTCATCTGGTTCATGATCATCTATACCGTGACGACGCTGGCGCTGGTCGCCGGCCTGGACCTCAGGCTGGCGGTTCTGGTGGTGGTCTGGATCGCCGTCTTCGGATGGCTGGCCAAACTCTATCTGCCGCAGATCCGCAAGCATGCCGAGGCGACGGCCGAGGCCGGGTCGATGATCACCGGCCGGATCGTCGATTCCTACTCCAATGTGCAGACGCTGAAGCTGTTCTCGGCGGATGGCGACGACCGCTACATCCGCAGCGGCTTCGACATGTATCTCGACGCGCTGCGGCCGTTCACGCGCCGTCTGACCGGCGTGCGCATGGCGCTGACGACGTTGTCGGGCGTCATGATCACCGTGATCGCCGGCTTCGCTATTTATCTGTGGCTCGAGGGTTCGATCACGGTCGGCGCTGTCGCCTTCACGCTTTCTCTCGTCCTCAGGCTCAACATGCTGCTTGGAAGAGTGATGATGCAGCTCAACGGCATTTTGAGAAATCTCGGCGTGCTGGAGAATTCCAAGGCGATGATCTCGCAGCCGCTCGGCCTCACCGACGCCCCGGATGCAAAGGAACTGGTCGTCACCGGCGGCCGCATCGACGTCAGCAACGTCACCTTCCATTACGGCAAGGGGGCAGGAGTGCTCGACGGCATCGACCTTGTCGTGCGTCCGGGCGAGAAGGTCGGCCTTGTCGGCCCGTCCGGCGCCGGCAAGACGACCTTGGCCAATCTGATCCTGCGCCTCTACGACCTTGAAGGCGGCCGGATCCTGATCGACGGCCAGGATATCGCGCATGTGACGCAGAACTCGCTGCGCCGCAATATCGGCGTGGTCAGCCAGGACACCGCGCTGTTCCACCGCTCGCTGCGCGACAACATCAAGCTCGGCATGCCGGACGCCACCGACGCGCAGGTGATTGCCGCGGCCCAAAAGGCCGAGGCGCATGACTTCATCCTGGGGCTGCGCGACACCAGAGGCCGCGCCAGCTACGAGGCCTATGTCGGCGAGCGCGGTGTGAAACTCTCCGGTGGCCAGCGGCAGCGCGTGGCGATCGCGCGGGTCTTCCTCAAGGACGCGCCGATCCTCATCCTCGACGAGGCGACCTCGGCGCTCGATTCGGACATCGAGGCGGCGATCCAGGAGAATCTCACTAGGCTGATGGAGAACAAGACCGTGATCGCCATCGCGCACCGGCTCTCCACCATCGCGGCGCTCGACCGGCTGGTGGTGCTCGACGGCGGGCGCATCGTCGAACAGGGCACGCATGATGAGCTGGTGGCGCTCGACGGACTCTATGCGCGGCTGTGGAAACGGCAGTCCGGCGGCTTCCTCTTCAGCGAGGAAAGCGCGCTGGAAGAGACGCGGCCGGCGGAGTAGAACGGCGTCATGTCGGTACGCATGCCCACCAATTTCGGACGCTCAGGCGCGCAGGAAAGCGCGCTTGACCTGCTCGGTCACGAAATCTTCGCCGAGAAAGCCGCAGCGCTTGGCCGCGCCGGCCAACGCGTGGAGGAAACCCTTGCCAGATTGCGCGAGGGCGGGGAGGGCGAGCACCGCAACCGGCTGCTCAAGGAAGCGGCCGCGGCCGTCCATGCCTATTTCATCCAGCGCGAGCTTTGCGGTCTGCGCAAGCACGATGCCGTGATCCGCGAATACGACATCCCGAGGGCCGTGCTGGTCAGGCTAGGCGCCAGCTAGATGTGGAGCCTCAACA
>CCNC01000056.1 GCA_000824845.1 Mesorhizobium sp. ORS 3359 | reverse complement strand
CCGCCGGTGCCGAGCAGCACGACTACGGAGCCGGGTCCGACATCGGCGGCGCGGAGCGCGTTCCAGGCGGTGGTGCCGGCGATGGGCAGCGTCGAGGCCGCCTCGAAGGAGAGATGCGCCGGCACCGGCACGACCGAATTGGCCGGGAGCGCGACATATTCGGCGAGCGAACCCGGCAGCGAGATGCCGCGCATCTGCCTCATCT
>CCNC01000055.1 GCA_000824845.1 Mesorhizobium sp. ORS 3359 | reverse complement strand
CGCCCCCCCCCCTCCCTCCCCCCCCCTCCCCCCCCCCCCGGGGGGGGGGGGGGGGCCGCGGCCGGCCGCCGATCCAGCGCGGCTTGGCATGGGCGACGACGCGGTCGCCAACGGCCAACGTGGTCACCCCCTCGCCGAGCGCGACGATCTCGCCGGCGCCGTCGGCGACGGGTATGAGCGGGAAAACCGGTCCGGGATAGTTGCCGCCCGCCACGGCGACGTCGACGAAATTGAGGCTCGCTGCGCGCTGGCGGATCAGCACCTCGCCGCGCTGCGGTTCGGGCGTGGCGACCCTGGCGGCGCGGAAGGCGTCGAGCCTGGGCTGGGTGAGTTCGATGGCTTTCATGGCTTCACTCCGTGGGGTCGATTGACGGTTGAGTGAAGCTATCTGCTGCGCTATGTGTCGATAATTGTCGTCTTTTGCATTTGAGTATTGTAAATCATGCAGCAATCCCACGAACCCGCCGCCCTTGCCGAAATGGCCGCTTTCGCGGCCGTTGCCGAGGCGCGCTCCTTCACGCGGGCGGCGGCGTCGGTCGGGCGCGACGCGACGATCCTGTCGCGCCGGCTGCAGTCGCTGGAAGAGCGGCTGGGGGTGCGATTGCTCCACCGCACGACGCGCAGCGTGTCGCTGACGGAAGCAGGCGCGGAATTCCTGGTCCGAGTGCGCGCCATCCTGGCTTCTGTCGACGAGGCCGAAGCCGCCGCCTCGGCGCATGCCGGCGGCCGGCCGCGCGGGCTGCTCAGGCTGGCGCTGCCCGGCACGTTCGGGCGCATGTGGATAGCACCGTTCCTGCCCCAGTTCCTCGCCGAGTTCCCGGATCTGCGCATCGAGGCCGAATTCTCCAACCGCTTCGCCGATCTTGTCGCCGAGAATTTCGACGTCGCCGTGCGGCTGGGCAGCCTGGAGGATTCACGCCTGGTGGCGCGCAAGGTGGCGACACGGCGCCGGCTGCTCTGCGCCGCGCCTTCCTACCTCGCTCGAAGGGGCCGGCCTCAGACGCCGCAGGCGCTGCTCGAACATTCCTGCCTCGGCTTCACCGGCTTCCAGACCTTTCCGGCCTGGGAGATGACGGACCGCGAGGGCCGGCGCGCGCGCGTCGAGGTTTCCGGGCCACTGGTCAGCGACGACGCCGAGGTGCTGGTCGAGGCCGCCGTGCAAGGCGTCGGGCTGATGATGAGCACCGACTGGCTGGTCGGACGCGAGATTGCCGACGGCCGGCTGGTGCCGATCCTGGAGGACTGGACGCTGGCCGACGAGGGCGCGGTTTATGTCGTCACGCCCTCAGCCAAGGGCCAGGCCGCCAAGACCCGCGCCTTCGCCGACTGGATCGGCAAGCGATTTTCGCCCGAGCCGCCCTGGCGGCGGTGAGAAGGCAACTTCGAGATGTCGGCGGAATTCCTGAGCGGGTGATCAAGGCATTCAGGGACCATGAAGAAAAATTGGCAGCCTGGCGACGTGCCGGCTAAACTGCTCACCCGCTCACGCAAGAGGCAAGGCTAATGTCCACGACTGTAAATGTCCGCTACATGGTCAACGATGTCGAAGAGGCGTTGAGCTGGTACACGAAGCACCTGGGCTTCACCCAGCTTTCGAACAGTGCGCCGGCCTTCGCCGATGTCACGAGAGGAGCGCTTCGGCTGCTCCTTAGCGGTCCGACCAGTTCGGCGGGCAGGCCGATGCCGGATGGCGAGCGGCCGGGCCCAGGGGGCTGGAACCGCATCCACCTGATCGTCGAGGATATTGCGGCGGAGGTCGCCCGGTTGCGGGCGGCGGGCGTCAGCTTCCGCAACGACATCGTCACCGGGCCTGGCGGCTCGCAGATCCTGCTTGTCGATCCTTCCGGCAATCTGGTGGAACTGTTCCAGCCGGCCAAGGCCCGGTGACGAAGGTCGGCTTTCCTTCTCCCGCCTCCATATGGGTTTACCGGCGAATGCCAAACAACGGCGTCATCCTCGGGCTTGTCCCGAGGATCCGCCGTCGCGCGCGGATAGAGCGCGACCAGCTCGGGGAGGCCGGTAGATCCTCGGGACAAGCCCGAGAATGACGGCATCGAGGCCTGCAGCTTATCCGAACTCCCGGAGCTGTATGCGATAGCGCTGCCCACAAGGCGATAGATTGCGCGGTCGCCCGTTTTCGCCAATTTCTGTATGATCCACCGCATCACGAAGGGGGGCGATCATGAAACGCGGGCTGGCAACACTCATCCTGGCACTTTTCACCACCCTCCCCGCCCATGCAGCATCCTGCTCCTGGTCGGCCAGGATGGAGGAGGACGAGGGCGGCAGCGTGATGACGGCCTCGGTCTGCGGTGGGCCGAAGGGCGATGCGCATCTGATGCTCGCCTGTTTCGGCAAGCCGGTGCTGAGCTACGATCTCGGCGCCGCGGGCGGACAGCTGGAGCCCGGCATCAGCGGCTCCTTCACCTTCAAGACCGGCGACAAGAGCCTGACGAAGAAGCTCGAGCTGGAGGCGATGTACAATTACTTCACGACCGAGCTCTCCGGTCCCGCCGATCCTTTGCTTTCGCTGCTGCGCGGCAAGGGCGAGGTGACGGTCAGCGCGGACAAGTATGGCGCGGCGAGGTTTCCGCTGAAGGGCTCAGGCGCTGCGATCGGCAAGGTTCTGGCCGAGTGCGGCAAGGGTTCGGGCGGCGAGGCCGATTGACGCCTGTTCCTAAAGCGCGTCGCGATCTTTCAGATTCGCTCCATGCGCTTTAGGTTTTTGATTTTACGCATGTCTTTATCCCGAAACCGGTTCCCACTTTCGGGAGACATGCTTTAGGCCTTTCTCGCCGCGCTTGGTCACGCCTTGCGTGGAAGCGGGATCGGCTGGAAACCGACATCCGGCTCGGCCAGCCGCGTGGCGTCGCGCCCGCTTGCCTTGGCGGCGTAGAGCGCCTTGTCCGCCTGGAGAAGCAGGCTCGTCGGATTATGGCGAGCGGCGGGGCCGCTGATGGCGATGCCGACGCTGATTGTGACGATCTTGCGCTCGCTGCGATCATGTTTCAGCGCCCGCTCGCGCACCGCGGCGCGCAAATCGTCGGCAACGCGGATCGCGCCGGCGGCCGAGGCCTCCGACAGGATGACTGCGAATTCCTCGCCGCCGTAACGCGCCACGAAATCGCCCGAGCGGGTGCGCTGGCGCAGGCAATCGGCAATCTGGCGCAGGCACTCATCTCCGGCGAGGTGACCGTAACGGTCGTTATAGGCCTTGAAGGAGTCGACATCGATCAAGAGAAGCGCGAATTCCCTGTCGGACTGGCTTGCCTCCGCAACGACGCCGGCCAGCCTCTGATCGAAGGCGCGGCGGTTGCCGACGCCAAGCAGAGAATCGGTGTTGGCAAGCTGCGCCAGCTGGTTGCTGAGCGTGGTCAGCTCTCCCTCGGTGCTCTTGATCTCGGTGATGTCGGAGACGACCACAAGCGCCAGGCCTGCCTCTGTCGGCCTTGTCCGCAACATCAGCCAGCGGCCGTCGAAAAGCTTGATCTGCTGCTCGCCCGGCGTGCGCAGCGCGCCGACCACATTGTCTATCCACTCCCGTTCGTGCCCCTTGGGGATACCCACCTGCTCGCCGGTCACCGTCACGGCTTCGAGGATGTCGCGCAGTCTCGTGCCGGGTACGCGCAGGTCGCCGGTGAGTGGAAAGAAGTCGCGGTATCGCTCATTGCAGAAGATCAGCATTCCTTCGGCATCGAACATGGCAAGTCCGTCCGACATTTCCGACAGCGCGTAGGAAAGCTGGTTCTTGGCTTCGAGCAATGCCTGTTCGAGCTGCTTCTGCGCCGTGACGTCGCGCGTGACCCCGACGAGGCCGATGATGTTGCCCTCGACATCGCGCACGGGCGTCTTCGAGGTGGAGAACCAACGGAGATTGCCCTTCGCATTGGGGACCTGCTCCTCGAAATCGGCTAGCCCCTCGCCCGTTTCCAGCATTCGCTGCTCCAGCTCAAAGAGGGTCTGGGCGCGCGCAGGGTCCGCTATGTCGAAGTCGGTCTTGCCCGTCATCTGGACCGGATGATCGTAGCCATGGAAGGCGGCGACGGACTGGTTCACGGCGACGAACTGGCCGCGCGTGTTCTTGACGTAGTAGAAGTCCGGCGCCTGAGCGACCGCGGCGCGCAGCAGATTGCGCTCCTTGGTGACAAGCTGCGTGTGCAGCACGACGAGGCCGGCCACGGCGGTTGCCGCCATATTGAGCGCGATGAGCGGCAGCACGAGGCGAACTTCGATGGCGGGCACGGCCGTCTGCGGCAGGATTGAGATTGGCGCCAGCCCGGACAGGCCGACACAAACCGCGAACACCAGCACTTGCCAGGCGCGCGTCTGGCGGCGCCCGATGATGCGGTTGGCAAGAACGCCGGCGGCGAACGCCACGGCAATGCCGATCAGGCCGGCAGTAAGGCCCTGGCCGCCGATGGCGATACGATATCCCAGCGGAAAGGCCGCGGCCACCAATGCGCCGGGCAGGCCGGCGAACAGGCCGGCCGTCGCAACCAACGATGTCCTGAGATCCAGCAGGACGCCCGGCCGAATCTCGACGGTCAACAGCATGGAAGCCAGCGCGCCCCAGCCCATGATGCAGCCGAAGACAAGCAGCCTGAACTTTTGCGAGCGTCCCTCGAGCCAGGGCTGCACGTAGTTCCAGCCGGAAACGAACAGCGCCACCGCAGCGAGATTTGCCGTAAGATGTTGCCACATGGCGCCGAACCCATCTCCGATCGGCCATTAAAAGCACCTGAAAAGTTGTTTCCGGGTTAAAGGCAGCCACCCAAGGTGGGTCCCCGGTTGCGTCCCTTGGCGAACCTGCCCTTGCCGCACCATATGAATCGCGCCGGCGTCGATTGTCCTCGCGACAAGCGTGATCGATCCCAGACTTGCCGGCCACGCGGTCCATCCCGGGCCGCCGACGCTCCTCGCGAGGCCCGTTGCGGCGTCGCGCGACCCCAAAGGCCGCGACAAGGAGCTATCTCGATGAATCCGATCACCCTTTTCCTCACCGCCGTTTTCGCCCTCGTCGGCGCCGGCGTCGGCGCGCTGGCCGGGCCATGGGCGGGCGCGCCGTTCTTCGTCGTCGCGGCGCTGGTCGCTGCCTCGCTGAAGCTGGCCAACACCTGGCAGCGCTTCGTCGTCCTGCGCGCCGGCAACTTGCTGGGTGTGCGCGGTCCAGGCCTGTTCATGATCGTCCCGGTCCTCGACAATGTCGTGGCCGTCATCGACCAGCGTATCCAGACCACCGCCTTCAACGCCGAGGAGGCGCTGACCAGGGACACGGTGCCGGTCAATGTCGACGCCGTCATCTTCTGGCATGTGTATGACGCGCGCCAGGCGGCGCTGGAAATCACCAATTACCGCGAAGCGATCGACCGCGTGGCGCAGACCTCGCTGCGCGAGATGATCGGCTCCTCGATGCTGTCCTCGCTGCTCTCCGACCGCAAGGCGGCGGACGAGCACCTGCGCGACGTCATCGGCGCCAAGACGGCGCAATGGGGCATCACCGTGATGTCAGTCGAGATCCGCGACGTCGCGATCCCCGTGGCGCTGCAGGACGCCATGTCGCGCCAGGCGCAGGCCGAGCGCGAAAAGGAAGCGCGCGTCATCCTGGGTTCCGCGGAAGCGGAAGTCGCGGCGAAGTTCGTGGAAGCGGCCACCACCTATGCCGACCATCCGGCCGCACTTCAGCTGCGCGCCATGAACATCATCTACGAGACGACGAAGGAGCGCGGCGCCACCATCCTGATCCCGACCGGGCTGGTGGATAGCCTCAACCCGGCGGCGGCACTGGTTCAGGCCGGCGTGCTGAAAAGTGCGGCATAGTCAGCCGCCAAGGCCATGAGAACTCGGTCCGGCTCGCCCGCCATGGGGCATGAGCCGGACCGGATTTTTCAACGATGTATGGAAACTCAGTAGTCGGATCCGCTCTCGACGACGACCGGACGGTGGTGGTGCCGGTGGCCGATCGAACCCGTGATGACGACGGTGTCGTCGCGGCGGTGATGGCGGTGACGCCAGCCGCGCTCGCCATTGTCGTAGAAGGCGATCGTGCCGTGGCGGCGATGGTGAAGACGGTGGCCCTCGTCGTTGATGACGACCGCCGGGCGGTGATGATAATAATGCCTGTGATGCGTCCTGATCACGACATCGGCCTCGGCCGCGGAAGCGACCGCGGGCGCGGCGACACAGAGCGCCAGGGCAGCAAGAAGCACTGTTTTCATTGCTCTATTCCTAATTCCTGAATTCATCCCTTCGCCGGATAAACCGCCGCCCGCCGCTTTGGTTCCCGCCCGGGTTGCGTCGCGGCGCGGGACCGCGCAGGCGGAAAAGCACAGCCGACGACCAGGCGCGTCGCGGTCTTTCAGATTCGCTCCGTGCGCTTTGGGTTTTTGATTTTACGCATGTCTTTATCCCGAAACCGGTCCCACTTTCGGGAGACATGCTTTAGGTCAGCTTTCGCGCCGGCGCCGAAGCGCCATGTAGCGCAGGTAGGTCGTGGCGGCCGCGTCGCAGGCGCGTCGCCCGGGGCCGTTGGCCTCGAGCATCGTTTTGGCCAGCCGCGGCGGCAGGCCGTATTTGGCGGCGAAGAACGCCGGCTCGTAGGGTTGGTCGTCTACATCATCTGTCAGTCTATCAAGGCTCATGTCGGCTCCCTATCGGCGGCGCGCACAGAAAATCGGCGCGCGTGCCAATGCGAAACCCTGGCTTTGGTTGCGTCGCCCGGCCCTCTTCGCGCGGCGGTCCGACCTCAGTCCGACATCGCTTTGCGACCGTCGCCGGATCATGGGAACGAAAGCTCCCCGGCTTCGTTTGCCGGCGTGGAATTCGCGGCATGGCGCCCGCCAACAGGAGCAACGAGCATGGACGACAATCGCAACAGTGTTCTGGAGGCGCGCTGGCTTCTGGCGGTGCCGGCATCGGTGCTGCTCACCGTGCTGGTAGCCGGCATGCTGCTCGGATAGGCGGCCGATGAACCGCCTGCTCTTCCGCTCCGCCGATTTCCTTTCGCGGCCGCCAGGCTTCTACGCGATGCTTGCCGCCATGGCCGCCTGCACGCTGCTGGTGCCGTTCGGGCTTACAAACGTGGTCACCTATGCCTTGTCCGTGGCGGCCATCATCATCACCGGGGTGGTCCTCATCCAGGGCTACCGGGACACCGCCGCCATCCACGCCAAGCTCGACGAGATCGTCATTGCGCTTAAGCAGACGCGCAACGACGTGGTCGGGCTCGAACATGCCGAACCGCATGAGATCAAGTCCAAGCTGGTGGAACTGGAAATCGAGGCCGGGCGCCTGGCGGCTTCGGAAGCATTGAACGGCGCAAGAGATGAGGCCGGTGCCGCAGTGGGTGGGGGGTTGGTTGGGGTAGCTGAGGCACCGGCCGAAGGCGGAATGGGCACCGCCGCCAGGCAAAGATAGGCCTCTCAGGCGATGGCGGTATTACGCGATCGCGGAAGCTTCCGCGAAGCCATCCCGGCACGGCGTTATCACGCCGGCCATTGGAACAAATGCCGGGCGTCGCCGTTTGCGGAGATGATCATGTTCGCACCCCTCGATACGCACGGCGAGAAGCGCGCCGATCTCCACCGGGCCGCAAGGCTGTCGATGCTGCATGACCGCGTGGTGAAGCGTCTCGACAAGGTCGACCATTCAGCCAATGCCGTCGAGAACGCCGCAGCCGCTTTCGTCGAGGCCACCCATCGGCCGGCCGTCTTCGTTGCGCCATTCCGGCCAGACAGGAGACCTGAAACCGCGGCCGGCTGGACGCTCGGGCTGTAAGGTCCCGAGGGGCAGTGATCAGTGAGGCCGCGCGTTGCGTGTCCTGATCAGATCGCGCCTTCTCAACTCGGCATATACCGCCTCGCGGTCCCCACGGTATCGCCCCAGCAATCTAACTGCCTCGTCGCGCTCCACACGCCCGAGTTTCATCATAAAGCGAAGTTCACGTTCCGGAATCAGAGGCTGAGCTTCCTGCCGCCGCCACCATGTCTCATGCATCGCGTCGACCTCCTCGCCACGCCCACTCGACAGTCCGGCGGAAGCGCTGCCCCGCCCTGCCCGTGGAGACGTTATAGACCATCCATGCGTTGGCCTGAGTGAGACTGCGCACACTTCTCAGCTCCGACATTTGCATTTGTTAACGGAGTCTCCCTTTCCTCCCCCGCCGCCCATCGCCTCCGGTCCGCATCCTTGTGTCACAGCGCAGGCTGTGCTCCGGAAATCAGGCGCTGGAGCGCTCCCTCCGACCGCCGGCAAATGCAATCGCCACCGCGACCACGACCAGCCCCGCAGCCACCGCAAAGGTCATGGCCATTCCGTGCGCGACGGCCGCCGGGGCTGCCGCCGCGATATCTCTCGTCCCCACGGCGAAGGCGAACACCGCGCCCATCACCGCCGTGCCGGTGACGAGGCCGAGATTGCGCGACAGGCTGAGCATGCCGGACACCACGCCGCGCTCGCTTCTGTCGACATCGGCCATGACGGCGGTGTTGTTGGCGGCCTGGAAGAGCTGGTAGCCCGGCGTGAGCACGGCGATCGCCGCCGCGTAGCCGGCAACGCCCAAGAGGCCCGGGAGCGCTGTGAGCGCGGCGCAGCCGGCGACCATCAGCGCCAGGCCGGCGACGACCATCGCGGCCGCCCCCAGCCGATCGACGATACGCCCGGCAATGACGCCGCAGACCGCCGAGACCACGGGGCCGATCGACAGCACGGCCCCGGTCGCCGCTTCGCTCAGGCCCAGCGCGCGCGACAGGAAGAACGGGCCGACCACCAGCGTGGCCATCATCACCGTCGAGACCAGTGCGTTCATGGCGAGGCTCGGCGCCAGCACCCTGTCGCGCAACAGCGTAAGCTTGACCAGGGGCGACGCCACCTTGGCCTCGGCGACGACGAACAGCGCCGCGCCAGCCGCGGCCGCGGCGAGCAGCGCCGCGTTGAGGCCGCCGAAATGGCCGCGCCCGATGGTCATGGCCAGCGCATAGGCGGCAAGCGTGGCGGCGAGCAGCAGCGTGCCCGGCACATCGAAGCGGGCCTTCGCGCCCGCTGCCTGGCGCGGGATGCTCGCTGCTGGCAGGAAGCGCCAGGCGGCAAGCAGCGCGGCGCCGCCCAGCGCGGCATTGACGAGGAAGATCGAGCGCCAGCCGAGAGCGGCGATCAGCACGCCGCCGAGCGAGGGGCCGAGCGCCGTGCCGATCGCCGACATGGTGCCGAGCAAACCCATGGCACTGCCGGTGCGCTCCTTCGGCACCGTCTCGCCGACGACGGCTATCGTCAGCGCCATCATCACCGCCGCGCCCAGCCCCTGCACGGCGCGCGCGGCGATCAGCAGCGCCAGCGACGGCGCGAGCGCGGCGGCAAACGAGGCGGCGCTGAACAGCGCCAAGCCGGCGATCAGCAGCAGCCGGCGACCGACGAGATCGCCGAGGCGCCCGACGCTGACGATCAGCGCGGTGATGGCGAGCAGATAGGCAAGCACCACCCATTGCACCGCCGGAAAGGACGCACCGAAGACCACGCTCAGCGTCGGCAGCGCGACATTGGCGATGCTGGTGGCGAGCGAGGAGACGAGCATGGCCAGAGACAGGCTGGCCAGCGCGCCCGCTGTCGAACGGCTTACGGGGGCGGCGCGGGTCTCGGCAATATCGGCCATGATGTCTTCTCCGTCGGGTGAATTCGCCGGGAAGATAGCCATCCAGCCGACATGGCGGAACACGCAGCATTTGCACTTGATCAGTGCACGAAACGCCATGTCATCGAGCGACAACCATGCTATGGTTGCGCTTATGTCGCGACCCGATCTCAACCTGCTCGTCACGCTGGATGTGCTGCTTGCCGAAGGCAGCGTCGCCAGGGCGGCGCGGCGGCTGAAGCTCAGTCCTTCGGCGATGAGCCGGGCGCTGGCGAGGCTGCGCGAGGCGACGGGCGATCCGCTTCTGGTGCGCGCCGGGCGAGGCCTGGTGCCGACGCCGCGCGCCGCGGAGCTCGGCGCCGAGGTCGGCCGGCTGGTGAAGGAGGCGGAAGCGGTGCTGCGGCCCGCCGAGCGGCTCGACCTCGCACGGCTCAACCGCAGCTTCACGCTGCGCAACAGCGACGGCTTCGTCGAGAATTTCGGCCCCGCGCTGCTGGCCCGCGCGGCTGAGGAAGCGCCGGGCGTGCAATTGCGCTTCGTGCCTAAGCCCGACAAGGACAGCGGCCCGATGCGCGAGGGCGCGGTCGATCTGGAGACGGGCGTGATCGGCACCACGACCGGGCCGGAGGTGCGCTCGCGGGCGCTGTTCCGCGACCGCTTCGTCGGCGTCGCGCGCCCCGGCCATCCTTTGAGCGAAGGCCGCATCACCGCCGCCCGCTTCGCGGCTGGCCGCCACATATTGATCTCGCGGCGCGGGCTCGATCGCGGCCCGGTGGATGACGCGCTGGAGCTCGCCGGGCTGACGCGGACGATCGCGACCGTGGTCGGCGGCTTCGCCGAGGCGCTGGCGCTGGCGCGCGGCTCGGACCTCATCGCCACGGTGCCGGAGCGCTATACGGGCACGCTGCGCGAGGGCCTGTTCACCTTCACGCTGCCGGTCAAGCTCGTCCCGCTGACGATCTCGCTTTTGTGGCATCCGAGGCTCGATGCCGACCCGGCGCATCGCTGGCTGCGAGGGCTGGTGAAGGAGGTGTGCGGCGGGGCGCATAATCCCGGCCCTTGAGAGGGATTGACGCGGCGAAGAACCAACCATGCGCCGCGGGGACACTTCTTTAACGTTAGCCTTTACTAACGTATACTGCGCGCAGGAAACCGTGCCGTTCATGGAACCCGTGGCATGGTCAGTGCGTTGCCGGGCGCTTTTGAAACAGCCGGAGGTTCGCTTGAGCGAATTCAGAAAGTTCGCGTGCCCCCGGTGCCTGGGCGCCGGCAAGGTGTTCGAGTGTGAAAAGCAGGTCGCGTCGAAAGGCTCATGCTGTCCCTCGGGCACGTTGCGCGACAATTGCCCCGGACAACGGGTTTCCTGCCAGGCCTGCAACGGAACCGGCCTGCGCGGCTACGGCGCACCTCCTCTTTTGCAGGACTGAGCGGCGAGAGGTGGATCACGGCCGGTGCGGCTCAGGCCCGCGACCTTCGAATTCAAAGCGATCGGACAGAGAAAACAGTCGATCCGTTTCCTGGGATTGCTTCAGGTGCTGGCGCCGCCCATCAGCGCGGCGACCAGGGTCGCCAGGAAGACAAGCAGCCCCAATGCGACCCGGTCCAGCCACCCGCGCCGTCTGGCAAGGATCTCGAACAACCGATTGGCCATCGCAACTTCCCCCTTTCGCCGACATTCTATCACGTCTTTCATGAGCAGATCATGAAACGGCTCACACGCGCGCCAAAAAGCGCTTTCAAGAGGAGAACCCCTCGTCGCGGGCGCCGATGTTGCACCGCCGAAATGCCCCCAAAAAAAGTCAGGGTCGAAGGGGCAGCCGGTCTCGCGAAAAATCAGCTTATTCAAGCGGATATGCATATAGGTGCGGCGCGGTATGCTGGACATCGGAAATGCCCGGAATTCCGCCATTTCATGGCTTTTCGCCGTGGCCCAGCATGAGTGCCAAGCGTGCTTCGGGCGCGAAAAGGCGGCTAGAAAGGCGCTTCTGGAGCCCTCGCCGGCGGCGTTGACAGGGCACCGCGCCAATGGCACTTCGCAAGCACTGGTCACGCCATGACCGTTGCTGTTGGGGACGGACGGGGTTTCAGCAGCTTGGCGGCGGCGCCGGACGGGCGGGCACCTGCGCAGTGTACCGCCCGCTCCTGGCCAGCCCCGCTTCCAGTTCTGCCGCTGCTTGCAACGTAACCGATCGCGCTTGCGCGCCGGGAATGACACAGAGCAATTAGCCGGCATGCTGCAGCCAATGGCGGTCGAACACGTCGAGGATGGCGCGGAACTCGGACGGCGGGATCTGGTTGACGCCGCCATCGCCGTCGGCGCTGAGGAATTGGCCGAGCTGGCGGTCGACCGCTTCCGGGTGCTCCATGACGATGCCGAGACTTGCCAGGTCGGCGGCGATCGAGATGCCGGCCGGCAGGGGGCCCCATTGTTCGGCGGCGGGCGCATCGCGCAGGCGCACCAACAGGATCCTGGTGAGCGAGGGCTGCGCTTCCGGGGCGAAGATGGCGGTGCCGACCATATAGCCGCCGAGCACGCTCACCGGCTGCGTATGCGGGAACAGGCAAAGGAAGGACTGCGCCTCGCCGCCCACCTCCTTGAGATGCAGATAGAGGCTGCGCTTTGTCGGCGTGACCGGCCCGGAGAACTGCAACTGCCCGGTCGGCGATGTCTCGCGATATATGGCGTTGAAGGCATGCGCACCGGGCCCCGCCTCGATCGCCAGGCGCCCCCTGATGAGCTGGCCGCGATAATAGGGCGACCAGGCGTGAGTGTACCAGGCATAGGTCCCGGCGAGCGCCAGTCCGATGCCTTTGTCGTCATGTCCGGGCGAGGCAGCGGACTGCGCGTGGGCGCGGCGTTCGAGCTCCGCCACGCCAATGCCGTGGCGGTCCGCGATGGCAGCCGCGAAGCTCGGCAGATCGCTCTCGGCGATCCACGCGCCGGGCTGCTCCAGCCGCAGCACTTTCGCCCAATCGTCGTAGACGCTTTGCTCGCGCGGCTGAGCCCGGCCCTGCAGCCATTTGTCGGCGCGGCCAAGGTCGAATGCGGTCCTGGCGTTGACGGAACGGAACGCCGCCGCGAGATCCTTGCGGGTCACAGTGCCGAGCAGGGCCGATGTCAGCCGCAGCTTCTGCGCGATATGCTGTGCCATCGAACCGCCCCCTCGGACCCCATGCCCTTCCGAGAATCATGCCTGGCCGCGGCCGCCCCCGGGCACGGCGTCGACTTGTGAGGATACGCATGGTCGCGGCGCTGCGCGCCGGACTTTCGTCCTGCGCCCGACGTCCGGTGCTCTGACCTTCCACAGGCTGATGCCGCGGAAATTCCGCAGAATTCCACGCCCTTCCACATGGCCGCCCTTTGCCGCCGGGCAGCCGGCGCTAAGCTCGCATCGGGCAAGGGGCAGACCGTCATGAAAAACGCGCTGAATGTGGGCTTGAGCACGTCATCCCCTTCCTTCGCAGAGATGTGACACGCTCGATTTCGAGCGACGCCGAATCCCGGCCAAAGCCGGCGACGAGCAACCCGTATTGCCACCTCATCCGGAAGGAATGTTCAGATGACCTCGACCACTTCTTCGACACTCACCTTCATCCTGTTTGTTTCGGGATGCATAGCGCTGGCGCTGCTGTTCATCAACGCGCCGCAGGGCGAATTCCAGTCGAAATACGTCAAGGCAACGCCCGCCACGCAAGGAGCGTCGCCCACCCGCATCGACATCGACAACGACGCGCATGCGATACGCTTCTATGTCGACGGCAAGCAGGTCGCGCTGCTCGACGCATCTGGCTTCAAGCCATGAGGAGGCCGCTGAGCCAGGAACGGAAACCTGCCATGAAGATCGTCCTATCCGCGCTGACGGCGCTTCTCGTCTCGGTTGCGCTGACGCAAGGCGCCGGGGCCAAGACGAAAATCCCGGTGACCGAAGACAAGGCCACCACGACTGGCATGCATCGGCCGCCGCTCGATCAGACGTCAACCGGCGGCATCGTGCCTTTGGCGGGCCAGACGCCGAAGACCGGGGATCCGGGCCAGGCCTATCCGCAGCCGCTGGACCTGCATTTCTAGGCCAATTGCGGGACATGCGCGGGCGAACGACCCGGCCAACAGCCACCCAGCCATCCTGAGGGCTGGGGGCTTAGCGCCGCTGGCACGGCGGTGCCTGCCTCCTACGCGGACCTCAGGGGCTGCGGTCCGCGCGGGCAAAGCGCGCCGCTTGACCAGGCCATGGCCGGCGCGATAGGCGGGCGCAGGCCATCCAATTGATGAAAGACCGCCATGGCCGACCTTATCGTGAAAGACAGCAACGGCACGCCGCTGAAGGATGGCGACTCCGTGACGCTGATCAAGGACCTCAAGGTCAAAGGCACGTCCGAGACGATCAAGCGCGGCACGCTGGTGAAGAACATCCGCCTCAACGGCAATCCCGGCGAGATCGAATGCAACACCAAGCAGGTCAAGGGCCTGGTGCTGAAGACGGAGTTCCTGAAGAAGGCGTGATTGCAGGATCCCATCTCCCCTTATGTTGCACTGCGTTAGATTTGTTGCATTGCGATATCGACGCATAGGGCCGAGGCTTTGCCTCAGGCGGGATACGAACGAGCATTCACGAGGTTCGTATTCGTGTCAGCATCGGCGCAGGATTTCCGACCCGATATCGAAGGGTTGCGGGCGGTGGCCGTGGCGGGCGTCGTGGCCTGCCATTTCGGCCTGGCGGCGCTGCCGGGCGGCTTTGCCGAGATCGACATCTTCTTCGTCATTTCGGGCCTCGTCTCTTTCGTTCTCTGCGCCTGGCTGGCGAGCGTTTCGCAGGCCTGGGCCTTCTACTTCTCGCCGCTGCGCGCATGGGAATTTGCCGCCGGCGGCCTCGCATCGCTGGCGCCGGCGCGGCTTTTGCAGGAGCGTCCGCTGCTGGGGCGGGCGTTGAGCCTGGCCGGCCTGGCGATGATCGGGGCCGCTTATCTCGCCTTCAGCGAGGACGCTCCCTTCCCCGGCTTTCTGGCGCTTCTGCCTGTCGCCGGCACGCTCCTTCTGCTCAAGGCGGGAGCGGCCGGCGCCAGGGACGGCTATTCACCCGATTGCGGGCGGAATTGGGTGAATGCCGCCCTGGCGCTGCCGCCCTTGCAGTGGATCGGCAGGCTCTCCCTATTCGATCCATCTGTGGCATTGGCCGGTCATCGTCTATGCCGGCATGCTGGCGCCGGAGCTGACGCCCATCGAGCGGCTCTATTGCCTCGCGCTGACGCTGGCGCTGCCCGCCCTCACCTACCGCCTCATCGAGAACCCGATCCGTCGCAACGGCTGGCTGATGGCCAATGCGGCGCGGGCGCCGGTGCCGGCCCTCCTCCTGACCGGCACCGGCGTCGCAGCCGCCCATGGCTCGCTTTTTGCGACCAGCACCATATGGCCACGCCCTTCGCGGAATCGCTGGAGCCGGAGGTGGAGAAAAGGGTGGTGTCGAAGGTGGGAAGGTAGGGCGGAGCGAAGAAGCGTATCTAAGCTGGGTTCCTCGCCCCCGCCAAAGGCGGGGGGTCCGAAGGACGGGCGAGACCCGTGGCTCGCCCCGGAACGGTGGCCGCGAAGCGGACGGAGAGGGGGCCTTCGTAGGGCGCTCCCCTCTCCGTCTCGGCTTCGCCGAGACACCTCTCCCCACTGCGTGGGGCGAGGAACCTTTATCCTGAGGCGCTGCGATCCTTAGCGCCCCCTCTGGCCTGCCGGCCATCTCCCCCGCAAGGGGGATCAGCAGCTTCGCGCCGCCCCCCTACCCCAGCACAACCACAAAATGCTTGGTCACCGGCTCGAGGATCTTCCAGGTGCCCTTGAAATCCGCCTCGACGACGAAGGCGTCGCCGGGGCCGACCTCGACCGGCTCGCCGCCGTCGGGTGTGATGATGATGCGTCCGGCGATCATGTGGACGAATTCATAGTCGGTGTAGGTGGCATGATAGGTGCCGGGCGAGGCGCGCCAGGTGCCGGACATCACCTTGCCGTCCTCGGTAGTGTGCTGCACGGCTGTCTGCATCGTGGGGGAACCCTCGACGGCGATCCAGCCCGGCAGGTCGCCGCCCTCGGCATGCTCGACGGCGCCGAATTTGAGAATGGTGGGTCTGGTCATCGGATGCTCCTTCGGTTCGCCGGAATTGGCTGGCGACGGCATAGCCGATGGCGGCATGGGCTGCACGCGGCGATGCGACAGCGAGGGGTGGTGCGGCGACGGATGCCTAACGATCCGCGGCTGAGGATCCAGCGGGTTCACCTCGGCCGCATTCCCCATGAATCAAAAAGCCCGCCGGATGGCGGGCTTTTCGGTGTCTGGTCCGATCAGGTCAGAATGGAAGATGGCGGCGTTGCGGTGATGACACTCAGCTTTTCACGCTTCGCCAGAACAGGCTTCTCATAGGTCTTCTTCAAGGTACCCCCTTTCAAGGCTTTTCAGGTCCGCATGTCGAACCTATAGCTGGCTCGGCCTATAAGCTGTAGCACATTAGCAACACTTAACGGACGTTCCGCAGGGCTTATGGCGTTAAGCATCACCGTCCCGTTTCGGGACTGGCATCCGTCTTGCTATGAAGAGATTGCCGGTGTCCTCCCGCCGGTCCTGATCGGGGGATCAGGTTTAAATCTCGCCGGGCCTGTGGGCTTTGGGCATCAGGGTTGGCCCGGCGAGTTTTTCTTTTCCCCACCGTTTTGCCGACACCGTTATGCCCGCTGGCGGGCGCTCCGCCTTCACTCCGCGGCCTGCAGCTGCTTCCTGCGCGCCGGCTGCCTGCGCCGGTGGCCGGCCTTCAGCGTGACGGCCGCCTTTTTGGCAAGCGCTCCGGTGACCGCGTCGATCATACCGAAGGCCACGAAGTCGGCGTTGATAGTGGCAGCCAGTTCTGCCGCGGCCTCGACGTCGCCATTGCCGACTTCCGACCAGAAAACGATGCCCACCCGAAGCTTCGCCTTGAGGCGCTTCAGCCGACGAACCATGAAGCGCGCGTGCCGGGTGGATTGGCGGTTGAGGAAGCCGATCACGACGGCATCGATGGCTTCGAGGTCGAGACGGCGGATCGCCAATGGCTCGAGCTCGGTGAAGCTCGCCTTCGACACCGAAGCGCCCTGCACTTCCAGCACCTGGGCCAGCATCGCTGCGGCGGCGTCATCGAGCTCGCCACGCCCGCCCGCGCAGAGTACCGCGATGCCCGAGCCGTCGGGCAGATCGACCTCCTCTTCCTCCACCTCGGCAGGCTTGGCTTCGGCAGGGTTTTTCTCGCTAGCCTTGTTTTTCTCGCCAGCCTTGCTGTCGGCTGCATTCTCATCGGCAGCGGCCGCCTGCCCGCTCTCTTCCTCCTCAGCCTCCTGCTGGGCGCTGTCGTCGAGATTGGCGACCAGCGTCATGGCGCTGTCGGCGAGCTGCCGGCGCTGCGCGTCATCCATGACGCCGCGCTCCCGGTCCTGCTCGCCGAGGAGCAGCGCCGGAATCGCCACCTTGCCGTAGAATTCGAACAGATACTTGTCCTCCAGCATCTCCTCGGCATGGTCGGTCGCCTCGTCCGGGTCGCCGGCCAGGAGCCGCTGGTAGAGCCTGGCATGCGGCTCCAGCACCGGCTCGTTGCCGAACAGGACGTCGAGGAACTCGAACTGCGGCACGTGCCGGCCAAGCACCACCAGGCAGACGGTGAGCGGCGTCGACAGCACCAGCCCGATCGGCCCCCACAGCCAGGTCCAGAAGATCGCCGCCACGATGATGGCCAAAGGCGACAGCCCGGTGTGCGAGCCATAGAGCCACGGCTCGATGATATTGCCGGTGACGAGCTCCACGACGACGAAAAGCGCGGCGGTCCACAACAGCAGCGACCAGCCGGGCGCCACGGCCAAGGCGAGGAACAGCGGCAACAGCGCGCCGATGATCGGGCCGATATAGGGCACGAAGCGCAGCGCCAGCGCCAGCAGGCCCCAAAGCAGCGCGTTGGGGATGCCGAGCACCCAGAGCCCTATCGTGATGGGCACGGCGTAGATGATGTTGACCACCAGCTGCATCAGCAGATACTGGCCGACGCGCTTGCCGGCATCCTGCAGCGCCTGCGTGGTGCGGTGGAGGTCGCCATAGCCGACCAGCCGGATGAAGCGGTCGCGCAGGTCCTCGCGCTCCATCAGCATGAAGATGACGACGATGATGACGAGGCCGGCGGAGCCGAGCGGGCTGATCAGCGGCCCGATCAGGTTCTGCAGCACCTCGAGCGGCTTTTCATGCGAGACGACCTCGACCGGGATCGGCTCGCGCTTCGGCGCCTGGGCGGCCGAGGGCAGCTGCGGCTCCTGGCGGTCGATCTCCTGGCCGACGCGCTCGATGACGCCGCCGAGGCGCGAGATGATGCCGCCGCCGAGGCCGTTTTCCTTCAGCGCGCGGACCTTGGTCAGGATGTTGATCTGGTAGAGAGGGATGTTCTGCGCGAGATCGCTGACCTGGGTGGCGACGACGAAGGAGAACAGCGAAAGCGCCGCGAAGGCGCCGGCGACGCTGGCGATGACCGCCGCGATGCGCGGAACCCCCGCGCGCTTCAGTGAGGACACGACAGGCGCTATCGCGAAGGTCAAAAGCAGCGCGACGGCGATCGGCAGGAACACCTCGCGCCCGAAATAGAGCGCGGCCACCGTGACGACCACGCTCGCCACAGTCGGCAGCGCCGTGCGCGGATGGCCCCTGGACGCGGCGAGCAGGCCTTCCAGCCTCGGCTCTGACGCCCCGTTCCCGCGATTGGCCGCCACCATCGAGCCTCCATGCCGTCCGTCCGGCAATGATCCCAGATACTTCGCCGGCGTGCAACGCGCCGAAGCCCCGTCGGTTGCAATCGCTCTAATAAATATCCGGGCTCATGCTGTTGCGGGGACGAAGTAAGGCGCTGGATTCGCCGCCTTGGGTCCTGCCTATGCCCTGTCCGGGCTGCCAACCTGGCAACTCGCCGGGAACATGGACCGTGCGAAATCGTTGTCTTGCCGAAGGGGCCTTGAAACTCAAGGAGGCAGCGATGAAAAAGCTTCTGCTTGCTTCGATGATCGCCATCGCCTCGGCGTTCGCGATCGCGCCGGCCAGCGCCGACAGCATTCAGCTCGGTATCGGCGTCGGCCCGGGCTATGATGGCTATTACAACGACGATTACAGCCCATATTATCGCCATCACCGCTACTACCGGCACGTCTATGACGACGACTACTACACCCCATACCATCGTCGTTACGTGGTTCGCTATCACGACCGGTATGCCGACAACTGCCGGGTCAGGATCGTGAAGCACTGGCGCCACCATCACCGCGTCATTGAAAAGATCCGTATCTGCGAGCGTTGACCGGCAGCACCGGCCCAAGTCCCGTGTGAGGAGATGGGCCGGAGCGACAGCAATGGGGTCGAGCCTGGACAATTCCGGGTAGCGCCTTGGTCGCCGCCCTGTGGCAACGCTCCATGCCACCGGCGGCGGCTTTCTCCTCCTCGACACATCGGGAAACATTAGCGATCGGGAACATAGGCCTCCCACCGCGCGTTACCCGATAATCAGCCTTCAGGAGGAGGTTGCCATGAAAAAACTTCTACTTGCTTCGGTGATCGCAGTCGCGTCGGCGGCGGCCACGGTAGCGCCGGCGGATGCGCACGGATTCCTCGGCCTCGGTTTCGGGCCGTTCGGCGGTTATCCGTTCTACGGCGGTCCGATGTATGGCGGCCCGTTCTACGATTATGGCGGCCGCTACTACGGCCCGCGCTACTATGACGACTATTATCCCGGCTACGTGGTCCGCTATCCGCACCGGTACTATTACAGGCACTACTACGTCTATCACCACCGGCACCACCACAAGCACCACCACTGGCACCACAGGCATCATCACCGCCACGGGTACTATTACAGGTACTAACGGCAGCGATTAGCTGATCTCCCCC
>CCNC01000054.1 GCA_000824845.1 Mesorhizobium sp. ORS 3359 | reverse complement strand
ACAAGGGGGGAGATTGGCAGTTGCTCCGCCTTGCAAATCCCCGCCAAAATGCCATCTAAATCACCGGCATCCAGGAGAATCACGTGACGCAGCGAAGCGGCAGCGCCGACCTGCCGCTGCATGGCGGTCGGGTCCCGAAATGGCTGGGCGAGCGCATGACCAAGCTCGGCGCGGTGCTGTGCGAGGCGATCATTCACCATTATGGCCGCGACGAGCTTTTGCGGCGGCTGGCGCATCCCTTCTGGTTCCAGTCCTTCGGCGCCGTGATGGGCATGGACTGGCATTCCTCCGGCATCACCACCTCGGTCATCGGCGCGCTGAAGCGCGGGCTGAACCCGCTCTCGGGCGAGCTCGGCATCCATGTCTGCGGCGGGCGCGGCGCACATTCGCGCAAGACGCCAGGCGAATTGCTGGCCATCGGCGAGCGCGTCGGCCTGGACGGCGATGCTCTGGCCACCGCCAGCAGGCTGGTGGCCAAGGTCGACAGCGCCGCCGTGCAGGACGGCTACGACCTCTATCTGCACGGCTTCATCGTGGCCGATGACGGGCGCTGGGTGGTGGTGCAGCAAGGCATGAACGGCGACGCCCGCCAGGCGCGCCGCTACCACTGGCTTTCGGAAGGCTTGACCAGCTTCGTCGACCAGCCGCATGCCGCGATCGAGGGCGAGCGCCAGGGCGAGATCATCAACCTCACCGACCACCGCGCCGAAGAAGCGCGCGGCGGCCAGGTCGAGCTGCTCAAGACCATGAGCCCGGAAAAGATCCTGACCGAGCTAGCCGTGCTGGAACCACGGCCGGAGCCTGAGCCGGCCGCGCAGCCGCTGCTGCCCAACCTCGTCATGCCGGCGCATCACGACGTGCGCGAAAGCGACATCGTCATGCGCCGGCTGCACGGCAACATCGCCTCGGCCATCGAAAGCGGCCCCAAGGATTTCCCCGAGCTGCTGCTCGTCCCCGGCGTCGGCCCGCGCACGGTGCGGGCGCTGGCCATGGTCTCCGAAGTGGTGCACGGCGCGCCCTACCGTTTCTCCGACCCGGCCCGCTTCTCGCTCGCCCATGGCGGCAAGGACCGCCACCCCTTCCCCGTGCCGCTAAAAGTCTATGACGAGACGATCGCGGTGCTGAAATCGGCGGTGGGGAAGGCCAAGCTCGGGCGCGGCGAGGAGCTGGAAGCGCTGCGAAGGCTGGACGGGGAGTCACGTCGGATGGAGCGGTATGTGACGGGGCCGAGCTTGAAGGAGATTGTCGCCGGCGAGATGGACCAGTCGCATCTGCTGGGAGGAAGGAGCGTGTTTGGGTGGGAGGGGAAGGCGGAAGGGGGCGGGGTGGCGGACCTAGCAAAGAAGGGCGGATGAGCTGCCGTTGCGCAAGCTCCTTAGTTCATCTGCAATCGCCCATTGCTGCGCTGGCATTTTGCCGCTCTACCCAGAACGCCGGCACTGCGTCTAAAAACAAAAGCGGCCCCGAAGGGCCGCTTTGGTTGATTAGGCTAAAAGCCCACTTCGTCTCCGTACCGCATGAAACTGCTCCTTGTTTGCTTATTCAATTAACGGCTGCGCGCTCCGTTTTCAATCCACACCAAGTCGAAAATCGTAAGCCCATTCACCCGGGGCCAAATCCTTCAAATCCACAACCACCGCTGATGTTCCAGCATCGATGGGAATTTTTACCTCCTTACCATTTAACGAGGGATGAATGGCGACAATTTGACGTGACGCAAGTTGATTGTGAACTGTTACGCGGAGGCTGTTCGTGAAGCGGGTTGGCATGTGCCGATTCTGTTCCGATTCGGCTTCGACCCAGTAGACCATACGGTGCTCGATCCGACAACTTTCGTTAGGATGCACAACCATCGGGAACGGGCGAACAATCTGGTCAGCAAAGTGCTCAAGCCCGCCCACAGGAGTGCCGTCGACCTTTAGGTAGGTCAATGAACATTGTTCTTCGCCATCAGGAGCTGGGGTGCCACGCTTGTATTCCAACTGGGTATCGAAGCGAACGGGAATATCGTTCAGATACGATTTCAACTGGTTGTCTGTATACTGATTGACGCGAAACAGTTTCGTTTTCTCATCATAATCCGTGATTGTCATCTCCCGGATCGCCGATTCGCAGAAAGGCTTGAGAAGCTGTTGAATCTGCGGAATTATATAGTCAATATGAGGTCCCGTTTGGCGCTTCAGCAAATTGCGCGCTCTTGCCTCAAAAACGTCTTGGTGGGGTCTTGCGAGTGTCGCAATGGTAACCGCAACCGTAATCACGGCAGTCAGGGCTATTCCGCTTAACCAAGAGGCAAAAAAAGCACCTTCGAACTGGCTGGCGTCAGTAGCGTTCGGAAATCTTTCATAGAACAAAACGCTCAATATGAGCGCACAAAAAATCGCCCCAACTATCCAAGTCAATCTTAGGTCTCGCCATGCTAGCCGGAAGCTATGCCATCGCCGAGCGAGACGCCTAGGTAATAGACCGCCTACAAAATAGCCCATCCTTGTCACCCCCAAGCAACCGTTGCCACAAAAACAGATTCCACTCCAATGTTCTAGTGACTAGCTGAAACATCGCCTAAATGATGTAGGGCCTAGCGGTGATTTACGGCATCGGACCGCTATCCACATCCCCTCACCCCACCCGCCTCCCCATCATCCCATAATGCACCGCCAGCAGATCCAGCCCGACCTTCAGCAGCTTCACCACCACATCCCTTCCCTCGCCGCTACGCTCGGCGATCGCCTTCACCGACTGGCCTTCGAGGCAGGTCTTGCGCACCACCTCCGCCACCTCCCAATGGCCGAGCGCGGCGGCGGCGTGGGCATGGGCGCGGCCGGCTGAGAGGACGCGGTCGGGGACGCCGCCGCCCATGCGGCTGGCGTCGACGCGTTCGCTCCAGGATTGCGGCTGCAGGCCGTGGCGGGCGGCACGCTCGAAATCGTCGCGAAAGCGCTGGCCGGCCTCGCGCTGCTGGCGGGTGAGCGAGGTGATGCCGGTGAGCGGGTCGACATTGCGCAGGCGCACGATGCCGCCGGTGGAGGTGTAGCCGCCATTCGAGACCTCGTAGACGCGGCGTGCCTCCGCCGTGCCGGCGGTGAGCCTCTGGCGGCCGAAGGCGTCCTGCTTCAGCGCGAAGTCATGGCCGACCTCGCGGCGGATGCGCACCTGCTCGGCCTCGCCCTTGGGGAGTTTTGGCGGCTGGGGTTTCTTGGCGGTCTTGCGGGGCATGGGTGCGGTCCTTTGTGGGGTGGGGCGTTGCAGAACTTGGGTTCCTCGCCCCCACCAACGGTGGGGGAGAGGTGTCCGCGAAGCGGACGGAGAGGGGGACGCCCTCCGCGAAGCCAATGGCGTGGGAGGTTGCGGTGCCCTCGTTGCGGCTTCGCTTGTGACGCGAGGAGCCAGGGTCTCAGCCGGCTTTGATTTCGCGGAGGGCGTCCCCCTCTCCGTCGCGGCTTCGCCGCGCCACCTCTCCCCCGCTGCGCGGGGGCGAAGAACTCGCGCCTGGCTGGACACCCCGCTTCGCCGTCAGCTCCCGCATCAGCCGCCTCTCCCGCACCTCGATGGAGAGCTGCGCGCTCGACGGGCAGAACTGGGCGTTGGCCATCTTGGCCTCGCCGCGGATGAAGCGCCGGATGGCGGCCTCGACATCTTGAAGCTCGGCATCTGCACGGCGGCGAGATAGCCGCGCAGCTGCATCTCGGCGTCAGCCAGCGCGGATTGCGGGAAGCAGGAAAACATCGCGGCCAGCGCCTTCGCCGCCTGCTGCAGTTCGGCTGCGGTCATTGATCTCCTCGATGATTGCGTTGGCGGCATCGACATGCGTCCTGCGCCGCTGCCATTTCTGTTCGGGCCTCTGCCCTGAAGACGCTTTTCCATTCCTGTCCCGCGGAGCTGGGGGAGAAAACGCCTGGGCGTTTTCTCCCGTTGGATCGATGGCTTGTGGACTCATGGATCGTGGACTCTGGGAGTCTGGACTCTGGGGTTTATCGCCCACCTTATCCCCGGCCCTTGCCCGCCGCTTATCCGAAGGCGAAAAAGCCCTTTCCTTCGAAAGGCTTGGGTTGCCGCCCTTCAAGCCGTTCTTGCGCGCCGCGCGCGCCTTGCGGGCGTCGGCGATCATGCGCCTGGAATAGACGCGGCCGTGGCGATCGCGCGAGAACACGCGGTTCTCTTCCAGTTCGGCAAGCAGCGCGCCAAGCTCCGTCTCCGCGCAACCGGCAAGGCGGGCAAGGGCGGCCTCCTCCAGCCCCTTGCCGGCGATGGCGACATAGCCGATGGGCTCGTGCGCAGCGGCAATGCACAGCATACGCATCCACAACCCTTGCGCCGCGAGCGAGCACAGCCGCAGGTTCGGATCGGACTCCCAGTCAGACCAGAAGAATTTCGACCAGATCGTGCCGCTCATGGGGAGGGCTCGGTGGCGGGGCATTGGCGATTGGCCAATCTCCCCC
>CCNC01000053.1 GCA_000824845.1 Mesorhizobium sp. ORS 3359 | reverse complement strand
GGGGGAGATCAGCAGCTCCACCATCACATCCCCCTCCCGCGGTGGCCGTGGAACCTGGCGTGGTGGTGCGCGCAGTAGGAGCGCGTGGCCGATGTCGGCAGGCCGCAGCAGAGCATGTCCGGTCCCGGCCGCGCGCCGAGCGGATCGGCTTCGGCATCCTCGCGCAGCGCGAGGTCCAGCGGGGCGCGGCAGCGGCCGAACAGGCAGTCGAGAAAGCGCATGGCCGCGACATGCGGCTGGCGGCCGGGGTTTTTCGCAGGGGGCGGCGCCGGGAGCTTGTAGAGCTGCGCCTCGGATTTCTGGCGCTCGCCGGGGGCGAGCCAGGCCGGCGGCAAGGTGCGCGCGGGCTTGCGGGGTTTGGGTTTTTTGGGAGCGCGGGCGGTGGTGGGGGCCGTCTGTGTCGCGGTGCCATAGGCAGACAGGTCGGCGGGACAGCGCCCCCCTCTGTCCTGCCGGACATCTCCCCCACTAGGGGGGAGATTGGCGGTTGCAGCGCCAGCGCCTTCAACGAATTCGGCGAACCTGGAAAGCGCGGCCGGCTCGGAGAGCCCTCCAATCACCGTCCTGCCCCGCCGGCCTGGACGATCCGACCGGGCATGTTTCCTCGGCCTGCCGCCGGCGCGGCCGCCCTTGGGGTTGGCGAAGCCGATGGCGCGCAGGCCGGCGTTGCGGTGGACGATGCCGATGATGGCATTGCGCGAGACCGGGGCGCCGCGCAGCGCGCTGAAGCGGCCGGCGATGCGCGAGGCCGAAAGCCCCTCCTTCAGCCAGGCGGCGATCTCGTCGATTTCCTTTTCGGTATAGGCGACTGCCATCTTCTCATTCCATCGATTGCTGGGGCGTGGGCATGCGAAAGCGCCGGGCTGGAGCCCAAGCGCCTGGGTTCGGCCGCGAGGCCGTCGGTCGGTTCGGAAAAGGGTGGGGATCAGGCGGGGCGCACGGCCCCTTCCAACTCGCGAAGCCTGGCTTCAGCCGCCGCCCGCGTCAGGCCCGACACCGCCCGGCCCGACGCGCGGTCGAACAGGATGACGGTGCCGTCCTCGGTGCGGATGCAGCTTATGCCCGGATTGGGGGCCGGAGCCGGGAGAGGAGCGGCTCCGGCCGTTCCGGTGAACCGGGGTGCGGGCGGTTCGACCGGATCCGGGGCAAGCGCCCCGGTAGGCGCCCGGACCGGGGAGGAAGACAGTCCGGACGATTGGAATTCCAATGGTGAGGGCAGCGCGTTCATGCCGCCTCCCCTTGCATGGCGTTCGCGCGCTGCATGGCGGCGCGGCCGGCCAGCCATTCGTAGCTGACGCCGGCAATGCCCAGCCGGCGGCTGGCCGCCACCACATGCGGCCAATGCTGCGGGGCGATGCGACCTCTGCGGCGCATCTGGCGCGCCGCCTCGTAGCCGCAGCCGACATCGGCGGCGAAAGCGCCGATGCTGCCCCAGCGGTCGATAAGCCCCGAGATATCAGTGGGCAGTCCCTGGATGCTCGTGGGCTGCGCGGGAATCACGGACAATGCGGAAATGCTTGCGGGATGCTCATTCATGCGCTAAGCGTACGTTATGTACGAATGACGCGCAAGCGAAATCGTACACTTTGCACGATAAATTTCAGGCATTTTGTACGATGATGGATTCCAGGCACAGATTGCAGCAGGCGCGCGCCCAGGCCGGCTATGCCTCGCCCAGCGATGCCGCGCGGGCGCTGCGCGACATCAACAAGAACACCCTCATCAGCCATGAGAACGGCAACCGGCCGTTGTCGCGCAAAGCCGCCGAGAAATACGGCCGGCTGTTCGGCGTCGACCCCGGCTGGCTGCTGTTCAATGGCAGTTTGGGGGGCGACGGCGCGGAAGCGGCGCCGGTCAATCTCATGCCCTCCGCCGTCATCATAGACGTGCCGATCGTGTCGTGGATCAGCGCCGGCGAGCTCGGCAGCCAGGACAGCGTCGTCAACCTCTCCGACTATCCGACGATCCCCACCGCCGATCTCGAGGAAGGCGAATGGATCGCACTGCGCGTCGACGGCCCGTCGATGAACAAGATCTCGCCGCCGGATTCGATCATCTTCGTCAATTTGCGCGACAAGCGGCTGGTGACCAATGGCTGCTATGTCATCTCGGACGAGACGGGACGGGCCACCTACAAACGCTACCGCCCGAACGACAACCCGCCGTTCCAGCCGGCTTCCTACCTGGATATTCCGCCGCCGGAACTGGAGGGCGCGATCACCATCATCGGCCGGGTAAGAAGGTCGATTATCGACATGTGAGGGCGTAGGCGTGACACCGCTAAAGCGAGACGCAGCGTTCCTTCGCGCCCCCCTCTGTCCTGCCGGACATCTCCCCCACGGGTGGGGAGATTGGCTGTCACCGCCGCTTTCGCCAATCGCCAACGTTGCAGGATTGAGCAACATTGACGGAACTGCTGATCTCCCCCCTTGTGGGGGAGATGTCCGGCAGGACAGAGGGGGGCGCTGTCCCGCGGACGTTATTCTCGGAAGCGCAGAAATGCGGTCGCTACAATTTCTGCTTGCATTTTAGAACAAAGACAGAACTATATAGGACTTGCAGCCGCGGTCGCGGCAACTCCGGGGGGAGGTTCAAACCATGTCTCGCCGCACCGGCGCGGTTTCGCGCATATTCGTCGCCGTGCTCTCATATGGGCTGGCGTTGGTAGGGGTGACGGTGCTTGGCGCGCTCGCCACGCCCGCCTTTGCTGGGGACTATGCCCTTTGCTTCGGCGACGAAAGCGGCGGTCAGAGCAGTGACCAAAAGGAAGCGAATGTCGACCAGGCCGCGGTCGATCAGCGCATCGCTGCCTGCACGGCGATTGCCGAAGACGATACGCAGGCGCAGCGCCAGCGCACCAAGGCCTATTTCTATCGAGGCGCCGCCCGGGACGATAAGCAGGATTGGGATGGTGCGATTGCCGACTACGACAAGGCGATCGCGCTCGATCCGAAGGCGACCTCGGCGCTGTTCAACCGCGGCACCGACTGGTCCAACAAGGGCGATTACGACCGTGCGATCGCGGACTTCAACATCGTGATCAGCCTCGAACCGTCCGCCAGCGACGCCTATTCCAGCCGCGGCTCGGCCTTCCTTCGCAAGGGCAAGATCGACGCGGCCATGCTCGATTTCCAGCAGGCGATCGAGGCCGATCCGCAAAACGGCGACGCCCATACGGGCCTCGGCACCGCCTGGAGCAAGACCGGCGAACGCGACAAGGCGATTGCGGAGTATGACAAGGCGATCCGCATCGATCCGGGCGATTTCATTGCGCTCGTCAATCGCGGCCTCGCCTACGCCGCCAAGGACGAGTTCGATCGCGCCATTGCCGATTACGACGCCGCGCTGGCTGTGGATCCCCGGAGTGCCGACGCCTATGCCAACCGCAGCGCCGCCTGGATCGGCAAGAGCGACTGGGCGCGCGCGATCGCCGATGCCAACAAGGCGATCGAGCTCGACGCCGGGATGGTCGACGGCTACTACGCCCGAGCGGTCGCCTGGGCGAGCAAGGACAACGACGATCGCGCCCTTGCCGATTTCGACAAGGTGATCGCGCTCGATGCAACCGATGCCAGGGCGTGGCTCGGCCGGTCGCTGATGCGATCACGCAAAGGCGACAGCGCCGGCGCGGCGGCCGACTGCCGCAAGGCCATCGCGCTCGATCCGAAGAAGATTGGCAGTTGTGACGCGGGGCCGGCAAATGCCGAGATGCCTGCGGCGGAAACGGCGTCCAAGCCGGATCTTTCCTCTTTGGCCAAGCAGTTGGAGACCACCGGCAGGCAGGTCCTTTCCAAGGAAGCTGCCGCGCAAATCCGGGAAGCATTGAAGCAGCAGGCCTCCGGCGACGTGCCGGGCGCGATCGCTTCCTTCGGCTATGCCATCTCACTCGATCCCGACAATGCCGAGGCCTATTACGACCGGGCGGTCGCCGCGGCCTCGCAAGGCGACAATGCCCTTGCCGCGAGCGACTGCCGGCGCGCTGTCGAGTTCGACCCGCAACGCGCCGGCGCGTGCGCCGCGCTCATGGCCGGCGGGCAAACCGTTCCGGCCGCGGGAACACAGGACCAGGCTGCCCAGGATCAGGCCGCCGCCAGGATACTGGTCGAACGCGCCGGCGCGCGTCTGGTGAAATACGGCGTCGACGGCGCGCTGCTCGATTTCGACAAGGCAATCGGCCTCGATCCCAAAAATGCCGACGCCTATCTCGGTCGCAGCCGCGCCAGGACGCTCAAGGGCGACCAGGCCGGCGCGGCGGCCGATTGCCGGCGCGCCAAGGAGCTGGATCCTGCGCGGTCGGGAAGCTGCGACCAGCAGGCTGCCGGCGATGCGGGCAACGCCGCCCCGGCGCAGGACTTGGAGCAGTCGAAGCCGGCGGACGCCGCTTCGGCCACGCAACCCATACTTCCGAATTTGGCGGCCACGGACGACACCCTGGCTGCAAAGTCGCTGGAGACAAAAGACCAGCGCGCGCTGCAAGCGATCCTCGGCGGCGATGCCTGGCTGGACATGGGCAAATACGAGAAGGCGATCGGTTCCTATGACGTGGTGATCGCGCTCGAACCCGACAACCGCTTCGGCTATTTCGGCCGCGGCAGGGCCAGGGCAGCCACACGCGACTACGCCCAGGCGATCGCCGATTTCGACAAGGTCATTCAGCTCGCCCCCAATTTTGCCGCGGCATATTTCCGCCGCGGCCTCGCCAAGGTCACATCCGGCGATGTCGATGGCGCCCTTGCCGACTGCGACCGGGCCGCCACGCTCGACCCGAAGGCGCGCGACGCCCATTATTGCAAAGGCATGGCCTGGCACGCCAAGGGCGATGCCGGACGCGCGATAGCCGCCTATACGGTGGCGATCGGCATCGATGCGAAGGACGATGCCATCTACTATGCGCGTGGCATGGCTCGCGCCGACAGCAAGGACTATGCCGGCGCCATGGCCGATTTCGACCAGGCGCTCAAGCTCGATCCAGGCAATGGTGATTACGCCATAGCCCGCAAGGCGGCGGTGGCGGCGAATGGCCAAAGCGATGAGGCCGGCGCTCCGGACGGCACGGATCTGCGGGCCGCTATGCCGCTGTTGAAGCGCGGCGACGCGTTCTACAAGAAACGCAAATACGACCGCGCTGAGGCTGAGTACAGCCGCGCCCTGGCGCTCGCGCCAAACGAACCGTCGACCTATTCGGCGCGTGCCAGGGCGCGCATGCAACAGAGCGACTATGACGGGGCTTTGGCCGACGTCAACCGAGCGCTTGAGATCGATCCATCCTACATCACAGCCTATTATGCCCGCGCTCTTATACTGACAAAGAAGCGCGAGCCGGAAAAAGCCATCGCCGATTACAGCCGTGCGATCGAAATAAAACCGGACTTTGCCCCGCTTTATTTTGGGCGCGGCAGCACCTGGTACTCTATCGGGGACTTCGATCGCGCCGCCGCCGATCTCGACCGGGCTCTCAGGCTCGATCCTAAATCCGAGATGGCCCGGCAGGGTCGTAAATTGGCGACGGCTGCCAAGAAAAAGGCTCTTGCCTCGAAGACGTCAGGCAAGCTCGCCAGTCAAGCCGGCAAGCAGGCGCCCGCGCCCCAAGCGTTGACCAGAGCCTACATCAACGCCGAGGTTCAGAAGCAGGACTCGCAGATATTGAAAGCAATCGCCGAGGAGTTCCCGGACGACTACAACGCACTGCTCGACAACGTCATGGTCGTGGCCCGCTTGGGAGGCAAGCAGGCGGTGGAGAACACCAGCCGGGTTGCTGTCGCCAAACTGCGGCGCAGGTATGCGCCGCTTTTGCCTTCCACTCCAGACAACGAAGCTTCGCAGGCGCTCTCGGCCCAGCTTGCCATGATCAACTACCTGATGGCGTGGCAAACGCCAGCCACCTGCGACAATTACCTGCGCCTTGGGCCAGATGCCGTCAGCGCGTCCGACAACGAATTTCTGGTGCATCTGGATCGGATCGGCGCGACGCTGTTTCGCGCTTTTGGCGCCGCCAAAAGAAGCGGTCTGCCGGCTGCGGAACCCGAGGATCAGGACTGGTCGCTCGTCGCCGAGGCCTTTACCAAAAGCGGTGGCACGCCGACCGAGATGGAGGCCATAGCGAACGCCAATCAGGCTTCCGCGGGCCTGTGCCCGGCAACGGCGAAATTGTTTGCAGCGGCCCTTTCGCTGCAGGGCGAACCTGGACGACATGTCAAAACTGCCCTGCTCTACGCCATCGTGAAGAATTAGGCGAGCGGCAACGCTGCCCGGACATTACAGTCTGTATAAAGAACAAAAAAAGAACTTTTCCGACTTGTACTTGCGTTGAAAATCCCACTAGATCACAACTGGGTGAAGTTGGGGTCCCGCTGGCGGGAGGGGATCATGAACAAATCGATCAGGGAAAATCTTATTTTCATTGTGGTGGCGCATGCCTGCTTCCTGGCGCAGCCAGCGATCGTGCATGCCGAGGATGCGGATTATCATCCGCAAAATTTTACCCAGCCTCTGAGCGCCGCCAGAGGCACAATCACTCCGGCTGGCGGCGGCGCCATCTACCTGAAGCCGGAGGACCGCTGCAATCTGGTGGTGAAGGAATTTGGCTGGGACCGCGACCAGTGCTCGACGATCGACCAGCTGATCTTCGGCTTCACGCCGGAGATTGATAACCTCACGGTCGAAAAGCCGGTGTCGGACGGCTATGTCAGCCTCGCCGACTGGGACAACGCCGACCGCAGCGAGGAGATCGGCTCGATCGAGGAGAGCTTCAGGGACTCGGTGAAAGCGCAGTCGCAGCGGCTTGGACAGGACATCCGGTTCGATGGCTGGCTGGTCTACCCGCGCGTCGATAAGGGCAAGAACATCCTCTACTACGCCAACATTCTGAACTGGGCCGGCGACAGGACGATCAACATCTCGGTTTCGGTCTTCGATCGGCAGGGCTATGTCCCAATGAAGATCGTGCCGGTGAATGGCAATATGACTAGCGATGCGGTGCAGAAGATCGTCGAAGCATCGGCCGCCGCCTACAAGCCCGAGGCAGGCTCTTCCTATTTCGAATTCTCCAACGGCGACAAGGTGGCCGGCTATGGCGCGCTCGGTGTGCTGGCGACGATGCTCGGCGTCAAATATGGCGGGGCCGCCAGCGCCGGGCTGATCGCCCTCGCCTTGGTTGTGCTGAAGAAAGGCGCCTTCCTCCTGCTGCTGCCGCTGGTGTGGCTGAGACGGCTGTTCAACAGGAAGAAGGCTGACAGCTGATTGGTGTCTAATGTCTTCCACTTTTGAGACTGCACCGGCGACTCCCAGTCGGTCAGTCGCCATTCGCCGACGTGGACCAGCACGGTGGCGCAATCGTCTGGGTCGCGTGCTCTCGTTGGTGATCTTGACCCTTGTCCTCATCAGGGCGATTAACTTTGGCCTTGGCAAGGCGTCCTGGCTATGGATCTTTATTCTGGCGACTGGCTGGGAAGCTGCCTTGCTCTTAACGCATTACTGTCTGCAGACCTCAACTGCGCGGACCACCTGGCGGGCCTACCGCCACAAAACCCCATTGCTCAAGTTCGGCCTGCTCGTCGCAAGCGTTCTCATCCTGTCATCTGCAACCGCGATTGCGTTTATGTTTGGTCGCTATCTCTTCTAAGCGCCCAGAAACTCGTTCGTGAAATACGCGCCCAGATCGGGCTTCTCCTTCAGCGCCTTGCCGTTGCCATCGAGCAATATCCCCGCGGCAAACAGATACCCGCCCATCGCTTGCATCTTGGCCTTGTCCATCGTGCCGATGGCGCCGTTGGCGCTTTTCAGGAAATGGCCGTCATTCAGCGCCTTCAGCGAGGCATCGATCAGCGCCGGGTTGGTCAGCGTGTCCTTGTTGGCGGCGACCAGCAGCTCGCCCGCCTCCTTCGCGTGGTCAACGGCGAAGGCGTAGCCGGCCCGTGTCGCCTGGACGAAGGCGGCGGCAGCCTTGGGATTGGCGGCTAGGTAGGCGTTGCTGGAAACGATCAGCGTGGTGTGCTCGTCCGGCACGCCGTAATCGGCATAGCGGAAGCTGCGCTGTTTCAAGCCTTTGAGCTCCGCCTCGACGCCTTCCCAGGTCGAGACTTCCAGCGTGAAGTCGACCGCGCCATTGGCCAGCGCCTCGTAGGCCGAGGTGCCTAGCGTCACGGTCGAAAAATCGCCCTTGCCGCCATCATGGCGGATGATGGTCTGCAACAGCGCGTTCTCCCAGGCGCTGCCGAAGCCGCCATAGGTCAGGCCGTCGAGATTCTTCGGAGTCTTGATGGCGGCGCGGTCGGCGTTGAAGACGACGCGGCCGGTCTCCGACTGGACGACGGCATAGACGGCCTTCAGGTCGGCGCCAGCGCTCTTTTGCGTGAACAGGCCGAGCGAACCGGAAATGCCGAAATCGGCAACGCGGTTAGCCACCAGCGTGCCCGAGCCGGTGTCGCCATAAGGCAGGATTTCGACGTCCAGCCCCGCGTCGCGATAAAAGCCCTTGTCGCGGGCGACGAACAGGCCGATGTGGTTGGTGTTGACGGTCCAGTCGAGCGCGACGGTGATTTTCTGCGCGGCGGCCCGGGCCTGCGTGACGGCCCCGGCAAATGGCAGGCTGGCGGCCAGGAACAGCGCCTGCCGGCGGGTGAAGTCGGTCATTTCATTTCTCCATCGGATGGTCGGGAATTGGGGTCGGCTGTCCAAGCAGCGTGTCGAGGATGCCGGCCTCGATCGCGGCCGCCTCGCGGGCGAGCGCCGCGCTTTTGGTGCGCGGACGCGGCAGCGGCACCGACACCTCACGCACCACGCGCGCGGGCCGCGCCGAAAGCACATAGATGCGGTCGGACAGAAGCACCGCCTCGCGCACGTCGTGGGTGATCAGCAGCGCCGTCCAGCGGTGGCTTCGCCACATGCCTTCGAGCCAGCGCTGCATGGCCGCCTGGGTCAGCGCATCGAGCGCGCCGAAAGGCTCGTCGAGCAACAGCATGTCGCGCTGCTGCACCACGGTGCGCAGCAGGGCAGCGCGCTGGCGCATGCCGCCCGACAGCTCGGCCGGCCAGGCGCGCTCGAAGCCGGCAAGGCCGAACTCGGCGAACAAGGGCGCCACGCGCGCGCGCGCGGCCCGGCGCTTCATGCCCTGCACTTCAAGCCCCAGCGTGGCGTTGTCGATGACGCGCCGCCACGGCATCAGCGCGTCGCGCTGCGGCATGAAGGCGAAGCGGGCGCCATCGAGCGGCGCGCCGTCGAAGCGCATCTCGCCCTCGCCCCGGATCGCGCCTGTGAGGAGCTGGAACAGCGTCGACTTGCCGGCGCCGGAGGGGCCGAGGATCGACACGAACTCGCCCGCGCCGACATCGAGCGAAACGCCGGCCAGAACCTCGAGCGCGCCGAAGTTTTTGCGGACATCGCGAAGCTCGAGCCGGGTCATGGCCGGTGCCCGGAGGGTTCGGCCTTGCGGTCGCGCCCGGCCCTCTCCCAGGGCATGGCGAAACGCTGGACGAGCACGGCCAGACCAAACTGTGCCAGCGTCAGCGCCGAGCTGACGGCAACTGCGGCAAGCACGAGGTCGGGCCGAAAGTTGTTCTTGGCGCTGAGCATGTAGATGCCCAGCCCCTTCGCGGCGCCCGCATATTCGGCGAAGATCGCGCCGACCACCGCATAGGTGATGGAGATGCGCAGTCCGGCGAAGAAATAGGGCAGCGCCGACGGCAGCCGCGCCAGCCAGAATATGCGCCACCGCCCTGCTCCCATGGCGGCAAGCATCTGGCTGATTTCGGCGCTTGTGGCGGCGTAGCCTTCGACCAGCGCCACCATCATCGGGAAGAAGGTGACCAGCGCGACCAGCAGGATCTTCGGCAAGAGGCCGAAGCCGAACCACAAGACCACCAGCGGCGCGATCGCCACCAAAGGCAAGGTCTGGCTGGCGATCAGCAGCGGAAACAGCGCGCGGCGCAGGGGGGCCAAGAAATCGACCAGCGCCGAAAGCGTGAAGGCGGCGACGAGCGAGCAGGCGAAGCCGGCAAGCGTGGCGCGGATGGTGGGAAGCGTGTTTTCGGCGAGTGCCGCGCGGTTCTCCCAGGCTTGCGTAAGCACGCGGGACGGCGCGGGAAGCACGGTGGGCGCGATGCCGCCGAGACGGGCGTAGAGCTCCCAGGCGAGGAGCAGCAAGACAAACGCCAGGGCGGCGGGGAAGAACCTGGCGGCGGGGCTGATGAGAGCCAATCTCCCCCCTTGT
>CCNC01000052.1 GCA_000824845.1 Mesorhizobium sp. ORS 3359 | reverse complement strand
GAGGGGGGCGCGAAGGAACGCCGGCTTGCGAAACTTGCCCCATAGCATCCGATGAAGACTGCGCCTGCGAACGACTGAGAGGCTGGCGGGACAGCGCCCCCCTCTGCCTTGCTAGGCATCTCCCCCACAAGGGGGGAGATTGGCCGTCGCGTCCGCTTTCGCCAATCGTCGAAGGCCCACATCCCTCTTCCGGGATAGGCTCAGATGCGGGATTCTCTCTCCCATGAAATGGATCAGGCGAAACAGCCACGATAATGTCCTCGACAGCCCGAGCTTGCGCTCAAACCGCGGTCGGGCTGTTGGCCGAAATCGTGATGTCGAGGGTCACGTGGCCCGCGCCGGGTCCGAAGCGGCAGAAGGCTTCGTTGAGCGTGGCGAACACCGCGCCGGCATCGCCGCGCAGCCTGGTGCAGAAGTTCTTGGAGCGGTCGAACACGCCGGACTGTTTCAGGAAGTCGATACAGCCATAGATCTCGTCCATGTGATCGCCGGTGCCCATCACATAGAGCGAGAATTGCGCCGCCACCGGCTGGTCGGTCGAGGGCGTCGACCGCACGGCGCCGAGCGCCGCGCGTTTGCGCTCGTCGAGCGGGACCGCCGGGCCGCCGATCTCGTCGGAACGGCAGATCGGATCGTCCGGCTCGCCGGGGCAGCCGCGCGAGACGGCGGCCGACAGCACGCAATGCTTGCCGCTTTTGGCCGCCGCCACGAAGAGGTCGCGCATCGCCGGGAACAGCACTTCGGGCGGCCCGACCAGCAGCGTCGAGATGTCGTCGGTCTCGATCCTGAGCCTGTCGCGGTAAGGATCGAGCGCGCCCAACGCGCCGAGGATGACGCCGACGAAATCGTCGGCCATGGGATAAAGGGAAATCTGTGCGCCGGAAAACATGGCCCGCCTCGCTCCGCTGGTATTATCCAGATCAGCTTTAGGGTCCGGAGGCTTGCCGCCACCATCTCAGCCCCGACCGTACGGAGCACCCCTGTGGATGGGCGCGTTAAAGCACTGTTTGCCGGGTTGGGGAAGCGGTTTTTTGCGAGGCCGATTGGGCCACAAGTCTCATCTCCCCCAAAGGGGAGATGCCGGTGGTTATAAGATTTTCATGAATTTCTTATAACCGCCAATCGTTCAAATTGTACGAACCTCGCTTGACCGAACTTCGTACATAAAGTACGATACCTCCTTTGAGGGAATCTGCTTGAACACCGCGAACCATGCCGCTTTTGCCGACCTTTCCCGTCCTTTGCTGTCGCCATTGCCGCTCGCCGAGCGCGAGCGCCTCGCCGGCGCCTGGCGCATGGCGAGCCAAGACATCGCCGACGACATCCGCTTCATCCGGCAATATCTGAAGGTGATCGCCGAGAAGGACGAGCGGCTTTCGACCGGCACGCTGGTGCACGGTCGCGCTTATGTCGAAGCCTGCGCCGCCTGGCTGCCGGATACGGTGGCGCGATATCTCAGAAACCTCCGGCTGATCAGCGAGTGCGAAAGCGCGATGATCGCGGCGGGGGTGAGGTTTGCCAGGTCGAGCGATGCGTGGTGAGGCGCTTCCCTTCCGCAGCGCGGAAGAGGGGATAAGCCCGCGCCGCAGCCCCTCAACCGGGCCGGTTGCAACCCTTGGCTCGCCGCCCCGGCAAATGCATCGTTTCACACAATCGCCAATTGGTGGACGCGGGTGAGTGGCCGGGCGTTAATTCCTCGCGGGTGAAGGAGGGCAGAGACGCATACCAGGGAGGAACACGTTTGATGCAACCGCAAATCGACATCGGCGCATTGCCCGAGGATCAGCCCTATGAAGTCGCCTCATTTGCCAGAAAGCACGGACTGACGGTTCCGGTCGCGGATGCGGTGCTTTTCGCCCGAGGCCCGTCGCCGTCGCGGGCCGACTGCGATACCGCGGCGCTTGCCCTTCTCTGCGCTGTCGCGCAATACGCCAGCAAGCAGGGAGGGCGCTAGCGATCGGCGGCGCCTTCCCTCTGTCTGATCTTCCTACCAGCTGAACCAGCGCGTCTTCAACGGAAGTTTGGCCGTCTCCATGACAATCCGCTGGGCGCGGGCTACCCACGTCCGGTCGCTGTCGGAGATCGTTGTCGGGATAAGCCGGCGGCGGCGCGGCCGCCGGAGATTCAGGCCTTGGCTTTCGGTTTGGCCGCCTTTGGCTTGGCGGGGGCCTTGGTGGGCTTGGCGGCTTTCGGCTTCTCGACCTTGGCGGCAGCTGCCTTCTTCGGAGCTTTCTTCGGCTTGCCTGCCGCGTCGATCTCGGCGGTCGCCTGGCTCCAGTGCTCTTCGTGAGCACCTTCGGGCCGGCCGGCCTGCTCCCAAATCTCGTGCGCGCGCTGGCGAATACGTTCGTGCCTGTCGTCCGTCACTGTCGCCTCCTAAGGTTGGGACGGGTTCCCCGACGCGAACACTAGCGGAATTTTGACGCGGCGTCTTCGGTATCACGCATATAAGCGACCGACTTAGGCGGCAAATTCGTTCAATGGCCGTTGGTGACGACCGCGATGCCGAGATGCGCTGCCTTCTTTGTGATCAAACCGGCTAAATCCGCGTCAGAGCGATCGGTCCCCGTGCGCTTCCGCAGCAGGGAAATAGCCTCCTGCATGGACAGCAGGCCAGTCCTGTGCTCGGCCAGCAGCTTGTCGACCTGCCGGGCGATATCAGGTGATTCGACGTGTGGATGATGCATGGCAACGACTCCTTCCGCGCTTCGTTGCCTCCCAAACCGCTGACTATTCTAGGCCTTGTGCCTCGATGCGAGAAGAGCCCGATCCTTCGCCCAAGCGTCGGGCAAGGATCGGGCTCTTCAGGGGTGTCAGATGTTACTGGATCACCTGGACGACGCGACGCGTGCCGGGATCGATCAGTACCGTGTGGTCGTTGACGACCGCATAACGATACTGCACGTCCGGAACCGACTGCAGCTCGACTGTATCGGGCACGGTCGAGCCGACGCCAAGCTCGAGGCCAAGCACGTTGACCGAGGCGATCGGGTGCTTGTGGACATATTCCTTGACCACCGTCTGCTGCTCGGGGGTGACGATCACCTCGTCCGCGGCCGCGACGCCGATGCCGGCCATCAGAGCCAGGCCGGCGACAGCTGGAATGAGGGTGTTTTTCATCGTTTCTCTCCTGTTGGATTCACGACGATCCTTCGGATCGCATTGGCGAGCTCCGCCCTGCCTCCGCCGCCGGGGGCGGAAACATCGGCAGGCCGAATAGTTGAGCTCCCGGGGCAAACGTCCCTGGCGAGGTGTTGTTCCGTCAGCGACGACTAATTGATATGGCGGAACCTTCGTATCGGCTCCGCATTGGAAGGCAGTGAAACTTCCCAAGACTTTGAAATCAAAGGGCGCCGCCGTCATGCAAGAAGGTTACATCAGAAGCGACATCCAACTTCGCGCCCCCGTGGCGATCGCCGTCGGCGCCGGCTTCAAGCGCGAGATCGCCTCGCTCACCGGCATGCAGAATTTTCTCAAGGAATGGCCAGTGGCCTCGCGGGGCGAGAGCCACGCAAGGGCGCTGCGCGCCTGCGAGGCGGCGCGGGCCGGCGAGATCGATCTCGACAAGGCGCGCCAGGCGTTCCTGGTCTTCGCGAAGAAAGCGGGGATCGAGTGGACCGGGGCCGATCCGGTCGCGGTGCTGCGCGAGGCCAAGATCAGGCGCAACCGGGCACGCGAGAGCCGGGCGCTGCAGCGGCCGGCGCACTGACAGAGCCGCTGCGTTGGCCTCGCCTGCAGGTTTCAGCATCTAGCCGACGAGATCCCCGGCAAGCGGAGCCGCCTGGCGTCCGTTTGCCCTGCGGACCGCCGCGGGGCTGACGGTCGACTGGATCGATGGGCTTTTTCGGCTGGTGGCCCTGTCAGGTCGGCGTCGACTCGCCCAGCGCCTCGGTGACGAAAGATGCGGCGATCAGGTCGTCCGCTTCGATACGTAGGGAGCCCTCGCCGCCCCCCATGATGGCCGCGACCTTCTGGAAGGTCTTCATCTCATGCTCGGTGATCCGAGCGTCGCGCATCCTGGCTTTCAGGTCGGCGACCCGCATCCCGAGCAAACGGGATGTTCCGATTTCTCGTTTCGACATGTTGATCAAACTCCTCCTAGACCCGCCCGTATCTGTTCGCCGCCGCCCGAATCTCCACCCTGCCGATGATTTGTGTTGTCTATGAGACAGCGTGGCCCAGAGCCGCTAACTCAACCGCGGCGGGAAGGTTCCGTTAGCACATGGTAACAAAATAATAAGCGGTTAAAGGCCCGCCGCCGGAAGTGGCGACGGGCCATCTGATTTCGGCGTGCTGTCGATTAATCGAGCACCTTGACGATCTTGCGGGTGCCGGGGTCGACGATGACTGTCCGGTTATCGACGACAACGTAACGATATTTGACGTTAGGCACCTCGTGCAGCTCGACAGTGTCGGGAACCGTGCTGCCGATGTTCAGCTCGACGCCCGGAACCTTCACCGAAGCCAGCGGCTGCTTGTGGACATATTCCTTGATCACGGTTTCCTGCTCCGGCGCGATGACGACATCCTGCGCGGCAGCGGCGCCAATGCCGGCAAGAAGCAGGAAGCCGGCGGCAGCGGAGGTGATGTGCATTTTCATTGTTCGTCTCTCCTATGTGGATTTGATCAAATCGCCTTGATGCTGCGCCTGCGATTTTCCACAGCGGGTCGGCATTGTCGTAACGCCAATCGCCTGGCGTTGTTCCTGCGAAATTTGGACCGGCGCCTGCAAAAATTGATGCCGCCGTGTTCCGCAAAACCATGCTCTTCGCCGCTTGCAGCAATTTCGGAACAATGCGTTTCGGGCGGGGTTACCCATGCGAAGGGACCGAATTTCCGAGGAGAAATCCAATGAAACACCTGCTGATCACAAGCATGATCGCGCTCAGTGTGAGTTGCGGCGCCGCGATGGCGCAGACCGAATCCGCGCAGCCAAGCGGCGGCGACAACAATTGCGCGGCCGGCACGGCCGATTGCCAGAAGGGCGGCAAGGCGGGCGGGCAGGCCCAGGGCGAGACGAAATCGAAAACCGAGATGAACGCCCAGGGCAAGGCCGGCGCCAACACCCAGGAGCAGGCTCAGGGCAAGGCCAAGATGAAGACCGATGAGCAGGCCCAGGGCAATGCCGGCGCCAAGACCGACCAGAATGCCGAGGACAACACGCAGCTCAAGAAGAAGCAGCAGGCCCAGGGCAAGGCCGGCGCCACCACCGAGCAGAACGCTCAGGGTAATACCAAGATGCAGACCGAGCAGAACGCTCAGACCAACACCGGCACGAAGACTGACCAGAATGCCCAAGACAACACGCAGCTGAAGAAGAAGCAGCAGGCCCAGGGTAAGGCCGGCACCACCACCGAGCAGAACGCTCAGACCAACACCGGTACCAAGACCGAGCAGAATGCCCAGGGCGGCAACACCAAGATGCAGACCGAGCAGAATGCTCAGACCGGCACCGGCACCAAGACCGAGCAGAATGCCCAGGGCAACACCAATGTCGAGACCGACCAGAACAAGACGGCCTCGATCAACAACGTGACGGTCGAGCAGAGGACGCAGATCACGCAGGTCATTCATGAAACCCATGTCGAGCCGGTTCGCGACGTCAGCTTCGACATTTCAGTCGGCGTCGAGGTGCCGCGGCACAAGGTGCGCCTGCACCGCCTGCCGGCCCGCATCGTCAAGATCGTGCCAGCCTATGAAAACTACGAGTATTTCGTGCTGGCCGATGGACGCATCGTCATTGTCGACCCCGACACTTACAAGATCGTCGTGATCCTGAGCTGACAAGGACGGCATGAAGACAAAAAAGGCCCGCCTCGTCGGGCCTTTTTTCGTCCGGCCGCCGCTGCCCTTGCAATTGCCGCCGCGCCGTCGCCGATGCGTTCCATAAGGCTTTGCTTGAATGCCGAGACCCATGGAACGATCCGGCGCAATTGCCGGTTGCTACAAGGAAGTCCTGCTCCCTTGGTCCCTGTCGGAGCGGACAATGGTGCGACAAGGCCGCCGGTCAGATTGTTCAAGCTTGCGGCCACCCGGAAAAGGTGCAAGGGTCATGACGGGTAGAGACATGGGCGAGATCGTCGACGACTGGACATGGTCGCGGCGCTCGGTTGGGCAAATGTATTTTCCGCAGTTTCTTGTGGGAATGGCGGCGACGCTTCTGGTGGTCCTCGGCTGGACCTTCGCGTCCACCGGATCGGTCTGGGCGGCATTGGGCTGGACGGTCCTTGCCGCGGTTATTCTGCAGGCCGGCTACTTCGCCGCGGTGCTGTGGCTGGTGCATGGCGAGGCCCGCGTGACGGACGAGGCCAAGTCGAGCGACGGCACCGCCTCGCCCGCCAAATTGCCTGGCCCGTTCAAGCGCGATGGCATCGTCCTGGCGGTTATTTCGCTGTTGTTTCCGAAACTGTTGCCCTAGCTGGCGCTAGCCTGCTCGCGGATGGCCGGCCAATCGCTTCCTCGGAAGCCGGCGGCAATCCGTTTCGCCCGACACATCGCACGCCTTTGTTCGAGCGCAGCGAGCATGGCCAGCCCCGCATTATGCTTCCGAGGCGCGATCCCTTTGGCATTGTCGCCGGCGTCTGACTGCAACAAAGGTTATTCGGCCCAACACTAATGGCCGTCTTGTCGCGCTCTTCGGTTGGAGGCCCCAGCCCGTCCAGGCCGAAGCCCCCTGCTCGGCCGCAGGCTAGCGGGCCGCGGCTGGTGAGGCGGAGCGCACCGTCTCCGACGACGAGAAGACGACGAAGCCAAAGACCAGCACCGCAGCGGCAACGATCAGCGAGCCTATCGCCACGACCGGCTCGATCTCCGGGTGGCCTGCCGCCAGCATCCAGTAGAGCGCCGGCAGCATGATCACGATGCCGACCGTATAGAGGCCGTAATGGATCATGGCGATGCGGCGCTCGGCCTTGGCCGGGTTGAGCGCATAATAGCCACCGAAAATGGCGCTGGTGACCCAGCCTAGAAGGTTGATGTGGGCATGCGCCGGAAAGGCGCCGTGATCGCCCGAAATCGCCATCTGCAACCCGGCGGCGATGCCCAGGACGAGAAAGACGATGGCCGTCTTGAAGAAGAGTTCCGATATCCGTGGCATTTCTGTTGTCCCTCCCAATGCCTTCGTGGACCCGACTCCGTGAAGTCTATATGCAGCAAGCCATATTAGCCATGGCGCACTAGCGCATGTCTCCCGAAAGTGGGAACCGGTTTGTGGATAAAGACATGCGTAAAACCAAAGACCTAAAGCGGAGCAAGCGAATCCGAAGGAATCGCGACGCGCTTTAGGTCGGTGCAGTCGTCGGACGAAAGCCCGCGTGGCGGCTTCGCGAAAAAATGGCTCGCCTCGAAGGAGGCGAGCCAACAGGGAGCCAGGCTTGAGGTCGGCTCCCATCCAGGTTGCCACCTGAATTTCAAACCGCGCCAACCTAGAGCAATTCCGGGAAAAGTGTGAGCGGTTTTCCCTCCGCGCTGTTCCCGCGAAAAACGGGCTTTTCACATGATTGACGTCGAGGCCCGCCCCGCGCCTTGCAAGCGCGCGACATTTGGGCAATGCTCGGATTCGGGGAGTGGTTTCCGTAATTTCGGAAGCACGATTACATGTTCGTTGACTACTACGAAGTTCTGGAAATAAGCCCGAACGCCAATTCTGAGACAATCGAGCGGATTTTCCGCTATTTTGCTATGCGCTACCATCCCGATAATCGGGAAACGGGCAATGAATCGCGCTTCAGCGAGATCGTCGAGGCCCACAATACGCTGCGGGATCCAGTCAAGCGGGCACAGTACGACATCCTCTACCGCGAGCATCTGGGACTTCGCCACGAACTCACGGATGGCGCGCGCGACGGCGGCGGGATGGACAAGGATGCGGCCATCCAGGCCAATCTGCTGTCGCTTCTCTATGTGCGACGACGGCGCGACGTCAACAATCCGGGCATCGGCGACGACGAGCTCGAACGCCTGTCGGGCTGCCCGCGTGAGCACCTCGAATTCCACCTGTGGTACCTCAAGGCGAAGGGCTTCATCGGCAGGACCGAGAACGGGACGTTCGCCATCACGGTCGAGGGCATCGACCACGCTGGGAGCAAACAAGCCAGGGACCGTCCGGACGCCACCCGCCTGCTCGATCACGCGGATTAGCTCGAAAAGCGAAAGCCCGCCGACTGGGTTTTGGACCAGCGGCGGGCTCGATGAAGGAACAGCTACATCCCTGAGGAATCGACTGCCGTCTTCTCATCTCCCCATATCTGGGCTCGGGTCGCCGGGGGCGGTGTCTAAGCCATGCACCATGGCGGGCAAGAACAGGGAGCGCAACGATGACATAGACGCCGTGCGCCGCCGAAGACAAGACGACTGAGGTCTGACGCGCCACCGAAATAGGCCCGGCCTGGCGCGCGCCGAAAAGACGGCTTCACGCCGACGCGGTGGCGGACAAAAAAGCCGCCGGGCGAGGCCCGGCGGCGTTTCATCCACCTCTGGTCGGTTCGTTTGGACTTACGGCGTCGTCGCTGCGGCGGCCTGGTCGATCTTGTCGGCAAGCACGCCCTTGGCCCAGTCCGTCACTTCCTGGTCGACCGGCTTGTTGGCCATATCTTGCAGGGCGGAGTCCAACGTCGCGTCGTCCGGGGCGGGTGTATTGGTAACCTCGGTTTGGGCATCAGCGACCGCCTGGGTGTCAGCGGTGATCGCCGCGTTCTGGGCATCGATCTGCGACTGCACGTCGGCTTTCTGCGCATCTAGATCAGCCAGCTGTTCGGTCGAGAAGCCCGTCGTGTCAGTCGCGTTGAGATCGGCGAGCTGCTGGGTGAGATCGGCGAGCTTGTTCTGGTCGGCGGTCAGCTGGGTATTCGCCGCGTCGAGCTTGGCCTGCGCGTTCTGGGCCGCCGCAGCCTGGGTCACATAGGCCTGGATGCCGGCGAACTTCTTGCTCTTGGAATTCATATAGGCGTTGATGTTGCGCTGCAGTGAGTTCAGCCGGCCGAGCTTGGCGTGAAGGTTCTTCTCCTTCGGCGTGTCCTTCGGCGTGGCGGCTGTCGTCGTGTCGTCGGTCGAGCTGTCGTCAGCGCTGTCGTCGGTGCCTTTGTTGTGGCCGTGAGCAGAAGCCGACTTGCCGTGCTCGGCGCCGCTGTTGCCGTTGCCACCGGCATTGCCGCCGCCGTTTCCATTGCCGCTATTGCCATTGCCGCCGTGGCTGCCGCCATTGCCGCCGCCATGGCCGTTGCCGGCGAGCGCCGGGGCCGCCGCGAGCGCCAGGATGGCAAGGGATGCCAGAAGTGTCTTACGCAATGTCATTGTGCTTCTCCGCAGATGAATCTTTCACATGGCCCAACCGCTAGGCAGGCTCATATGAGAATTTCCTAACGCCGTCGGATAAACTTTAGGCAATTGCGGTCGCCAAATGAGAGCATTGCGGCCGTTGCCTCGTATTTTTCGCGAAAACCCGCATTAACCCATTGAAATAAAATGGAAATATAAAGGGCCGAGCGCGTTTGGGCCGTTTGGAACAATGAGGGCCCTTGTCTCGCCGGACCATGGTCCCAGGGTCATTTGGGTACACGAAAGTCCCGCAGATCGAGCGTGTTCCGCCCGTTGGAACACTCCTGCCCCGCCGGGATTAAATGACTGAAGGGACGCTGCCCGAAAGGACCAATCGCCATGAAACGCATTCTTCTTGCCGCCGCCCTGCTTGCTCTGTCCGGGGGTCTGGCGACAGCGCAGTCGGGCACTTCGTCGGGTTCTTCATCCACGACGACGATGCCCAGCAGCCAGGGCACGGATCAGACCAAAACAAACTCGACCAATCCAAACTCGGCGAAGGATTGTGCCCCGGGACAACAGACGACCGGCAGCGCGAAGCAGGCAGCCCCTGGCCAGCAGGACACCAGCGCCAAATCGAACGCTCCCGGCCAGATGAAGACGACGACGCAAGGCTGCTAGTTCACCGACACGGGGATTTTGATAGGTTGCCGTTTGTCTTGGCACAAGATTTTCCATTCATCACCGTGAAATCAGCGCCAACGCCGGGGATTGGTTGAAGTCGTCCCAACCTCGTCATTCTATGGCGGAGCAAGGAGCGAAGCGACGCGGCGCAGACCATAGAATCCATGCCGTGACTTGGAAGCGCCGCTACGGTGCTGAATTTTGCTCCGTCGCACGCCTTGGCAAAGGTAACGGCATGGATTCCA
>CCNC01000051.1 GCA_000824845.1 Mesorhizobium sp. ORS 3359 | reverse complement strand
CTCCGCCCTGGAATGACGAGGTTTAGAGCCTTCAGCTCACCACCAGCGTTTGCGCTGACTATTCCAAACGGACGTTGATAGCCTTGCTCAACTTAACGCAAGTGCAGACGGAAAGCCGTTTCACGCGGCTTCCACGTCGCCAGCGCCGTCCGGCGCCTCGGTCGCGGTATCCGATTCCTCACCCGAGCCGGTTGGAGAGAGCACCGTCAGGTCCATGCGGGCGATGCGGGACGCGGCTTTTCCTTGCGCGTTCGGCTCGCCCGCATCCGTCTCGGAGACCGAGGCCTTTGCAAGGTGGCCGACGCTTTCCGCGCTCTTGCCCGGGAAGGTTTCCGACGATTTCTGAGGTTTGCTCGAATGATGCACGACGCCAGCGGAATGCTGGCTTCCGACGGGAGAGGTCATAGCTGCGCTCCTGATAGGACGACGGCAAATCCCTAGCATTCCTGGCTGGCGTCAAGCTTGCGACTTTAGCGATTGCTAAGATGATGCATCGACAGGCTGGAACTGATGGGACGACACATTGGCCGCCGGCACCACCCGAGGAGACGGCTTTCATGTCCTGTTTGCCCCTGTCCTTCTAGAGCTGTTCACCGTTTCACGGAAACGGCGAACCGCTCTATCTCCTTGTTTTTGCGCAATTTCGGATGGAAGGCTACGTCGAAGACACCGAGCCTGACCGCTCGCACTTTTCCTGGAATTGCTCTAGCCGCCGACCAGCGGCACGGTCACGGACGTCGTGTAGTTGATCGGATAATCACTGAAATAGGGGAAGTTGATGACGAAGGCGTAGCTGGCATTGACATGGGCCATGCGGAAGCCGCCGCTCGCCGGATCGGTGTTGATCGTAACGTTCACATTCTGCAGGCCGAGCGCCTTCAGCTTCTGCGTGGCGACCGCCTGGATATCGGCCTGCGTCAGCGTGTTGTTGAGCTGCAGCGAGCGCGCCGAGGCTTCCAGCGCATAGCGCACGCTGGAGGCGCTGTTCATCGACCAGCCGAAGGCGAAGATTCCGAACAAGAGCATGATCAGGACGGGCGCGATCAGCGCGAATTCAATGCCGCTTCCGCCCAACACGTCGCCGGCGAATGCCCGGGGCCGCCGGGTCCAACCGCCGCGCGCCTTTCCTGGAGCTGGCCTAGCGGACACGGACCACCTGCACATGACCGAGCGTAGTGTTGTCCGGGTAAGGCCCGAAGGTAAAGGGCGGGGTCCAGGTGCCGGTCGCCTGGATTTGGACATAGATGGATGGCGCTTTCTGGCCGCTGCACAGGGTCGAAGCATCGACGACGGTCGTTCCGCATTGGTAGATGCGGCTGATAACGACTTGGGCATCGGAAGGCTTGTTCTCCCAGCTTGCCAGCGCAGCGGCCTGGATCGCCGTGTCGTCGGAGGATCCGGCCATCACGAGGTTGGCGGCCGTCTTCACGCCGGCGCGCATCGCGAGCGAGTTGGTGACATAGGACCAACCGTCCAGGGTGCCAAGCAATGCCGCGCACAGGACCGGCAACACCATGGCAAGCTCCACCGCGGCGATGCCGGCGCGGTCTTTACCGAAACGGGTTATCGGCAGCCCCATTGCCGCTACTCGACGACCGCAACCGACTGCGCCGCCGGAATGTCCTTCATTCCGAGACTCGAGCAGTCCTGATTGATTGTCGAATTGCCCGACCACTGGATGGTATCGGCGACGACCTGCGTGCAGCCGTTCACGCCTGAGAAGTTGCCGAGATAATTGACCTGCTGCTTCGGAAAATAGATGGCGCCGGTCAACAACGAGTCCGCGGTGCCGTTGAAGGTGCTCTGCGCGGCCATGCCCGTCCTGTCCCCGTAAAACAGCACGCCGGAATAGGTGCCCGAGGTCGGCGCGCTCAGCGTCACTTTGGCGTTGCCGTTGATGCTGACGGTACTGCTGCCGGACATGAAGATGGTTACGCCGTTGGTGCAAGGGGCGGCGCAGGTGATGACCGCACCCGCGTTGATCTTCAAATTTCCCTGGACGACATAGGTCCCGGAAGAGAGCGCGACATTGCCGTTGAGGTTCATGCCGCTGCAATAGGTGCCGGCCTGGATTGTTTGCGTCGTCTTGTTGCCGTTGACATTCTTGCAGCCGCCGGTGGCCGCAGGCGCCGGAAGGCTGCCGAACGGATCGGACGCAGGCAGTGTGTGGGTGATCGGGGCCTTGCAGACCGTAGGGTCCATGGTCACCACATTGTTCAGCACAACGCCACCGGCAGTAATCAGGCAATCGGTCTGCAGCCCTGCCGAGCCCTGCACCTTGATGGAGTCACTGGCGATCGAATCCGACATGACCGAACAGCCGGTAAACTTGACGCTCGTGCTGCCGGAAAATAGCGCCGCCTGCGAGGCCGAGGAATTTAACGCTAGCACGCAGGCCTTCGAAGCATCGGTGATGAGCGCCACCGCCCTCGCGTGCTCGGGCACCTTCGTCTGGGTGAAGATGGAGGTGAACATCCGGTCGAGGTTCTGGTTGAGGATCACCTCCACCGCCTTGTTGGCCGTGTTCGGTCCCGAGGTGGGCGGCGTGTTGACGACGATGGTGCCGCCGCCCAAACCGTTCGAGGCGGCCGATGTGGTTGCGGCGTCGGTGATGGTCGCCGTGTCGGATCCCTGGATCTTTTCCAGCGCGCCGGCATAGGCGGCCGCGTCCGCGATCGCCTGCAGCTTCAAGCTCGAGTAGTACCAATAGGACGTCTCGACACCCAACCCCGCGCCCCCGACGACGATCGGCAGCGTGAACGCGAAGATGGTCGCGACATTGCCGCCCCTGCCTTCGCAAAAGCGTCGAAAGATGCGCCGAAAAAAAAGAGGTCTGAAGAACGGACCTGAAGAGGCCATGGCCGAGCACGCCCAAGCTATCCCAGCCATCACGTCAATCATTGCCGTATGAACGAATGCCTAATTATTTTGGTCGACTTGCGCCGGTAGGACCGCGGCGCGACGCCACCCCCAACTTACGCCGCGCATACTCAGACTTAAGGCTTACATGCCTTAGGACTTAAGATGTAACTGCCGGTAAAACCTAATATTTTAGCACTTTCTGCATTTTAACTTTTTTGGAAATCGCACGTAGAGACGGCACGCATATCACTCGTTGAAATACGACGAGGGCGGGCGCCATGCTTGGACGGTTTTGGGTTTCGAGGCGCGGCAACTTCGCGGTCGCGACCGCGGTTGCCATGGTGCCGCTGATGCTTGGCCTGGCGGCTTCGATCGACCTGATAGGCACCAGCGACGACGCCGCCCAGCTTCAGAATTCGCTCGACGCCGCCAGCCTCGCGATGGGCACAAAATATCAGCCGGGCATGTCGGCGGCCGACCTGCGGCAACTCGGCCAGACCTTCTTCACGGCCAATATGAGCGCCGCCGACGCCCAGGAGCAGTCGGGCAGCCTCGCCGCCTTCCAAGCCTCCGCCAGTGGCGATCCGGGCGCCTATTTCATTTCGGCGTCGTCGAGCATCAGCCGGCCGGCCTTCCTCGCCGCCATGCCGGCCTGGCAGGCGACGCGCACCGCCTCGGTCAAGATCAAGCCCGGCGCGCAGGCCTGCGTGCTGGCGCTCAACCAGCATGCCGACAACGCGGTCAACCTGCAGGGCTCGACCAATGTGGCGATGGCGGGTTGTGTGATCGCGGCCAATTCGGACGCCGCCGACTCCGTCAATCGCGGCGGCTCGGCGATCGTCAGCGCAGCTTGCGTCTCCACGGTTGGCGCTACGCAAGGGTTGACGCCGCCCAGCGCCACGCTTTCCTGCGGCACGCCGCATGAGAACGAGTATGCCTCGTTCGATCCCCTGGCCGATGTCGTTCCGCCGGCCTACACGCTCTGCCTGCCGGTACCCAACGGCAAGACGATAACGCTCTCGCCGGGCACCTATTGCGACAAGACCCTGTCGGGAAAGATCGCGCTCAATCCTGGCACCTACATCATGCGCAACGTCGTCATAAAGCCGGGCGGCAACGGCAGCCTGAGCGGCCAGGGCGTGACGATCTTCCTGATGGAGAACTCGCAGCTCTATATCAATGCCAACGAGCAGGTGAACCTCTCGCCGCCCACCAGCGGCCCCTATGCCGGCATCACCATCTACCAGGCGCATGGCAACACACAGCCGCTGACGCTGAACGGCGGATCCGGCTCGCTGGTGAGCGGTTTCATCTATGCGCCGGACGCGGCCATCACCTATACCGGAAATTCGGACATGAGCGCCCAAGGCAGCTGCCTGCGGCTGGTGGGCGACACCGTGGCGATGACCGGAAACTCCGCCGTGAAGTCGGACTGCACGGCCGAACTGGGGAAGCGGGAGATGTATGCGGGCCGGATGGTCACCCTGGCGAAGTGAGACGAAAGCGGCGACGGCTCGCAACGGCCGCGATGACCAAAGTCCTGATGGGAAATCGATGGCCCGGCCGCCGAGCCGGATTACGCGATGATGTCGGCGCCCGGCTGCTCGTCGAAGAGCACCGCGCAGCCGCGCTCCAGCGCAACCTGCGTCAAGGCGGTGGTCGCATCCTCATCCGACGAGACGAAATCGCCGGTCAGCACGCGCAGTTCCTCAACGGCCCTCGACATCGGCACCACGCGCCCGGCCGAACGGTCGCTCGCGCATGCGTCAATGACGCACAGAAGATCGATGAGCTCGAAACGATCCATGGCGGCCTCCGCTGGCGCCATCCCTTCGCTCAGTCAACGGCGTGAGGCGCGGACTGGTTCCCGCGCGGGTTTCATCCCTGTGGCCTTGCCGGCGCGAGCTTGAGGTCGAAGCGGGCCGGCAGGCATGGCTCGACACAGGCCCTGCGCACCGATCCGGTTGCCATGCTGTCGGGCGGCAGAAGGATCACCATCCGCGCCTCGCGTACGGGCCAGAGCGGCCTGCCGAAAGCAAGAAAGACCGCGCCCACCAGGCCAGCCACAAGCAACGCGGCAAACAAGTTCGCAATCATCCTGCCGGGTTGCACGGCCAGCAACTCCAAGTCGGTTCCGGAGGGAAAGGAGTGCCCATCACATCGCAGGAATGATGGGCACTCCGTGGTCAACCGCCGATGAAGGGACTTTGTCCGGCGGCTTGCTAGCCAAATGCATTGATGACGCTGTTGTTTCTTGAAAATCGGCCCCTCGGGCCTCTGCGTTCGACGCATGAGACTTCAGTCTGAAAACGGCCTCGGACCGTCGCCCGAGGGCCGGGACAATCGCTTTCGGCTGCCGTTGCCCCGGCCATCGAAATCGGAAAAGAGAGAAAGACATGGCCGACTGACGCTTCCGCCTTTTGACAGGCCGCTTCAAACTGTTGCACCGCCCAATTCCACGTAGGAGTCAGGCCTCGAGCTCCATGGGCTGATGGCCGGGCTGCTGGTGCCATAGCACCTGGCGATAATCCGTCAGTTCGACGACCTGCGTGCAGACCGGACAAATGTAGCTGTCGCAGCATTGGCGAAGCGCCGGCGCCCCACGGCGAGCAGCAGTGACCGGCGGACGCGAATAGGCTTTGACGGCTTGATCAAGCATGGTTTCCTCCTGGTGATTGTTGATTATCCCCGCCCAAAGCTTCCTCCCCTCGCCGGCATGTCGCTCCGCCGCGGCTCGGCCAGCGGTGGAGCAGGTTCGGCATGATCCTGATGGGGGAGCGCGCCAGGCCGCGATGATATCGCCTTGATTGTAGCCGAGGGTCGCATCGAATTCTCCCTGTCGGGCGAAAACGGATGGGTCCCTCAACCACCGCCGTGCCAGCGCGAGAACAGGAAAGCAGTGGCGACCAGTTTCCGCATTAACTTCCGATAAGGCGCCCAAAAAATCTTTCAAATTCTTCGAGCGCCGGGAGCGCTCAATGTATTAGCGACTGCTCTCAGCAAGATTCCGGGCCCCGAGACACAGCCGGCAGCATGCCGTCAGTTGCATTGATCGGCCTGTCATTGATTTCGATCAAAGCCGGCTCTGGTTGATGAACCATAGTTCCCCTCGAGCAGCCACATGCTGGCCGGTTGGGGAAACGTGCATGCAAGTTGTGGCGGTCGAATTGATGGCGAAGCTTCGCGACGTGATCGAGGCGATCGAGGGTCACCTGTCGGCCCTGGATATGCTCAATTTGCAGAGACTTGAAGGGCGTCTGCCAAAAAATGCCCGGGCGGCCAGCCCCGAAATGGTGATGCTTGCGCTTGTCTATCGCGAGATCGACCAGCGGAACGGCCGGGCCTAGGCACCATTCTCGACAGCAGGCACCCACTGCCAGGCCACCTGACAAGGCTCGGCCGCAGCGACGCAGTTATGGGCCGGCTTGCCAAAGCGCGCATGCGCGACCGCCTTGTCGACCGGTCGGGAGAAGTCACCCGGCGCGCCTCGACTCCGTTCTGGAGCTGAAGTAGCTTTCGATCAATCCCAATGAGGGCACGAGGCGAATGGACCGGTTTGTCGCCAGGGAAAACATCAGGCATTTCGTGGACCGGTTCCACACCGAAAACGACGACGTCGTGCGGTCGAACCTGCAGAAGCTGCTTATCGAAGAAGAAGACAAGTTCGCGCGCCTGAGCGAACAACTGGAAGTCATGGACCAGAACCTGTTTCGGATCAGCGACCTCGCCTTACAGCAACGAGCCCGGATTTACAGTCTTCGGGCAAACGGCGTGGATACCGCGCTCGCGCAGAAGCATCTCGCAAACCTCGAAGCCCTGAATTGCCTGTTCGTCCAGCGGCGAAGGGCCATCGCCATCGAGCTCGATGAGCGAGTGTCACGCTCTGCCTGATTGCTCGAACGACGGCACCTCTCCTCGCAAACTATTGCGGAACACAGCCGAAGTATCGTTGGTGCTTCTAATGTCTGGGCCATGACTCGCCTCCGTGGGCGGCGTCCCTGTTAGTCTTGCACGGTCTCCACTTCAGGTTGTGGAAACTTGCACGCTCAAGCGTGGCGGCTTGACAGCGATCTTCTTTTGTTCTCTTTATGTTCTATCAATTCCCCTTACAAAAGACGCAGCTAATGCTGCAATGCCACACAAATGGCCATGGGAGCGCGCGATGGCCGCCACGAATAACGCCGCGGCCGCCACCATTCTCCATGCCGACCTCGACGCCTTCTACGCCTCCGTCGAGCAGCTGCTCGATCCCTCGCTGCGCGGCAAGCCGATCGCCGTCGGCGGCGGCGTGGTCCTGGCGGCTTCCTATGAGGCAAAGGTGTTTGGCGTGCGCGGCGGCATGCCCGGCCGCAAGGCGCGCGAGCTCTGCCCGCAGCTCATCTTCGTCGGCGGTCATTTTTCCGAGTACCAGCGCCTCGGCGACGCCGCGATCAAGGTGCTCGACGATTTCACGCCGGTGGTCGAGCGCATTTCGATCGACGAGGCCTTCGCCGACGTCGCCGGCTGCACGCATCTGTTCGGGCCGCCGCAGGAGATCGCGCGGAAAATCCGCGAGCGCGTGAAGGCCGAGCTCGGCCTGCCGATCTCGATCGGCGTGGCGCGGACAAAGCACCTCGCCAAGATCGCCTCGCAGGTGGCCAAGCCCGACGGACTGGTGGTGGTCGAGCCCGGCACCGAGCTCGCCTTCCTGCACGACCTGCCCGTCACGCTGATGTGGGGCGTCGGCCCGGCGACCAAGGCGAGGCTGGCCGAGATCGGCGTCGAGACTATCGGCCAGCTCGCGCGCACCCATAGCGGCGCGTTGGAGCGGCTGATCGGCCACGCCGCCGGCCAGAAGCTCGCCGCGCTCGCCTGGAACCGCGACCCGCGCAAGCTCGAGACGCATCGCCGCGCGCATTCGGCCGGCGCGCAATCGGCGCTTGGCAGGAAGCCGGCGGTGCCGCGCGTCTTCGTGCCGACGCTTCTGCATCTGGCCGACCGCGTGGCGAGCCGCCTGCGCGCCAAGGACCGGCCCGGCCGCACGGTGACGGTGCGGGTGCGCTTCGCCGATCTGCGCGCCGTCACCCGCTCGGTAACGCTGGAGCAGCCGATCCAGGCGACGGTGATGCTGGCCGAGATCGCCGAGGAACTGGTGCGCGGCGTGCTGGCCGCCCATCCAGGCGAGCGGGACATCTCGCTGCTCGCCATCTCCGTCTCGCATCTGGAGGAGCATGCCGAGCTGCAGCTCGAACTGCCGCTCGGCCTGATGGATGAGAAGCGGAAGCCCGGCAGCCGCAAGGGCCTCGCCCGCTTCGGCGCCGACCGCGCCATCGACAAGATCCGCCAGCGCTTCGGCAAGGAGGCCGTCGGCTACGGCACGGTGGCGCTGGAAGGGCCGCGCTCGGTGCCGGATGGATTCAGGGAACTGGCGGAGAAGGAGCTGTAGAGGTTCTCAATCCGTCTCCACCACAGCCCAATCCAGCCGCATCGTCGCGCTCATCGTTTGCCCATCGTCGAGCACCGTCAGCCCCTCGCCATGATGCGCATCGACCGCGTGCGAGACCGGCTCGAAGCAGAAGAAGCCGGCATCGGGCGACGGCGAATAGAGGATGTAGACGCCAAGCTCCGGCGAGGCGGTGAGCATGATCTTGATCCCGTCCTCGAGCTGCACGATCGAGGCGCGGCGGTTCCAGCCGTCGAAGGCGTTGTTGACCCACTCCAGCGGCAGCGAAATAGGGCGATCGAAATCCCAGCCCGGATGCTCGCTCACCGGCACGACGCCGACAGGCAGATGGCGCTCGTCCTCCAGCCAGACACGTTTCGCCCTCGCCTCCAGCAGGGTTGCGTCGCCCCGCGGGAACCAGGGATGGAAACCGAGGCCGTAAGGCAGGCGCATGCCGGCGCGGTTCTCGACGGCGAGGTCCGCGGTCAGCGAGCCGTCACGCAGGGTGTAAGTGACGGTAGCCGCATAGTGGTAAGGTTCGATCGCCCCGTCGTCGAGTAGCAGCTCCGCCTCGGTGTCAGTCTGGCGCACAAGCCGCCACGGCTTCTGGAAACCGTCGCCATGGATGGGAGAGGCCTCTCCCGGGACGTTCGGCTCGACCGGATGGAAGCGGCCTTCGAACTCGAAGCCGCCGCCGGAGATGCGGTTCGACCACGGCACGAGAAGCTGGCAGCCGGCCGTGCCGGTGCCGTCCCCCGGCTTCAGCAGCGGAACCGACGCGCCGCCGGCGACGAGCGCGTCGTAGCGGGCGATCGCTGCGCCTTTATCCGGCGCCAGGACCAGCCTCGCTTGCCCATCGTTCAGCTCGACGGCGCCGGCCATCACCAGCCGCCATCGATGGCGATGTTCTGGCCGCTGATCATGTCCGAAGCGGGCGAGACGAGGAACAGCACGAGATCGGCGACATTGTTCGGCTCGATGCGCTTCTTCAGGCTTTGGTTGGCGAGGATCCAGTCATTGTATTCCTTCAGCCGGTCGCCGAAGACGCGCTCCTCGGCTTCCGAAACCACGGCGCCCGGCGACACCGCGTTGACCCTGACGCCATGCGGCCCGAGCTCGCGCGCCAGCGATTTGGTGAGGCCGAGCATGGCGCCTTTCGATGCGACATAGGGCACATAGCCGTCCCAGCGGCCGTTCAGCGTGATCGAGCAGAAATTGACGATCTTGCCGTAGCCCTTGGCCTTCATGCCCGGGGCGCAGGCCCTTGCCAGCGCGAAGGCGGCCGAGGAGTTGACGCGGATCTGGTCCTCATACTCGGCGAGCGAGAAGTCCTCGAACGGCCGGTTGATGATCAGCGCCGCGTTGTTGATCAGGATATCGATGCCGCCCTCATTCGCCGCCAGCGCGGCAACCGCCGCTTCCGCCTCGGCCAGCCGGTTGAGATCGCAGCCGACAAAGGCGATATCGCCCGCGGCCTGGCTGGCCAGCCCGGCGACGATCTCCGCCGCGTTCACGGCATCGGGACGGTCAAGCACCAGAACTCGCGCGCCGGCCCGCGCCAGCGTCACAGCCTGGGCCCGGCCGAGCGAGCCGAGGCCACCCGTCAGCAGCACCTTACGACCAGCGAGCGCCTTCATCGGCTCCTCCTCACAAGACAGAATGGACTTCGTCGATCGATGTGTCCGCGACGCGCTTGTCCAGCACCACCTCGCCGCGCGCCATCGCCACGATGCGGTCGCAGCAGTCGAAAACGTGATGCATATTGTGGCTGATGAAGACGCCGGTCACCCCCTGCTCCTTCAGGCCGCGCACGAAGCCGATCACCTTGTTGGTCTCCTTGACCGAGAGATGATTGGTCGGCTCGTCGAGGATCATCACCTTCGACTTGAAATGCATGGCGCGCGCGATGGCGACGCCCTGGCGCTGGCCGCCGGACAGCTCGCCGACGAGTGCGTCGGGCGAGCGCAGATGCAGGTCGACATTAGCGATGGCGCGGATGCTTTCCTCTGCCATCTTCTTCTGGTCCAGGATGCCGACGCCCAGGACCGAGAACCGGGTCGGCTCGCGGCCGATGAACAGGTTCCTGGCGATCGACATGGTGGGGACCATCGAGTTGTACTGGTAGATGGTCTCGATGCCGAGATCCATGGCGTCGCGTGGGGTGGCGATGCTGACTTCCCTGCCCTCGACCTTGATCTCGCCACTGTCCGCCCGGTGGACGCCGGACAGGATGTTGATCAAGGTCGACTTGCCGGCGCCGTTGTCGCCGACCAGACCGAGCGCCTCGCCGCGCTTGAAGTCGAGCGAGACGCCCTTCAGCGCATGCACGCCGGAATACCATTTGTGCAGGTCGCGCACCGAGATGATCGCGTCGCCCACGGGTTAAGCCTCCATCTTGATGGCCTTGGCGCGCTTGCGCATCCAGGCGTTGGCGACGACGGCGAAGATGGTGAGAAAGCCGATGGCGAACTTGAACCAGTTGGCGTCGACATGGCTGAGCACAAGGCCGTTGTCGATGACGCGGATCAGCGTCGTGCCGATGATGCCGCCCATGACGGTGCCGATGCCGCCGGTGAGCGAGGCGCCGCCGATGACCGCGGCGGCGACCGCCTGCAGTTCCAGGCCCTCGCCGATCGAGGGCAATGGCGAGCCCAGCCGCAGCACCTGCAGCATGCCGGCGAAGCCGGACAGCACCGAGCACAGCATGAAGCAGACGATCTTGACCCTGGCGGTCGGGATACCCATCGAGGCGGCGGCCGGCAGGAAGCCGCCGGTGGCCTTGATCCAGTTGCCGAAATTGGTGCGCGACAGCATCAGCGAGGTCAGCAGCGCGACCGCCGCGAACCACAGGAACGACATGCGGAACATATTGCCGGGGCCGACAAAGGAGGTGAACAGCCAGTTGGGCAGGTCGATGGGCAGCAGCGGCGGGAAGCCGCCCGAGACAACGACCGTGAGCGAGCGCGCCATGAACAGCATGCCGAGCGTCGTGATGAAGCTGGGTATCGCGAAGCGGATGGTGACGTAGCCGTTGATGAAGCCGATGGCCGCGCAGACCAGCAGCCCGGCCAGCAACGCCAGCGGGAACGGCGCGCCATGCACCATCAGCACCGCCATGGTCATCGGCATCAGCGCGAAGACCGACCCGACCGAAAGATCGAACTCGCCGCTGATCATCAGGATGGTGACGCCGATGGCGACCAGACCGGCCTCCGGCAGGATGCCAAGAATGCCGCGCAGATTGTCGGCGTTCAGGAACACGCCATGCGAGCGCACCTGGAACAGGACAATGAGCAGCACCAAAAGGATCAGCCCGGCCAGCTCCGGTTTTTCGAGATAGGTCTTGAACAGGCGCTTCAACGAAAGGCTCCGGGTTCGGGATTAAGACGCATCGGCGACGGCAGACGCCGCCGACGCAGGTCTCGCGGTTTGGAAAGCTTATCTCAGCCCCTGGGCGGACAGCGCCATGATGCTGTCGGCTTCCTTCGGCCGCACGATGCCCTGGCCGGTGTCGATGTCCGAAGGAGCAAGGCCGATCTTCTTGTTGAGATAGGCCTCCATCACCGGCATGAAGCCCTGCATGTAGGGCTGCTGGTCGACCAGCGCCTGGACATAGCCCTTCTGCATCTGCTGCAGCACTTCCGGAACGAGGTCGAAGCCGCCGAGCAGCACCTTGCCCGGTGCCACGCCGCGATCGGCCAGGACGCGCGCCACGCCGGCGCACCAGAAGCCGGTGTCGAAATAGGCCGTGGTGTCGGGATGGGCGTTCAGATAGGCGCCAACGCGGTCGGAGGTGATGGCGAGATCGGTGCCGCTGTCGATGCGCTCCCACGACACGTCGCGATCCTTATGAGCGGCCTTGTATTCCTCAAGGAACTGCATGATGCCGGCGCCGCGGCTTTCGGACCAGTTCTGGCCGGGCGCGGAAATGCCGACCAGCACCTTGATCGGGCCGTCCTTCGGGAAGCTCTCCGAAATCGCCTTGGCGAGCGAGTAGCCGGCCGGCTTGAAGCCCTGGCCGACAAATGCCTGCCGCGCATTGCCCTTGGCGCCCTCGGTGTCGTCGACATTGACGGCGATCACCAAAACGCCGGCGTCGCGCGCCTCCTTGATGACGTCGTCGAAGGCGTGGTCGTCGACGATGGAGGTCAAGAGCGCGTCAGGCTTGGCGGCAAGTGCCGCGCGCATGTTGGCGACCTGCTGCTCGACCGAGCCCTCGGTCTGGGTGAAGACCATGTTGCAGGTCCCCTCGACTTTGCCGCAGGCATCGTCGAAACCCTTCTTCACCGCCTGCCAGAACGTGTTCGAGGCCGATGAATGATGCGTGAAGACGATGTTGAGCCCGTCGGCGCGGGCCGCGGATTGGCCGCCGATCAGGGCGACACCGAGCAATAGCATTGCGGTGAGTTTCTTCATGTCTGTTCCTCCCTTTGGATCTTTCAGATGCTCGTCGCGTCGCTGACGCGACGGTGGACGGTGTAGGCGCGGCCGAGGTCCGGATTGAGCGCCAGCCCCAGGCCCGGCCCGGGCGGCACGGTGATCATGCCGTCCTTCACCTCCGGCAGCGCGGTCACCAGGTCGCGGTACCAGGTGCGGTAGAAGGCGCGCACACTTTCCTGGATGAGCGCGTTGGGCGCGTTGAGCGACAGATGCGTCGAAGCTGCGAGCACGACCGGACCGGTGCAGTCATGCGGCGCCACCGGCAACCGCCATGCTTCGGCCATCGAGGCTATCTTGCGCGCTTCCGACAGGCCGCCGCACCAGGAGATGTCGAGCATGACGATGCCGGCCGCTCCCGTTTCCAACAGGTCGCGAAAAGCCCAGCGGCTGCCGAGCGTCTCCGAGGCCGAGATGGGTGCCGGGCTGGCGGCCGCATAGCGCTTCAGGTCGCCGAGGCTGTCCATGCGGATCGGGTCCTCGTGCCAGTAAGTCGCGTATGGCTTCAGAGCGCGCGCGATCCTCATGGCCGGCAGGAGCTGCCACAGGGAGTGGAACTCGACCATGATGTCCATCTTGTCGCCGACGGCTTTGCGAATCTTTTCAAACGGTTCGAGCGCCGCCTTCAAGTCGGCCGAAGAGATGTCGTTGCCGCGCGTCTTTTCGGCCGCGTGGTCGAACGGCCAGATCTTCATGGCGGTGATGCCGTCCTCGAGCAGTTCCTCGGCCAGTTCGCCGGCGCGAGTAAGGAAGGCGTTGAGGTCGTCATAGTCCCGCCCGGCGCCGATGCCGTAATTGGCCGTCGTCTGGCCCTTGGCGTCCTTGATGTATTCGGTGCCGGCGCAGGTGTTGTAGGTACGGATCGAACGGCGGCTGAAGCCGCCCAGCAATTGCGCGACCGGCTGGCCGGTCGCCTTACCGAAAATGTCCCACAGCGCGATGTCGAAAGCCGAGTTGCCCCGCACCTCGGCGCCGCTGGAGCGGAAGCCGAGATAGCCGACGAGGTCGGCGGCGAGCAGGTCTATCTCGAGAGGATCGCGACCGATCACCCTGGGGGCGACATATTCGTGCAGGTATTCCTCGACGGTGCGCGACAGGAAGAAGGTCTCGCCGAGCCCGGTGATGCCCTCGTCGGTATGGACCTCGACCCAGAGCAGGTTCGGCCGCTCCGCGATACGGATGGTCTCCATGGCGCGGATCTTCATCAGGCGATCCCCGCATCGATGAGCGCCTTCACGCTCTTGTCGAAATGCTCGGCCATATGCTCGGCCGCCAGCCGTGGGTCGCCCTTGAGGATGGCATCGGCGATATCCTCATGGCCCTTGATCATCTTGAGTTGTGCCTCGTCGGAAGAACGGGTACGCCAGCCGATCACCCAGGTTCGGCGGGTGACGCCGCTGAAGGCGGTGACGATCAGGGAAAAGACCGGATTGTGCGAGGCCGCCGCGATCGCCTCGTGGAATGCGATGTCATGCTCCATGACGGCCTCGGGGTTCCTGAAATTCTCGCGCATCAGCCGGGCCGATCGGCTAATGGCCGCCGCCTCCTGGTCGGTGCGGCGGAGCGCGGCAAGCGCAACGGTGCGCATCTCGATGGTGCGCCTGACGTCATAGACCTGCTGCACGCTGATCTGCTGGGTGGTGATGCCGTGCTCGATCACCATCGACATGGCGCCGGTGTCGAGCTTGGCGACGGTGGCGCGGCGTCCGGCGCTCATGTCGATCAGGCGCATCGCCGACAGCGAGCGGAAGGCCTCGCGCACCACGGTGCGGGACACGTTGAGCTGGCGCGTCATGGCGGCTTCGCTGGGGAGCGGATCGCCGGGCGCAAGACCCTCGGAGCGGATGTGCTGGGTGATCGCCTGAATCGCCGCGCTCACCAGGCCGGGGCTCGGCTCGCTCATTGGTTCTGTCGGCTCCATTGATCCCTGCATATTGCTTCCCTAAAGCCTGTATGACAGGTTGCTACCATATTGCTCATATTTCAGCCGAAAGATATATGTCAAGCCGATTTCCAAACGAGACGGAGGAGCTCGATGCCGGATATCGGAGCCGCCCTGGTTTTCGACGCGCGCGACGTGGTCGGCGAGAGCCTGGTCTGGGACGAAGCCCGAGCCAGGCTGGCATGGGTCGACATCATCGGCCGCCGGATTCACCGGCTCGATCCGCTGAGCGGCGTCCATGAAAGCTGGCCAACACCGGATCTCGTCACCTCGATCGGGCTGAGAAAGGATGGCGGCGCCATCGTCGGCCTGCGCAAGGAGATCGCGCTTTGGGATTTCGGCGGGCCGTTCCGGACGATCGCGACGATCGAGCCGGACAGGCCGGACACGCGGCTCAACGAAGGCGTCGTGGCGCCCGACGGCTCGTTCTGGGTCGGCACGATGGCCAACAATATCGGGGCGGACGACGCGCCGCAGGCCATTACCAGCGACGAGGGCCGGCTCTATCGCGTCGGTGCGGACGGCAGGGTGACAGCCCTCGGCGAGGACCGGTTCGGCATCACCAACACCATGGTGTGGCTGCCGGGCCGCCGCTTCGTCACCGCCGACACGACGAAGAATGCGCTCTACAGCTACGCGTGGGACAAGGAAGCCGCGCGGCTTGGCGAGCGGCTTGTCTTCTTCGCCGATTTCCCGCGCGGCCTGCCTGACGGCTCATGCCTGGACGCCGAGGGCCACATCTGGAACTGCCGGGTGGTGGGCGGGAGCTGCGTGCTGCGCATCGCGCCGGACGGCAGGCCGGACCGGATCGCGGAGCTGCCCTGCGGCTGGCCCACGAGCTGTGCCTTCGGCGGCGCCGGGCTCGACACGCTGTTCGTGACCTCCGCACGCTTCACGATGAGCGCGGAGCATCTTGCCGCCAATCCCTCCGAAGGCGGCCTGTTCGCGCTCAAGCCCGGCGTGCGCGGCGTGCCGACCAGACGCTTTGGATAATCTTCCCGGCGGTCGCGGCCGATTCCAATCCGTGAAGTTACGCGTTCCCCCACTTGCAAGAGGGCCGGCGCTGGGGTGGAATGGCCAAACCAAGGTCGAGGACGTCGTAGTCCGGGGGGCGCAATGGAACCGATTGCGGCCGGGTCAGCACCGGACGTGGACGACGGCAAGGCCGAGCGCTACGACCTCGGCCTCTGCCTGTCGGGCGGCGGCTACCGGGCCATGCTGTTCCACGCCGGCGCGCTCTGCCGTCTCAACGAGGCGGGACTGCTCCAGAAGCTCGACATGGTGAGCTCGGTTTCGGGCGGCTCGATTGCGGCCGGGCTTCTGGCCGTGCTCTGGCCACGCTTCGTCTTCAAGGGCGGCGTCGCCAGCAATTTCGATATCTATCTCGACAGGATCCTGGAGTTCTCGCAGGTCTTCGTCGATGCGCCGTCGATCTTCAAGGGCTTGCTCAACCCGTTTTCGAGCGCGGCGCGAGAAGTCGCCGCCTGCTATGAGCGGCGCCTGTTCGCTGGCTCCAGGCCGATGTTGAAGAGCCTGCCGGAAAAGCCCTGGTTCGTGTTCTGCTCGAGCAATCTCGGCACCGGCTCGCTGTTTCGCCTGTCGCGGCGCTATGTGGCCGACTATCGCATTGGCGTCGCGTACAACGCCGACCTGCCGGTGCCTCTCGCGGTAGCCGCCTCGTCGGCCTTCCCGCCTTTCCTGTCGCCGCTCCGGCTCGACCTCACGCCCTTCGCCTGGAAGAACGATAAGCTCGATCCTTCGGTCGGCGCGCCGGTGGCGCCTTCCCGCGCCGTGCTCACCGATGGCGGCGTCTACGACAATCACGGCATCGAGCCGGCGCTGAAGCGCTGCCGCTGGCTGCTGGTGAGCGACGCCGGCGCGCCTTGGCAGGCTTCGAACGCGGGCTACTGGAACTGGTTCTCGCAGTTGAAGCGCGTCGCCGACACAACCGACAACCAGGTGCGCTCACTGCGGCGACGGGACCTGGTGGCGCGCTTCCAGGCCGCCAAGGACGCCGACGATCGCGGACTGCCCAAAGACGCGAGCCGGCCCGACTATGCGGCGACGCGCGGCGTCTTCTGGTCGATCGCCAGCAAGCCGGATGCGACCGAGCCGAATTTCGTGCAGACCGCCGCGACCGCGCCGGCGGATATCGGCACCTCGCTGCATTTCCTGGGCAGCGAAGAGACGGTCGATTTGGTGAACTGGGGCTATTGCGCCGCCGACCAGGCGCTGCGGAGCTGGTACCAGCCGGCGGTGGCGCCGGGAAAGGGCGTGCCCTTGAAGTCGGGCGACGTGAGGCCGGGGCGCTGCGCGAGGGTTTCGAAGGCGCTGATGAGCGTGTTCAGGGTGTGAGGTGCTGTTCCTCGCCCCCGCCAAAGGCGGGGGAGAGGGGGGG
>CCNC01000050.1 GCA_000824845.1 Mesorhizobium sp. ORS 3359 | reverse complement strand
GTAGCTCTGGTGACGGCGGGCGGCAGCGGCATGGGGGCGGCGGCGGCGAAGCGCCTGGCGGCCGACGGGTTCAAGGTCGGCGTGCTCTCTTCCTCCGGCAAGGGCGAGGCGCTGGGCAAGGAACTCGGCGGCTTCGGCGTCACCGGCTCCAACCAGTCGAACGAAGACCTGAAGCGCCTCACGGACGGTGCGCTGGAACGCTGGGGCCGCATCGACGTGCTGGTCAACAGCGCCGGCCACGGGCCGCGCGCGCAGATCATCGAGATCAGCGACGAGGACTGGCACAAGGGCATCGACACCTATTTCCTCAACGCCGTGCGCCCGACCCGGCTGGTGACGCCAGTGATGCAGAAGCAGAAATCAGGCGTCATCATCAACATCTCGACCGCCTGGGCGTTCGAGCCGAGCCCGATGTTCCCAACCTCGGCCGTGGCGCGCGCCGGGCTTGCCGCCTTCACCAAAATCTTCGCCGATACTTATGCCGCCGACAACATCCGCATGAACAATGTGCTGCCCGGCTGGATCGACAGCCTGCCGACGACGAACGAGCGCCGCGACAGCGTGCCGATGAAGCGCTACGGCACGTCGGAGGAGATCGCCGCGACGATCTCGTTCCTGGCTTCGGACGGGGCGGCCTACATCACAGGGCAGAACATCCGCGTGGATGGGGGCATCACAAGGGCGGTATGAGGGCGGCGAGGACGGCGCCTCAAGTCATTTGCGGCGGCGAAAGTGCAATAGCCACAGAAAAGCTATCAATGCCGCGACCGAGAGCGCGTTGATCCCGACAGCGTGCCAAAAGCTTTCGGGGTCGTCCGCCAGGGCGACCCAGTCAAATCGGCCCCGGATTTCGCCTGTCTTCAGGCCATAGGCAATGTTGTAGGTCGCAAAGGCGGCGATACCTGCCACCATGACGAAGATGACATCGATCTTGTTGCGATCCATGGAACCACGTCTAGCTTCGCTCGATGAAAATTTGCTTATCTCGGTGGAGGTGAAGCGTCGCTTCAAATCACCCCGGCCTGCGGGAATTGAGCACCCACAGAACACACAGGAAGACGATCGAGCCCACCAGGACGATCGAATTGCCGACCACGATGTTCCAGAATCGTGTCGGATCGTCCGAGAGCGCGACCCAATGCAACTTGCCCCGGACTTCGCCTGTCTTGATGCCGCAGGCAATGTTGTAGATCGCGATAGCGGCAAGCGCGGCCATCAGGACAAAGAGGTCGTTGTTCTTGTTGCGATCCATGGCAGCGGCTTTTATCAGCGCTTGGTGAAATATTGCTTACCTTGGGGAACGCGGCGGCCGGGGACCCGGCCGCCGTGTTTTTCGGTTTGACGCTATTCCAGGCGGGAGGATCACGGCAACCCGCGCCGGTTTGCCCGGGACTATTGATTGATCTCCGGCTCGACGAGCTTGGCGAGGTTGCGCAGCGATTCCTGCCAGCCGAGATAGCAGGCCTCGGCGGGGATGGCGTCCGGGATGCCGGCCTGGGTGATGTTGATCTCGGTGCCGACCGACACTTTCTTCAAGGTCACCGTCACCTCGATCTGGCCCGGCAAATTGGGGTCGTCGAAGCGGTCGGTGTAGCGCAGGCGCTCGCCCGGGACGAGCTCGACGAATTCGCCGCCGAAGGAATGGCTGTCGCCGGTGGTGAAGTTACGGAAGGACATCTTGTAGGCGCCGCCGACCTTGCCCTCGAACTCATGCACCGTGCAGGTGAAGCCGTTCGGCGGCAGCCATTTGGCCAGCGCGTCGGCCTCGATGAATGCGCGGTAGACTTTGTCCGGCTTGGTCGCCAGGACGCGGTGCAGGTGGATGGTGCTCGGCATGTCTCGATATCCTCTGTGGTTTCGTTGATCGATGCCCCAAGGACGGGCGGCGTCCAGCCGATCCGACAGAGGCTGTCGATTTTTTTGCCCGATCGCTTTTGTCGCGGTTTACGGTGCGGAACGGTTCAATAGCACCGAACCACCCCTCCCCTGTCCGGCGCTGCACCACATGCACCCATCGAGGCATTTGCACAATCCCTCAGCAGAAAACCTTGCAAAATTAAGTAAAATTGAGAAGGCTTCACGTCATAATTGCATTAGACACCACTTATTCTATCTTTGCAAAAATATCGATAAAAATACCGCCGATTTTCTCTGTACTATTTGCTTATTTTCGGGAACGATAATCCGTGTTGCAAATTTGGTTCGAAGCAGGCGCTTGGACCTGCAATGAACCTCCGGGCGGGGCAGCACGGAAGGAGTGTCCGATGAGCTTCGTCGTCAACGCGATAGGCGTTCCTCTTTATTATAGCGGCGCTTCCAACCATTGGTTTTCGGCGTCCTCGCCCGGGACATTCAACGGCAGCAGCGGCAACGACTCCTTCTGGGCCTCCAGCGGCGTCAACGTCACCATGTATGGCGGCCAAGGCGACGACATCTATTACCTCTATTCGGCGAGCAACAAGGTGGTCGAGTACGCCGGCCAGGGCGTCGACACCATCAACACATGGATGAGTTACACGCTGCCCAACAATGTCGAGAACCTCGTCGTCACCAACGCCCACAACTATGCCTTCGGCAATGCGCTGGACAATATCATCACCGCCAAGGGCGGCGGACAGACCCTGGACGGCGGCGCGGACAACGACGTGCTAATCGATGGCGGCGGCGGCGCCGACACTTTCATCATCGCCAAGGGCAATGGCAGCGACTCAATCGTCAATTTCGCCGCGAACGACACCGTGCGGCTCGATGGCTACGGCTTCACTTCCTTCGCCGCCATCCACGACAGCATGATCCAGGCGGGACCGAATGTGGTGCTGAACCTCGGATCGGGCGAGATCCTCGAATTCAAGAACACGACCATCGACAAGTTCCAGCCCAGCCAGTTCCAGCTGCCGATCGACAAGTCCGGCATGACGCTGTCCTTCAGCGACGAGTTCAACACGCTGAACCTCAACAACAGCCAGGGCGGCACCTGGGACACCAACTTCTGGTGGGGCGCGGCGAACGGCAGCACGCTGACCCGCAATGGCGAATTGCAGTGGTATATCGACGCCAATTACGCCCCGACCAGCTCGGTGCATCCGTTCAGCATCGACAATGGCGTGCTCACCATCACCGCGGCGCAGGCATCGGCCGACATCAAGCCGCTGATCAACAATTACGAATACACTTCCGGCTTGCTCACCACGCATGACTCGTTCTCGCAGACCTATGGCTATTTCGAAATGCGCGCCGACCTGCCGGAAAACGCCGGTGCCTGGCCGGCCTTCTGGCTGCTGCCGGAAGACGGTTCGTGGCCGCCGGAACTCGACGTGGTGGAGATGTATGGCCAAAAGCCGAATTCGCTGCTGATGACGGCGCATACCCTCGAGACGGGCCAGCACACGACGGTCGGATCCACGGTGAACGTCATAGATACCGCCGGCTACCACACCTATGGCCTGTTGTGGACGCCGGACAAGCTGGTCTGGACCTATGACGGCGTGCAGGTCGCACAAGCGGTAACGCCGTCGGACATGAACAAGCCGATGTACATGCTGGTCGATCTCGCGGTCGGCGGCCAGGCCGGCGCACCGCCGGATCATCTCGCCACGCCGGCCCAGATGAAGATCGACTACATTCACGCCTACACGCTGGATGAACTGCAGCAGAGCCATTTGAACGTCACGGCCGACCATACGGCCTAGGCGTCAAGCGCAATGTCGCGAGAGCGCCCTCCGACCAGCTTGCGGCCCGTTTCCCTGCGCGGCGTGTTCCTGCGCGCGGTCGGCGATGTCGGCCTGTTCTCGCTGCTGATCAACCTGCTGCTGCTGGTGGTCCCGCTTTACCTGCTCCAGGTCTATGACCGGGTGCTGCCCTCCTCCAGCGTGGAAACGCTGGTCTATCTGTCGGTCATCGCGGTCGCGGCGCTCGGCTTCCTCGGCTTTCTCGATGCCGTCCGCGCCGTCTACACGCAGCGCATCGCCGCCACCGTCAATGACAAATTGGGTGCGACGGTCTTCGCCGTTTCGCTCGGCGACCGGGCTGCGCCGTCGCCGCTCGCCGACCTCGCTTCGGTCTGCGCCTTCATCCGTTCGCGCGGCGTCGCGGTGCTGTTCGACCTGCCCTTCGCGCCGGTCTTCCTCGGGCTGCTCTACCTCATCCATCCGGTGCTGTTCTGGGTGACGCTCGGCGGCACCGCGCTGCTGGTCGTGCTGGTCGTGGCCAACCAGCTTGCCATCGGCAGGAACGATGCGCTCTCCGCGGAGCGCTCGGCTCTGGCCAGCCGGGCCGAGCAGGCTTTCGCTCGCAACGCCGAGACGCTGCGCGCCATGGGCATGGTGGAAAACGCAGCGCGCGCATGGGGACGGCATGTGGCGGAGGCGCTCGTGCTGCATGACCGCTCGGCCAGCGCCAACGCGATCTTCAGCGGCACTTCCAGGGGGCTGCGCATGATTCTGCAGCTGGCGATCCTCGGCGCCGGCGCCTGGCTGGTGCTGAAGGGCGAAATGACGGCCGGCATGATCTTCGCCTCCTCGCTGGTGTCATCGCGCGCATTGCAGCCGCTCGACCAGCTGATCGGTTCGTGGCGGCAGATCGGCGAGGCCAGGCGCGCCTGGTCGCGGCTGCAGGTCGCGCTTGCGGCGCAGCCGGCGCAGCCGAGCAAACTGACCTTGCCCGATCCGGCCGGCGTGATTGCCGCGCAGGATCTTTTCTTCATCGGGCCGAATGCGACGTTCGGCGCCGAGCCGATCCTGAAGCGGCTGAGCTTCGCGATTGAGCCCGGTGAAGCGGTGGCGATCGTCGGCCCGAGCGGCGCCGGCAAATCGACGCTGGCGCGGCTGCTTGTCGGGGCGACCCAGCCGAGCGGCGGCTCGGTCAGGATCGACGGCGCCGAGCTCAGGACCTGGGACGAGAACCAGCTTGGCCGGCATATCGGCTATCTGGCGCAGGAGGTGGAGCTTTTCCCCGGCTCGGTCGGCGAGAATATCGCCCGCTTCGAGGCAGGCGCGGACGACGCGGCGATCATCGAGGCGGCAAAACGCGCCGAGGCGCATGAGCTGATCCTTTCGCTGCGCGACGGCTACCAGACGATGGTCGCCGGGACACTGTCGGGCGGCGAGCGGCAGCGGATCGGGCTGGCGCGCGCCTTCTACGGCAATCCGCGCATCCTGGTGCTGGACGAGCCGAGCACGCATCTCGATGGCGCCGGCGAGACGGCGCTCGAAGCGGTGCTGGCGGCCGCGCGCGCGGCGGGCGTCACCACGATCGTCATCACGCATCGCCCTTCGATCGCAGCGGCCTGCGACCGCGTGATGGTCCTGCGCGGCGGCATCATCGAGGCGTTCGGACCAAGCGCCGAGGTGCTGCGCCAGTCGACTGTCGACAAGGGCAAAGGCGCGCAGCGGAGCACGGTGGTGACGGGATCGTTCGCTCCGGTCATCCGCGCCTCGCAGACCATCCGCCACGGGTCGTAGACGATGTCCGCGCCAAGCCTCAGCTTCGACGACCGCCCGCGCACGGATTTCCGGCGCACGGCCTTAGCCGGTTACGCGGCGATCGCGCTTCTCGCCGGCGGCTTTGGCACTTGGGCAGCAAGCGCCCCGCTGGCCGGCGCCGTGATCACGCAGGGCACGATCGCGGCGACCGGCGGCAACATCCTGATCCAGCATCGCGAGGGCGGCATCATCAGCAGGTTGCTGGTGCATGAAGGCGACCGCGTGCGCGAAGGACAGGAGCTCATCCTGCTCGACCGGACCGCCCCGGAGGCCGATCTCAACCGGCTGACAAGGCAGTGGATCGCGCTCAAGGCGAATGCCGCGCGGCTGGAGGCCGAGCGCGACGGGCTCGCCACGCTGGCGCCGATCAGCGAGCCCGCGCCGGCGCCGTTCCAGCAGGAGTTCCAGAACCTGATCCGCGAACAGCGGAAGGAGTTCGACGCCAGGCTTGCGCGCTTCCGCTCGGAGCAGTCGATCCTGGCGCAGCGCGTCGCCATGCATCGCGAGTCGGTCAAGGGCCTGAACGCGCAGAAGGTGGCCATCGAGCAGCAGACCGAGGTGGTAAAGAAGGAGCTCGGCATCAAGACCGACCTTCTCAGCAAGGGCCTCACCAACCGCACCGAATATTCGCAGCTGCTGCGCTCGCAGGCCGACCTTGTCGGCCAGGCCGGCGCGCTGGAGGCGAACCTTGCCTCGGCCAACACGCAGATCGTGGAGGCCGAAGCGCAGACCGAGCGCGCCACCACGCAACGCGTCGAGGAGGCGCTGACCAAGCTCGACGAAGTCCGCACCAACCTTGCCGACATCGAGGAGCAGATGCGCGCGGCGCAAGCCGTGCTGAAGCGCACGACGATCACCGCGCCGGCGGCGGGCATCGTCGTGTCCTCGACCTATAATGCGCAAGGCAGCGTGGTCGCGCCCGGCGAGAAGATCATGGAGATCCTACCCACGTCATCGGGTCTGGTGGTGGACGCAAAGCTCAGGCCTAGGGACATCGACCAGGTGCATGTCGGCCAGAAGGCGAAGCTCAGGCTTTCGGCGCTCAACGCCCGGCTCACGCCGGAGGTGCCGGCCACGGTGAGCGAGATCTCCGCCGACAGGCTGATCGACGAAACAACCCACGAGCCCTATTTCCGCGCCAGGCTGAAGATCGCAGATGCCCTGCCGCCCGGCGTGAAGCGAGAACAGCTTTATCCCGGCGCCCCGGTCGATACCTTCATCAGCACCGGCGACCGTACCTTCTTCGAATATCTGGCGCGGCCGATGATGGATTCCTTCGCAAAGGCATTTGCGGAAAGGTAGGGGCGGAGGGCAGTTGCCGGCGGCCGTTCGCGGTGGGCGGCAAGCTCATGGCCAGGTGCCGGATACGTCCCGGGCATCGGCGCTGGGCAGACGGCTTACTCCAGAAACATCAGGGCCGTGGCCAGGAATCCCATCCCGAAGCAAGACGCCATCGAATAAGCGATCATCCCGGCAGCCACATAGTCGCCCCCGCCTGACGACAGATGGCTGCCGAGCGTGCCGAAAGCCAGGAGCCAGCACGCTACGGCCAACCCGATGATCCCCCCGATGGCGAGGTTCTTGACGACAAAGAGCACCAGTGGAGGCATGAGCGCGGCTCCCAAAGAGCATTTCGCGGCGGCCCACGGCTTGCGGCCTCGTGAGCCGGCTGCTGTCCTTCAACGCCAGGACAGGCATCTGGTTGCTCCTCCCGTCTGTTTTCGCTCCTGAACCGGTTCGAAGGCCGGCTTGCCCGCTGCATGGGTTTCGGCCAGGTGCGAGCCGCCAGCCTCATTCAGCTTCGACGCGGACGCGCTCCGTGCCCATTGGCAAAGGATGATTTCAAACCGAGAAATCGCCAGATTCCACGGCAGTTTCGACGCCCGCTCCAACGCTGGCTCCCCCGGTCGTCAGCGACAGTCCTGCCATCGACGACGCGAAATGGTCGCGCCGCAAAGGATGGAGACGACGATGACGAGTTTGGAACATACTGCCTTTAGAACCGCGGGCTACCGCCCGATCGGCTTTGCCGGCCGAGCGCTCAGGCTTTTCTATCATGCGATGAGGATGCGCAGCGACCGCGCCGCCTTGCACGCCATGCCTGACTATCTGCTCAAGGACATGGGCATCACCCGTTCGGGAATCGACTACTACACCTCAACGCGCCGCGCTGCCTCCGGCACCGGCGGGATGGACATCCGCACCATCGGCTAACCGCGGATAGCGATTGCGGCCACGCCGTCGAAAAGCCCCGGACTCTTCCGAACGCCCGGGGTTTTTGCATTCCGGCGCATAGGCTCAAGCGGTGTGCCAGTCCGTTTCAAACGATACGCCCAACGCCAATTCCCACGGTGGGCGTATGAAAAATTCCACGGTCGCATCCACTCTCGTTCAAACGCTCCAACGGCAAACAGAGGCCGTCACGGCAACCAAGCCGCAAAACAACCTTGGAGATGATGATGCAACCCAACACCAGACCTGCACGGCTTCCTCTCAATGGCGTCGACACGCCGAACCTGATGGCGACGATCAATTTCGTCGCCGGGCAGCCGGAGCTCGCCAAGTTCCAGTTCCGCGCCCACAATGAGTGGATCGAGGGCACGCACAGCAAGACCGTCATGCATGGCTTCTTCGGCGCCGGCAACGAGCAGAAGCACGAGAAGCCGCATTATGCCGACGCCGACCATCCGGCGGTTCTGTGCGGCGCCGACAATGCGCCGACCCCGGTCGAGTGGCTTCTGCACGGGCTGGCTGGCTGCCTGATGGCCGGCGTCGCCAACATCGCCGCCGCGCGCGGCATCAAGCTCACCAAGGTGAAGTGCTCGGTGGACGGCGACATCGACCTGCGCGGCATCCTCGGCATCTCCGATGAGGTCCGCAACGGCTTCCAGAATATCCATGTGTCGTTCGAGATCGAAGGCGACGCGCCGGCCGAAAAGCTCCAGCAGCTGGTCGAGCAGTCGCGTGCCCGTTCGGCCGTGTTCGACGTGCTGACGAAGGGCGTGCCGGTCACCGTCGGTATTAAGAGCATCCAGTAAGCCGACAGGCGGTCCGGAACCGATCCGGGCCGCTTCCCTCTCGTCGGACGGAACTGAACCATGAGACGCGCGGTCGTCATCATCGGCGCGGGCCAGGCCGGCCTTGCGCTCAGCCATTGCCTCGGCCAGGCCGGCATCGACCATGCCGTGCTGGAGCGCGGGCGCATCGGCGAGCGCTGGCGCTCGCAGAGCTGGCGCTCGCTTCGGCTGCTCACGCCGAACTGGCTGAATGCGCTCCCCGGCTCGCCTTACAAGGGCGGCGATCCGGACGGCTTCATGAGCAAAGGGGCGTTCGTCGAAAGCCTGGAGCGCTACGCCTGGCAATGGCATGCGCCGGTCGAGACCAATGTCGAGGTCCTCGCTGCCAAGCGGACCGGCGACGGCTTTGCCCTGCGCACCAGCGCCGGCCACTGGTCGGCACGCGCGGTCGTCGTCGCGACGGGACATTGCGACCGGCCGCTCATCCCTTTTTCAGCGGAGACCCTCCGCGGGCCGCTCAGCATCCACGCTTCGCACTATCGCTCGCCCGGCGAGCTGCCGGGCGGCGGCGTGCTGGTCGTCGGCGCGTCATCCTCCGGCGTGCAGATCGCCGACGAGCTCGCCCGCGCCGGGCGCCGCGTGGTGCTTTCGGTCGGCAAGCATACGCGGCTGCCCAGAACATGGCGCGGCCACGATATCTTCTTCTGGCTCTGCGCGATGGGTCTGATGGCGCAGCGCCCCGAAGACCTCGCCAATCCGGAAGGCGCCCGGCGCCAGCCATCGCTGCAGCTCGCCGGCCGGCCCGACAGGGCCGATGTCGATCTCGCCACGCTGCAGGCGCTCGGCGTGGAACTCACCGGGCGGGTGCGCGGCGTCGGCGACCGCGAGATCGGCTTCGCAGGCGATCTCAGCCACCATATCGCGGCAGCCGAAGCGAAGCAGGCGCGCCTGCTCGACCAGATCGACCGGTTCGCGGGTGTGGCGACACCATACCGGCCCGAGCCGGTGGTGATGCCGGCAGCCCCCGCGGAGCGGCTGTCGCTGGCCGAGGGATCGATCCGAACCATCATCTGGGCGACCGGCTATGCGCGCTCTTTCGGCTGGCTGGAGCCGCTGGCGTTCGGCGCCGATGGCGAGCTCGCGCATCAGGGCGGCGTCACCAGCGTGCCCGGCCTCTACGCGCTCGGCTTCCGCTTCCTGCGCAAGCGCGATTCCAACTTCATCGGCGGCGTCGGCGCGGATGCCGAGGCGATCGCCTCCGAAATCTCCCGTCATCTCGGCCGAAACGGCCGCAAGGCAGCTTGAGGACGACGACCATGGCAATCAATCCCATCTCCCTCATGGCCTCCCCCAGGCGCGGCCATTACGATGCGATCATCGTTGGCGCTCGTTGCGCAGGCGCCGCGACCGCGATGCTGCTCGCCCGCGCGGGCCTCAAGGTGCTGGCGATCGACCGCAAGCCCTATGGCTCGGACACACTGTCGACACATGCGCTGATGCGGCCCGCGGTGCTGCAATTGTGGCGCTGGGGCCTGCTCGAGCCGTTGCTCGAGGCCGGGACGCCGCTGATCGAGACGACGACGTTCCACTATGGCGACGACGAGATCACCATCCCGCTTGCCTCCGGTTCGGAGCTTCCCGGCCTGATCGCGCCGCGGCGCACCGTGCTCGACCGCATCCTGGTCGACTCGGCGCGCAAGGCCGGGGCGGAGATCCTGCACGAAGTCGCGGTCGGCGATCTCTTCGCCGACACACGCGGGCGGGTGCGCGGCGTCGAGATCCGCGCCGCCGGGCGCGCATCCCTGCGGGTCAGCGCCGATATCGTGGTCGGCGCCGACGGCATCGGCTCGCTGGTGGCAAAATGCGTCGACGCCCAGCCCTTGCGGCGCGGCGCAGTGTCCGCCGCCCATGTCTATGGCTATGCGCCGGCCGAGCCGGGCGCCGGCTATCACTGGTACTTCCGCGACGGGATCGCCGGCTCCTTCATCCCGACCAATGACGGCCTCGCCTGCATTGTCGCCTCGGTGCCGACCGGCCTGTTCGACCAGCGCCTCCGCCTCGGCCATGCGCGTGCCCGCATGGATGTGCTCGAAGTGCTTTCGCCGGCTCTTGCCGCACAGGCGGCCCGGGCGCCGAAGGATGCGCGGCTACAGGCGTTCCGCGGCGTGCCGGGCTATATCCGCCAGCCGTACGGCCCCGGCTGGGCGCTGGTCGGCGACGCCGGCTTCTTCCGTGACCCGATCACCTCGCACGGCATCTCCGATGCGCTACGCGACGCCGAGGGCCTGGCGCGCGCCATCCTCGACGGCTCGGAGGCGGCATTCGCGGCCTGGCAACAGCAGCGCGACCTGATCGCCAACCAGATCCTGGATACTACCGACGCGATCGCCGGCTTCGACTGGACGCTCGACGATATCGGCGAGCGGCATCGCCGCTTCAGCGCCGTGCTGAAGGCAGAGGTGCAGGCGCTGGCCGGGCAACCCATGCCCGTCCGCGCATCGAAGCCCGAGACCTATCGGGCGCCGGCAAATCAGGACCGACCGCCGGTCGGCGCAAAGATTTCTCGCAACCGAACAGGAGCAAGGCCATGACTGTGCATGTGATAAATGACGGCTGGGTCGGCGTCGTCAGGGGCCGGCCAAAGGTGGGCGCCTTTGCCGAGCGCTCGCGGCGCACGCAGGCGCAGGATATCGACGCCTTCGCCGAGATGACCGGCGACCGTAACCCATTGCATTACGACAAGGCACTGGCCGAGGCCTCGGTGTTCGGCAAGCTCATCGTGCAGGGCGGCGTCACCTCCGGGATCCTGAACGCGGTGGTCGCAGAAGACCTCCCCGGCCCCGGTTCGGTGTTCCTCGAAGTGTCGTGGAAATTCGTCAAGGCGGTCGGCGTTGGCGAGCTGATCACCGGCCGCGTCGAGGTCAAGGAGGTGCGCGCCGACAAGCCGATCACCAAGCTGGAGACGTCGGTGCGCAACGAAGCCGGCGAGCTTTGCCTCACCGGCACCGCGACGGTTTTCACGGTGCCGCTCGCCAAGGGTTGAGGACTTCGCGTATCCGCTTACCTGCCCGCCGTCTCGGCGATGAAAGCGCGAACGTGGTCTATGAACTCCTCGAAGGCGGGTTCGCCTTCGAGCAGAATGTGGTTCTGGCTCTCGAGCTCGATGAAACGCGCGCCGGGAATGCCGGCGGCCATGGTGCGCCCGGATTCGACCGGGGCGACGTTGTCGTCGCGCGCGTGCAGCACCAGCGTCGGCACCTTCACCTTCTCCAGCAAATCGCTGACATCGATCACTGAAAAGGCGCTCTGCAGGCGCCAGGCATCGTCGGGCGAGACAGTACGCAGCATCAGATCGTCCATCCAGGCGAAATGCTCGTGGGTGGCGCCGGGGATGAACATGGAGCAGAAGGCCTGGCGGAACATCGGGTTCGGCTTGCCCCAGCTCTCGCGCATCAGCGTCGCCACGGCCTCGCGCGTCGCGATCTCGCCGGCGTCGCCGCGTGCCCGCCAGCCTTTGACGTAACCGCCATAGAGGATCATGCCCGATACTTTCTCGGGATGACGGATGGCGTAGGCGATCGAGACCGCGCAGCTCTGCGACAGGCCGAGCAATGTGAAGCGGTCGAGCCCTGTCGCCTCGACCACGCATTCGAGGTCGGACACCATGGTCTCGAACGAGATGTCGATGACATGGCGCTGCGAAAGGCCGTTGCAACGCTCGTCATAGCGCACCAGCCGGTTGTGGCGCGACAGTTCGCGCATCCAGTGCCGCCAGATCGGGCTGTCCCAGTCGAAGGTGAGATGCGACATCCAGTGCGCGGCGCGCAGGATCGCCTGGCCGCTGCCGGTGCTGGCATAGGCCAGCCTGGTGCCGTCGAGCGCCCGGCAGAATTGCACGGCGCGGCCGGGATCCTGCGCCGACGCGGCGGGTTTCGACGGCGCCTGCGCCGGTCGCGCAGCGCCAGACTGGGGCGCGCGGCTCGTGGCTTGAGCGGCGGCCGACCGGACCTTGTCCTCCAGCGCCTCTGTCTCGGCAACGAGCCGCGCATCATCGGGCACGAGGCGGCGCAGCCGCTGCGCGAAGGGCAGCGCCCGTCGCGGCTCATCGGCCAGACGCTCAACCAGCTCGCGCAGGATGCCGAGCTCGACGATCTCCACTTCGCTGGCGATCGCCTGCCGCCAGGACTCGTATTCGAAGCATCGTTCGAGCGAGAGGTCGGCGAGAAAGCCGCCGCGGATCGAGGCCAGGACGGCTTCAAGCTCCTCGGTCGAGTGTGAGGAAAGGTCAGCCTTCACCAGCGGCGCCAGCTGCGCATAGTCAGTCGCGATGGTGAGCGCGACAGCGTTGCGATCGGCGAGGAGAGTTTTCTCGTCGGCGCCCAGCACCTGGCGGATCTTGGAGAGGCTCCAGCGCAAGGCGCCGCGCGGGTCGTCGGGAATGTCCCAGAATATCTCGCATAACCGCTCGCGCTGATGCTGCCTGGCGGTGACGGCGAGGTAGGCAAGCAGCGCCCGCGTCTTGCGCGACGGCGGCAGGTCAAGCGGCTTGCCGTCGCCCGTCACCTGAAAATCGCCAAGCACGCGCAACTCCAGCCTGTGCTGAGAGCCGTTCATGCGTTCACGCGCTTGTCGATCGCCATGGTCCCCTTCGGCCGAGGCCGCCGCTGCGAAGGGCAGCCAATAGCAAAAATGGCTAATTTAGGAAAGCTTGGCGGTTCAAGGCAGCAGCAGCTTCAATCGTGAGAGCCTGAGGCGCGCAAGGCGCCGCGCCGGGTTGTGAAAGGCTTCCAGGCCGGCCTCGACCAGGAAGGCCAAGGTCATCAACTCGATCAGGAATTCGTCGGCCGCGTCGAAAGCGGCGCGTGAGCCGGCAGCGAGATGCTTGAGCAGAGCGCGAGCTTCCTCGACCGCGTCGGCGCTGCCGGTGTCGATCAACGCTTCGAGCCTGGTGAAGCAGTCCATGTCGATTCTCTCCGCCCCGCCAAGGCGATAGATCGACTTGGCGGCGGAGACATCCACATATGTTAAGCGAGCTGCTTTGGGGCCTGCTCACGCCTTGGATGGAACCACCCTTGGCTTGATGACCGTTGCCAGCACGACACCGACGACGATGAATGCCGCGCCGACCAGGTCGTAGTCATGCAGGCTCTCGCCGAGCAGCAGATAGGCGAGGATGGCGACGAACAGCGTCTGCAGATAGAGCAGCATGCTTGCCCGGCTGGCGCCCAACGTCTCGACGCTTTTGTTGTAGAGATAATACATCAGCGCGCCGCCGGGGCCGGCCAGATAAGCGAGCGCGAGCAGGCCATTGCCATTCAGGGCGGAGCGCTCGTCGTTGAATATCTCCCAGAGATGGAACGGCAGCGCCACCAGCGCGCCGGCGCCGAGCAGGAGGACCACCAACGGCAGCAGCTCGAGGCCGAATTTGGAGCGGCGCAGCAGCACCGTGTACAGCGCCCAGCAGAAGGCGCTGCCGACGATCCACAATTCGCCGATGTTGAAGCGCAGTTGCACCAGCGCGCCGATATTGCCATGCGCGACGATGACCAGCATGCCGGCAAGTGCCGCAACCGCGCCGAGCGCTTTCCAGAGGCCGAGCGGTTCGCCCAGCACGAGGCGCGCGAGCACCATGGTCATGATCGGCGACATCGCCATGATGATGCCGGCCGTGGTCGCGTCGGTGTCGTTCAGTCCACGGTAGATCATGCCCTGGCAAAATGTCAGGCCGATCGCGCCGACGGCGACGATCTCCAGCGGCCGGGATTTGAGAAGCGCCAGCATGGCGCCGTGATGGCGGTGCACGATCGGCAACAGGATGGCGCAGGCGAGCAAGAGCCGCCAGAAGCAGAGACCCCAAGGCGGCATTTCCGGCGCGACCCATTTGGCCGCAATATAGACGCCGGCCGAAAGCAGCCAGCACAAGACGGCGGTCGGATAGCCGCCTAGCGAGGGTATCGAGATCGCGGCAGGTTGCTCCGCTGGATGCGCTATCGGTATCGCCTGCATCGCATTGCCCCCGTTCGATGAACGTCAGCCCGGACGTAAGCGGCAGTCTACCTCATCCCGGGGTTGTTCCCTATGGCCGGCGATGGAGGGCCACCGTCCAAAGATCAGTGCGACATGTCACCGGCCGGATGCAGACGATCCCAGGCCGAGCCGACGCGGCCGCTGAACTGCGATGCGAAACGTTCGGCCTCGATGTCTTCGAGGCCGTCGTCGACCAGCGCCTCGATGCTTCGCCGCAATAGAGCGAGTTGCATCTGCCGTGCATGACTCCTGTCGGTTTCGCGCATGATGGCCGTGACGTGATAGGCCACGACCGGTTGGCCGAGACAGGAGAGAAGCGCTCCCGACCCCGCCGTCGCCGCAGTGACTGCTTCCTCTATGTTCATGCCGGCGCTCCTCATCAAAGATGCTGGGCGCCTCCCCGGCAGATGGCGGCGATGGCGCCGCTTCTTTTCTCATTCTGGCGTCGCGAGACCATCGCTCGCGGCCAGACTCAAGTATCCCCCAGAACACTATTGAAGGCGACCGGATAGTTAATTGATGGTTAACGCGAACGGTCGCATCTTAGACGTTCGGCCTCGTCCAAACACATCGGTCAGTGGCCGGGAATGTTGCGCTCGGCCGATGGCGCGAGGCTCTGCGAACCAGGTACCGAAACCGGCGCGCCGTGAAGCACCCAGTCGGCGGCGATCTGGCCGATGACCGGGCCGAGCTGGATGCCGTAGCCGCCGGCGCCGGCGGCGGTGATCAGTGTGGGCTCCGAGGCATCGATCGGCCCGACAAAGGGGCGATGGTCGGCCGTCACCGGATAAAGGCCGGCCCAGCCGCGGCCGAGCCTGGCCCCCGGCAGGTCGGGCACGCGCTCCAGAAGCAGTTCCGCCAGATCGACCTTCGACTGCTCCTCGCACTGGTCGTTGTAATTGTCGGGATCTTCCGGCGCGATCGACTTCACCTTGTGGATCTCGGCGATCAGTTCGCCCGGTTTTTCGTGGCGGAAATTGAGGCCGCTGCCTTCGCCGTTCACCAGGTCCATCACCATCGGCATAGTGTAGCCGAGCGGCTCGTCGAGATGGATGACGACAGCTTCGTGGCGCTCTGGCCAGATGTGCAGGCGCTGGCCGAAAAGTGCTGCGACCTGCGGCGCCCAGGCGCCACCGGCATTGACCACGGCGTCGGCGTCTACCGGGCCATGACTGGTCTCCAGCCTGTAGCCGCCCGGCCGCCGTTCTACGCCGAGCAGCTTGCGGAACTGGCGAATCTCGCCACCTTTGGCGCGCACGATACCGGCCAGGAAATTGCACATCTCGTGCGGATCGAGGAAGCCGTTGTCGGGTCCGAACAATCCGCCTTCGAGGCCATCGGGATTGATATGGGGCACGAGGTCCCGGAGCTCGTTGGCGCGGACCAGGCGCGACCTTAAGCCCGCCTCGCCCTGGATCTCGACCGATCTCGCGAACAGCGCCATCTGCGCTTGCGTGCGCGCCAGCCGCAGATAGCCGATATGGTTGAAGCGAAGCCCCTCGCCCTCCCATTGGCGGAAGCGGCGCAGCGAATGGACGCGCAGCATGATCTCGAACGGATCGGTCAGCTGCGATCCGACGACCCCGACCGACCGGCCGCTCGACCCCGACGCAATCGACTGCGCTTCGAGCACCGTGACGTGCGCGCCCTGCTCGACGAGGTCGAGCACCGTGCACATGCCCAGCGTGCCCGCGCCGATCACCACGACATGAGGAGAAGCTGTCATCTGGGGCCCGCTTTCAGAATTGCGCGGCGATGTCGCCAAGGGTCTCGTCGATCGCTTGAAGGATGGCGCCGGCATCCGCCTCGGTCATCGGCGTCGACAGCGCGAACAGGCCGTAGCTGGCGGAGAGCACGCCGCGGCCGAGCAGGCCCTTGTGGAAGGCGTCGGACTTCGCACGCTCGGCCTGGCCTGGATAGACGGACCGGTAATCCGTGACCGGATGCGACGTGAAATGAACCTTGAACAGCGAGCCGAGGCCGACGCATTGGCCGGCAAGACCGTGCTTTTCGAACGAGGCGGTGATCCCGTCGCGCAGGAACGCGCCGAGACGATCGAGATGGGCGAAGCTCTCCTTCGTCAGCGCCTGCATCGAGGCATGGCTGGCGCGCATCGTCACCGGATTGGCGGTGAAGGTGCCGCCATGCGGAAGCGCCGGCTTGCCGGCGGTCGGATCGAACACCGCCATGACATCGGCGCGCCCGCCCACCGCGCCGACCGGAAAACCGCCGCCGATGATTTTTCCGAGCGCCGTCAGGTCGGGCTCGATGCCCCACAAGCCTTGCGCGCCGGACCATCCCAGGCGAAACGAGATGACCTCGTCGAAGATGACCAGCGCGCCCGCCGCATGGGCGATCTCGACCATGGCCTGAAGGTAGTCCCGGCGCGCCGGAATGAGGCCGGCGCGGTTGGGCATCGGGTCGATCAGCACGGCCGCGATGCCGTCGCCCTCGGCGGCAAAGACGGCGCGCAAGGCCTCGGTGTCGTTGAAGGGCACGGCGATCACGTCGTCCAGCACGCCGCGCGGCGTGCCCCGGGCATAGGGCGTCGACCTCGGCAGGTCGCCCCAATTGGCCGGCGAGGAATCCAGGCTCACTTCGGCGAAATCATAGGAGCCGTGATAGGCCCCCTCGATCTTGACGATCTTCGGCCGCAACGTGAAGGCGCGCGCAGCCTTGATCGCCATCATCACGCCCTCCGTGCCGGAGTTGGTGAAGCGGACCTGATCGACCGAGGGCAGCCGCTCGACCAGCAGCTCGGCGAGCTCGATCTCGCTCAGCGTCGGGGCGCCGAAGGCGGTGCCGAGCGGCAGCTGACCGGCCACGGCCGCGGTGACGTCGGGATGGGCATAGCCATGGATCATCGCGGTGAAGTTGTTGATGCAGTCGTAATAGACATTGCCGTCGACATCCCAGACCCGGCACCCCTCCCCGCGTTCGGCATAGATCGGGAACGGGTCGACAAAGACCGTGGTGCGCGTATTGCCGCCCGGCATCACCTTCCTGGCGCGCTCGAACAGGGCTTTCGATCCGGGCATGGCGTCGGGATAATGCGGCATGGCTCTCCGAGGCGACTTAGATGGTTGAATAGCGGCGCAACGGCCGCGCTTCACGAAGCTACGGTTGGTTTCCGCGCCGGCGCAATCGGCCACGCCGGGCATGCGAGGCGACCAGCACGTGAATGCGAAGCATGATCTCGCTTTGAGCGTCCGACGCTGGTCAACGGCCGTCGACAAGTTCCACATCGGAACGGCCACGCTCGACATCTAGTCCATTTGGATGATGCTAAGTACGTCGGAAGACGTATCCGGTATAAAATGGCGAAACGATTCTAAACAAGGCAATTTTTTCACGGTTGTTTATTCACTTCAACTTGAGGCATACTGCTACAAGGAAGAATCTCAATCTACGCACGCGCAGTCACAGTGACGTGTTTCTTAAGCACCGCGAGGAGTGCCTAGCAAACAGAGGACCCTGGCCAGTGACACTCACACATGGATCTTACGAGGAGTTCGACACGCGCCCGGCATGGGTTCGCTTCAGCATGCGCCACTGGAGGTGGAGCGCCGTTCCGGTATGCATCCTCCTCCTGGCGGCGATATCTCCCGCAGACAATGGCGCCGAAATGCAGCAGCAGATCGTTGCGGCGCGGAGTGAACTGGCGTCGACAAAGGCCCAGTTGGACCTAAGCCAGCACGCCGAGCGTAAGGCGAGCGCGCAGGCAAAGGTGTTGGCCGGTACTTCCGCGGAGCAAGCAAAAGCCTTGAATGAGGCGAACCAGAGCAACGAGGCCCTCAAACTCGATCTGGAGGCGGCGCAGCGCGTCATCGAAGGCCTGAAAGCACAAGCCATTTCCTCGAACGAAGCACGCAACGCCATGGAAGCGTCCCTGGCCGAGGCGAACCAATCGCTCGCCGATGAGCGGCACAAGGTCGAGCAATCCGAGCAAGAACTCGCCATGGCCCGCCAGGCCGCCGATGCCGAAAAGAAGCGCGCAGATTTGGCCGTGGCCGAGCGAGCCACCGACCTCCAGCTGGCGGTCGCTGCCGCAAAGCATGCCAACGAAGCATTGGACCTGGAACGTGCCCACGCGGTTTCGGCCGCAAGCGATCTCGACGGTGCCCGTCGGGAAAGAGACGCGGCAAAGCAGGCATCCGCCGACTTGAGCGCAGCATTGGAGCAAGCGCGTCAAAAACTGATCGATATGTCCGTTGCCCTTACCGCTGCGCGAAAGGCGATCGACCTGGTCAACGCGCAAGGTGCGCGTCGCACAGCACAAATAGAGCGCGCGCCCAGCACGCGTTCCTCCGCAGTTTCCCTTACCGGCCAGGATGGCAAACTTGTCGGTCAAACAGGCTTGCAGGGCAAAAGCAAAGCGAAAATGGCAGGATCACCGAAACGGGATCTGGCGGCGACGACGATTAGGCTCCCCGACGCCTTGCTGCCGCTCCCACCTCAATGACCATCGCCAGGAACACAATTGGGTTAACACGAACGCATGCCGCAGGAGGGTCCCGAAATGGGCAAATACGTGGCAGTCGCCATGATGATCGCAGTCGCTACCGGACCGGCGGCGGCCCTTGATATCGGTGGTGGCGGCAAGATCGGCGGCGTTGGCGTTGGCGCTGGAGTGGGCGCCGGATCGCAAGGTGTTTCCGCAGGGGTGGGGGCAAGTGTCGGCGGTGCGGGCGGCGCAAGTGTTGGCGCGTCCGCGGGCACAGGAGGCGTGAGCGTTGGTGCGTCAGTGAGCGCAGGCGGGACGAGTGTCGGCGCGTCCGCGAACGCTGACACAGGGTCAGTCGGCGCGGGCGTTTCGGTTGGCAGTGCTTCTCCAGGCGGCGCAAGCGCAGGCGTTTCGACAGGGACCGCCACGTCAGGCACCACGGACGCCGCGCCCCCCGACGACCCCACCGCTTTCTCTGCGACAAGCGGAAAAACCGCGATCAGCCTGCCATCCGTCCTCAAGCCTTCCCGTACAGGTGGCGGCGGGCGGTTTGCGGCGGGCTATCCCTTTGCGCCCCTGCTGAAAGCGACGCCGGGCACGCCGCCCAAAGTCGTGAGCGCGTGCCGTGCGGCGATCGTGGCGGCCGCGAGGCCCCTTGGGGCCGTGCGCGTATACGCGGTCAGCGCCGGTCCGATGCGCCAACGCAAAGCCGGTCAGGCGGCGCCGATCGAGGTGCGGATAAACTATGCGCTCCGAGGTGGCATCCAGGTGCGGCAAGCGAAAGTCCTCTGTCGCCTCGATGCGGCGGGAAAGGTGATCGCGGTAACGTAGTAGCCGGCCGTTGGCGTGGACTCGGCAGAGTTGACCGCCCTGCCGATGTCGCGCACAGGGACCGCTACCTGGCGACGTCATTCGCCGCCGCCCGGTTCGGGTGCCTGAGATGGGTCGGCGTGATGCCGGTCTGCTGGCGGAAGACGCGGCTGAAATGGCCGGCATTGGGGAAGCCGCAGCGATAGGCGATCTCGCCGATGGCGAGGTCGCTGCCTTCCAGCAGCGATTTGGCGTAATGCACGCGCAGCGCCAGATAGGCTGCCATCGGGCCGATGCCGAGCTCGGCGCCGAACAGGCGTTCGAGCTGGCGGCGCGAGCAGTTCATCCTGGCGGCGATCTCGGCGACCGAGAGCGTTTCCTGCAAATTGCTTTCCATCAGGAGCAGCGCCCGCTTCACCGCGCGGCTGGCCGCCGCTGGGAAGAGGTCGCCGACCGGCTGCACGTCGCGGCTGGAACGGATGCGGTCGAGCACCAGGATCTTGGCCGCCTTCTCGGCCGCCTTCTGGCCGATGAATTGCGAGACGAAATAGCCGGCGAGGTCGGCGGCACCGGTGCCGCCGGCGCAGGTGGCGCGGCCCCTGTCGACGGAATAGAGGCTGTCGGCATGCGCGCTCACATCGGGGAACTCGGCGCGGAAATCCTTGATGTGGAACCAGCTGACCGCGGCGCTGTAACCGTCGAGCAGGCCGTAGCGCGCCAAAACGAAGCTGCCGGTGCAGAGCGCGGTGAGCGGCACGCCCTTTTCGGCGGCGCGCATCAGGAACGCCTCCTTTTCCGAACTTAGCCTGCGGCTGGTATCGAGCAGGCCGCCGACCACCACGACATTGTCGAAATCCTCCGGATTGCCGATCGCCTTGGTCGGCAGCAATTCGACGCCGCAGCTGGCGCGGATCGGCAGGCCGCGCTCGCCGACGATCTCCCAGTCGAACTCGACCCGGCGGCTGCGGTCGCCCTCGTCGCCGGCGAGCCTCAGCGTGTCGATGAACAGCGACAGCGGCGAGAGCGTGAAATCGCGCACCAGGAGAAATGCGAACTTCTTGGCCATCTGCTTCCGGGATCGTCCATCGTTCGGCCGCAGCTTATGCGGAAATGCTTGCTGCGAGCCCTCTGAATACGACGCGCATGAGGTCGCAACACCACTCTGGCGCGAGACAGCGGTTTAGCGGCGCTCGGCGGCGCGGCTTACCCACGCGATGACGAAGCGCCCCAGGATGATCCCCACGACACCCGCCGCCGCCTTGAGCAGGCCGTCGAGAACCCGCGCATGCCGGCCAGGGTCGAACAGCTGCAGGAACTCGAGAACGCCGGCCACCGCGCAAACGAACAGCACGGTCTGCGTCACGCGGGATGGGAAGCCGAGCGCCAGGGCCACCCCCAGCAGGACGTAGGCCAAGGCGCGTTCCACGTTGGCGTCGCCCAGATGCGGCCGCAACTGTATGGGCGAGAGCGTTGCGAAGGTGATGACGGCCAGGAGGACGAGCGCGGCGAGACGGGAGAGCGAGGTCATGCCCGCTCTTACAGGCCGCAGGCCGTTATAACAATATTTGCCGGCGCCGGCCGTAGCGTGGTCCGCCCGCGCCGGCGGGGCCCTTGCCTTCCCGGCGATCAAATGGATCTGGCCCAAACGCCGTCAGGCCGACAGGGCATCGGCACCCTTGCCCGGCAAAGGCTGGCCGAAGCTCTTCCGGCCGTTCAGCGATGCCCGATACGCCATCGGCGACTTGCCGTTGACGCGTTTGAAGGCGTTGCTGAAGGCGCTTTCGGAGGTGTAGCCGAGCGTGCGGGCGACGACGGCCACGGGCGTCCGCTCCTCGCGCAAGGCGCGCTCGGCAAGGCGCATGCGCCATTCGGTCAGATAGGCCAGCGGCGCGACGCCGGCGACCGTCCTGAAATGGACGGCGAACGAGGTGCGCGACATGGCGCAGGCTTTCGCCAGTTCCTCCAGGTGCCAGGCGCGGGCCGGATCGCCATGCATCAGGCGCAGCGCCGGCGCGATGCGCGGCTCGGCCAGCGCCTTGAGCCAGCCGGCGGGCATCAGGCTCGCTTTGTCGAGATGCGAGCGCAGGATCTCGATGAAAAGCAGTTGCGTCAGCTGCGCCGAGGCGAGCTCAGCGCCCGGCTGGCCGGCGTCCCTCTCCTCGATCAGCCGGTCGAGCAGCCAGCGGAAGATCGCCGCCTGTGGCGACGCCGCCCGCGTGTGGATCCATGGCGGCAATAGATCCGCCAGCAGCCCGCCGCGCGCCGGATCGAGCAGGACATGGCCGCCGATATGGGCGAATTCCGACCCGTCGCCCAGCGTCGCCAGCGTGCGGCCGGCGCCGGAAAACAGGCTCATTGCGTCGACCGGTGGAACGCTTGGGTCGCTGGCGAGCACGAAGCCGCGCCGCGCCGCCAGCAGCCCGACATCGCCGGTCTCGAAGCGGAAGGGTTCTGGCTCGCCTTCGAGGGTGACCCAGCAGCTGCCCTTCACCACGGCGAAGAACTTGATCTTGTCGCGTCCGGGGAAGCTGATCGCCCACGGACCGCCGGCGGTGAAGCCGCCCGTGACGACCGCCTCGGCATTGGTGAGCGTGAGAACATCGGAGAAGGGATCAACGGTCATTTCCGTACTCTCGCGCAGGAAACGCGTATTTTCAAGCATTCACAGTACAGAAGCCCCGTCCTACCTAGCGCCAATCCAACGCCCGCCATCCAACGCGGCGCTCCACTCCAGACCCCAGAGGCATCAAATGACCGACAAACAAGTCCTGGTGACCGGCGGCACCGGCTTCATCGCGCAACATTGCATGCTGGCGCTGCTGAAGGCGGGCTACCGCGTGCGCACGACCATCCGCTCGCCAACGCGGGAAGCGGAGGTGCGCGCACATCTCAAGGTCGGCGGCGTCGATGCGGGAAACCGCCTCTCCTTCGTCATCGCCGATCTCACCGACGACCGCGGATGGGCGGAAGCGGCGGCCGGATGCGACTATGTGATGCATGGCGCCTCGCCGACGCCTTCCGGCGATCAGACCAGCGAGCAGGATTGGATCGAACCCGCCGTGAACGGCAATTTTCGGGTGCTCAGGGCCGCGCGCGACGCGGGCGTCAAGCGCGTGGTGCTGACATCGGCCTTCGGCGCGATCGGCGTCGGCCACAAGCCGGACCACCGGCGGCCCTTCGACGAGACCGACTGGAGCGACCTGACTGGCAATGTCGCGCCCTACCAGAAATCGAAGACGCTCGCCGAGCGCGCCGCCTGGGATTTAGTGGAGCGTGAAGGCAACGGGCTGGAACTGGCGGCGGTCAATCCGGTCGCCGTCTATGGGCCGGTGCTGGGCGCCGACTATTCGCATTCGATCAGGCTGATCGCCAACATGCTGGAGGGGCAGCCGGGCTGCCTCAATGTCAGTTCCTGCTCAGTCGACGTGCGCGACGTGGCGGACCTGCATCTGCGCGCCATGACCGATCCGGCCGCCAAGGGCGAACGCTTCCTCGCGACCGTGGGCGAAAGCATGTGGATGGTCGAGATCGCCGAACTGCTGCGGCAGCGGCTGGGCAAGGCCGCCGAGAAGGTGTCGACGCAGGTATGGCCCGACGAGCAGGTGCGCATCGCCGCCGAAACCAACGCGCAGCTCAAGGGCGTGGTGCCGCTGCTCCACTACGACATGAGCGCGACGGGCAGGAAGGCCGAGCGCCTGCTGGGCTGGACGCCCCGCTCGCGCGAGGAGGCGATCATATCCTGCGCCGAGAGCCTGATCCGGCTTCGCCTGCTGCGCGGCTGAGCTTCCTTGAACGGCGCGCGGGGCCGGTGCATGTTGCCCGCGCGCGCTTGGCGAACCGCCTGGAGCCGCGATCCTCGACCAGCGGAGCCATCGGGCGATGACGACCATCCATAAATTAGCCGTGTCGGAGGGGCAGGAATGGATGCTGCCGGCCGATGACGACGCCTACGAGGAATTCTTCAGCCTCGACGGACGCTCGCTCAAGGGCTGGGAGCCGCCGGTGATGCGGCGCGTCGAGGAAGGCGAGCGGGTCTATTCCGATTTCCCCTGGCTCGGCGAGCATGCGCCGCTGTTGCGCCGGCCGGCCGTCGAGGCGCTGGCGGCGGGGTTGCGCCCCTATGGCGAGCTTGTCGCGCTGCGCGGCGAGGAGGTCTGGCTGCTCAACGTCACCCATGTGATCGACGCGCTGGACGAGGCGCGCTCGCAAATCGTGCGGTTCGACGACGGCGACATATTGGCGATCGAGCGCTACGCCTTCGACACGGAGAAGATCGGGACGGCGGAAGTGTTCAGGCTGCCGATGCGGGCTTCGCCGATCTTCGTCAATGACGTATTCGTCGAGCGGGTGCGCAAGGCCGGGTTGCGTAACGTGTCGTTCGAGCCGGTATGGACGTCGGGAACGGCGGTCGATTGAGGCGAATAACAGTTTTGCGGTTTGTGGCGGAGACGGGGCAATGACCAACGCCGGCGCCGCCCCTCATCCGCCCTTCGGGCACCTTCTCCCCGTATAGAGACGGGGAGAAGGAACTGGCCCTGGCCCGGCCTCTGGGCGCATCTGGAGCATGGCTCTGGCCCAACCCGGACATGCATGAACGGGATGGCCATTATAACCAGACGCTTTATAACGGTCGCTGACAAAGCGATCACCAAGGGGAGACGATGCGTTACATACGTCCGCTTTCAATAGAAGATGCCGTTGGCGAGCTCGCCAAGGCGGTAGGACCGGCCGCCATCCTGGCCGGAGGCAGCGACTTGCTGGTGAGGATGAAGGGCGGCTTCATCGAGCCCGAGCTGATCGTCGACATCAAGCGCATAGGCGGCCTGGGCGACATCACGGAAACGGCTGACGGATTCCGCATCGGCGCCGCCGTGCCCTGCGCGGTGCTGGGCGAGAACAAGGCGGTGCGCAAGGCCTGGCCGGGCGTGGTCGAGGCCGCGAACCTGATCGGCTCCAAGCAGGTGCAGGGCCGCTGCACCATCACCGGCAATCTCTGCAACGCCTCGCCCGCCGCCGACAGCGTGCCGGCGCTGGTCGCGGCCGGCGCCAAGGCGGTGGTCGCCGGGCCTTCGGGCAAGCGCACCATTGCGGTGGAAACCGTTCCCACCGGGCCGGGCCGCACCTCTCTCGCCAAGGGCGAGATCATCGAGGCGATCCTGCTCGACAAGCGCCCCGAGCATGCGGGCGATGCCTATCTGCGCTTCATTCCGCGCACCGAGATGGACATCGCGGTGGTGAGCGCCGGCGTCAACCTGACGCTGGACGATCACGGCGCGATCAAGACCGCGCGCGTGGCGCTGGGCGCCGCTGCACCGACCGTGCTGCTGGTCGAGGAAGCGGGCCAGGTGCTGGTCGGCTCGAAGCTCGACGAAGCGACGCTGGAGCGGCTGGCGAAGATCTGCTCCGGCGCCTGCCGGCCGATCGACGACAAGCGCGGCACCATCGAATTCAGACGAAAAGTTGCGGGCGTGCTGGCGCAAAGGGCCGCCGCTATCGCCTACAAGCGTGCGGGAGGCAAATAATGGCCGGTGTAGCTGTATCAACCACGATCAACGGCGATGCCGTGGAATATCTCTGCCAGCCCGACGAGACGCTGCTCGAAGTGCTGCGCGACCGTCTCGGCCTGACCGGCGCCAAGGAAGGCTGCGGCACCGGCGACTGCGGTGCCTGCAGCGTCATCGTCGACGGCCGCCTGGTCTGCTCCTGCCTGGTGCTGGGCGCGGAAGCGGAAGGCCGCAAGGTCGAGACCATCGAAGGCATGGCGCATGGCGACCAGCTGCACCCGCTGCAGCAGAAGTTCCTGGAGCATGCGGCGCTGCAATGCGGCGTCTGCACGCCGGGCTTCCTGATCGCGGCCAAGGACCTTCTGGAGAAGAACCCCTCGCCCACCGAGGAGGAAATCCGCTTCGGCCTCGCTGGGAACCTGTGCCGCTGCACCGGCTATGACAAGATCGTGCGCGCCGTCCAGGACGCGGCGAACGTGATGAAGGGAGCCTGATCCATGAATTTCGATCCGCGCTTTTCAGGACGCCAGTTCGCTTCCGTCGGCACGCGCCCGATCCGCCCCGACGGTATCGACAAGGTGACCGGACGCGCCCGCTATGGCGCCGACTTCAACATGGCTGGACAGCTGGTGGGCCGCGTGCTGCGCAGCCCGCATGCCCATGCGGTGATCAAGAGCATCGACACGTCCAAGGCGGAAAAGCTCGCCGGCGTGAAGGCGGTGATCACGGCGAAGGACCTGCCGGACCTCACCGACGGCGATGCCGCCATGTACGACATCCTCGACAATTGCATGGCGCGCAAGAAGGCGCTCTATGACGGCCATGCGGTGGCCGCGGTGGCGGCGATCGACGCCCGCATCGCCCGCCAGGCGCTGAAGCTGATCGAGGTCGAGTATGAGGTGCTGCCGCATGTCACCGATGTCGACGAGGCCGCGCACCACCACGCGCCGCTGATCAACGACCAGGTCTTCACCGAAGGCCTCGAGGAAAAGCCGGCCAAGCCTTCCAACATCACCAAGCGCACGCAGTTCGGCCATGGCGACGTGCATAAGGGTTTCGCCGAGGCCGACTTCGTCGTCGAGCGCTCCTTCAAGACCGAGCAGACGCATCAGGGGTATATCGAGCCGCATGCCTGCGTGGCGAGCGTCAATGCCGACGGCACGGCGGACCTCTGGGTGTGTACACAGGGCCATTTCGTCTACCGCCAGCATTGCGCCCAGCTGCTCGGGCTCGAAGCCTCGAAGCTGCGCGTCACCTCGTCGGAGATCGGCGGCGGCTTCGGCGGCAAGACCCATGTGTGGGCCGAGCCGGTGGCGCTTGCCCTGTCGCGCAAGGCCGGCCGTCCGGTGAAGCTGGTGATGACCCGCGACGAGGTGTTTCGCGCCTCGGGCCCGACCAGCGCCACCTCGATCGACGTGAAGATCGGCGCCAGGAAGGACGGCACGATCACCGCCGCGGAAGCGACGCTGCGCTACAGTTCCGGTCCCTATGCCGGCTCCTGGGCCGAGATCGGCGCGATGACGGCCTTCGCCTGCTACAAGCTCGAGAACGTCAAGACCGTCGGCTACGAGGTGCTGGTCAACCGGCCGAAGACCGCGGCCTATCGCGCGCCCTCGGCGCCGATGGCGGCCTTCGCGGTGGAAAGCGCGGTCGACGAGCTCGCCAAGGAGATCGGCATGGATGCGGTGGACTTCCGCATCAAGAATGCCGCGCAGGAAGGCACCCGCGCCTCCTACGGCCCGGTCTACGGGCCGATCGGCATCGGGCCGACGCTGGAGGCGGTGAAGCACCATCCGCACATGAAGGCGCCGCTGAAGGAAAACCAGGGGCGCGGCATGGCCTGCGGCTTCTGGTTCAACTTCGGCGGCCAGACCTGCACGGACCTGAACATCGGCATGGACGGCTCGGTGTCGCTGGCCGTGGGCACGGTGGATGTCGGCGGCTCGCGCGCCTCGCTGTCGCTGGTGGCGGCGGAAGAGCTCGGCATCGACTACAGCCACGTGAAGGCGATCGTCGCCGACACCTCCTCGCTCGGCTACAACGACATGACCGACGGCAGCCGCGGCACCTTCTCCTCCTCGATGGCGACGATCTCGGCCGCGCGCAACGCGATCAAGATCCTGCGCGAGCGCGCCGCGCAGATGTGGGACGTGCCCGTGGACGACGTCCACTGGGAAAAGGGCCATGCCATCGCCAAGGGCGAGAAATACGGCAACCTCTCGCCGCTGTCGCTGAAGGACATCGCGGCCAAGTCCGGCACGACCGGCGGGCCGATCGCCGGCCATAGCGAGCTGGTGGCCGACGGCGCCGGCGTCTCCTTCGCCACGCATATCTGCGATGTCGAGGTCGACCCCGAGACCGGCTCGACCCGGGTGATCCGCTACACGGTGGTGCAGGATGCCGGCAAGGCGGTGCACCCGACCTATGTCGAGGGCCAGTACCAGGGCGGTGCGGCGCAAGGCATCGGCTGGGCGCTCAACGAGGAGTATATCTACGGCAAGGACGGGCGGCTGCAGAATGCGGGCTTCCTCGACTACCGCATCCCGGTCTGCTCCGACCTGCCGATGATCGACACGCAGATCCTGGAAATCCCCAACCCCAACCACCCCTATGGCGTGCGCGGCGTTGGCGAAACCTCGATCGTGCCGCCGCTGGCAGCGATCGCCAACGCGGTGTCGAACGCGGTGGGGGTGCGCATGACCCACATCCCGATGTCGCCGCCGCGCATTCTCGCGGCGCTGGACGCGGAACGGGAAGGCTAAGAGCAATTCCAGGAAAAGTGTCAGCGGTTTTCCGTCCGGAATTGCGGCAAACGAAAAAGGTGCGAAAGGTGCGCAGCAGCTTTCGTCTCACCACGCTGCGCTGTGGGAGTTATCCCTAATGGTGGAGGTCACCCTCTGGGGTTCGCTCAGCGCCGTCGCCGGAGGCAAGGCCAGGCACGAGATCGAGGCCAAGGACATCAGGGAGCTGTTCCGCAAGCTGGCGGAACAGTATCCCGGAATAGAGCCTTGGATCGACCGCGGCATCGCGGTGGCGATCGACGGCACGATTTACCGGGATACGTGGAGCAAGGAGCTGCCCGAGGGGGCGGAGATTTTCCTGCTGCCGAGGTTGGCGGGAGGATAGTGAGCGGGCGGCCCGCGGGGCCGTAGCTATACCGCGCTGACCCCGCCGGTGTTGCCGCCTACCGCCTGAGCCCGAAGAAGCTCAGAACGGCGAGAATGACGACGACGAGGCCGACGATATAGATAATGCTGTGCATGGCATGTCCTCCTGTGGAGGATCAACAATTAGCGCGCACTAATGTTCCTCCGGATAGGGCGCGCCCGAAACGTCACCAGCCAGGCGAGGCTCGTATGCTCCTCCCCTCTCGGGCAGGGCCGCTCCCGGACGGATGGTTTACCGGGTTGGCCGGTCTTCGCGCATGACGTTGTAGAGCAGCAGGCCCGCCATCAAGGACACCACGGCGCCCACCATGTCATGGCCGGTCAGCCCGGAATAATACACGAAAGCAAATGCCAGCTCGGCCATGGCTCCAACCCAGGATGCGAGGGACTTCTCTGAGAGAACCTTCAGGGCGCGCTAATGTTCCTGATGGCCAGCGCCAATGTTCGGCGCCTGCGTCTGGCGCAATTCCAGGAAAAGCGTGAGCGGTTTTCCGTCCGGAAGCGACACGGACGGCCGTGCGATGCTCAGGCTCCGTCGGTTTTCCCGGAGCCGACGATCGCCGCCAGGATCGCTTCGTATGCGCTTCCGATCTCCTCCTCGATCTCTTCCTCGGAGATGCCCGCTGCCCTGGCATCGGCGAACAGCTTGCTCGTCAGCTCGGCCACCGAGACGATGTCCGCGCCGACCTTGCCGCGCATTACATTATCGGTGATCCAGCGGCCAAAGAACGCCGCGCCACGTTCGCTCATTCGCCCCGCTCTTTCAGAAAATGCGCCTCACGAAGCAGGGCATCCCAGTCGGTCCCGATCGTCTCGATCAGCTCGCCGGCCTGAGCCTCGGTGATGCCGGCTTCCCTTGCCAGGCGGCCTGCAAGCAATTCGAACACGGCCTGGTCGCCCTCCCCCAGACTGCCTTCGCGATGGCGCAGCGCCTCGAAGATCACCTCGAAGACGCTGTCGACTTCCTCGTTGATCTCGCTGGCCGCGATGCCTTCGCGCGCGGCCGCCTTCATCATCTCGTCGGCAAGATCGCTCACCGCGACGGGATCGTCCGTCAGCACGTTCGGCAGATGCTCCGCCAGCCATTTGTCGAAGAAATCGAGACCACGCCTGCTCATGTCGCGTTAAGCGCGCGAGGAACATTAGGTTCCGCTGATGGGGACTGAGGTCTCATGCACCGGCGCATTGGTCCCTCGCGTGAAACATAAGCCCGGCGATCTCATTAGGGCTGCGCTGACGAGCAACCAGTCCCTTCATCGTCAGTGGCTGGATCGCCCGCCATCTGCCCCCAGGTGGCGGGCGAACAAGAACGGGGCCGAGGTGAACAGTGTCGATTTCCGATGAGCTTCGGGACGCGAGTCTTCGCTATGAATGCCTAAACTGCCACCGCCGATCGTCGGGAACGCTTCGTGGTTCAAGGCGGTGAGCACCTTCCGCCGCGAGGCCTGCAAGACCAGGCTCAGGCTTGGCTGCTCGGCCAAGCTGGCGCTTCTCAAACAACACGGCAAGGCGCCGGAGGCGTGACCCATGCGGCTGAGTTCCTGCGAGCCCTTTGCCGAGCACCAGTTCCTTTTCCGGGAGCGGTTGCCCGCCAACGACAACTGCGCGCTCCACCATCGCGATCTTTCGCTTCTCAGTCTCATCCCGGCCGATTGCGGACCTGCAAAGGTTGCCGCAAAGGCGGAGCGGATGAGCATTGCCGCGGCCGTGGGCATGGCGATCGGCCTGTTCATCGGGCCGGTCTCCTGACTGATGCTGGGCTTCCGGAACGCGGCGCTGGACAATGAAGGAGCCAAGCATGATCACCACGACATTGGAAACCAGGGTAGCGGGTCTGCAGGACAGGCTGAGAGCCGCCAAGCTCAGCATGGATGACATGCTGGCCTTCCAGAAGGTCGCGGACGTGCTGGACAACGGCCATGGCGGCATCGACCTCGACGACCTGATCGCGCTGTCGTTCGTAGTGGAGGATGAGAATTGAGGGGCGCGAGGGGCCGGCTCCAGCTAGCCGACGGTCATCCTCGGAGCTCGCTCAACGGTCACCAGCGGCAAGGCGAGCATGACGTCGAAGCCAAGGACATCAAAGAGTTGTGCCGCAACCTAGCGGATTCCGGCAGAGAGCCGTGGATCGATCGCGGGATAGCGGTGGCGACTGAAGGGACGATTTATCGCCAAACTGGAGCAAGGAGTTGCCGGAGGGGGCGGAGATATTTCTGCTGCCGCGATTGGCGGGGGATGATGGATGGCTAGGACGCAACTTGACGAGTGGCAGCTTCGCGCCCAATCTCGGTCGTTCAGCCTGACCGGGATCGAGCCCAAAAGTGGCCATTCGTTCGTCCCGGCAACCGGACCTAGCTTCTCTCACAAGTCGGACATTTACGGCACGAGTCACATTGCTTCAGGAAGTGCTTGACCGGCATCGGCGTGCCGCTAACGAGAAGTCCTAGACAGCGCGGCGGCCGCTCTAACGAGAAGTCGATGCTCTGAATACAACCTCCGTCATGACGCCGTCTGGCGTGGCAATCCAACTAATGCTCCCAACGGTCCCGGAATGCACTTTCGCCCAATCGTGTGCCGGCTCCGCGTCTTGCAACGGGCTGCACGGGCGGGCCGCCCTTTTCCACACAAATCCGGCTCTGAGGCGGCGTGACTGCCGGACCTTGTGAGGCTCACCATTAAACGAACGCAACCGAGGCCTGTCTGGGGCGTTTGTCCTGGGCGGTGGCCACGATCATTCTCCGAACAAGGACATAACTTTGCAGATTTCCAATAGCGCCGATCGCCTGATTCAGAGCGTGGTCGATTATGCGATTTTCATGCTCGACGAGGAAGGTAGGATTCAAAGCTGGAATCCCGGCGCAGCCCGCATCAAGGGCTACAGCGCAGATGAGATCATCGGCAGACATTTTTCGCTGTTCTACACAGAAGAGGACCGTGCCGCAGGCGTGCCGGAAACGGCGCTGAAGGTAGCTGCAAGAGAGGGAAGGTTC
>CCNC01000049.1 GCA_000824845.1 Mesorhizobium sp. ORS 3359 | reverse complement strand
ATATCCGGTAGCCTCGATGTCCTCAAGGTACGATTGGCGCAAGGTCGGATTGACGATCTCTCCCGCTATATCACTTCGGCCCAGGGTGCTACCAAACGGGCTGCCGCGCTTACCCATAGGCTGCTGGCGTTCGCGCG
>CCNC01000048.1 GCA_000824845.1 Mesorhizobium sp. ORS 3359 | reverse complement strand
GAGGTCAGAAAATGAACATCAAGAGCCTTCTTCTCGGCTCAGCTGCGGCCCTGATCGCAGTTTCGGGCGCCCGCGCCGCCGACGCGGTGACCGTCGCCGAGCCGGAACCGGCGGAATACGTCAAGATCTGCGACGTCTACGGTTCGGGCTACTTCTATATCCCCGGCACCGAGACCTGCCTGCGCATCGGTGGCTATATCCGCTATGACATCGGCGTTGGTGACGTCGGTTCCTTCGACGGCGCCAAGTCGTTCGACCATGAGGACGGCGATGAGCAGAGCACCTTCTACAAGAACACCCGCTTTACGCTGAAGACCTGGACCGGCCAGGAGACCGAGCTCGGCACGTTGAAGACCTACACCGAGACCCGCTTCAACTTCGGCAACCGCAACGGTTACGGTGCATTCACCACCGGCGGCGACCCGATCGGCAATGCGGCAGGCAACAAGAACGTTTCGCTGAACTTCGCCTGGATCCAGCTCGGTGGTCTGCGCGTTGGTAAGGACGAATCGGCCTTCGATACGTTCATCGGCTATGCCGGCAACGTCATCCAGGATACGCTGGTTCCCTACGGCGACTTCGACACCAACGTCGTCCAGTACTACTTCGACGCCGGCAACGGCTTCTCGGCCGTGGTCTCGCTCGAAGAAGGTTCGGGCGTCGTCGGCACCATCGACAGCTACGTTCCGCATGTCGTCGGCGGCGTGAAGTGGACTCAAGGCTGGGGCGCCATTACCGGCGTCGTCGCTTACGACAGCAACTACGAGGAAGTCGCCGGCAAGGTTCGCCTGGACGTGAATGTCACCAACGAACTGTCATTGTTCGGCATGTTCGGCTATGGCAGCGACGATAACCTCAACGACCCGACCTATGCCATCCCGGCTGGTGGCCGCGGCTTCTACAAGATCTGGGGCGGCAACTGGGCATTTTGGGCCGGCGGCACCTACAAGTTCAACGAGAAGACCTCGTTCAACCTCCAGGTGTCGGGTGATCAGGACAAGAACTATGGCGTGGCGGCGAACGTCGCCTATGACATCGTTCCCGGCTTCACGGTCACGGCCGAAGTCGATTGGGATCACTTCGGCAAGTACGATGATTGGGTTTCGGGTGCCGACGTCGTCAACTTCACCGGCGCCGACAAGAAGAACAGCGTCGGCGGTCTGCTCCGCTTCCAGCGCTCGTTCTAACAGGCACTGCCTGATTGAATCGAAAACCCGGCGGGCAACCGCCGGGTTTTTTGTAGATGGAATGCCATTAAATCGGGCCGTTACGACAGCACTCAATACCTGACGGGCCATGATCCGTCTGACATCGAACCGCCGACTGAAACCAAGGTCAGGTATCGGCTAGATCGCCCAACGCGTCGATCAGGGGCTGGATCTCGCTTTCGTAATTCTTCCATCGCTTGACCGACGACTTGTAGATCGGCTGGCGGACCTGCCAATTGCTATAGGTGTTTACTGAGCCAGCCCTGTCAAAGAAACGCAAGCAGGCTTCGTCCCAGGGCAGTCCGAGATAATCTATCAAGCGGCGCGACTGCTCCTCCTGGTTCTCGATCAGTGTCTCATAGTGGTTTTCGAAGATGCGCCCCGGAAGAACCTTGCTCCAATGCCGCATCAGACGGTCATATTCTCTGTAGTAGAGCCCCAGTGTCTTGAGATCCGCGCTATAGCTATGCGCCTCGTTGAACTGCAGGACAAAGCAGGAGATGCAGTTGTCGATGGCATCGCGGCGGCAATGAATGATGCGCGCATTCGGAAACAGAATGCCGACTAGGCCAATCTGCTCGAAATTGTGAGGCATCTTGTCGACGATCCGAAGCGCCTCGGGAGCACGCTCGCGCAGATAGGCGAGATGCCCGTCGGCCAGCGTCTTGGTCAGTTCGGGCGTCATCGAGGCGATCGACTTGCCAAGGTCTGGATTGGAGCGATCATTCAGGCCAAGCCCACTGGCAGTTCGTGCAAGCTTGCTGAGCTCGCCGGCGCCGTGGACACTGGGATGACTGGCGCAAATCTGCTCGGTCAGCGTCGTGCCAGAGCGAGGCATGCCGACGACGAATACGGGCACCTCAGTGGGATTGCCGAAAGCGGCCATTGAAGCCACTAATTCCGGTGTGAAGGTCTCGATCGTGGCATCGACCCAGCGACGCTGTGCTTCCAGGTTGAATTTACCAGTTCCGTATTGATTGCCTTGCTTGAAATGATCCATCGCCCCCCGGTAGCGACGAAGGTCGTTAAGCACCTTTCCGGCAGCGTGATGGAGCGCTGGCGCTCCCTCCGATCCATGTTCCGGGTTCTGAAGCTCGGTCAGGATTGCCGCCAGCTCCGGCGGCTCTTCAAGGTATTTGCGTGTGTGCACAAGTGCATTGTACGCAGCCGGCACCGCAATGCGCCGTTCTATCGCCGCTTTCAGGTGAACTGCCGCTTCGTCCATTCGGCCGAGGCTTGCAAGCGCGCGGGGGAGCCCAAGGCGGGCTACAGGATGATCCTGGTTGATCCTGAGCGCCTTCTCAAAGAGCGGCAGCGCCAACTCCCCCTTGTCAAAAGAATTGTAAGCGTTGCCCAGGGCGCAAATCGCTTCCACCAGATCAGGCTTCAGAGCCAGGGCGTGCTTGATATGCTCGATCGCCGGCGAAAATTCGCTGAGCCTCAGATAGGTTTCACCGAGGCTAAGGTGATAGTAAGGATTTTGAGGCTCTTCCGCGACCGCGCGGGCAAAATAGCGCAACACCTTTTCGTCGTCGTAGCCGATCCCGAGCGTTCCCAGAATATACAGAGCTAGCGGATGGTTTGGCGTTCTTGCTAGAACCTTGAGACAGAGTTCTTCGGCCTCTGGCAACTGCTCGGCTTTCTGAAGCTCGAGCGCCTGCCTCAACAGCAAATCGTCGGCTTGACTTCGGGACGGACCGGCCTTCGACTGAGCTTTGGGCGGCGCAGCTTTCGGCGACATCGCCCTCGCCGAGGGTTTGGTTTTGAGGTGCTTTGCCCAGGCGGGCGGCAATCGATTGCTCATCCTGCCTCGCTAGCAAAAGCGGGAGGCAGAATCCAGCGATACGTCGTCCACATCAAGGTCAACAGCAGGCTTCCGCCGCAGCGTTCACCGGCCCCTTGCAATCGGCAAACCTCTTAGAGCTGGGTACGGCTCAAGCCAGCTGCGGCGCGCCGTTTACGCCACCTAACACGATCACTGGGTCGTCGCATCGCCCTTCAGGATCGTCTCGAGCTCACCTGGCGGGGCCTTGTTCGCTTTTCCTTCAATAATCGCGACGGGCGCGCTGACCGTGCTTGCCGCGACGTTGCCGATCGTGTCGACCGTGCCGGCAACCACAAGGCCGAGTTCGTCGCCAAGCCCCACTCTCGAATCCGTCAAGGTCTGGCCGGAAGCCAGTTGCGCGCCGAGCAATTGGACGATCTCCGGACTTTCAGCGAACTTGCTGTGATTCAAGCGATCTGCGGTCTTTACGTCGGTCAGATCAAGCACGGTTATTCCAGCCGCCTGGAGCTTCGATTTGTATGGTTCCTTCGACGGGTCGGCCTGCCCCACCCTGTCGACATTGCCCGCGATCAGGCGCGAGACGGCGAGCGCCCGATCGTCCCGCGAGACGGTGATGGTGAACTTCGGCTTTTTCGGCCCAAGCTCGGTCCACTGGCGACCAAAGACATCCACGTCGAGATCGGGAGACGCAAGGATGACGTTCCTGATCTTGGGCGAAACGCGCCCGTCCTCCAGCGCCATCTGCCTCAGCGATTCCATCGCCAGCCAGGTGCCCATCGAGTGGGCCATGACGGTGACGTCGGTCACGCTGCGGTCGTCGGCCAAGGCCTTCAATGTCCGCTCGAACGCAGTGCGCGAGAAATTCGCGCTTTCCTTGTCGTAGTTGTAGCCAAGCACACTCGCGCGCGACGGCCATGTGAAGAGGATCGGCACGACGTTCGCCCGCGAGTCGTGCACGAACTGCGCGAAGCGAAAGACCGAATCCTCATAGCGGTTGTTGAAGCCATGCACGAAGACGAGAACATGGCCGTTCGAATTGTGAGCATGCAGCCATTTGTGAGCCTCGGGAACCGACAGGTTTCGTGCAGCAATGACCGCGAAATCCTTTTGGGGGTTTGGCGGCAGCTTTTTCGGCCACTCGACCGTGCCGGGCGCACGGTTCGGCGGAATCGAGATGGTCAGGTCAGTCAACGAAAGCGCCGGGCTGCGCTCACCTGTGAACAAGGTCGCCGGGTCGCCGGAAGGCTTGCGGCTGGTCGCGACCAACATCGTCACATCCGATGCCGCTGGCGAAATCAAGCTCGCGGGGATCGGCGCCAGAACCCCTTCGGGTCCAGTTCCGCACGCCGTGAGCGTAAGGAATATGGCCGATATGGCTGCTGCAACCCGCCAGCGCGCCGGTTTGGACCTCCCGGTGCCGCGATGCCCATGGAACGCGCTTCGCCCTCCTCTCACGACGGACGCGCGATGCATCGAAATCCGAGGTGGCAAGTGGAGGTATCCACAGGCTGCGCCATGCGAGCGGCCGGCCGGTAACGTCGGCAATAGCTGGGGGCGCACAGGAAGGACCCGCCCTTGGTCACCCTGCGTGGAATTTTGATGTCGGGTGTCAGCGGATCGAAGCTCGCCTCACGCTCGCCGCCGCGCGGATTTTCCATCGTGCAGCAAGGGCTCTCGATCCGGCGGTGCTCCTGATACCAGTCGGTGGTCCACTGCCAGACATTGCCCGCCATGTCATAGAGCCCGTAGCCATTTGCCGGAAACGAGCCGACGGGCGCAGTCCATTCGTAGCCGTCTTCGCAATCGTTGCGGAAAGGGAACTCGCCCTGATAGGTGTTGGCCATATGCCGGCCGCCGGGGGTCAGTTCGGCGCCCCAAACGAATTCGGCGCCCTCCAGCCCGCCGCGCGCGGCAAACTCCCACTCGGCCTCGGTCGGCAGAGCCTTCCCCGCCCAGTTCGCATAAGCTTCCGCATCCTCATAGGCGATGTGCACGACGGGATGGTTGTCGAGCCCCTTCAGCCCGCTGGCGGGGCCGCGTGGGTGCCTCCAGTCCGCGCCACGGACGTAAGCCCACCAGTTGTAGTGATTGTTGCGATCGATGCCGCGCGAGGGCCTGACGAACAAGGCTGAAGCCGGCGCCAATGATTCTGCACTGGCCCCGGGATAATCCGCGGCATTCGCAGGGCGCTCGGCCAGCGTGACATAGCCGCTGGCCTCGACGAAGCGTCTGAACTCGGCATTCGTGACGGTCGCGCGATCCATCCAGAAGCCGCCGACGGCGACGCGGTGCGCCGGCGCCTCTTCGGGATAATGGTCATCCGAGCCCATCAGGAACTCGCCGCCGGGGATCCAGAGCATATCGGCGTTTGACGAATCCGTTGGCTTTGCTGCAGGTCGCGCCTCAGTCATCGGCTGGTCTCGTCTGAACGGCAGAGCGCATCCGCCGTTCAGTCCCCCGCAGCGAACATTTCCTCCGGGCTTGGTGTCACCAGCGGTGTGAAGTAGGTCAGCCGCACTGCCTCCATAAGCAACAGCGGGGGTTTCATCTGGGCTGCGAGCTCGGTGATCCTTGCCTGCAACACCTTGACCTTATCAGGATACTTATCAGCCAAGTTAGTGGCCTCCGATTTGTCCTGCGACAAATCGAACAGCTCTATCTTTTGCGGCAACGTTGCCGACCATAACAATTTCCATTCGCCCTCGCGCACCGCACCGGCCATTGGATCGACATTGTAGACGATCTCTGTGCGCGGCGAAGGTTTGCCCTCGCTGAGGGCCGGCCACATATCCATGCCGTCCAGCGGTTTGTCCTTGCCAGGCTTGGCGCCGGCCAGCCCGGCCAGTGTCGGCAACATGTCGACGACATGCATGAGGCCATTGAAGACGCCAGGCTTGATCTTGCCTGGCCAGTTCATGAAGGCGACCGAGCGGGTGCCGCCCTCGTAGAGGGTGCCCTTGCCGTCGCGATAGGGGCCGTTATCCGCAGGCAGCTTGCCGCTCACCTTCGAGTCGCCCGTAAACATCGAGTTAACGACGCCACCGTTGTCGCTCATGTAGACGATCAGGGTGTTGTCGCGAATCCCCTTCTTTTCAAGGGCGGCCACGACATTGCCGATCTCGTCATCGATCACGGAGATCATTGCGGCATAGGTTCTGCGGTTCTCGTCGGCGATGTTCTTATACCGGTCGAGATATTCCTTCGGAGCCTGGAATGGCGTATGGGGCGCGGTGAAAGCGAGGTAGAGAAAGAGCGGCTTCTTCTGATCGTGAGCGTTGATGACCCGGACAGCTTCCTGACCGAACAACGTGTTGTCGAAGCCCGGCTCCTTGATCGGCTTGTTGTTCCTGTACCAGTCCGCGATACCATGCGATGCGTGTTTGAAATGGTCGATCTCGCCGACCGTCGCCCCGTAGAAAGAATCAAATCCACGCTGCTTCGGCCAGTAGTCCGTTTTGGCATGGCCGAGATGCCATTTGCCGCTCATCGCCGTCTGGTAGCCCGCGTCTCTTAGGATTTGCGGAAGAAGTGTCTCATCGAGCGGAAGGCCATAGGTTCCCGCTGCGGGGACAACGCCAACCTGCATGCCATAGCGCAGCGGATAGCGGCCGGTCATGAGGGCGCTGCGCGTTGGTGTGCACATCGGCTGCACGTAATATTCTTCGAGCTTCGTCCCTTCCGCGGCAAGCTTGTCGATGTTGGGCGTCTTGATGTCCGAGCCGTGATAGCCGACGTCTTTCCATCCCTGATCGTCCGCAACGATGAAGACGATGTTCGGCTGCGAGGGCTGGGCCGCCGCCGTCTGGACGCCCGCAAGGCCGGCGAGCGCGCCGGAAAGACCGACGGGTGCGGCAAATCGCGAAACCGCAGCCGCAGTGCCGCCCATCAAAGCGTCCCGCCGCGTGATTCTGTTGGTTGCACCGGCTTCGGCCGGGAAGTCTCGATCGTTGCTCATATTATGCCCCTGCTCTGCTAATCACGCCGTTCTGCTCAAAACCGCGGCGCGTCTGGTGCTCTGGCGCCAATCATTTGTCTGGAATCCAAAGGCGCGGCGGCTCAGCACCCACGTCTGCCGCTGCCGTTGCTGCGGCGCGCTCAATGTCCTCTGCGCACCCCTGCGAATAGCCCTGCCTGTTCATGCTCCCCACTCGCCGTGCGTCGGCGGTATTTCCGCGCTATTTGGCCGCGCGCTTCTTTCGCTTAAGTTATTGCTAATAGAGACATACTGCTATCCACTTTGCGCAAAGGAGGCATTTTTTGGCATCCTGACCTGCGTCGCCGTCCCGGGAGATGCTTTGCTGTGGTTCGTCACGCGGGCGGCTCAGACCCCCCCGGGCGCACGTCACCTTTCGCTTGCCTTGGCGCCTTGGCCCACCGTAAGCGCCTTGCCGATCCACTCTAAAGCGCGTCGCGATCTTTCAGATTCGCTCCCTGCGCTTTAGGTTTTTGATCTTGCGCATGTCTTTATCCCGAAACCGGTTCCCACTTTCGGGAGACATGCTTTAGTTGCGAGGAATAGCAGAACATCGAGAACAGCACGGCAATCGGAAGGACAATCTTCCCCAGCCTGATGTCCAACTCGTCGAACTTGACGAAAAACACCACCGAGAACATGGCACTGGGATAGATGAAGTTGAGCCGCGCCAGAAATTGGAGAATGTGAGATGCTACGGTACAGCGAGGCAAGACTACGCTGTGCCGTATCGACATAGCCGACCAGTAACCGACTTGCCCGGCAATGGAGCAAAGGGCGGAATCAAATAAAGTGGCGGATCAAACTGCTGACCGGCTAACAGCAACCTGCGGTAAAATGGAATTCCGTTCCACAGCACGATCGTATCGGCAACGGTCTGCACCAGCAGCCACAAGCAGAATTGCGCCGTCGAACGCCGGCGGGCGATGCCTTGCTCCGCCATCCCTCAGCAGCCTAACGCCGAATGCAAGCGCCGCAGCGAACCAACCACGCCATGTCAATCCGCTATTATCCCGGATGGGCTGGCGAGAATTGATAAGTGAGCCCCAGAATCGGACCCTGCTGAGTGAGTTTGTTCACAAAGCCGTCGTGGCTATAATTGTCGTGCACGGCCCGATAACCGACGAACATCGACATCTTGTCGTTGAACTGATAGCCGGCGCCCCCCATCACATCCCACATTGACTTGGACCCTGCGCCGAAACCGCCGACGAGGCCCCAGCCAGCCAAGTAGATTCCATTACCGACGTCGGCCTTGAATTTGGCGCCGACCACCGGATCGACCCACGTATCGCCGTCGCTCGCTGACCTCCCATCCAGCACACCTCCGTGGAAGTCGAAACTGTTGTCGACCGACCAGAGGCGGGCACCGGCGACAAGATCGAAATTCGTCCCATCCTGATAGTAAACGCTGTAACCACCCAGCGCCGTACCCATGAAAGTGCTCACCGTCGCATCAATGTTGGAGGCGAGGATTCCCTTCGGGGTGCCTATGTTGGCGTCGAGCTTGGCGTACACTATGTCCGTGCTGATTGTGAAAGGCCCGTTGCGAGCTTCCGTGAGCCCCATGAAGCCGAATTTGAGGTGCTGCAGCACGTCGCTGAAGCTCACATCGACATCCTGAGGCGGAAATCCGAAGAGTCCGCTCTCGCCTTTAATTCCCGAGGCCCAGAGATACGGAGCGACAGTGAACGTCCACCCGTCATCCTGCTGCTTGGCGATGTCCGCCGCAGATGCGTCGACGGCACAAAGCACCGATATCACAGCCGTTCCCAAGGCTACCGAACGAAATCTTTTCACGATCATCCCCTCAAGGTGCTCCTCGATTTGCTATACTTAGCCGACCCGTGCCCGCCCGCATCATGTCCCGCGCCGTCTCAGGTCCTGCCCTCTGTCAAATTGCCTTTGATCCAACGTGCGATGCTGACGCCGTCAACGCGATGCGTACGGCCAAGACGCCTGGCGCCTCCCCCATAAGTAGATCTGCCTCGTCCATCGTCCCCAGAGCCGCGAGTCGGCGATATTTCCGGCGAATTGATCTCGCGCAATTTGCGTTTAAGCTACACCTAATACAAGTGTAGCGATATCCACTTTGCGCAAAGGATGCATTTTTGAGCGCGTGGCCTCCAACGACTTCGCACAGGGACGTGCAACTTGGCCCAGACGCGCTCGGCGATGCCGCTTCTGGGCTGCCCGTGAAGGTCGACAGGCTTTCGCCGGGGCAACTGCCGTCGCGCCTCCGGCAGATCCAGTCCCACGGCAAGTGGGCGCTCGATCTGGCTGAATTCAATTGCGCCTTCCGTGCCAGCGGCGGCTTTGATCCAGGTTCCGTGGCAATCGTGGCTGTAGAGCGGGCCCGGGATTCGACCATCTGCGGCATTCCGCTCAAGGACGACATGATCGTGGCAATTCCCGCCGGCACGAGCGTCGCAGCGACGGTCCAGCCCGGCCTTCGCTACACGGGCGCAGTTGTTCCGACGTCGATCTGGGTGGAAATCCAGGCACTTTCCGCCGGCACGATCTTGGATCGGGCGGCCGACCATCCAAATGCCGTTCGGCTCACCGCCAGCGATGCGCAAATGTTCCGCAGCCAGATGGAGGCGATGGCATACCGCTTCGGGGAAGCCGCAAGCGATTCAGCCTTGCCGGAGCATACTCCGATCGCGTTGGCGGAATATTTGGGGGGCATAGCCAACGCGTTCGCCGGCGCCCGTGGCAACGTCGAAACAGATCGGTCCTCCAGTCGCCACCTCCGACAGGCATGGGCGGCCGAGGATTTTATTCGCGCCCACATCCGCGAAGACATCCCCATCATCCGGTTATGCAAGGAAATCGGCATCAGCCGACGACAATTGGAGTATGCCTTTCGCGCCGCCTTTGCCCTCAGCCCGCTGGAATTCATCAGGGCGGTTCGCCTCAATGAAGCGAGGCGATTGCTCACTGCGCGGGGAGCGGATGGCTTGAGCGTCACAAGGATCGCGATGGAGGTGGGGATCACCCATCTTGGCCGTTTCGCAGCGAGTTATCGCATGCTCTTCGGTGAGTCCCCGAAGGACACACTTCAACGTGCCAGAAGATGATGACGAGGGTGAACGTCGGTCGCGGAATTGGCGCCAGTCGTCATGCAGGCAGTTCGACGGAAATTGCGCAATCCGGATAGAAGCCGGATTCTATAATTAGTATCCTCTAAAATATCTTGCCTACGGCCGCAGGGTGGGAGGGTTCGGCCCCGGGCGTGCGTCAGCGATCTCGGCTGCGGATTTGAACGCAGGGAAATTGCGAGTTCTTGGAGGATGCAAATGAAAAAATCGAGCTTGAGATCGACCGGCGCTGCCGGGATAGCATTCGCATTGATGCTTGCGGGTATCGCTGATGCCGTTACACCCTTCGCCCTTTTCGTCAGCCCTGCGCAGGCCCGCGTCGGTCACCCGCTCACTCCAGGCAGCGTAGCTGGGGTTGCCAGGCGCACCACGCGCCGTACGATCCGCCGTTCGACCATCTATGTGACTAGACTTCCGGCAGCGTGCGTGAAAACTTCGATCAACGGCACCGTGCTGTGGCACTGTGGCAGCACGTATTACCAGCCCTACGGGGGCCGATACGTTGTCGTCCACATTCATTGAGAGAAATGGCATCGGCTCTCCAGGCGGCCGCCAACTTGCGCCCGCCGATCGCACAGGCTAGCTAGAAGCTCCTCTCAAGCGAGCCTGTGCCATGTTTCGTCGCCCTTCCCTCACGCCGATCATCGGTGCGCTTCCCACCACGGTGCCGTTTGTCGGACCGGAGGCGCAGGAGCGCGAGCGCGGGCGGCCTTTTCGCGCTCGTATCGGCGCCAATGAGAGCAGTTTCGGCCCCTCGCCGCGCGTGATTGCGCGCATGGAGAGCGTCGCGCGCGACCAGTGGATGTATTGCGATCCCGACAACTACGAGCTGAAGGTTGCGGCGGCCGCGCATCACGGCGTCGCCGTCGAGAACGTGGTCGTCGGCGAAGGCATTGACGGGTTGCTCGGCCTGGTGGCGCGCATGTATGTCGCGCCGGGCGATGCGGTGGTGACCTCGCTCGGCGCCTATCCCACCTTCAACTTCCATATCGCCGGCGTCGGCGGCCGCCTGGTCACCGTACCCTATGCCAACGACAAGGAGGACCTGGACGGGCTCCTGGCCAAGGTCGTTAGCGAAAAGGCGCCGCTGGTCTATCTCTCCAATCCCGACAATCCGATGGGAAGCTGGTGGGAGGCGCCGGAGGTCGTCCGCTTCATCGAAGCGTTGCCGGAAACCACCATGCTGGTGCTGGACGAAGCTTACGGCGAGTTGGGCCCGGCCTCGGCCCTGCCGGCGATCGATGTCGCGCGGCCGAACGTCATCCGCATGCGCACCTTCTCCAAGGCTTACGGCCTGGCCGGGATACGTTGCGGCTACGCCGTGGCGGAGGCCGAGGTGATCCGCGACTTCGAGAAGATCCGCAACCACTACGGCGTCAGCCGCATGGCGCAGATCGCCGGCCTCGAGGCTCTTGCCGATCAGGACTATTTGCGCACGGTGGTGGCGCGCGTGGCGGCTGGCCGCGAGCGCATTTCAGCCATCGCCAGGCAGAACGACCTGAAACCGTTGCCGTCGGCGACCAATTTCGTCACCATCGACTGCGGCCGCGACGGCGCCTTCGCGCTGAAGGTGATGCAGGGCCTCTTGTCGCGCGACGTGTTCATCCGCAAGCCGATGGTCCCCAGGCTCGACCGCTGCATAAGGGTAAGCGTCGGGCTCGACCACGAACTCGACATCTTCGCCGAGGAACTGCCGGTCGCCTTGGCGGCGGCGCGGGGAAACTGACCGAACCCCGGCCCATATGTCTGTTTCCCGGGGAGCAGATTGGGCGATTCACATTCCCGCCGCTGCCAGCAAGCGTGCCACGCGCTTCAGCGCATCGGAAAGCTCAGCAGCTTGCTCGTCCTCGAGCTTGACGGTCAGGCGGGCGAGATCGCGGTCGGTCGCCGCCTCGAGATCGACCAGCGCGGCCTTGCCCCGCCTGGTCAGCGCAAGGACGGGCGGCCCGTTCTCCGGGTCGTCGCGCATCTCCACGAGCCCCGTGGCGGCGAATTTCCGAAGCACCCTCATAAGATAGGCGGGGGCAAGGTTGAGTTCTCCAGCCAGTTCGGATGCAACCGGCGCGAGGTCGAGATGGAACATGCGCGCCAGCAGACCAGCTCGCCCGCAGGGTCGGGGTTTGCGCCCGAGCTCGAACAGCACGCGGGCTTCAACCAGCGTGTAAGGGCTCTGCATCAAGGTCTCATCGAGCAACCCCACCAGCCCGGTATAGAACCGGTTGAAGCGACGAATCTCATGGACCAGGGCTTCGTGCGGCATGCCGACCCTCCTTGGAGACCTTGCATCCGATAATTTCCTAATTGGTTGACTGAGTCAATTATTTAATCCACCGAGCCACCCATCCTTCGAACCGGTTGCATTTGACCTTTCGTGCTCCAGATTGATGGGGAAGATTCTGGAGCGGGCGATGCAGGGTGAGCAAAAAGCCGTTCGGGTGCGTGTCTCCGGCACGGTGCAAGGTGTGAGCTACCGTGTCTGGACGCGTGGAGAAGCCCTGCGTCTCGGGCTGACGGGCTGGGTCCGCAACGAGCGCGACGGCTCGGTCACCGCGCTGATTGCCGGCGCCGATGCCGCTGTCGCGGCAATGATCGAGCGCCTGTGGCAAGGGCCGCGGGGCGCGCTCGTCTCGAAGGTCGAGGTCGAGGAAGCGGGCGAGGACGCGCCGGCGGATTTCAGGATCATCGTGTGAGTTGGTCTCTCCCCCCTTGAGCGGGAGATGGCCGGCAGGCCAGAGGGGGTCGTCTCACGTAGGTCTCCAGCGTGGGCTTCTTGCCGCAAAGGGCGTTGGCGCTTCCCGCGAGACGCCCCCCTCTGTCGCCTTTGGCGACATCTCCCCACAAGGGAGGAGATTTGGCGCTTGAATTAATTGAACGTTCGTTTTATTAGTGCTGCGGAGGCAAAATGGCGCGCACAACAGGCTCAGACGGGGAAAAGACCGAGGCGGCCGTCCGCGAGGCGGCGGTCAGCCTGATCGCGCGGCTGGGTTATCAGGCGATGTCGATGCGGCAGCTGGCGGCGGAGGTCGGCGTGCAGGCGGCCGCGCTCTACCGTTACTTCCCCACCAAGGAAGATCTGCTTTTCACCTTGATGCGAGAGCATATGGAAGGTCTGCTCAAGGCCTGGGGCGCGGCGCGACCGGCGAGCGCCGATCCGGTCATCCGGCTTGCCGCCTATGTCGAGAACCACATTGCCTTCCACATCGAGCGGCGCCACGCCACCCATGTCTCCAACATGGAGTTGCGCAGCCTGTCGCATGAAAGACTGACGCAGATCCTCAAGATGCGCACAGCCTATGAGAAGGAGCTGCGCACGATCCTCCGCGACGGCCTGGAAGCAGGCGCGTTCGAGATCGACGATACGGGCCTGACCGCCATGGCGCTGATCCAGATGATGACCGGCGTGATCGTCTGGTTCCGTCCGGGCGAACGGCTGTCGCTCGCCGAAGTCACGGCATCATATCTTTCGATGACAATGCGCCTAGTCGGCGCGACAATCAGCCATAGCACCGCGCGTCCTTCCGGGCGAGCCGGGAACGCCGTGGCACTCTGATACGGGCATGATCCCCGCGAAGACCGGGGCGTGCGCAGGGAGGAACGGCATGTACACGAACACGCTCAGCTTCGGACTTGATCCCGACATCGAGGCGTTGCGCGACACTGTACGGCGCTTCGCTCAGGACAGGATCGCGCCGATCGCGGCGGAGATCGACCGCTCCAACGAGTTTCCCGCGCATCTGTGGGGCGAGCTCGGCGCGCTCGGCCTACTCGGCATCACCGCCGATCCTGATTTCGGCGGAACCGGCATGAACTATCTCGCGCATGTCGTGGCCATGGAGGAGATCTCGCGGGCTTCGGCCTCGGTCGGCCTCTCCTACGGCGCGCATTCGAACCTTTGCGTCAACCAGATCAATCGCTGGGCCACGCCGGCACAGAAGGAGAAGTACCTGCCGGCCCTCTGCTCGGGTGAAACCGTCGGCGCGCTGGCGATGTCGGAACCGGGCGCCGGCTCCGACGTGGTGTCGCTCAGGCTGCGCGCCGAAAAGCGCAACGACCGTTATGTGCTCAACGGCTCGAAAATGTGGATCACCAACGGCCCCGACGCCGGAACGATGGTGGTCTACGCCAAGACCGATCCCGAACGCCATTCGCGCGGCATCACCGCTTTCATCGTCGAAAAGACGATGGCCGGCTTTTCGGTGGCGCAGAAGCTCGACAAGCTCGGCATGCGCGGCTCCAACACCGGCGAGCTCGTCTTCGAAAATGTCGAGGTGCCGTTCGAGAATGTGCTGCATGAGGAAGGGCGCGGCGTCGAGGTGCTGATGTCGGGGCTCGACTATGAGCGGACAGTGCTTTCCGGAGGCCCGATCGGGCTGATGGCGGCCTGCCTCGACGTCGCCGTACCTTACGTCCACGAGCGAAAACAGTTCGGCCAGCCGATCGGCTCGTTCCAGCTGGTGCAGGGCAAGCTCGCCGACATGTACACGACGATGAATGCCGCGCGGGCTTACGTCTATGCCGTGGCGGCCGCCTGCGACCGCGGCGAGACCACGCGCAAGGACGCCGCCGGCTGCGTGCTCTTCGCGGCCGAAAAGGCCACTCAGATGGCGCTCGACGCGATCCAGCTTCTCGGCGGCAACGGCTATATCAACGATTACCCGACGGGCCGGCTGCTGCGCGACGCCAAGCTCTACGAGATCGGCGCCGGCACCAGCGAGATCCGCCGCTGGCTGATCGGCCGCGAGATCATGGCGGAGGGGGCGTGATACCCCTCTCCGCCATCTCAGCCGAACGCCTTGGGCAGGTCGTCGGTTGGCTTGGCGACGATCTGATGCGCGTCCCGCCACAGGATCTCGCGCTGACGGGCCGCCGTGATCGGGCGCACCGGCAAACCACCCTCTTCGATCAGCCAGGCGCAATAACGCGCGCGACTGATCGCTTCCCTAGCGTCCGGGTGGAACCAGCAGATGCCCCAGATCGAATTCCGGCGCTTGAAATGCCGGCCGACCCGGCCTGGAATGGGCAGATGCCGGTTGAACCAGTCGAACTGATCGTCCAATTCGTCCTGGATCCAGTCCGGGCATCCGTTCCGGTACAGGTACCAGGACGCGTGGAAAAAGCCGGTCTCCACCCGGCTGTTCGGATGGATCAGCGGCGTTACAAACCGCAAATACATGATGACACCCACAGCGCCTGCGGGCGCCGTGTTCCTCTTGCTCAGATTCGGGACGTGGACGGCCGCCCTTCGGCGGCGTCAGGCCATTGCCGAAGGGAGACATCTGGTGAAACGCATATCCATGCTTTCCATCGTCGCCTCCTGAGGGTGTCATACGTACAAAAGATGCCACGCTTGGCACGCGGCATCCGGGCGCGGGCTGTTACACTGGTTCCGCTACGGCATCAAGAGGTGTGAGGACAAATTGGCCACACTGCAAACCCAGATCTCCCCCTCCTCCGACACTTTCCGCGCCAATGCCGAGCGCATGCGGGAACTGGTCGCCGACATCGCCGAGAAGGCGGCAGGCATCGAGCGCGGCGGCTCCGACGAGGCGCGCGAGCGCCACGTCTCACGCGGCAAGTTGTTGCCGCGCGAACGGCTGGCGCAATTGCTCGACACCGGCTCGCCTTTCCTCGAGGTCGGACAGTTCGCGGCCTGGTCGATGTATGGCGAGGACATTCCGTCGGCCGGCATCATCACCGGCATCGGCCGCGTCGAGGGCCGGGAAGTGATGGTCGTCGTCAACGACGCGACGGTGAAGGGCGGAACCTATTATCCGCTGACGGTGAAGAAGCATCTGAGGGCGCAGGAGATCGCGCTGCAGAACAACCTACCCTGCGTCTATCTGGTCGACAGCGGCGGCGCCAATCTGCCCAACCAGGACGAGGTGTTCCCCGACCGCGAGCATTTCGGCCGCATCTTCTACAACCAGGCCAACATGTCGGCGGCGGGCATCCCGCAGATCGCCTGCGTCATGGGCTCCTGCACGGCGGGTGGCGCCTATGTGCCGGCGATGTCGGACGAGACGATCATGGTGCGCAACCAGGCGACGATCTTCCTTGGCGGCCCACCGCTGGTGAAGGCGGCGACGGGCGAGGATGTCAGCGCCGAGGAGCTCGGCGGCGCGGACGTCCATACCAGGCTTTCCGGTGTCGCCGACCACAACGCCATGGACGACGAGCACGCCTTGGCCATTTGCCGGCGCATCATCCGGAATCTGAATCGGAACAAGGCCCTGGGCCTGAATCTGCGGAAGCCGATTCAACCGCTTTACGATCCGCAGGAACTCTATGGCGTCGTGCCGACGGATCTGCGTCAGCCCTATGACGTGCGCGAGGTGATCGCGCGCCTTGTCGACGGTTCGGAGTTCGACGAGTTCAAGCAGAATTACGGCACGACCCTGGTCACCGGCTTCGCGCATCTGCACGGCATGCCGGTCGGCATCCTCGGCAACAATGGCGTGCTGTTTTCCGAAAGCGCGCTCAAGGGCGCGCATTTCATCGAGCTCTGCTGCCAGCGCGGCATTCCGCTGGTCTTCCTGCAGAACATCACCGGTTTCATGGTCGGGCGCAAATACGAGGCCGGCGGCATCGCCAAGGACGGCGCCAAGCTTGTGATGGCCGTCGCCACCGCCAAGGTGCCGAAGCTCACCGTCATCATCGGCGGCTCGTTCGGCGCCGGCAATTACGGCATGTGCGGACGCGCCTATTCGCCCCGCTTCCTCTGGATGTGGCCCAACGCGCGCATCTCGGTGATGGGCGGCGAGCAGGCAGCCACCGTGCTTGCCATGGTCAAGCGCGAAGGCATCGAGCGCAAGGGTGGTGAATGGAGCGCCGAGGAGGAAGCCAAATTCAGGAAGCCGATCCTCATGAAATACGAGCATGAGGGCCACCCGCTCTATTCCTCGGCGAGGCTCTGGGACGATGGCATCATCGATCCGGCCAGGACCCGCGATGTGCTGGCGCTCAGCCTCTCGGCGGCGCTCAATGCCGGCATCGAGGAGACGAAGTTCGGCGTGTTCAGGATGTGACGATGAGCGCTCTTGGCGACAGGATCAGCATCCATACCGGCGACATCACCAGGCTTTCGGTCGACGCGATCGTCAACGCCGCCAATTCCTCGCTGCTCGGCGGCGGTGGCGTCGACGGTGCCATTCACCGCGCGGCCGGGCCGGAACTGGTCGCCGAATGCCGGATGCTCAACGGCTGCAAGACCGGCGACGCCAAGCTGACCAAAGGCTACCGCCTGCCGGCGCGTTTCATCATCCACACGGTCGGTCCGGTCTGGCAAGGCGGCGGCAAGGGCGAGGCCGAGCTGCTTGCCTCGTGCTATCGGCGCTCGCTCGCAATCGCCAGCGACCAAGGTTTCCTGACGATCGCGTTCCCAGCCATCTCGACCGGCATCTACGGCTATCCGAAGGTCGAAGCGACCGGCATTGCCGTCGACACCGTAATTGACTTCCTGCAACAAGACCCGTTGCTCGAGACCATTACTTTCTGCTGCTTCGATGACCAGACGGCGGAACTTTACCGGCAAGCCGTTGCTGACGCAGGAAAAGGCTGAACTTATGGACCAGCAGATTTCCCAATACAGCCAAGTGCGATTTTCCCGGTCCCGGCTGGCGCGAGCGGAAAATGTTCGCTATTGCTCTGCTTGCATTGGGGAATTTGGGTGGACCGGGCATGATTGCGAAATATTGCGGCAAGTTGGCCGCGCAGACACTTGCAGGAATTCTAATATTATTGACGCCAGCTGCCGAGGCGGCCGAATCGCTGGCGGGCAGCAAGGGCCATGTCCGCTTTCCGGTTTATTCCGCGCCGGGATCCACCGGCGGTTGCGGCAAAAACTTTCGCGACTACATCGCAGCACACGGCCATTCCGCCTATGCAATGACGCCATTCAACTGGGCGACAGAGTTTACGATCTGCGGCTCCTCTCTCAACGCGCCGTCACAGCAGGCGGCAGAGGCCAAGGCGCTGCAATCCTGCGAATCCGGCCGCAAAAAGTGGAAGGTTTCAACAGCGGGCGTCTGCAGCATCGCAGCGTCCAAGTAGGTTATGAGTCACAGGCTTTTTCTTCCAAAGGGGAGCGAAATGAAGTCAATAGCCATCAGACGAGCGGCTACGGCGATGATGGCGGCGGCGCTGGTTTTGACGGCGCCCGGCATTGGCATGGCCGGATCGCTGGCAGGCAGCGTGGGCGACAAGCGCTTTTCGCCAGTTCTGCCCGGCAGCATCAAGGACCCATGCAACAAGGCCTACAAGGCCTATGTCGCCGCAAGCGGCCATTCGGCCTATGCGACGACAGGGTTTATAAGGGTCATGGATGGCTACGTCCTGTGCGGCGCCAAGTACAATGCGCCGTCGCAACAGGAGGCCGAGGACCTGGCAATGAAGTCCTGCCAATCCGGGCTGGCGCACTACAAGGTGGCTGCCGGCAGCCAGTGCCAGATCGCCGCTTCAAAATAGGCGGCTTCTCATCCGACGTAGAGCACTCCCTTGGTAAGGGAGAGGTCGAGACCGCACAAATACACACCTGGATAGGCCGGC
>CCNC01000047.1 GCA_000824845.1 Mesorhizobium sp. ORS 3359 | reverse complement strand
GGACAGAGGGGGGCGCGAAAGAACGCCGTCTTTCCCCCGATGATACTCTCACCGCGGAGGTTCCATGTTCGGCAAGATCCTGATCGCCAACCGCGGCGAGATCGCCTGCCGCGTCATCCGCACGGCCCGCAAGCTCGGCGTGCGCAGCGTGGCCGTCTATTCCGACGCGGATGTCCGCGCCTTGCATGTCGAGATGGCCGACGAGGCGGTCCATATCGGCCCCTCGCCCGTCGGCGAAAGCTATCTGCGCGGCGACAAGATAGTTGCCGCGGCCCTCGCCACCGGCGCCGAAGCGATCCATCCCGGTTACGGCTTCCTGTCGGAGAATCCGGACTTCGTCGACCAGGTGACCGCGGCGGGCCTCGTCTTCATCGGTCCGAGCGCCGCCTCGATCCGCGCCATGGGATTGAAGGACGCCGCCAAGCGGCTGATGGAGACGGCCGGCGTGCCGGTGGTGCCCGGCTATCATGGCGAGGCGCAGGAGATCGTGCTGCTTGCCTCCAAGGCGCGCGAGATCGGTTACCCCGTCCTGATCAAGGCGCGCGCCGGCGGCGGCGGCAAGGGCATGCGGCGCGTCGACCATCCCGACGATTTCTCCGAAGCGCTCTCGGGCGCGCGGCGCGAAGCGAAAGCGGCGTTCGGTGACGACCGGGTGCTGGTCGAAAAATATGTCGACAAGCCGCGCCATATTGAAGTGCAGGTCTTCGGCGACAATTTCGGCAATGCCGTGCATCTTTTCGAACGCGACTGCTCGGCGCAGCGCCGCCACCAGAAGGTGATCGAGGAAGCCCCTGCCCCCGGCATGACGCCCGCGCTGCGCAAGGCGATGACGGAGGCAGCCGTCAAGGCCGCCAAGGCGATCAACTATTCGGGTGCCGGCACCATCGAGTTCATCGTCGATGCTTCGGAAGGACTGAAAGCCGACCGCTTCTGGTTCATGGAGATGAACACGCGGCTGCAGGTCGAGCATCCGGTCACTGAGATGGTCACCGGCGTCGACCTTGTCGAATGGCAGTTGCGTATCGCGTCCGGCGAAAAGCTGCCGAAGACGCAAGGCGAGATCGCGCTTTCCGGCCACGCTTTCGAGGCGCGCCTCTATGCCGAGGACGCCGCGAAAGGTTTCCTGCCGGCGACAGGCACGCTGCATCACCTCAAATTCCCCGACGCAGGGCTGCAGGGCGCCGCCATGCGCATCGAGACCGGCGTGCGCGCCGGCGACGCGATCTCGCCCTTCTACGATCCGATGATCGCCAAGCTGGTGGTGCACGGCAAGGACAGGACCACCGCGCTCGGCGCGCTGCGCAAGACGCTGGCACGAACGGAAGTGGCGGGCTCCACCGTCAACACCGCCTTCCTTGCGGCGCTCGCGGCCGACGCCGATTTCGCGGCCGGCGATGTCGATACCGGGCTGATCGGCAGGCATCAGGAGGCGCTCACCGCCATTCCCGCACCGAGCGACGAGACGATCGCCGCCGCAGCGCTGGCCGCGACCGAAGCCGGCGCGCCAGGTGCAGCCGCCGATCCTTGGTCCACCCTTTCAAGCTATGCACATTTCCACACGCTCGCGCGCCGCATCCGCCTTCGCCATGGCGAGGAGAACATCCTGGCCAGGGTTTCGGCAAGGCCGGACGGGCGTTTCCAGGTGGCGCTGGAAGCGCCGCATGATGCGGTGAACACGCATGATCTGAGGACCATGCCGCGCACGGCCCAATGGCCCGGCCACGTCACCGTCTTCGAAGGCGCCGTCGGCTACACCTTTACGGTTCCCGATCCGCTGGCCAAGGCCGACGAGGCGGTAGCCGCCTCGGGCAGCCTGCGCGCGCCGATGCCCGGACTGGTCAAGCTGGTGCGGGCAGCAGTGGGTGATGCGGTGATCAAGGGCCAGCCGCTCCTTATCCTCGAGGCGATGAAGATGGAGCACCTGATCGCCGCTCCGCATGACGGCGTGATCGCCGAGATCGCGGCCGAAGGTGCGCAGGTCAGCGACGGCACGGTGTTGGTGCGGTTCGCGGAGGACCAGCGATAAAACGAAAGTGGCCGGGACGAGCCCGGCCACCTTCGCACAAACAGGACCGATTACTGCTGGATCGGCGCGTATTTGCCGTCGTGCCACTGGTTGATGTCGTAGCTGGCGTTCTTGAGATCGCCCTTCTCGTCGAAGATGACGTCGCCGACGACGGTGCTGATGGGCTTGCCGTCCTTGAGCGCCTCGGCGACCTTGGCCGGATCGTCGGTGCCTGCGCGCTTGACGCCTTCGGCGACGGCCTGGATCACGGCATAGGAGAACAGCGTGAAGCCTTCAGGCGTGAAGCCGCCGGCCTTGATCTTGGCGACCGCGTCCTTCGCTTGGGGCTTGGCCTGCGGGTCCGACGGGAAGACGAACAGCGTGCCCTCACCGGCAGGACCGGCGACCTGCCAGAATTCCGGCGAGGCGATCGAGTCCGGCATGATCAGCTGGAACTTGACGTTCTGTTCCGCCGCCTGGCGCAGGATCAGGCCGGCCTCGGGGTGGTAGCCGCCGAAATAGACGACGTCGGCCTTGAGTTCCTTCAGCTTGGTGACGAGGGCCGAATAATCCTTCTCGCCGGCATTGATGCCTTCATAGTCGACCTCCTTGAGGCCGCCGGCATTCATCGTCGCCTTGACGGCGTCGGCAACGCCCTGGCCGTAGGCGCTCTTGTCGTGCAGGACGACGACATTCTTGCCGGCATATTTCTTGGCGATCCACGGGCCGATGAAGGCGCCCTGCGCGTCGTCACGCGTGTAGAGGCGCATGATCGTCGGCCAGTCGGACTTGGCGGCGGCGTCGGTCAGCACCGGGTTAGACGAGGCCGGGCTCATCATCAGCGTGCCGGCTTCGGCATAGACGGCGGAGGCCGGAATGCTCGAGCCCGAGCAGGCATGGCCGTCGACGAACTTGACGCCGTTGGCGACGATGCGGTTGGCGACCGAAACCGCCTGCTTCGGGTCGCACTGGTCGTCCTCGATGTCGAGCTTGATCTGCGAGCCGTTGACGCCGCCGGCGGCGTTGATGGCGTCGGCGGCAGCCTTCGCGCCCTGCTTGAACTGGTCACCGATGGTGGCGAGCTGGCCGGTCATCGGGCCGACCACCGAAATGGTGATGTCGTCGGCGAAGGCAACCGGGGCGCTCATCATCAGGCCAAATGCGGCCGCGCTCAAAATACCCAATCTTTTCATGACTATAAGACTCCTCCACTTGCGCGCGGCGGCATGGCCGCGCTTCTTTCACAGAGCCGGGACAATTTCATCCTTCGCCGAGACTGTCGAGAGGACAATGAGACCCGTTTTGGTTCATTCCGGCGAGGATTTCTTGGGCCACGCGCCCGCCTGATCACCTTGCGCAACGCAAAAAGCCGCGCCGACCTTGTTTCGGTCGGTCACGGCTTTTGCAGTCGAGCTCCCCAGACGCCCCCGCGCCTGAAACCCGCTCGCTTCCCTGTTTTAGTCGCGCGACTTTGCCCTGTTGGCCTGCCGCGTTCTTGGTCTTGTGGGCCGGCCGTCTTTTCGCGGCCTTGTCCAAATCAACCTCTCAGCACTGCGCGCGGGATCAGTGCATCGTCATCCATTCGCGGGCTTCGCGTAGCGCCATGGCGATCTCCACCTTCGACATGGTGGCAGACAGTTCCGAGCGCAGCTCGGCGGCGCGGACCGAACCCTTGATCGCAGCGATGTTGAACCATTTGTGGGCGGCGACGACATCGGTCTCGCAATCGCGGCCGGTCGCATACATCATGCCCAGTTCGAAAAGAATGTCGGCCTGGGCAGTTGCCCCCATGGCGCCGAAGCCGTCTTCAAGCATTTCAAAACGTGCCATTTCAATCCCCTGTCTGGCTCCCGAGAGCTGCCTCCTTCTGTCCCTTGATTTCCCTCGGGGCGGGCCGCTCTTTCGATGCTTTCGAGGATGAAGCCTGGCCTTGAATCCGTCGTTAAATGGCTTGCTTAATTTGCGGAAAACAAAGCTAAAACAAGAGGTAAACGCGGGAAACCGTTAAGCATGGGAATCCAGCGTTTGCGCGGTTTTGCGTCAAATTCGATGAAAATTGGCGGGAGCGGAATCAAGACTTCGCTAACCACGGGAACCGAAGCATTTTTCCGGTGCCGTTCATTCTCGGCCATGCGCAAGGCGAAAAACGCTACAACCTTCCGTGGCGGCACCGCTTTTGTTTTGGCGGGAGCTGGATTAGCTTTACCTTTGCGTAAGGGACTGGAAGGCGGGCCGGAGCCCGCCGCATACCCATTGGGAGGAGCACAAGATGTTTCGAAAGACGAGCCTGGCCCTGGCGGCGACCTTGATCATGGCGGGCGCCGCGTGGGCCGACCCGATCGAGGGCAGTTGGAAGACGCAGGCCGGCTCAACGGCGGCGATCGCTGGCAGCGATGCGTTCTCCATCACGCTGAAATCCGGCAAGTACTCCGGCAAGACGATCGGCTCCTTCAAGGCCGCCGGCGACAACAAATACACCGGCACCATCACCGACCCGGAAACCGACAAGACCTATTCCGGCAAGGCGACGCTGTCGGGCACATCGCTCAAGATGAGCGGCTGCGTGCTCGGCGGCCTGATATGCAAGAGCCAGACCTGGCATAAGCTGTAACTGACCTTCCGAGATCATCCGAAACGGGGCCCCGAGCGGCCCCGTTTTCTTTTGCGGCGGCGGCGCTCCGCTGAACGGTCTTGTCGCCGACGGCGGCTTGAGACCTCGTCGATCATTTTGAACCGCAGATGAATACCCGTCTCAGAACCGGTTCAGAGGCATTGCGGCATTCTCTCCCGCCTTGAAGGAGAGAGAAATGCTTGCCCGTCGCTTCACCATCGTCTGCCTGCTGATGAGCCTGTTCGGCATGCTCTTCGCAATCCTGGTGGCCGAAGGCGGCCACTCGGCCCGCTTGTGGGAACGGCCCGTGGCTGAGTTCTCGGCTCCGTGAACCAAGTGACGCGCTGAAACGACATACTGAAGATCGACCAAGACGCTGCAAACAGGACACCACGAAGATGAACCGCATCGCCGAAAACGCCACGAAGATCCTCCGGCTGCTGCCGCGGGCGATGCTCATCCTGATGCTGCTCGCCGCCCCGGTGCTGGCTGTGCCGATGATGCGCGCCGACACCGGCCACCGGATCGAAGCGCCGGCGAACAAGAACAGGAGCGTCGGCTTTGTGCTGCTAATCAGCCTGCAGCGCGGGTAAGGTGTGACGATATTCAGGTGAGGCCGGCCTGCGAAAGGCGGCTTCCTGCGCTTCCGGTGCTCACGTACATTGAAGTACGCTCCGCTCCGGTTCTCGGAATCCACCGTTCTCGGCTCGTCCTGACCTGAATCTCGTCACACCTTGAACCGGGCCGATAACAAAAATCTCCAGCTGGGCTGCTGTTCTCCTCCGCTTTCCCCTCCCCACCGCTCTTCCAAATCTCTATATTGAGACATGGAAAAGCGAATCTACCCCCAAGCCATCGAATCGGTCGTCATGCCGGAGCCTTTCGGCGCGCAGAGCTTCCATGACGCCAAAAAGGCCGTCGCGGCGCTGCAGGCGCTCTACGACCGCAACACCAAATTCCTGCGCGATTCCTTCGCCGCTCTTGCCGCAGGCGCCGACGAGAGCAAGCGCTACCGGGCCTTCTATCCGCAGATCGGCGTCACCACGACCTCGTTCAGCCAGGTCGACTCCCGTCAGGCCTATGGGCATATGCCGACGCCCGGGCATTTCGCCACCACCATCACCCAGCCGCAGCTGTTCGAGAACTACCTCATCGAGCAGCTTCGCCTCATCATGCGCAACCACGGCGTGACAGTGACGGTGTCGGAATCGACGACGCCCATTCCGCTGCATTTCGCCTTCCTGGAAGGCAGCTATGTCGACGGCGCGGCCGCCGAGCGCATCAAGCGGCCGATCCGCGACCTGTTCGACGTGCCGGATCTCGACGGCACCGACGACCAGATCGCCAACGGCACTTTCGAGGTGGCGTTCGGCGAGCCAAGGCCGCTCGCGCCGTTCACTGCGCAGCGCATCGACTATTCGCTGCATCGCATGACGCATTACACGGCGACCAGCCCGCAGCACTTCCAGAACTTCGTGCTGTTCACCAACTACCAGTTCTACATCGACGAGTTCGTGGCACGGGCTCGCGAACTGATGGAGAGTGGTGGAGGCGGCTACAGTGAATTCGTCGAACCGGGCAATGTCGTAACCAAGGCGGGAGCCGGCGCGCCGAGCGAAGGCACGCCGCCGCAACGGCTGCCGCAAATGCCGGCCTATCACCTGAAGAAGCCCGGCCATGGCGGTATCACCATGGTCAATATCGGCGTCGGCCCCTCCAACGCCAAGACGATCACCGACCATATCGCGGTGCTTCGGCCGCATGCCTGGGTCATGCTCGGCCATTGCGCGGGCCTGCGCAACACGCAGGCGCTTGGCGACTATGTGCTGGCGCATGCTTATGTGCGAGAGGACCACGTACTGGACGACGATTTGCCGGTCTGGGTCCCGATCCCGCCGCTGGCCGAGATCCAGGTGGCGCTGCAGGAAGCGGTCGCCGAAGTCACTGGGCTTTCCGGCTACGACCTCAAGCGCATCATGCGCACCGGGACCGTCGCCACCATCGACAACCGCAACTGGGAACTGCGCGACCAGCGCGGACCGGTGCAGCGCCTGTCGCAGTCCCGCGCCATCGCGCTCGACATGGAATCGGCGACGATCGCCGCCAACGGCTTCCGCTTCCGCGTGCCCTACGGGACGCTGCTATGCGTTTCCGACAAGCCGCTGCATGGCGAGTTGAAGCTGCCCGGCATGGCGACCGAGTTCTACAAGCGTCAGGTGGCGCAGCATCTCACCATCGGCATCAAGGCGATGGAGAAGCTTGCCGAAATGCCGATGGAGCGGCTGCATTCGCGCAAGCTCAGAAGTTTCTCGGAGACGGCGTTCCAGTAGGCGCGTGCCAGCCAGCTGCTGGCGAGGCAATCCGTCGTCTTGCTTGAGCCGCAATTTGGCCGATAAGCGATCAGAACGGATTGCCGGGGCAATAAGATGACTACGGGCGGTGCGCGCTTGAGCATGATGGCTCAGCTGACATTCCTGGCGATGACGGCATTTTCGGCCGCGCTGCTGGCCGGGTTCTTCGGCGCGCTGCATCCGGCCTTCGATTCCTTCTCGCATTTCCGCATGCATCTAAGCGTGCTGACGGCGCTGCTCGCGCTGCCGCTGCTTGCCGGTCCCTTCCGGCTGCAGGCCGTCGCGGCGCTGGTCTTCGCGATTGTCTGCCTCGCCACGACCACGAGCGCGTTGCCAAGATTGCCGACGCAGCAGGCGGTCGCGAAGCCAGCCGACCGGATCGTCTACAGGCTGCTGCAGATGAACCTGCGCTTCAACAACCCGACGCCGAAGAAGGTGCTGTCGCTGATCGGCCGGACCAATCCGGACGTCATCACGCTCGACGAAGTCTCCGGCATGTGGACGAAGGAGCTCGGCTATATTGCCGGCGCCTATCCCTACCGCATCCTGTGCGACTATCCCAACGGCATATTCGGCGTGGCGCTCTTGTCACGCCGTCCGTTCGCCGCCGGCACCGCGCCGCGTTGCGAGCCGCGCGGCGCGATGGCGACCGCAACGATCGACTTCAACGGCGTTCCGGTCGACGTCGCCGCGATCCATCTCAGCTGGCCGTGGCCAATGGAGCAGTCCTGGCAGATCGGCGAGCTGGCGGAACCGCTGGCAGCGCTCGGCGAAACCGCCATCATGGCCGGCGACTGCAATGCCGTGCCGTGGAGCGCGGCGGTGCGGCGGGGGGCGCGGCTCAGCGGCATGACGCTGATGCCCTCGGCTGGCCCGACCTGGATCCACCGCACCCTGCCGGACGTCATGCGCCGCTACGCCGGCCTGCCGATCGACCAGGTGTTCAGCAAGGGCGAGGTGGCGATCCTGTCGTCGGCCCGGCTGGAGGATACCGGCTCCGACCATCTGCCGGTGTTGGTCGAATTCACGCTGCCGCCCGCAAGCAATGCGCCCGAGGACCAGCACAAGTCGGCGCTGGCGGCAAACGACGCGCCGGACAGACCGCGGAGCTGACGCTTCGTTTCTTAAGCGAACAAGCCGAGTTCAGTTCTTCCCCACCAGCGCATTGACCAGCCGGTCGACATGGCCGCCGTCGCGGTGCTCACGCGCGTCGAAGGCGTTCTGTTTCGCTTCATATTGCGCGTAGACGGCGTCGATCCGGCGCCTGGCCTCGCGATGGGTGGCGGTGCAGAACCAATTGTCGGCCAGCTTCAGGCCGACAATGGACTTATCGGTGGCCCGCATCATGGCCTCGGCGATTCGGCCGTGATGACGCTCGTGGGCGTGGACGCCGGCGAGGAAGCGCCGCCAGCGCCGCTCGATCTCGGGTTTCGGCGGCGAAGCCAGGCGCGGAAAAGTGTAGGTGAGCTCCATCGTTCCGTCGGCGCCTCGCAACCTGCAGACCCCGTCGGTTCGAACCACATCGAGCTTCCAGTTCACCACATAGCCGGTGTCGGCGATGGCGCGGGTCATGAAGCCGTGCTTGGGACCTTTGCGGTTCATCGCTTCAACCAGGGCAGCGCCCGTCCCGCCCACAACGTCATAGCTGCGTGTCGTGACCAGCACCTTGGTGCCGGCCAGGGCCTGCGGGGCGCCGCCATACAGGCCGCCGAGCATGATGAGGCATGTAAGAACTGCCAGGCGCATTGCCCTTTTGCTCCCTATCCGCAGAGAAGGAACTATAAGCCGCTTGCAATTTCAAGCTTAAGGAGCCGGTCGGCCCGAACCCGCGGATGATTGCCGGCGGAACCGCTCACATGCCCTGGTAGACCGGGCCTTCGCCGCCTTGTGGCGGCACCCAGTTGATGTTCTGGTTCGGGTCCTTGATGTCGCAGGTCTTGCAGTGCACGCAGTTCTGCGCGTTGATGACGAAGCGCACGTCCTTGGCCGACGGATCGGCGGCGGCGTTGCCGTCCTTGTCCACCCATTCGTAGACGCCGGCCGGGCAGTAGCGAGTCGAGGGACCGGCGAAGACGTCGTGCTCGGAACGCTGCTGCAGCGCCATGTCGCCGACGATCAGATGCACCGGCTCGTTTTCCTCGTGATTGGTGTTCGACAGGAACACCGAAGAGAGCCGGTCGAAGGTCAAGACGCCGTCCGGCTTCGGATAGGCGATCTTCTGATGCTTGGAGGCCGGCTCGAGCGTCGCATAGTCGGCCTTGCCGTGTTTCAGCGTGCCGAAGGGCGAGAAGCCGAACAGCGTGTTCAGCCACATATCGAGGCCGCCGATGCCGACGCCGACGATGGTGCCGAAGCGCGACCACAGCGGCTTGACGTTGCGCACCTTCTTCAGATCCTTGCCGATGTCGCTGCCGCGCCAGGCCTCCTCATAGGACGCAAGCTCGTCATTGGCGCGGCCGCTGGCGATGGCGTCGGCGACATGCTCGGCCGCCAGCATGCCGGACAGCACCGCATTGTGCGAACCCTTGATGCGCGGCACATTGACGAAGCCGGCAGCGCAGCCCATCAGCACGCCGCCCGGGAAGGATAGCTTCGGCACGGACTGCCAGCCGCCCTCGGTGATGGCGCGCGCGCCATAGCCGATGCGCTTGGCGCCTTCGAAGGTGCCGGCGATCGCCGGATGCGTCTTGAAGCGCTGGAACTCCTCGAAGGGCGAGAGATAGGGGTTCTTGTAGTTAAGGTGGACGACGAAGCCGACCGCCACCTGGTTGTCCTCGAGATGGTAGAGGAAGGAACCGCCGCCGGTCTTCATGTCGAGCGGCCAGCCGAAGGAATGCTGCACCAGACCCGGCTTGTGGTTCTCCGGCTTGACCTGCCACAGTTCCTTGAGGCCGATGCCGAACTTGCCCGGATCGCGGCCGTCGGCAAGCTGGTATTTGGCGATGAGCTGCTTGGCCAAGGAGCCGCGCGCGCCCTCGCCGATCAGCACATATTTGCCCATCAGCGCCATGCCGGGCGCGTAGGCCGGGCCGTGCGTGCCGTCCTTCTCGATGCCCATGTCGCCAGTGATGACGCCGGTGACGGCGCCGGCGTCGTTGTAGACGAGGCTTGCGGCGGCGAAGCCCGGATAGATCTCGACGCCCAGCGCCTCGGCCTTGGTCGCCAGCCAGCGGCAGACATTGCCGAGCGACACGATGTAGTTGCCGTGATTGTTCATCAGCGGCGGCATCAGGAAATTGGGCAGACGGAAGGAGCCGGCCGGGCCGAGCACCAGGAAATGGTCCGCCGTTACCGGCGTCTTGAAGGGATGATCGCCCTCCTCGCGCCAGCCGGGCAGCAGCCGATCGATACCGATCGGATCGACGACCGCGCCGGACAGGATGTGCGCGCCGACCTCACCGCCCTTCTCCAGCACGACGACGGAGAGCTCAGGGTTGAGCTGCTTCAGACGGATCGCTGCGGCAAGGCCGGCGGGACCGGCGCCGACGATCACCACGTCGAATTCCATGCTTTCGCGTTCGATATCGCTCATCGACCCCTCTATGGCTTGCCGCATTCTCGCATTGTGCTGGCTCACGCGCTGCATAGCGCATCAATTCGCGACGCGAAACCGGCGCTGACGTGACAACGCCGATTTCGACAAAAAGTCGCGGTTTTCCTACGAAAAGGCAGCAGCACAGGCCATGGCCAAGCATAGGCCAGACCCGGCATGTTGGCAGGCCAGGCGGCGCCTGCATGTTTTTAATTGTTCGGCGGCTTGGTTATCGGCAATACTTCGCGCCATGCGCAGTCTAGGGCCGCCCGGGTTTCCATCGAAGCGCTTACTCTTCACGCCTGGCCTGGCCTGGCGGGCGGTTCTTCCGCTCCTCTTTTTGAGCCTGCCAGCTGAGGCCGATCCGGTGAAGGTCTGGACCACCGGCGCCTATTCCTTCTCCGACGAGCTGGGCGGCTTCCGCATCACCAGCGTGTCCGGCATCGGCACCAAGGAAGATCCGCTGGTCATCAAGGAGGAGCTGAACACGGCGACGCCGGTGACGCTGACCATCCGCGCGACCAAGCCCATCGAGCCTTTCGGTAAGGCCGGCGAGGTCGCCAACGGCGTGATGTATATGCGCATCGACGTGCTCAACAATAGCGCGCTCCCCTGGGTGGAGTTTCAGTTCGAGCTGCAGGAAATCCTCGACCAGCCGAGCGTGTTCGGCGATGGCCTGTCCTTCGACCAGCGCAACAAGACGCCCGACAACATCGTCTCCAGCAATTTCGCCGATTTCGAGCGTAAGTTCGAACCCTATGACCAGCTGCTGTTCAGGAACGGCAAGGTCGATCCACTGAAGTCAGCAACTTTCGATTTCCTGATCACCGATTACACGCCGCGCTGGACGTTCTATATCGTGCAGGATCCAAGGATCCCAACCGGCTAAAAGTCTGACCACGGTTGCAAATTCGAACCGCGCAGACGATGGTGCCGCCATGACTGCCGCCTCCCCCAGAACACCAGCCGAGATCGCCGAACTGCTCGCCTTCTATGCCAGCGCCGGCATCGAGGACGCGCTCGAAGACGCGCCGATCAACCGGTTCGCCGAAGCGGCGGCAAGGCCAGTTGGACGCGAGCCGGCCGAACGCAGGCCTGCCGAGCGCGCGCCGGCCGCGCCGCGCCGCGAAG
>CCNC01000046.1 GCA_000824845.1 Mesorhizobium sp. ORS 3359 | reverse complement strand
TGTTGAGGCTCCACATCTAGCTGCCGATATGGCGCTTGCCGCCACGGGCCTGCGCAAGTTCGACCTGACGGTGGCGTTCGGCATAGCGCTCGCGGTCCGCATCGGACCGCGTTTCGAAGCAATGCGGGCATGAAACGCCGATTGCGTATTTCGGCGACAGCCGGTCCTCGACCGTCAGCGGATGCCGGCAGGCGCGGCAGAGCTCCGCCTCGCCCTCGGTCAGGCCATGCGAGACGGACACCCGCTCGTCGAACACAAAACACTCGCCTTGCCACAGGCTCTCCTCTGCCGGCACGTCCTCCAGATATTTCAGGATGCCGCCCTTGAGATGGAAGACATTCTTGAGGCCGAGCGACTTCACATAGGCCGTCGCCTTCTCGCAGCGAATGCCGCCGGTGCAGAACATCGCCACCTTGCGGCCTTCAAGCTCCTCGCGATGTTGCTCAACCCAGGCCGGAAACTCGCGGAAGCTGCTGGTCCTGGGATCGACCGCGCCCTCGAAGGTGCCGAGCGAGACTTCATAGGCGTTGCGCGTGTCGATGACGACGGTATCGGCGTCCGAGATCAGCGCGTTCCAGTCGGCCGGCGCGACATAGGTGCCGGCGCTGGTTGCCGGATCGATATCCTCGACGCCCATGGTGACGATCTCGCGCTTCAGCCGCACCTTCATGCGGTGGAACGGCATCTCGGCGGCACTGCTGTATTTGACTTCCAGCCCGGCAAGGCCTTCGACGGCCTGCAGATGATCCACAAGCGCGGCAATCGCTTCCTCGCTGCCGGCAACGGTGCCGTTGATGCCTTCATGCGCCAGAAGCAGCGTGCCCTTGATGCCGCGCCCGCAACAGAAGGCGGCGAGTGGCGCGCGCAAGGCCTCGTATCCGTCGAGCCGCGCGAATTTGTAAAGCGCGGCGACCTGGATGGGCTGAATTTCCTTGGTTGTCGTCATGGCCATGCCACTAGACTGTGGTCAAAGCGGTTTCAAGGCAAAGGAAGTTCAGGCGGCGCACGATCCGCCGCGCGGCATCGCGACACGCTGGGCTTCGTGGACTTGGACGGACCCTTCTGCTAATCGGTTTAAAACATGGAAAACGGAGACCAGCTCATGACCAGCAAGACCGAAAAGCTCCTGTCGCTCCTCAATGGTCAGCCAGTCATCCCGGTGCTCAAGATCGCCAATGTCGCCGATGCCGTGCCGCTCGCTCGCGCTTTGTCGCGCGGCGGTCTGCGGGCCATCGAGATCACGCTGCGCACCGCCGACGCGCTGGAGGCGATCCGCCGCGTCGCGGCCGAAGTCGAGGACGCGGTCGTCGGCGCCGGCACCATCCTCGATGCCAGGCAGTTCGACGAAGCAGCCCGCGCCGGCTCGAAATTCATCGTCAGCCCCGGCATCACCAGCCAGCTTCTCGACGCGGCCAATGACAGCCCGGTGCCGCTGCTGCCCGGCGCCATCACGCCCGGCGAGATCATGGCCGCGCGCGAAGCCGGCCTGCGCTTCCTGAAATTCTTCCCGGCCGAGCAGTCCGGCGGCATCGCTTCGCTGAAAGCTTTCGCCTCGCCGCTGGCGGACGTGAAATTCTGCCCGACCGGCGGCATAACGGCCAGGAATGCCGCCGACTATCTGAGCCTGCCTAACGTCATCTGCGTCGGCGGTTCCTGGGTCGCGCCCGACGATCTCATCAAGGCCGGCAAGTGGGACGAGATCGAAGCGCTCGCCCGCGAAGCGAGCAAGTTCAAGAAGTAATCTACTCACCAGGGCAGCGGGCCGTTCTCATCGAAGTAACCGCCTGTCGGTCCGCCCGGCTCCAGCGTCGTCAGCCGCACGATGATCTCGGCCGCCTGCTGCACCGTCCGGCCGCCTCTGTGGGCGTTGAGGTCCGTCGCGGTGTAGCCGGGAGCAGCGGCATTGACCATGATGCCGTGCGGCGCGAGTTCCCTGGCGAAGGCGAGCGTAACGGCGTTGAGCGCGGTCTTCGAGCTGCCATAGCCCATGACATTGGGCGACTGGCTGCCGGACGCGCGCGCCAGCGATCCTAGATAGCTGCTCACCATGACGATGCGGGCGGCGGGCGATGCCAGGAGCAGCGGCAGGAATGCCCGCGTGACCCGCACTGGCCCGAAGACGTTGACGTCATAGGTGGCTTTCATGTCCGCGATGTCCTCCTGGCTCGGCGGTCGCTGATAGCGGCCGTCCGGGCCGAGCGCCTCGACATAACCGGGCGCGATGCCGGCATTGTTGACCAGCACCTCCAGGCTGGATATCCGCGCCGCGACTGTCTTGGCCGCGGCCGCCACGCTGTCGTCGCTGGCGACATCGAGCGCGAGCCATTCGACATCCAACCCCTCATCATGCAATGCCTGCGCCGCGGTCTCGCCACGCTCGGCGTCGCGCGCGCCGAGCCATACCTTGTAATCCAGCGCCGCCAGCCGCCGGACGGTCTCACGGCCGATGCCCTTGTTGGCGCCGGTCACCAGCGCGTTCTTTCTCGTCGTCATGTCCATGTCTCCTGTTCGGTGACCCAGAGATGCCGTGAACCGGCTCGCTTCGCGCGCCAAAAGCTCTCAGCCTCTTGCCTAATCCTCTCAGGTGCGCGTCTTCGGGTCACCATGTTCCCGTCTTCGCGGGCGCGTCAGCACCTCGCTTGGTTGCTTGGCCGCGTTGGATCGGCAATGCTGGAACGATGAATGACATACTGCAGGAATTGATCGCCATGGCCGGGCGCCATGCGCGCGGGCGGCGGACGAAGACGGCCATTCCGCGCGTCACCATCGGCCGCAGCGAGCTTCCGACGCCGCCGCTGCCCGAACTCTGCCAGCCGACCGCGCTTCTGGTCCTGCAGGGGACCAAAACGGTGCTGATCGGCGACCGCACGCTTGCCTACAGCGCCGGCAGCTATTTCGTCTACGCGGTGGAGGCGCCCGCCACCAGCCAGTTGATCGAGGCCAGCAGTGCCTGTCCCTACATGGCTCTCGCCTTCGCCATCGATATCGAGCTGATCGCCGGGCTGCTTATCGATCATCGACCGGTGATCGACGGCGACAACTTCGTCACCAACACGGCCGATGACGACTTGCTCGACGCCTGGCGACGGATGCTGCGGCTGCTCGATCGGCCGGAAGAGATTCCGGTGCTGGCGCCCATGCTCGAACGCGAGATCGCATTCCGCCTGCTGCAAGGCCCGCAGGGCGAAAAGCTGCGCCAGCTCGCGGGCGCCGATAGCCGCCTGTCGCAGATCCGCCGCGCCACCGCCTGGATCCGGTCGCATTACAACCAGCCTATCGATGTGACGCAACTGGCCGCGCTGTCGCATATGAGCAACGCCGCCTTTCATCGCCATTTCAAGGCAGCGACCGCGATGAGCCCGATCCAGTATCAGAAGCAGCTCCGCCTTTTGGAAGCGCGCCATCTGCTGATTGCCCAACCGGGCGGCGCGGCGCATGTTGCTTTCACCGTCGGCTACGAAAGCGCCTCCCAGTTCAGCCGCGAATATGCGCGCCAGTTCGGGCTGCCTCCGGCGCGCGACGCCGCGCGGCTTCTGGCCATGGGCGAGGCGGCCGCGCTGGAAATTGACTGAACATTAAAATACGGCCGGCTGGGCGCCCACCTCCTCACGGGAAGTTCAAGCCGATGCAGCTTGCGCAATGCCGGATAACGCCAACCGAGGACTGGTTCCCGCTCATGGATTCGAACCACGATTCACGCCTTCAAAGGGCGCCGAATGTGCAACCCGACAGTTCGGGAGAGTTCGCGAAAAGTCGCGCAATCCAACGCTTCTTGGTTGACGTATTCGCTGAGGTACGTTGTGGTGCGCACGCATATATTTGACGAATAGTCGACGAGCCATGGCAAGAACACTCATCGAGTCGCCGGTCACGACCAGGAACGCCCGGGCCGCGCTCGAAGTCGGCGTGCATTGGCGCGGCATCGATCCGGACGTTCATCTCGGCTACCGCAAAGGAAAGCGCGGCGGCACATGGCTGGTGCGCTGGCGCTCGGGGCGCGGCTATAAGCAGGAAACGCTCGGGACCGCAGACGACGAGATGCAGACCGGCACGCTCAGTTATGAGGCGGCACGGAAAGCAGCTCGTTCGGTGGTCGAGGCGGTCAGGACCGAAGCTGCTGCGGCCGCCGGCGGCGCGCTGCTCACGGTGCGCGAAGCCGTCGAGACCTATGTCAACGCGCGCGACAGCAGAGAGGCCAAGCGCGAAGGCAGACCAGTGCGGTCGGATGCTAATCGCCGGTTGGCACGCTATGTGCTGGGCCAGCCCGTTCGGCGAAAGCGGGACGCGATTCCCGAGGCACCGATCGCCTCCACCTATCTCCACGCCCTCACGGAGGCCGATCTCACGACCTGGCGAAACGGTTTGCCTGCTTCGCTGAAGGCGACCACACGGCAGCGGCTGATCAACGACCTGAAGGCAGCGCTCAACGGCGCCTATGCCGCCAATCGCAATCGACTGGATCCTATGGTGCCTGCGATTATCAAACACGGCCTGAAAGCTGCCGCCCACGAGGAGCAGGTGCCAGTGGCCCGTGACAACCAAATCTTGTCCGACGCCGCGGTCGCGCAGCTCCTGAAGGCGGTCCGGGCCGTCGATGCCGAGCAAGAGTGGGATGGCGATCTTTTCCGCCTCGTGGTGGTGCTGACGGCTACCGGCGCCCGGTTCTCGCAAGTCATTCGAATGGCCGTGGCCGATTGCCAATCATCAGCCGGCCGGCTGCTGGTGCCGGTCAGTCGAAAGGGCCGCGGCGTCAAGGCCGGATCTGTTCCGGTGCCCGTGGGCCGGGACGTGCTTGAAGCGCTGATCCCGGCCACCCTCGGCCGAGCTGATGATGCACGACTGCTCGAGCGGTGGCATCAGCGGCAGCTGCCAGGCTCGATCAAATGGGAACGGGTCGAGCGCGGCCCATGGCGATCGGCGAGTGAACTGGCGAGGCCGTGGCAGGCAATACGTGCGGCAGCAAAGCTGCCGGACGTCATCCCTTATGCCCTTCGTCATTCAAGCATCGTGCGCGGCATCCGTGCAAACTTGCCGATCCGGCTCGTGGCGGCGTTGCATGATACCAGCGTGCCGATGATCGAGCGCCATTATGGCCGATGGATTGCCGACGGGCTCGAGGACATGGCGGCGCGCGCAGTTGTGCCGATCGTTCCCGCCGACGAGTCCTCTCCCCACGTTATCCCCATCCGTCGCGTGTGAATTCTAGCGAACACTCTTGACGCTAAGGCGGGGGGGAAACTAGATTCTGGGGCAGGTTGGCGATTCTGCGTTAGGCACTCGGCCGACCCCTCCTACAGCCTCAGATTGTTGCGCCGCGCGCCTTGTTCCGCGGTCGCAATTTCTATTGTCCAAAGGGCCGTCCCGCGCTTTCCGCCGGGCGGCCCTTTTTCGTTTCCAACACACGAAAGGGCCGTTCATGGAAAACCCCGACAGCATCGAAAACCCCAACAACGTCGCGCCTGTAGGTGCATTCTCAATCGAAGCCTTCTGCGAATTCTACGGCATCGGCCGCACGCACGCCTTCGGTGAAATAAAGGCCGGACGCCTCCGGGCCAGGAAATCCGGGCGCCGGACGATCGTCCTTCGATCCGATGCCGAGGCCTGGGCCCAGGCGCTTCCGGAGCGGACTGCGGCCGATGCAGCTTGATCTTTCCTCGCCAGAGCATCAGCACAGCGCTGCAATCGAGGCCGCGAGCGAGTGGTTTTCGAAGACGAGTCGGGAGCGCATTGGCCGGCCCATCATTCCTGCCTTGCGGGAAAGGTTCGGCCTATCGGTCCAGGAGGCCGTTGAAGCGGTGCGCGAAGCCAATCTGCGGAGGGCTCGCGCCCTATGATCATCTCAGAAATGCGAAAGCCGACCTCGGCAAAGGTCGGCTCGCTGGAAACATCGAAAAGCTTGGCGGCAATCGATACCGGCGACATTACCGAACTGGTCGTTCACCTGCAAGCCGCAGCCATCATTCAGCGCGCCCCGATGTCGATTCCGCTGGCGCTCGCCATCGCTCGGCTCGCCTTTGGAGGCACGCGATGAACGCGGCCTCGCAAATCATCCCTGTGGGTGCGCTGGTGTCACTGTCGCGGGCCAGGCTGTATCTGCTCAATAGCTCCTTCTTGATCGACGAAGCCGGGCTCCAATGCCCCGCGCTCGATCGCCTCACCTCAGAGGCGAGCCATCTGCTTTCACGGTGGAACGGCCGCGCGGGGCGACCGCCCGATGTTCCTGCCGAGGCTGAGTGGATCTGTCGCGCCGCAGCCGAATGGCGCGCGGAACGGGAACGCCGGGGAGGCCGGCGATGAAGCAGGAGGAATATGGTTCCTATCAACAACCCGACGCGAAGCCTGCCGATGCTCTGACGTCGTTCGCTGCGCACGTCCTGGCCGAGCGTCCCGTGCCGCCGCGTGAGTGGCATGTGGAAGAGTTTGTCCCTGCCCGAACCGTCACCATGCTCAACGGCGACGGCGGCACAGGCAAGAGCCTCCTAGCGCTGCAGCTCGCGGTCGCCACCACGCAAGGCGGCTATTGGGCAGGCAGACCCGTAAAGTCGGGGCGCGTGGTGTATTTCAGCGCCGAGGACGATATCGACGAGTTGCATCGCCGCCTGGCTGACATAACAGCATCATGCAACATCACGATTGCCGATCTGATCGATCTCACGATAGCGCCTATGGCAGGCAAAGACGCTCTGCTTGCCATGTCGGACGGCAAGACGAACGTCCTCAAGACCACAAGGGTGTTTGCTGGGCTCGACGGCTTGCTCCGCTCCGCAGAGCCAGCCCTCTACATCATCGACACGCTGGCCGATGTCTTCGGTGGCGAGGAGAACCAGCGAGCCCAAGCGCGCCAGTTCGTTGGGATGCTCCGCGGGCTGTGTATCACCCATGACACCACCGGGCTCGTGCTGGCCCATCCGTCGCTTTCCGGGATGGCAAGCGGAAGCGGCTCGTCGGGCTCGACGGCATGGAACAATTCGGTGCGCAGCCGGCTCTACCTCGAGCGGCTGAAGGGCGAAGACGATGATGGCGTCGATCCCGACTTGCGTGTCTTGCGGACCGTCAAAGCGAACTACGGGCCGCTCGGTCAGGAGATTCGCCTGCGATGGAAAGCGGGTGCCTTTATGCCCGAAGGCTCCGGCGATAGCTTTGCGCAAATGGCAGCGCACTCGAAGGCCGAGCGCATATTTCTCGAAATCCTCACGGCCTATGAGGCGGACGGCCGGTACGTGAGCGCGACGCCATCGGCCAACTATGCTCCAACGGTGTTTGCGAAGGATCCGCGCGCCGATGGCGTTCGCAAGTTCGGCTTCACCGATGCAATGAACCGGCTGTTCGAAGCGAAGAAGATCGTCACGATGTCCTACGGGCCGCCATCCAAAGGCAGCAAGCGCATCGCCCGGGCGTGACCTGCCAACGGCCTACCGACGGCCTGCCAACCTATCTTCCAACGCCCTGCTAACGGCCTGCCGACGCCATGGCAACGGGTGCCGACGGCCTACTTCCACACACCCCCATACCCCCAATGCGCTGCGCTGCCCTCTGAGGCGGGCGCGCTGCGCTTTCAGAGAGAGGATGCACCTCGTGAACCAGGCACAATGGATCGCACTCGCCAAGGCCCGAGCCGCTGATCCCCGGGACGATGGCTTCGAAAGGCGTGTCGCTGAGCGAACGCCTGAGCAGAAGGCGCGCGTTGCGGCGATATACGAGCGCTTCTGTCGAGAGCATGCCGCGGTGAAAGGCGAACAGGTGGAACGCCCGCAGGCGCGCGCGCGAGGCGCCATATGACGCGGAAGGGCGGGTCAGTGCCGAAGCTCACCGACAACGATGCTTCCCGCGTGATCGAAGCGCTTCGCCTCAACGGAGGCATCAAGGCGGCTGCGGCCGCCGCCCTCAAGGTCGGTCGCACGACGCTCCATCGCTTTCTGGCCGCCCATCCCGAGGTCAAGGCAGCGGCCGCGGATGTCGACGAGGAGACGCTCGACCTTGCCGAGAGCCAGGTCGTGAAGGCCATCCGCGCCGGCGACCTGCCCACAGTGCGATGGTTTCTCGAATTGAAGGGCCGAGATCGCGGCTATGTCCGTCGCGTCGAGAACACAGGCAAGGACGGCGGCCCGATCAAGACGCAGCAGAAGCCAGACCTCAGCGAGCTTTCGGTTGATGAACTCGAAATCCTCGGGCGGATCACGGCGAAACTCGAAGGCAAGTCCTGGCCTCAATAACCGAAACGGTTACACTTTACCTTTAAGAGCATAACCAAAACGGTTACATATACTTGCGGTTTGTGTAACCGAAACGGTTACAGTACTTGTACATTTCACGTGAAACCTTTTGCAATAAAGAAACAACGTTTGACATTCTTTCGTTGCGCTGCTCTCTTCCTGTCCGGAAGCGAGGTCGAATCGAAATGAAGAATCTCACGACTGACGCGGTTAAGGCGGCGCTGGACCGATGCGGAGGCAGCAAGGCGAACGCGGCTCGTGAACTCCGAGTGTCGCGGCAGCTGCTCCACCGCTACATCGAGGAAAGGCCTGACCTGAAGGCATACGCCGCTGGAATTGGAGAGGCCATCGCCATGGCGGCGATCCTACCCACCGCCATCCGGCGCGGGAGAATCAATCCCCAGGATCGACAGGAGCTTCAGCAGATCATCGCCCGATGTCTCGAATCGGAGGCGCGCGCAGCCTGACCACACACCGAGGCCCGCCGTGATGGCGCGCCAGTCCCACGAAGGAGAACCAGGGTGAACATCCTGAAACGAGGCGAAAAGGCCTCAACAATCCCTGCCCCCGACGAAGCGGCGGAAGCACTGCAGGCCGCCAAGCGAGTCGTCGAGACCATCGCCGCCAAGCAGGAAGCCGCAAATCGCCATTCCGAGAACCTTGCCGGTGAGCGGGCTCGCGTCGCACTCGCGGCTCATACCGGCGATGTCGACGCCAGGGCCAGGCTGGACGCGATCAACGTCGAAATCACCACCCATGGCTCGGAGGTCGCCTCGCTCGCGGCCGCGATCGCCGAGGCCAGGCAGAACGTCCAGGCCGCCGAAGATCGCGTCGCCGAGCAGGATCTGGCCCGCCGCAAGCAAAAGGCGCGCGAAATTTCCGACGAAATCATCGCCGAGGCGAGGAAGGTCGATATCGCTCTCGCTGAGGCTGTGATCGCCTTGGGTCGCCGCGACGCTTTGCGGGTCGCGCTCGTCAAGACCGGCACGATGAGGCCAGAGATATCGAACCAGCTCAGCGGCAAGCTCACCATCAACCGGGCGCTGGCTGCGGCCGGTCTGCGCGCCTTCGCCGAGTTCGATTCGGCCGCCGGCAGCGGCTCGGCTCGATCGACCCTCGCGCAACACGACGTCGCCATCCTCGGCACCCCCACGAAGACGTCAGCCGCGGCATAGGAGGCGCAGCCATGGCATTGGAAACGGAAAAGGCAAACATCGATACGGCGTTCGGCACGCTCTCGACCGCCGTGACGGCCTACCTCGCCGCTGGCGGCTCGCCCTGGTCGGCGGGCTTCTGGCTGCTCGCTCACGTCGCCGCTATCGACCCGCGCATCTCGTCGGTCTGCGATTCGCAAGCGAACAAAGCGATCAATGCTCGCGACGTCCGCGCGATCACCTTCGCCACGATGAATGAGCGGCCGAAGTAAGGGGGACCAAACGATGACCGCAATGGATTTCAACACCGCTTTCGATAAGCGCCGCCGAGCGGCTGCAGCCGTCATCATGAAGCGCGACGACGACTCTCAGGTCGACGCCTTCGCCAAGGCCCAAGGGGATTTCGAGGCTTGCGTGGACCGGATCCAGAAGCGCGACGGTTCGACCCGTCTGGCCGCGATCATGAAGGCGACCACCGAGCATCCCGACGAGTGGACCCGCTATGGCGAGGCCGGCAAGCACCATGTCGTCAAGACCGCGGTGCCGGCGCCGGTGGAGACCAAGATCAGCAAGGCCTGCGACACCATCCGGAAAATGGATGATCAACTCGAGGACCTGGTCCGCAAGCAGCAGCGGCCGGACGAGACCTTCGCGAAGGCCTACGATCGCATCCTTCGCGAACAGCCGGCGCTCTACTCGGGTCGGCAGGAACTCGTCAGGGCGCTGGGGGCCTGATCATGAATCGCGTGGCCAGCAGCTGCGTGTGCTGGCGACGCGAGAGCGGCAGGCCTTTCTCGCCGATCGGCCGGCCGCTGCTACCGAGCGGTGAAAAGGAAAACTCGGTGGCTTGTTCGGGTGGACTCCTTCCCCGGACCTCGCGGGCGGCAGCGACTGCCGCCCGCCCAATCCAATCATCCCCCCAGCAAAGGATATTCCCCCATGGATGACGCCAAGACCGTCGTCGAAATCGAACTCGACGGCCGGCCGCTTACCCTCACACCCACACCGGAGGCGATAATCGGCGTCTCGGACGCCTTCGATGGGCTGGCGCCAGCGATGGCGGCCATCTCCCGCTTGAGCGTCAAGGCTATGACCGTGGTCATCAACGCCGGCGCGGGGCTCAAGGGCGATGACGCCAAGGGCACGGCCAAAGCGGTCGCCTCATCGAACCTCGTCGATCTGTCGGGCAAGCTGACCGACTTCGTAGCCAGCCTCTGTAACGGCGGCCGACCCTTCAAGGCGGGCTAATCCCATGGAGAGCGCCGGCGACGTCGTCATCCAAATCACCGCCAGCACGGCGGCGTTCGAGGCCGCGCTCGCCAGGGCGAGGACGCAGGCCACCGCCTTCGATGCCGAGCTTTCGGGAAAGCTCTCCAGCGGCGCCCTCTCGGCGGGGCTGGCAAAAATCGCCGGCTTGATCGAGACCAACAATCAGTTGCTTTCGAAAATGGTGGGTACCGCCTCGCCGGCGGCCGCCAGCCTCGAGAAGGTGAGCGCCGCGACCAAAGGCGCCACGGCGGCCTTGGAAAGCTTCAACCTTGCCCAGATGGAGACGAAGGCGAACTTCACCGTCATGGGCGCCTCGATGCAGCAGTACGAGGCCATGCTCGTCGAGGTGAACGCCGCGAACCGAATCGGCGTCGAGCTTGAAAAGCAGAAAGCCACCCTGACGCAGGGCGCCGTCGGTGCGCTCAACAGCCAGGCCGGGGCGGCGCGCACCGTTGCCTCCGAGACCGAGCACGTTGCCACCGCGTCGCGGCTGGGCGCAACACAGATGATGTCGCTGGCTCATGCCGGCCGATCGGCGGCCGAGGGCCTGGTGCTCGGCGTGCCGACAATGCAGATCCTCGCCCAGCAGGCAAACCATCTGAGCTATGCCCTCGCCGGCGAGGAAGGTTTGATCGCGGCCACGGCGAAGGCCCGCGCCGCCTTCGTCGGTTGGCTCGGCACCACGACTGGCGTCGTCACCACCGCCGGTGTTGCCGCCGTCGCGGGACTCACAGCCTACGTTCTCGCCACGCGCAATTCGATCCAGAGCGTCGACCAGGTGCTCTCGGAGCACAAGGCTCTCATCGACGAGATCGCGGCCGCCTACCCCGAGGCCGCGAAGGCGGCCAAGCAATACGAGGAGGTCGCGGCCAAGCTGCCGCAGTCGGTCGCCGCGGCCGACATCAACGACAAGATCAAGGAAAACACCAAGACGCTCGACGATCTGCTCGGCTCGCTCGCGACGCGCGCGCAGATGCTGAGCCAGGAGTGGGGCTTGGTCGGCTCGGCCGGCGAGAAGGCCTTCGGCGATATCGCCGACATCGCGAAATCGGGCGCTGTAGATGCCGCCGATCGGGTCCAGGCCGCCCTCGGCCGGATGCGCATGGATCCCGCGCTGAACGACACCGCGCAGGAGTTCGCCAAGAGCCTGCAAAACGATGCGACGCAGGCCGCGAAGCTCCAGGACGCCCTCAACGCCAAAGGGAGCCTCAAGGGCATCGTCGACGACAACGCGCGCGCGAAGCAGACCCTTTTCGACATTGCCGGCGGCCTCGACACCGTGAAGGCGTCGGCCGGCGGTGCCGATACCTCCATTTCGAAAATGTTCGGCGCCCTCAACGGCGGTGGCGGCGGCCAGTTTGGCGTCGAGCGCTCGCTGCAGTCGACGCTCGCCATGTTCCAGCAGGTAGACACGGCCGTGCAGGACGCGCGCCGCGGCCAGTTGACGACCTTCCTCGACCTCGACAACCAGCTGCGCACCACGACGGAACAGGCTGACGCGCTCAAGCAGGCCATCACCTCAGCCGCGACCGGCGACAACGTGAAGCTCTTCTTCGGCGACGTCAGTGGCATCGCCAACGCCAATTCCGAGCTCCAGCGATCGGTCGACACGGTCAACCGTCTCTTCGACGCCATGAACACCGGCAACGCGACGACGCGTTCGGTTTTCGAAGGCATCGACATGATCCGGCAGACCCTCATCCGCGACGGCTTCGGCGTCGATGCGGTCAACCGTTTCGTCGACAGCTTGGTCAAGACGCGCATGCAGCTCGACCAGGACACCGCGGGCGCGCGGCAGCTCAACGCCGCCATCCAGGCGATCAAGAACCGCACCGTCACCATCACCGTCGTGACGAGGAAGGTCGGGACTGGCACGCAGAGCCTTTACGACGTGCCGAGCAGCAATGGGGGTACCGGCAGCGTCGGCGTGACGCGCTACGGCGGCGATGGTTCGGCCGGCGCGAGCATGAACGCCTATTCCGTGCCATCCGAGGGCGGCAGTTACGGGAGTCAGGGCGGATCGGGCGGCAGCGGCAACAGCACCGTCAATGTGACGCGCTATTCGAGCACAGGTCCATGGGAAAACCCGAACGGCGCGACGGCGAACGAATGGTCGCAACTAAGCGCCCAGGACAAAGAGGATATCTATTGGGGCAAGACCGACTATGCCCACATCCTCTACCCCGATTACTATCGCGCCGGTGGCGGCCCGGTCACCGCCAACACACCCTATTGGGTCGGCGAGCAGGGTCCGGAACTCGTCGTTCCTTCCGGCAATGGCACCGTCATCCCGAACGCTCAATCGGTGGCGCTGGCGCAGCAGCTTGGCAACGCGCAATCCGGCTTCACGGGCCGTGAGGCCACCGCCGAGCAGGACCGCATCTGGACGGTCCTGATGAACATCGAGGCCAACACCCGCAAGACCTCGGAACTGCTCGACGATATCAAGATCGCCTCGGCGAGTTCTGGCTCGGCATTCAGCGGAACGTCCTACGGCGGCTCGTCCGGCGGCGTCGACACCAGCGAGCAGGATCAGCTTTCCGCGCAATACATGAATGTGCTGAGACAGGTCCAGGCCAACTTCAAGGCGGCAGGCATTATCGGTCGCGGCATCATCGGCTACGGTCTCGATGGACTTGCTGCAAGCCCGCAGGAGATCGCCCGCAACATCGTTTACGGCGGCGCATCGCCGGTCGGCTTTGCCACTGGCGGCATGATCCACCCAGGTGACAGCCAAGAAGTCCGCTTCTTCAAATCGCCCGAGGAAACGGTGGCGATCTTCACGCCGGCGCAGATGCAGGCGCTGCGCGGCGAAAACCAGAACCAGAGCACGCAAGCGGCGGCCGACCAGCGACCCATCAGCGTCTCGCTGTCCTTCCACCTCCAGTCCGGTGCACAGGTCAGCAACGACAGCGTGGCGGAAATCCGGCGCCAGACAGCCTTGGCTGTGCGCGATGCCATGAGGAGCATCAATGGGCGATGACCCGAAGGCCGGGGCGAGCGCGCCCTTCTATTTCACCACGAACATCGGCGATTGCCTCAGCGGCGTCGTGCCCGCCGACGTCAGCAACGTCGTCTCAACAGTCCATCAGCCCGAGATCGGCGACATCGTGGCGATCTGGCTGCACCCCGGCCAATCGGCGAACGCCGCATTCCCCGATCCGGTGCGCGCCGGCGATGCCGCTCTGATCAAAATTTCCAAGCCAAGAATTTTCAGTCCTACGGCGGTGAGTTGCGCCTTTGGAAAGGAACCTGTCCGCAGCGCCGGGTTGCCAGACACTCGTATCACGCCTTCGTTTTCGAGCCACCGCACCAAGTCGACAAAGACGTCGGGCTGCAAAGGACTCCCCTCGATCTTTTCCGGGCTCAGCATGACCGCGGCCAGACCGTGGCTTGCGAGATAGGCCAGAATGTCGGCAATGGCACTCCGGTGCTGGTCAAGTGTCGAAAGCTGGTCTGTCATTGTCCCGTCTCCCCTGTTCTTCGATGATAGCGGCAAAGCACCACATATTGCGGCTTTCCCGCGATCTGGCTGGCGATGGCCTTGTCGGGCAGGGTCAGGATCTGGGAGCCGAAATCACAATAGGTCTGCACCAGGTCCGGGACGTCGTCGGCACCAACTACGCCGCCGATCTTGACGATGTCGCCGTCGTGGCAGTTACCGGCACCGGCGAGCAGCGTGCCGACCATTTCGCATGATCGTTCTTCGGCGGTCTTCGTCTCGATCGCCGCGGCAGGCTCCGCTTTCAGCGAATCGTAGCAAGCCACACGGTCGGCGCCGTCGACGAGTTGCCGGCAATTGTTGATGGCCTCCAAAGTCTGCGCATGTGCCGCGCCGGCGGCGGCAAAAAGCGCGCCAATCGCAAAGAGCCGGTGCATCCCCACCTCCCTACTTGTGCCCGGCTCGATACTTGCGCACCTGAAATAGACGCGCAAGATGGGCTTGAATGGGGACAGTGCAACCAAAATGGTTACATCGCGGGCACGCTATTTGGCGAGGTAGCCATTTGCTTGAAGCCATTCGCGCAGGATCAGGCGCATAGCCTCCGGGCGCGACCTCTCAGAAAGTGCGGTGGCCGCGTCGTCGAGCGCGCTCAACATTTGCGGCTGCAATCGCACGCCAATCAACGTCCCCTTACCGGTAGCCGGACGCCCACGGGATTTTTTGTTATCACTAATTGACTTCGCCATGGATTAAGTGATAACAAGAAATAGTCGGGCCGGAAAGAGGTTGCAGCCTCAAATCCAGCCCTAAACCACCATCGAAAGGAGATTTCGATCATGGCCTGCCTTCGTATAGCACTCTCTAAAATTGCTCGCGACCCGGTCGTGGCTGCCTTCCTGGCGCGCGGCGAGCGCGATTCCGACGCTGAGCCTGTCGTCATTCCGGTGCGCTTTCCCCGGCCGCCCTTCAAGGACGGCGCTGCAGCGCGTCGCGAACTGGAGTGCCTATCATGAAGGCCGTCGTCGCGATAATGAAGTCGGCGGTCGCGGCTGAGCCGCTCGACCCGTTGTTGGCCGCCATCAATCTCTATCGGTTCGCCGGCGAGGCTTACGACGACATGCCGGCAGACCTGACCGAGGATGAGGAAGCCGACGCCTTCAAGCGTCTCTGCGCCGACCCTGACGCGGTCCTCACTGCCTGGGACAAGCCCGCGACGACGCACGAGGGCGCTGTGGCTGCGTTGCGCCTCGCCCAGCAAGAACTCGAGGCTGACGGCGAGCCGATCGTGAAAAGCTTGGTGACGGCGGCGCTCCGGTACTTCGAGGGTCGAACCAACGCATGAGCCGGCGCACCACCTGCCGAGTCGCACAAACCCCGCCAGCCATGGCGGGGTTTTGCTTTTGGGGTACCGGTCGTGGCATATTTGCCTGACCCAACGTTGACAGAATCGAAAAGAGCGATGGCCAAAGCGAAGCTTTCTGAGGCGGCGAAACAGCGCATGCGCGCAAGCCTGAAATCGAGCCTTGCGGTGTTCGAGTCGGTCGAGCACGAATTGCCGAACGAGGATGTGAGCGAGATGGAACGGCGAGAGTTAATAGAGATAGCTGAGAACATGGCGCGCGCTTGTCGACGGCTGCTCGATAGGTTGACCCCGGGTTGACGGATTTGGGCGGATCAGATGGCCTCCAGTGTGCTTCCCGACCACGTTAAAGTCTTCGTCGTCCAAGCACTTGCCTGTTTTGACAGCCCTTCCACCGTCGTCGAGGCCGTCAACCAAGAATTCGGGATCAAGATTGCTCGCCAGCACGTCGAGAAATATGACCCGACAAAGCTGGCGGGCCAGCACCTCTCGAAGAAATACCGGGCGATCTTCGACGCCACACGAGATGGCTTCATCGGCGATACGCGCAACATCGGCTGGTCACATCGGTCGACGCGGCTGCGCTTGATCCAGCGCATCGGCGAGAAAGCCGAGCGCATGGGCAATCTGAGCCTCACGCTTCAGGCGGCCGAGCAGGCGGCAAAGGAGAGCGGGAACGCCTTCACGAACCGGCACGAGCTGACTGGTAAGGACGGCAAGGATCTCCCGGCACCAGTCCACATCTTCCAGCTTCCCGACAACGGGAGGGGGTAGCGACCGGCCATGGTGATCAAGTCGCGGGATCCGGCAAGCCTGCCGCCACTTGATGAGATGCCGGACGACTTCGCCCTCACCCTTCCAGAGGCTTGCAAACTCTTTTTCGGTGACATGATCGGCCCCGGCTCATTGCGAGCGGCTCGAGATCGAGGGAGCCTTCCGATGCAGCGTGCTGGCCGACGCGATTGGGTGACCGCCGGTGCCGTGAGAGCGATGCTGCGCACGAACGCACCGCGTAGTGTCGACTCGGCCCCGCCGAGAGATGATGGTGACGGCCTGCCCGATCACATGCGCGCAGAGGCAGCGCTGGCGTCGGCAAGGCTGAGCATTGCGAAGAGCCTGGCGAAGCTCAAGGAAGAAGCGAAAAGGAAAAGGAAGTTGGACGAGGCCAACTACTGAGCAACGGCTCCGCAATTTTGCGGTCTCGCCGATTTGGGGGAGCGCAACCGTCGGCTGACTTTTCAGCAGACGGCCCGGTGGCCGCCCGGTAAATTCCTACCGACAGATGGTGTCTCCCGCTCCCCGAAATCGGGGAACATGGAAATCAACGGCTTAGAGGGCTACGTGTGCGCAATTTTGCGCAGGGGGCCAGCTTGGATTTCAGCAGGCCCGTTTTCGCCAATTTCGGCGAATACTGAAAAACCAGTAAAACCGCCCAACCCATTGATTTCAAACGGCTGAATTTTTAGCAGACGGCTCAGGCCGTTTTTTCCGAAACCGGAAAATACCCCGGTGAGCGCCCGATAAATTCTTATCGGTCCGTGCCGCCCCCCAAACGGGGGAACAACGAAATCAATGGGTTTGAAGGACTGCTCGCCCTCCAAGGGTACGCACAAAATGCGTGCCCCCGTAACGTCGATCTTGCTTTTGCGCTCCCCCGAATCGGGGAGCTCAGATTCCCCCCGTTTCGGGGAAATCCCTGGTCGCGAATCTTCGACCGAATTAAATCAGCGGCTTAGCGCGCCTGGCCGCGTCGAAGGCGTCGAGATCACTCTCCAGCCAGTATCGCCGCCGGCCGCGCCATTGCGGTTCGGGAAAGCTGCGGCTGACGAGGCGACGGTCGATCGTCTGGTCGGAGATATGGTAGCGCCGGCAGACCGCCGCGGTATCGAGCTCGCGCCGTGGCTTCGTGACCCAAGGCATCAAGTTTCCCTCAGATGGTTTTGCTTTTCACGCGTCAAAAGTCGCTCGTTTGCGGGGCTCCGTTCGCCAGCATACGGGCACGTTTATTCGTCGCATATTAGACGATTTCGGCGCGGTCGGCATCAACCCATTGAAAACGTTGGTTCCCGCTCATGGATTCGAACCACGATTCACGCCTTCAAAGGGCGCTGTCCTACCATTAGACGAAGCGGGAGGCTGACGGTCTGGACGCGACATGAAAAACAAAAGCCGCGCTTCAAGTCCAGCGCAGCTTCTCTTCGGTGTCTCTCAAATGGCTACTTCGTCTGGAAACGGGCGACCGAGAGGAACTTGACCGCATTGCCGCTGAAACGGCTGGCATCTTGCATCTCGCCACTCGTTTGGAAGCCGGCCGTGTACACTTCGCTCGGCGGCGTATGCACGATATTATAGGCATAGCGCGGAGCCGTCGTCGGATCGGAAATCGATGCGATGTTCACGCCGCTGCCCAGCGCCCAGCGCGCGGCCTGCGGCGCTGCCGCCACCACCACGGCCTTCGGTCCCGGCTTGAGGTCGCGGGACGAGGCTCTGCCTTCCTTGGCCGTCGTCTTCACGCCGGCGCCGATCGCCTTCGTGGGATCGCTGCCTGCCGGTAGGGCAGCGATGGCCTGGCGTGGCGAGGCAGCATCGGCCCCTGACGGATCGTTGAACGCCGAGCGCGGCTCCGGCTCCGTCAGCGACGCGAGTTGGTATTCGGCGCCGGCGCCGCCAGCCTCGACGGTCGCGTTGGCCTGTTCGAGAACGGCCTTGACCTCATCCTGCTTGCCGGGCTGCGGCCGGGCGGTCGGCAGCACGGAGAACGCGTCGGTCGCGCTCTTGTCCTGCGAAGCCGTTTCGGCCAGCGCCAGAAGCACGTTCTTATCCTGAGACGCCAATTCGGCCGGCGTCGAGCGATCGGGGCGCCAAGTCGGAAGCGGGATGTTGTTGACCGCCACCTGCGCCGGATCGGTGTCCGCGGCCTCGGCCGCGCTGGCAGCGCCGAACGGGACCTTGTCAGGCAAGGGCCCGTGCGCCGTCGAAACCGCCTGCTCGGTCGTCGCCGAGGCATCCGCCACGGCGAACGGCACGTTCTGCGGCGTCTGCTGGCCGACATCGACCTTCGGACGCGGCGCGAAGTCGGGCAACGGGATTTCCTTGGGCGGCAGCGCGGCGATGATCGTCTCGGGCGTATCCTGCTGCGGCTGCTGCTGATCGTCGGCGCTGTCATCCGCGATCTGCGGGACGTTGGCGCGCTTGGCATCCTTCGGTGAAACGATCGCGATGCCCGGGAGGTTGCTGTTGCGGGCCGTCGCGGCGCTCGCGACCTGAACCTGCTTCACGGCTTTCTGCTGAGGCGCCGGGGCGCTTTCATCGGCCGCGTCGTCGGCCTCGTCGGCGCCACCGCCGAACAAGGCGGCAAGCAATCCGCCAGACCGCTTGGTCGAGCCGCCGGCGCTGGCCAGTTCGATGTTCGGGGTGCCGGCGCCCTTGCGCGCCTGATAGGCGGCCAGCGCCTGCTCATAGCCAGGTAGTGGGCGCCCGTCGCTCGGCACATGCAGCGTCTTGCCGTTCGGGAACAGGCTGACCAGTTCCTGGCGGCTGATGCCCGGCCAGTGGCGCACATTGCCGACATCCATATGAACGAAGGGTGAGCCGGAGGTCGGGTAGTAGCCGACGCCGCCGCCCTGCATCTTGAGGCCGATGTTGCGCAGCTTCTTCAGCGGCACGCCGGGAATGTAGAAGTCCATCGCCTTGCCGAGCATGTGCTGGCTTTTCTCGGCGACGCCGCGGCTGCGCGAACGCAGCATCGCGTTGGTCGACGGCGAACGATAGCCGCAGACGACCTGGATGTAGTCGGTCGCGCCGGCTTCGCGATAAGCTTCCCAGACGAGGTCGAGCAGCCGCGGGTCCATCTTCGTCGGCTCGTTGCGGCGCCAGTCGCGCAGGATGATGTTGATCTTGCGCAGGCCTTCCGGATCGTAGCGGCCATTGCGCTTGTAGACGATCTCGGCCTTCTCGTGCGTGTGCAGGTGATAGAGCTTGAGCGTACGAACCTCAGCCCTGGCGCCGGACATTGCCGCGGACAGAAACCCGACAGCCAAAATCACAAACGTCAGCCACCTCGGCCAGACGCTCATGTGAAAATGCCGCCCGTTTGTGTGTCGTTCGACTTTGTTCAAATCAACTGGCTTTCAGGCTGCCGTTTGTCCCCGGATTTGACCAAACGGATGCGTGGTTTTCACATCCGAATATCGATCCTAATGGTTAATCATCGTTTATTGAAGCCGAAATGCGGTAACACCGTGGCGATATCCCGTCAAAAATGATGCACAGCATTTCGTGGTAAACCGCTGGTTTAGATCAAGAATCCGGCCCCGGCCAGAACACGATCTGTTACCGTTAGCGTTAATGCGTGATCCCCCGCAACGCCAACCGCTGAAAACCCTGCGTTTTCACGTCAAAAGCGACAATTTGACTCGGATTTTAGGTGCGCAAGCTGGTTCGAGGCTTGCCTGTCAGGAGGCAAGCCGGTCGACGCGACCAGCTTCGGGATCAATGCCATATTCCTTCAACTTGCGGTAGAGGGTCGAACGGCCGATGCCCAAACGGCGCGCGACTTCGCTCATCTGGCCATTATAATGATCGATCGCCAGCTTGATCATCTCGAGCTCGACATCGGCCAGCGCCCGCACATTGCCGCGCTCGTCCAGCGCCCGAAGCGTTCCGAACCGCGGCTGAAGTCGCGCCGGTGACTCGCTGTCGGCAAAGGTTGACCCCATTGTCTCGGCAACCGCCTCATCCGCCGGCGTGGAGGCATCCGCGGCCGTTTCGGCGACAGTGGATGTCGTTTCCGCTCCGAGATTGACCGTGCCTTCCACCTGGGCCCGGATCTGCGGGAACTCCTCCTCGGTCAGCACATCGCCCTCGGCAAGCACCGACGCGCGGAAGACCGCATTTTCCAGTTGGCGGATATTGCCCGGCCAGTCATAGGCCTGCAGCATCGCAAGCGCTGGCGCCGATATGCCGGCAAGGCGCCGGCGCGGATCGGCCGGCGCGACTTTTTCCATGAAGTGCCGGACGAGATAGGGAATGTCGTCGCGGCGGTCGCGCAGCGGCGGCACGAAGATCGGATAGACGTTCAGCCGGTAGAACAGGTCCTCGCGGAACTTGCCGTCCTTGACCTGCTGCAGAAGGTTGCGATGCGTGGCCGAGATCAGGCGGATATCGACCTTGACGGTCGAGCGGCCGCCGACCGGATCGACCTCGCCCTCCTGCACGGCGCGCAGCAGCTTGACCTGAACGTCGAGCGGCAGATCGCCGATCTCGTCGAGGAACAGCGTGCCGGAATTCGCCTCGACGAATTTGCCCGTATGCTTCTCGGTGGCGCCCGTGAAGGACCCCTTCTCGTGGCCGAACAGGATCGATTCGACGAGATTGTCCGGGATGGCGCCGCAATTGACGGTGACGAAGGGCTTCGAACGGCGATCGCCGCTGCCCTGGATGGCGCGCGCCACCAGTTCCTTGCCGACGCCGGATTCGCCCTCGATCAGGATCGGGATGTTGGAGGCCGCCGCCTTCTGCCCGAGGCGGATCACCCGGTCCATTGCCGGGCTGCGCGTGATCATGTCCTTGAAGGTGAGATGGCCGCCGCCGCGTCGCCGCGATGCGCGCTTCATCTCGTCCTCGACGGCCTCGACCTTGAGCGCATTGGAGATCGCGGTCTGCAGCCTGTCGGGCGATGCCGGCTTGACGACGAAGTCGAAGGCGCCGTGCCGCATCGCCGAAACGACCGTCTCGATGCCCCCCTGGGCCGTCTGCACGATGACGGGAATGTTGATGCCGCGCTCGCGCATCGCCTTCAGCACCCCAATGCCGCCTAGGCCGGGCATGACAAGGTCGAGGATGACGACGAAGACCTCGCGCGCGTTCGGCCCGTCGAGCACGTCGAGGCCGGCCTCGCCGCTATCGGTGACGATCGCTGTGTGCCCAAACTTGGTCAACGCGGCCTCGACCAGCCTGCGCTGCACCGGATCGTCATCGACTATGAGTATGGAACCTGTCATGACTGTTTGAGTTTTCCGCCCGAGATAATCCCCATGGATCATCTTGGCACAGGGTTCTAAATAAGGTTTCAAAAAACCCGGTGAACGAATTCCTTAGGATTTGACCGGCTTCCTCCTTCCCTCTGATTTGGCACCGATTCAAAGAAGGTATTGCTGATGCGCATGGAATTTGGTCATCGGCTTGGGGCGCCAGCGTCCGGACACGGCGCGGCGGAGCTTGGCGATCTGCCGGAGTGGAATCTCGCCGATCTCTATTCCAGCATGGAAGCCCCCGAGCTGAAGCGCGACATCGCCAAGGCGGCCAACGACGCCATCGCCTTCGAGACCCGCTGGAAAGGCACGCTCGCCGCGGAAGCCGGGCGCGGCGGCGCCGGCCGGCTGGGCGAGGCGCTGCAAGCCTATGAGGCGCTCGAGGAACTGATCGGCCGCGTCGTCTCCTATGCCGGCCTCGTCTATGCCGGCAACACCGCCGATCCGCAGCGCGCCAAGCTCTATGGCGACGTCCAGGAAAAGATGACGGACGCGAGCGCCCATCTTCTGTTCTTCGCGCTCGAGCTCAACCTGATCGATGATGCGGCGATCGAGGGAGCTCTGGCCGCCGACAAGGCCTTCGGCCACTACCGGCCCTGGGTGCTCGACCTCAGGAAGGACAAACCCTACCAGCTCGAGGATCGCGTCGAGCAATTGTTCCACGAAAAGTCGGTCACCGGGCGCGGCGCCTGGAACCGCCTGTTCGACGAGACGATGACCGACCTGCGCTTCGACGTCGACGGCGAGGAGCTGACGCTTGAGCCGGCGCTCAACCGGCTGCAGGATTCGAATGGCGAGGTGCGCCGCCGCGCCTCCGAGGCGCTGGCCGCCACGTTCCGCAAGAACCTGCGCACCTTCACCCTCATCACCAACACCTTGGCCAAGGACAAGGAAATCTCCGACCGCTGGCGCGGCTTCCAGGATATCGCCGACTCGCGCCACCTGGCCAACCGCGTCGAGCGCGACGTGGTTGACGCGCTGGCCGCGGCCGTGCGCGAGGCCTATCCCAGGCTGTCGCACCGCTATTACGCGATGAAGGCGCGCTGGCTTGGCATGGAGGTGATGAACCACTGGGACCGCAACGCGCCGCTGCCGGAGACGCCGAAGGCGGTGATCCGCTGGGATGACGCCAGGGACACGGTGCTCTCCGCCTACCAGCGCTTCTCGCCCGACATGGCCGAAATCGCGCGCGGCTTTTTCGATCGCAGGTGGATCGACGCGCCGGTGCGGCCGGGCAAGTCGCCCGGCGCCTTCGCCCACCCGACAGTGCCGTCGGCGCATCCTTACGTGCTGCTCAACTATATGGGCAAGCCGCGCGACGTGATGACGCTGGCGCATGAGCTCGGCCATGGCGTGCACCAGGTGCTGGCCGCCGGCCAGGGCGCGCTGATGGCCTCGACGCCGCTGACGCTGGCCGAGACCGCCTCCGTCTTCGGCGAGATGCTGACCTTCCGCTCGCTGCTCGAACAGACCAGCGACAGACGCGAGCGCAAGGCCATGCTCGCTCAGAAGGTCGAGGACATGATCAACACGGTCGTGCGCCAGATCGCCTTCTACGAGTTCGAGCGCAAGGTGCATACCGAGCGCAAGAACGGCGAGCTGACCTCGGACAGGTTGGGTGAATTCTGGCTCGAGGTGCAGGCCGAAAGCCTGGGGCCGGCAATCAAGCTGCGCGACGGCTATGAGGTCTTCTGGACCTATATCCCGCACTTCATCCATTCGCCCTTCTATGTCTATGCCTATGCCTTCGGCGATTGCCTGGTGAACTCGCTCTACGCCGTCTACCAGAATGCCGAGCGGGGATTTCAGGAGAAGTATTTCGAGATGCTGCGCGCCGGCGGCACCAAGCATCACTCCGAGTTGCTGGCGCCCTTCGGCCTCGACGCCACCGATCCCGCGTTCTGGCAGATCGGCCTCGGCGTGATCGGTTCGCTGATCGACGAGTTGGAAGCGCTGGACAAGTGAACAGCAACGAAGCCTGCATCGTCAGCTATAGTTTAGCAAAGACGCATATTAGCCGGACTCTATTCTTGCCCTAAATAGCTGTTCTTGAATAACTCTCCGGCGCATTTTCAACTGGCTTTCGACAAGCCATATGATAGCGTCCGGCCTCAAGCTCAGCCGGACGCATCGCGCAGGCCAGAGATGCCTGCCGCTCCGCTACGGCGAATGCGATGATGGCCGTCGGTCCGGACAAGGCCGAACGCCGATGGCTCGATTGAAGCCGGCGGTTCCAGCGAACACGGAACCTTTGACGATCCTTGGCGGCAAGCGCGCCCTCCCAGCCGCGGCCGACGGATCGGACTGGAGAGGGAAATGAGCACTTTCTTCTACATGCTCCTAGCGTTCGTTGTGGGTATCCTGGTTGGCTGGTTCATCTGGGGCCGCCTGCGCGGCGAGCTCGACAGTCTGCGTGGCGATCTTGATCGCACCCGAAGCGAGCGCGACAGGCTGCGCGCCGACAGCGACCGGCTGAAGGGCGAGCTTGATGCCTGCGGCCGTGCCCGCGCCGATCTCGAAAGCCGGCTGCGTGACGCACCTGCCGCCAAGGCCGGCGCCGACAAGGCCGCCACGCCGGCGCCGGCGGCGCTGATCTCGACACCGGCGGCCGCGACATCGGCTGCGGCAAAGGCCGCGCCGGCGAAGCCCGCCGCCGCGAAGAAGCCGGCGGCCACGAAAACTGCGGCAGCGAAGCCCGCGGCCAAGGCAGACGCGCCGAAGAAGGCGGCGGCTCCCGCCAAGAAAGCTGCCGCGCCAAAAGCCGCGGCCGCCAAAGCCGACAATCTGCGCCGCCTCATCGGCATCGGCCCTGTCAACGAAAGGCTGCTCAAGGGCCAGGGCGTCACCACCTACGCCCAGATTGCCGCCTGGACAGACGCCGACGTCAAACGCATCGAGGAGGTGCTCAATTTCGACGGCCGCATCGCGCGCGAAAAATGGATCGAGCAGGCGAAATTGCTGGCAGCCGGCGACGAGGCCGAATTCGCCAAACAGTTTCCGTCGGCCGGAACGGCAAGCAACAGCTGAGCAATCCGCTTATTGGCGCGCAAGGCGGCGTCCCACGGGCACCGTCTTTGTTTTGGGCCAGCCGCCTTTGCGCCGCCCGACGCCGTTCTCTCGATTGCGCGTCCCCGGGCCCCCATATAGACCGGTCGACTGAATTGTCCGCTTCCGAGGCTCATGCCCCTGCCCGCAGCCATTTTCCGCAACGACGAGAGCGCGCGTCAGCTGGTCTTCGACCGGCCGCACGAGATCATCGTCGCGAACGACGCGGAAGAGTTCGCGCCCGCGCTCGAGCGAGCCCAGGCTGCTTCCGATGCCGGCAAATGGCTGGCGGGCTATTTCTCCTACGAAGCCGGCTACCTGCTCGAGCCGAAGCTGGTGCCGCTGCTGCCCGAGGGCCGCCGCGCGCCGCTGATCTGTCTCGGCGTCTTCGATGCGCCCGTCGAACAGGCCGTGCCGCAAAATGCCGGGCCCGCCAGCAACGGCCCGATCTTCGATGCGAGGGCAACATGGTCCGCCGAGGACTATGCCGGCCGTTTCGCGCGCCTTCACAATCACATCCGCAAGGGCGACTGCTACCAGGGCAACCTTACCTTCCCGGTCCATGCGCAATGGTCCGGCGATCCGCTTGCCGCCTTCGACGCGCTGACCGAGCGCCAGCCGGTCAAATACGGCGCGCTGATCTCGCTCGGCGATCCGGTCGTTCTGTCGCGCTCGCCCGAACTGTTCTTCGAGATCGACGCCGACGGCATGATCGAGACGCACCCGATGAAGGGCACCGCGCCGCGCGGCGCGACCAAGGCCGAGGATGCCCGGCTTAAAGCCTTCCTGCGCAACGACGAGAAGAACCAGGCCGAGAACAGGATGATCGTTGATCTTTTGCGCAACGACATCTCGCTGATCAGCGAGGTCGGCACGCTGGAGGTGCCGGAACTGTTCCGCATCGAGACCTATCCGACGGTGCACCAGATGGTGAGCCGCGTGCGCGCGAAGCTGCTGCCCGATATCGGCATCCGCGAGGTCTTCGCGGCGCTGTTTCCTTGCGGCTCGATCACCGGCGCGCCAAAAATCCGCGCCATGGAAATCCTGCACGAGCTGGAAGACGCGCCGCGCGACGTCTATTGCGGCGCCATCGGCTGGATCGCGCCGGGCGGCCGGATGCGTTTTTCGGTAGCGATCCGCACCATCTCGCTCTTTGCCGACGGCGAGGCCGTCTACAATGTCGGCGGCGGCGTCGTCTTCGATTCCACAGCCGAGGAGGAGTATCGGGAGTGTCTGTTGAAAGCGCGCTTCGCGACGGGAACGGTGCCGGCTTCGAGCTGATCGAGACCATGCGCTGGGAGCCGGGTTCAGGCTTCCTGCGCTTCGAGCGCCATCTCGCCAGGCTTTATGCGTCCGCCGCCGAGCTCTGCTTCGCCTGCGATCCCGAACGGATCGGCGAAGTGCTGTCGAACACCGTCAACGGACACGGGATTGCCTTGCGCGTGCGCCTTGCCTTGCAGCACAATGGCGAAGCGACGGCTGCCGCTCAAGCCTATGAACCGCTGCCCGTGGACAAGGTCTGGCGGCTGCAGTTGGCGCGGATCCGTCTCGATTCCACCAACACGATGCTGCGCCACAAGACCAGCTTGCGTCAGGTCTACACGCATGCCCGTGCTGAATATCTCGCCACGCGCGCCGACGAAGTGCTTTTAGCCAACGAGCGCGGCGAGATCTGCGAGGGCACGATCACCAATCTCTTCGCCGATTTCGGCAACGGTCCGCTCGCCACGCCCCGCCTCGACTGCGGCCTTTTGCCTGGAATATTGCGCGGCGAGCTTCTGGACGAAGGCCGCGCCGTCGAAGCGATCTACAGCTTCGACGATCTGAAGGCGGCGAAGGCGATCTTCGTCGGCAACTCGCTGCGCGGGCTGATCCCGGCGCGGCTTGGCTGACCACGCTGGAGACACAAACTGGATAACACCCAAACAGGCGTCCGCCACCCGACCCATACACCCTATGACGGGTCCTCGAAGCTCTTCAGCATCGGGCTGAAGCCGCTCGATTTCGACCGCTGGATCGAGGTCGACGAGTCCCTGCTGCCCCATCTCGCCGAAAAGCAGCGGCTCTACACGGAAATCCCGGAAAAGGTCTTTGTCGAGGAAGACGGCACCCGTGAGGCTCAGCGCGAGGTGCTCGACCTGCTCGTCGCCCATCTCGAAGCCGCGCATCCCGTCACCCACCGCCGCAATGGAGCCGACGTCGAGCCGGTCGGGTTCGAGGGAGCAACCGACAGACTACCCCCTGCCTTGCGGCAGGCGCCGCTCGCGAAGGCCTCGCTGCTCGTCCAGGAAGACCTGATCCTGATGCGCCGCGACGAGCGCGGCTGGCGGTTGGCCGCCGGCTCGCTATGCTTTCCTTCATCCTGGTCGCTGCGGGAGAAGTTCGGCAAGCCGCTGCAGGAGATCCACGAACCGGTGCCCGGCTTCGGACCCGGCACGCGGCCGGCCGAGCTCATCAACCGCATGTTCGACGGATTGCAGGGCCAGGCGGTCGAGCGTTTCAACTGGTCGATCCAGGCCGATGACAGGCTCTATCATCCGCTTTCCAATGTCGAGCGCATCGACCGCGCCACCAACCGTCCGAGCCGCTTCCCCGACGGCGACGTCAACGCCCACGCCTTCATCCGCGTCGAACGCCAGACGCTGCGCAAGCTGCCGGTGTCGCGCGACATCCTCTTCACCATCCGCATCCACCTCGATCCGCTCAAGCTGCTCGCTAACCACCCGGACCGGGCAGCGCTGGCCGCCTCCTTCACGGAGCAGCTCCTGAGCCTCGACCAGCAACAGCTCGACTATAAGGGCCTGACCGCGGACCGAGACCGGCTGGTCGAATTCCTCGGCGTCATGGCCCGCACGCCTTAACCAAGGCGCTAGGCTGGCCTAGCCGGCGGTTGGCGCTTTTCGCTGGTTTATGACAATGATCTGTGGTGTAGCGCTTGGCCGTCGGGCCAAGGGTGCCCGGTTTTGCGCGTGTTTGAAGGAGTGTGCGAAAAAATGGCGAATGAAAACTGGCCCGTTTACGGTGAAATCACCGGTCCCGTCGTGATGATCGGCTTCGGCTCGATCGGGCGGGGAACGCTGCCGCTGATCGAACGCCATTTCAAGTTCGACAAGTCGCGCATGACGGTCATCGACCCTCTCGACACCGACCGCAAGCTGCTCGACGAGCGCGGCATCGCCTTCATGCAGGACGCCGTGACCGAGAAGAATTACAAGAAGCTGCTCACGCCGCTTCTGACCAATGGCGGCGGCCAGGGCTTTTGCGTCAATCTGTCGGTCGACACCGGCTCGGTCGACCTGATGAAATTGTGCCGCAAGCTCGGCGTGCTTTACATCGACACCGTCGTCGAGCCGTGGCTGGGCTTCTATTTCGACGCCGAGGCCGACAATGCCAGCCGCTCCAACTACGCGCTGCGCGAGACGATGATCAAGGAAAAGCAGGACAAGCCCGGCGGCCCGACGGCGGTCTCCACCTGCGGCGCCAATCCCGGCATGGTCTCGTGGTTCGTCAAGAAGGCGCTGGTCAACCTCGCCACCGATCTCGGGCTCGAGTTTTCGGAGCCGGCGCAGGAAGACCGCGAAGGCTGGGCCAGGCTAATGAGGAAGGCCGGCGTCAAGGGTATCCACATCGCCGAGCGTGACACCCAGCGCACCAAGAAGCCGAAGCCGATGAATGTGTTCTGGAACACCTGGTCGGTCGAAGGCTTCATCTCGGAAGGCCTGCAGCCGGCCGAGCTCGGCTGGGGCACGCATGAAAACTGGATGCCGAAGAACGGCAAGAAGCACAAGCACGGCTCCAAGGCGGCGATCTATCTGGAACAGCCCGGCGCCAACACGCGCGTGCGCAGCTGGTGCCCGACGCCGGGCGCGCAATACGGCCTGCTGGTGACCCATAATGAGTCGATCTCGATCGCCGACTTCTTCACCGTGCGTTCGAAGAAGGGCAAGGTCCAATACCGTCCGACCTGCCATTACGCCTACCATCCCTGCAACGACGCCTTGCTGTCACTGGACGAGATGTTCGGTGCCGCCGGCAAGCCGCAGCCGGTTCACCACGTGCTGGATGAGAACGAGCTGGTCGACGGCGTCGACGAGCTCGGCGTGCTGCTCTACGGCCACGACAAGAACGCCTACTGGTACGGCTCGCAGCTCTCGCTGGCCGAGGCGCGCAAGCTCGCCCCCTACCAGAACGCCACCGGCCTGCAGGTCACCTCGGCGGTGCTCGCCGGCATGGTCTGGGCGCTGGAGAACCCGGCGGCCGGCATCGTGGAAGCCGACGAGATGGACTACCGGCGCTGCCTCGAAGTGCAGTCGCCTTATCTCGGGCCGGTCAGGGGCTACTATACCGACTGGACTCCTCTGGACAATCGCCCGGGCCTCTTCCCGGAAGACCTTGACAAGGACGACCCGTGGCAGTTCCGCAACATTCTGGTCCGATAGCGCCGGAACCGACCAGTGGCGGCGCCTTGCAATCGCCCGGAAATCGGGCGATTGAAAGGAGCGGACTGAGGAGAGGATCTTCAAGAATGACCATTGCGCGCAAACTGCTTTCGGCGGGCGCCGCGGCAAGCCTTCTGGCGGCCGCCGCCTGCACAACCACCGGCCCCTCGGGACCACCGGGCGCAGCCGCGCCCAAGGGCGTCGAGGGCAATTGGATCGACGCCAAGGGCACCGGCCTGTCGACCTTCGCGGCCGGCAGCTTCACCACTGTCGCCACCGATACCGGCCAGAAGCTGTCGGAAGGCAGCTACACCATGACCGGACCGACCTCGGTCGAGATCCACGGCACCTCGCTGATCCGCCAGACGCCGGTCAGTTTCAACTGCCTGATGGTCTCAATCAGCCAGCTCAACTGCACCAGTGCCAGCGGCCAGAATTTCGTGCTGACGCGTCGGGCCTGAGGCTCACACACATCCATCCAAAAAGGACGGCGGCGCGAGCCGCCGTCCTTTTTTGTGCCGGCAAACATCTCCCCGATTTGTGCTTGCATCGGCCGGGACCCGATGTGAACATGCCCCGAGACCGACTGTTATTTTCCAGTCAAGCGAAGGCGTTAAAGCATGTCGCCCAGAAGTGTGCAGCGGTTCTGGGACAACGACATGCATCAAAACAAGGACCTAAAGCGCGTCGCCTGAATCCGTTTCAGCGCGACGCGCTTTAGGTACCGTCGAAGTCAGTTTATCGGGAGACGAAGATGAAGAAGATTGCCGCCATCCTAGCCCTTTCCGCTTCGACGCTTGGCCTGTCGGCCGGCGTGTCCTTTGCCGACTACACGCTGAACATCCTGCATTTCAACGACTGGCACAGCCGCATCGAGGGCAACAACAAATACGAGTCGACCTGTTCCGCCGAAGAGGAGACCAAGGGCGAATGCATCGGCGGCACCGGCCGGCTGATCACCGCGATCGCCGAGGAGCGCAAGAAGCTCGAAGGGCAGAACCTGCTCTTGCTCAATGCCGGCGACAGTTTTCAGGGCTCGCTCTTCTACACCACCTACAAAGGCGCTGTGGAGGAGGAGTTCCTCAACCAGATCAAGCCGGACGCGGTGACGCTCGGCAACCACGAATTCGACGACGGCGAGACGGCACTGGTGCCTTTCCTCGACAAGGCGAAGTTCCCGATCGTCAGCGCCAATGTCGTGCCCAACGACAAGTCCGGCGCTGCCGGCAAGTTCAAGCCGTCGATCGTGGTCGAGGTCGGCGGCCAGAAGATCGGCATCATCGGCGCCGTCACCAACGACACGCCGGAGCTCGCCTCGCCCGGCCCGAACATCGCCATCGCCGACGACGTCAAATCGATCACGGCCGAGGTCGAGAAGCTCAAGGCGCAGGGCATCAACAAGATCATCGCGGTCACCCATATCGGCTACAGGCGCGAACGCGATGTGATCGCCAAAATCCCGGGCATCGACGTGGTGGTCGGCGGCCACAGCCACACGCTCCTGTCCAACACCGACCCGAAGGCCGAAGGCCCTTACCCCACCATGGTCGACAATCCCGACGGCTCGAAGGTGCCGGTCGTGCAGGCGGCGTCCTATTCGAAATATCTCGGCGAGTTCAAGGTCGTGTTCGACGACAATGGCAACGTCAAGGAAGCCAGCGGCGCCCCGATCTATCTCGACAAGTCGATCACGCCCGATCCCGCTGTCCTTGCCCGCATCAAGGAGCTCGGCGCGCCGATCGAGGCGCTGAAGAACAAGGAGGTGGCCGAGACCACCAAGGCGATCGATGGCAGCCGCGAGAATTGCCGCGCGCGCGAATGCGAGATGGGCAATCTCGTCTCCGATGCCATCCTCGACCGCACCAAGGGCCAGGGCGTCGAGATCGTCATCTCGAACGGCGGCGGCCTGCGCGCCTCGATCGACCAGGGCACGGTGACGATGGGCGAGGTGCTGACCGTGCTGCCGTTCCAGAACACGCTGGCCACCTTCAAGATCTCGGGCAAGGACCTCGTCGCGGGCCTCGAAAGCGGCCTCAGCCAGGTCGAGGACGGCGCCGGCCGCTTCCCGCAGGTCGCAGGGCTGAAATATTCCTTCGACAGGTCGGTCGCGCCCAATGCCGGCCGCGTCAAATCGGTCGAGGTGATGGAGAACGGCGCCTGGGCGCCGATCAATCCCGACAAGCAATATCTGGTCGCCACCAACAACTACGTCCGCCAGGGCGGTGACGGCTACAAGGTCTTCGCCGAGAAGGCCACGAACGCCTATGACTACGGCCCAGGCCTGGAGCAGGTGGTGGCCGACTATCTCGGCGCGCATCGTCCCTACACGCCCAAGCTCGACGGCCGCATCACCGAGATCGCGGCAACGACGGCGGCGGCTGAGCCGGCCAAGCCCGCAGAACCGGCGAAGCCTGCCGAGACCGCTCCGGCGAACGCTGAGCCTGCCATGCCGGCTATGCCTTCCGGCTCCAGCGATATTGCCGGCACACCTCCGGCCGTTCCGGCTGAAACGGCTCCGGCAGCTCCCGCCGAGACCGCGAAGCCCGCTGAGACCGCGCCGGCCGCGGAACCGGCAAAGCCGGCCGAGACCGTCCCGGCGACCCCTGCTCCCGCCGCCGAGCCGGCCAAACCCGCTGAAACCAAGCCGGCGAAAACCAGCCACACCGTCGCGGCCGGCGATACCTATTGGGACCTGGCCAAGAAAGCCTATGGCGACGCCACCAAGTGGAAGCTCATCTCCGAGGCCAACAAGGACTTTAAGCCGCGTCGCCTGCCGCTCGGCGCGACGCTGACCATTCCGCCGGCGGCGAAGTAAGCGGCAGCCCGGAATTCATGGCACCCGCCCGGGCGAACCGGGCGGGTGTTCCTTTTCCGGTGCCAAACACGGTAAGGTGCGGCCAGACGCAGCATTGAAAACCGGCGGGGCATCGCTAAAAGCATGTCTCCCGAAAGTGGGAACCGGTTTCGGGATAAAGACATGCGTAAAATCAAAGATCTAAAGCGCATGGAGCGTATCCGAAGGATCGCGACGCGCTTTAGTTTCCGCGGCGCTACCGGAGACCGTTGATGACGCTTGCCAGCCCCACCGATGTCAAGACCGCGAGGACCGCTGGTCTGCTGCCTGCCCGCCACCCGGCGGTGAAGCAGGGCAAGGTCGGTGTCATGCTGATCAATCTCGGCACACCCGACGGAATCGAATTCGCCCCGATGTGGCGGTATCTCAGGGAATTCCTCTCCGACCCGCGCGTCATCGAGCTCAACAAGGCCATCTGGTACCCGATCCTCTACGGCCTGGTTTTGACGACCAGGCCGAAAAAGTCCGGCGCCAACTATGCTCGGATCTGGAACCGGGAGAAGAACGAGTCGCCGCTGCGCACCTTCACCCGTTCCCAGGCAGAGAAGCTCGCCAGTACCCTCGCCGATCAGTCGAACGTCGTAGTCGATTGGGCGATGCGCTACGGCAATCCTTCGACGGCAAGCGTCGCGCAAAAACTGGTCGAGCAGGGTTGCGACCGTATCCTGTCCCTCCCGGTATATCCGCAATACTCAGCAACCACGACGGCAACCGCCAACGACCAGCTGTTCCGCGCGCTGATGAAGATCAGAAACGCTCCGGCGATCCGCACCGTGCCGCCCTATTACGATGAACCGGTCTACATCGAGGCTCTCGCTCACTCGATCGAGCGGCATCTTGAGACGTTGGACTTCAAGCCCGAGGTGGTTATCGCGTCCTATCACGGCATCCCGAAGCCGTATTTCGAGAAGGGCGACCCCTACCACTGCCACTGCCTCAAGACGACGCGGCTGCTGCGGGAAAGGCTCGGCTGGGACGAGAAGAAGCTCATCACCACCTTCCAATCGCGTTTCGGCGCGCAGGAATGGCTGCAGCCCTACACCGATGTCACGGTCGAGAAACTGGCCAAGGAAGGGGTGAAATCCATCGCCGTCGTCAATCCGGGCTTTTCCGTCGACTGCATCGAGACCCTGGACGAGATCGGCCGCGAGGCGGCCGAAACCTTCCATCACGCCGGCGGCAAGAACTTCGCCCATATCCCCTGTCTCAATGACAGCGCCGAGGGCATGGCGGTCATCGAGGCATTGGTCCGGCGCGAGCTTTCCGGTTGGGTGTGACCGGTTTCACCGACAGATTCGAAACGGTGCGCAAAACCCGCCGCTAACCGATATCAGAGCATGATGCCGAAAAGTGTGAGCGGTTTTCGGACCACATCATGCTCTTTCTATTGACCCAGAGCCGGATGATTTCAGGTCGATCCGGCCTGAAATCATCCGGCTCTGGCGATCACCTGATTGTAACGTTGCGGAAACACACTTAAGTGATTCCGTGAGGTCGCCGCCTTTGAGGGAGAAGCGAAATGGGCTTTAGCGGTTTCGATATTGCCATCATTGTTCTTGTTTTCCTGGTCATCATTCTGCTTTTCAAGGGCATCAGGACGGTGCCGCAAGGTTACAATTACACGGTGGAGCGCTTCGGCCGGTACACCAAGACGCTGACCCCGGGCCTCAACATCATCAACCCCATCTTCGAACGCGTCGGCGCCAAGATGAACATGATGGAGCAGGTGCTCGATGTCCCGACACAGGAGATCATCACCCGCGACAACGCCATCGTCGGCGTCGACGGCGTCGCCTTCTACCAGGTGCTGAATGCGCCGCAGGCTGCTTATCAGGTGGCCGGACTGCAGAACGCCATCCTCAACCTCACCATGACCAATATCCGCACCGTCATGGGCTCGATGGACCTGGACGAATTGCTCTCCAATCGCGACGCGATCAACGAGCGCCTCCTGCGCGTCGTCGACGAGGCGGCGCATCCGTGGGGCATCAAGATCACCCGCGTCGAGATCAAGGACATCAACCCGCCGGCCAATCTCGTGGAATCGATGGGCCGCCAGATGATGGCCGAGCGCGACAAGCGCGCCCAGATCCTGGCCGCCGAAGGCCTCAAGCAATCGCAGATCCTCGAAGCCGAAGGCCGCAGGGAAGCCGCCTTCCGTGACGCCGAGGCGCGCGAGCGCTCGGCCGAGGCGGAAGCCAAGGCAACCCAGGTCGTGTCGGAAGCCATCGCCAAGGGCGACGTACAGGCGATCAACTACTTCGTCGCGCAGAAATACACCGAGGCCTTGGCCAAGATCGGCTCGTCGAGCAACAACAAGATCGTGCTGATGCCGTTTGAGGCCTCGTCGCTGATCGGTTCGCTCGGGGGCATCGGCGAGATCGCCCGCGAAGTCTTCAAGGGCGACAGCCCGTCGGGCACGCCGCGCCAGGGTTCGCGCCCGCCGATTGTGCGGCAGACCGACAGCTGATCATCTAACTCTGTGGGAGACCGTCAATGATCGACCGCATCGTTTCGGAACTCGGCCCGTGGAACTGGATGGTTCTCGGCATCGTGCTCCTGTTGATGGAAGTCGTGGCGCCCGGCGTGTTCATGCTGTGGATCGGCATCGCGGCGCTGATCGTCGGCGCTGTTTCGCTGGCGATCTGGGACGCGGCGTTCTGGACCTGGCAGATCCAGGTCCTGGCCTTCCTCGTGCTGGCCGTGATCTCGGCCTATGTCGGCCGGCAGATCGCCGTCAGCCGACAAGGCAGCGTCGACCAGCCGCTGCTCAACCGCCGCGGCGCGCAGATGGTCGGCCGCACGGCGACGCTGGCCGAGCCGATCAAGAACGGCCGCGGCCGCATCCGGCTCGGCGACACGCTCTGGCGCGTCTCGGGTCCCGACCTGCCGGTCGGCACGCAGGTGCGCGTGACCGGGGCGGCGGATACCGATCTGGAGCTGACGGTCGAGGCAATCTGAGCCGAGACAGATCAAAATATCGGGCCGCTTCGGCCTGAAGTCTCTCGCGTTAAGCTGCGCCGATGCGCAGCAGGTCGTGGAAGTGAACCACGCCCACCGGCATTTTGTTTTTGATCACGACCAGCGCGCCGATATTGTGCTCGTTGAGCATGGCGATCGCCGTGCCCGCCAGCGTCTGCGGATCGATCGTCTTGGGGGTGCGGGTCATGACCTCGTCGACGGTGACGTCGGCCAGATTGCGATGCAGATTGCGTGCGACGTCGCCGTCGGTGACGATCCCGACCAGTTTGCCGCTCGCATCGACGATGCAGACGCAACCGACTTTCTTTTGCGAAAGGGTCATCACCGCTTCCGGCATCTTGGTGCCGAGCAAAGCAAGCGGCACCTGATCGCCGGTCCGCATGATCTCCGAAACCAGGGTCAGATTGGCGCCAAGCTGCCCACCGGGGTGCAAGGTTCGGAAGTGATCGGATGTGAAGCCGCGGGCCTCGAGCAGCGCGATCGCCAGCGCATCGCCCATGACGAGTTGCAGAAGCGTCGATGTCGTCGGCGCCAGCCCGTGCGGACAGGCCTCGGGCACGATCGGCAGCAGCAAGACCACATCCGCCGCTCGCGCCAGCGCCGAGGTCTCGCCCGAGGTGATGGCGATCAGGGGAATGGAAAAGCGCCTGGAATAGGCGACGATGCCCATCAGTTCCTTGGTTTCGCCCGACCACGACATGGCGATGATGGCGTCGTCACGGGCGATCATGCCAAGATCGCCGTGATTGGCCTCCGCCGAATGGACGAAAAAGGCGGGCGTGCCGGTCGAGGCAAGCGTGGCGGCAATCTTGGAGCCGATATGGCCGCTCTTGCCGACGCCGGTGACGATGACGCGGCCCGCGATCCGCGAAATCAGGTCGATGGCGGCCGCAAAGGGCTCGGCCAGTCCGTTTGCGAGTCCGGCGGCCAAGGCGGCTATGCCGGCCTGCTCCGTCGCCACCGTTCTCAGCGCCGATTCGATCGCAGCCTGCCTGTCCGGCTGCTTTCTTTCTGGGGACCCCGCATGCATGGCAGAAGCCATTAGCGCCATGTCGCCCGCCTGTCCAACGGAATTGCCGTTTGCCCTCCTTTGCGGGCAACCCAGGCAGTCAGTCTCAACCCTCCGTTAACCATCCGCATTTACGGTTCGGTAAGTATGGCGCAACCGCGCCGCGCAAGCAGTGGTGACGATGTCCGGGGGCCAGCCTGAAACGAAAATCGGTCGCAGGGGCATTGCCGTTGCAGCACTGCTGCTGACGGCAAGCGCGCTTGCCTTGCTGCGTCCGGCGCCGGCACTTTCGCAGGAAACCGAGCTGCGCGGCGAAGTTTCCGAATCGGCGATGCTTGCCGACCAGCAGCGCAAGGCCAGACAGTTGCGGGCGCAAGGGTCGCAGGATCAGAACGCTCCCGCCGCGGCCGCCCAGGACACGCCGCCGACGACCTATCAGCCGGCAAGCCCCGGCGCGGTTCCGGATGACGACCAGACGGCTGGTGCGTCGGACAGCATCTTCGACCAGCCGCCGGCAGCCAACGACCCGCTGGCCGACACGACGGCGCCGGCAAAGCCGCGCCGGCCTTCGACGGCAAGGCAGCGCACGCAGGACGCCAAGACCGACACGAAAGCCAGCACCAAGACCGCCGATAAGAAAAAGACCAAGAAGAAGGCGGGCGAGGCAATCGATAACACGACCACCGCCGCAACCGCCCCCACCGGTGATCAGGCCGATGCTGCAGCGACTGCCGACGACGGCGGCAACCGCCGCGCCGTCACCATCGACAGCGTCGACAAGCAGAAGCTCGACCCGGGCCAGGAGCGCACCGGATCGATCGATGGACAGAAGGTCAAGCCGGAGGAAGATCCCTTCGCAGCTCCCGGCGTCAGGATCGGCACCTTTGGCTTCCGGCCGACGCTGGAGCAAGGCTTCACCGCCACGTCGAACGCCGATTCCAGCAGCACCGGCAAATCTGCCGTCCTGTCGGAGACAGCGCTGCGTTTCACCGCGACCTCCGACTGGCGCGAGAATTCGGCTCTGATCACCGGTTACGGCCAGTTCCGCAACACCGTCTCGGGCCAAAAGATCAACGACGCGCAGGGCCGCATCGAGGGCCAGCTCAATGTCGACCTCGACAACGAGCTGCGCGCCATCGCCAAGCTCGGCTACGAGGCAGCGCCGGAATCGGCCTCCTCGCCAGATGCGATCGCCGGTGTCACCCAGCAGCCGCTGCGCCAGACCGTGGACGGCAGCCTCGGCCTCGAAAAAAGTGTCGGCAAGATGCGTTACGCGCTGACCGGCTCGGTCTCGCATGATTTTTACGGCGACGCGGAGCTCTCCAACGGCACCACCGTGTCACAGAAGGATCGCGACTCCACGCTCTACACGGCGACTTTGCGCACCGGCTATCAGATCTCACCGGCGCTGACGCCCTTCACGGAAGTCGAGGCCGGGCGGCGCATCTATGACCTGCGCACCGACACCGACGGCTTCGAGCGGTCCTCGACCAGGCTTGGCGCGCGTGCCGGCCTCGAGCTCGACATGGGCGAGAAGCTTTCAGGCGAATTCTCCGTCGGCTGGCTTCGCGAGGCGATCGACGACAGCCGCCTGCCGGCGGTGGCAGGGCCGAGCATCAACGCCGACCTCAAATGGTCCCCCGAGCGCGGCACCATAATCGGCCTCACCGGCAAGACCAACGTCGAGACGACAACGACGGCCGGCGAGAGCGGCGACATTCTCTACTCCGGCCGCTTGACCGGCGAGCGCCAGATCCGCGCCAACCTGACGGCGAACTCGGCGCTTGGCCTCGACTGGCGGGATTACACCGGCTCCGACGGCCACGACCTGATCCTGAGCGCTGAAGCCGGACTGACCTGGTGGCTCAATCGCTATGCCGGCCTCACCACGAGGGTGCGGACGGAGAAGCTGACCAGCAACCTGCCTGGACGAGACTACACGGCCAACAGCGTCTATCTCGGTCTGAAGGTCCAGCGATAGCCTCGCCGACCACGAAGGCTAGAACCCCACGCCGCGGCGTTCCGCCGGCCGCACCTCGTCCAGGAGCGTGCGGATGACGCCGGCCATGCTTGCGTTCATGTCGCTGCGCCACAGCGCGAAGGCGACATTGGCCTCGACGAACCCTTCCGGCGAGCCGCAGTCGAAGGTGCGGCCCTTGTAGTGGTAGCCGTAGAAGGGCTGCTTCTTCTCCAGCTTCAGCATCGCGTCGGTCAGCTGGATCTCGTTGCCGGCCCCGCGTTCCTGGCTTTCCAGGATACCGAAGATTTCCGGCTGCAGGATGTAGCGGCCGTTGATGAAGAGATTGGAGGGCGCGGTGCCCTGCTTCGGCTTCTCCACCATGCCGGTGATGCGGAAGCCGTGATGCGTGTCCTCGCCGCGCCCGACAATGCCGTATTTATGCGCTTCCGCTGGATCGCATTCCTGCACGGCGATGATGTTGTTGCCGGTCTCCTCATAAAGCTCGACCATGCCCTTCATGCAGCTCTTTTCCGACTGCATGATCATGTCCGGCAGCAGGAGCGCGAAGGGCTCGTCGCCGACCAGCTCGCGAGCGCACCAGACGGCGTGGCCGAGGCCCATCGGCACCTGCTGGCGCGTGAAGCTCGTCTGTCCCGGCGCCGGCTGCAGCCGCTGCAGGCGGGCGAGCTGGTCGTCCTTGCCGCGCTGGGCGAGCGTGTCATAGAGCTCGAACTGGACGTCGAAATGGTCCTCGATGACCGCCTTGTTGCGCCCGGTCACGAAGATGAAATGCTCGATGCCGGCCTCGCGCGCCTCGTCGACCACATATTGGATGACAGGCCGGTCGACGACGGTCAGCATTTCCTTCGGGATGGCCTTGGTGGCCGGAAGGAACCGCGTGCCGAGGCCGGCCACCGGGAAAACTGCCTTGCGAACGCGCTTCATGCTGACACCCCTGCTTTTCAGCCAATTATCCGCTCGGCGGCACGCTCCGCAATCCCCCCAAACATTTTCACGCCGGAATGTTGGGCTACCGAACGTCCATGTTGAATGTGAGGGCTAAAAGCCGCGACACCTCTTTTCGTTCCCGGCGGCACCTATGGTAAACTAAATCCTAACCCGGTTCGGCGTTGAATGATCCTTCCTGATTTGACGAAGGAGGAAATGATGTCCGTACGCAACACCGCGAGGCGCCTGACGGCACTGGCGACCGCAGCCGGCCTGACCTTGGCCCTGCTGATGCCCGCCGGACCCGCTTTCGCCGATGCTGGGTTCCGCCAGTGGGTCGCGGGCTTCCGCGCCACTGCGGTGGCGGGCGGCGTTTCGGGCGCTGTCTACGATCAGGCTATGAGAGGCATCGAGCCCGACCCGGTCGTGCTCGAGAAAGCCCGAACGCAGCCGGAATTCAGCGCTCCGGCCTGGGATTATTTCGACAACCGTGTGCATGACCAGTCGGTGGCCAATGGCCGCGCGATGGCGAAGAAATGGAAGCCGTGGCTGGATCGCATCGAGGCGCGGTTCGGCGTCGACCGCAACATCCTGCTGGCAATCTGGTCGATGGAATCGAACTACGGCGAGATCCTCAAGCGCGACGACATCATGCGCAATGTCGTTCGTTCGCTGGCGACGCTCGCCTATGGCGACGCGAAGCGCTCGAAATACGCCCGCACGCAGCTGATCGCGGCGCTGAAGATCCTGCAGACCGGCGACATCGACGAGAGCCATCTGATGGGCTCCTGGGCGGGCGCGATGGGCCAGACCCAGTTCATTCCGACCAGCTATCAGCGCTATGCGGTCGACATGGACGGCAACGGCAAACGCGATATCTGGAACTCGATTCCGGACGCGCTGGCGACCTCCGCCAATCTGCTCAAGAAGAACGGCTGGCAAGCCGGCAAGACCTGGGGCTATGAGGTCGCCATACCGGCCGGCAAGCTGCCCGGCGGCGCAAAGACGATCGCCCAATGGCAGGCTCTGGGGGTCGTCAGGGCCAGCGGCAAGCCGTTCAAGAATCTGACCGACAAGGCGACGCTGAAAGTGCCGGACGGCCGGGGCGGCCCCGCCTTCCTGATGATCAGGAACTTCTCGGTTATCAAGGCCTACAACAATGCCGACAAATACGCTTTGGCTGTGGGCCTTCTGGCCGATGAGATCGCCGGCGGCACCGGCCTGGTGCAGGACTGGCAGCGGCCTTTCACCAAGCTCAGCTTCGAAGAGCGGCAGGAGCTGCAGAAGCGGCTTTCCGAGCACGGCTATTACGACGGCAAGTTCGACGGCAAGATCGGCGACGGCTCGAAGGCCGCCATCATGGCCTATCAGGCTAAGGTCGGCCTGACCCAGGATGGCTATCCGAGCCTGGAAGTGCTCAAATGGCTCCGCAAGCGGTAACAGAGCCGCTCTAATGCATGTCGCCCAAAAGTGCGCAGCGGTTTTGGGGGAATGACATGCAGCAAAACAAAGACCTAAAGCGCGTCGACTGAATCCATTTCAGCGCGACGCGCTTTAGGGCGCCAGGCATCCTTTCGAAGACGGCAAGGATGCGGTAGCGCTTCGGCTTGCGCATGACTTTCCCGCGTCTGCCTGGTCATGCGCCAAGGGATGGAGAGGTGTTTGGTTTTGGTCGCGCGTATCAGGCAGGGCATTCGCCGGGCGCCGATCATGATTCTTGCCCTTGCCGTGCTTGTCGTCACCGCCGCCGGCGCTTTCCACGCCCCTGCGTTCGCGCAGGAGGAAAGCCGCGGCTGGTCGCTGCGCGACCTTCTGTTCCCTCGCCGCAGCGAACGCATCGAACCGCCCATCGAAGTCCAGCCAAGGCCGAAGCCGAAGAAGAAGCCCAAGCCACGCCCGCCGGCGGAGCCCGAAACGCCGATCGTCGAGAAGACCAACGACGCCCGCGTCGTGCTGGTGGTCGGCGATTTTCTGGCGGGCGGCCTGGCCGAAGGCCTGGACACGGCCTTTGCCGACAATCCCGCCGTCAGGATCGTCGCCCGTTCCAACGGTTCCTCCGGCTTCGTTCGCGACGATGTCTACAATTGGCCAGCCCAGATAAAATCGCTGATCGAGACCGAGAAACCGGCGGTCGTGATCGTCATGCTGGGCTCCAACGACCGGCAGCAGATGAAGGTCGGCGACGTGCGCGAGCAGCCGCGCTCGGAGAACTGGACCAAGGAATATGAGCGCCGCACCGATGCGCTGGGCAAGGCTCTTCAGGAGACCAAGGTGCCGTTCCTGTGGGTCGGCATGCCGGCTTTCGGTGTGTCGAAGATGAATTCCGACATGCTCGCCTTCAACGACATCTATCACTCGGCCGCCCAGAGCCATGGCGGCGAGTTCGTCGACGTCTGGGACGGCTTCGTCGACGAGAACGGCGCTTTCGTCACCTCTGGCCCCGACATCAACGGCCAGCCGGTGCGCCTCCGCTCTGACGACGGCATCAACGTCACCAAGGCCGGCAAGCGCAAGCTCGCCTTCTATACGGAAAAGCCGCTGGCCAAGATTCTCGGACTGGCGGCGCCGGGAAGCATCACCACCGTGTCCGCGCCGACGGGCGCTCCGGTCGAGGCGCCCAAGCCGGCCGCCGCGCCCGTCATCGTCGACCGCACCGCGCCGATGCTGCTCGGCGACCCGGCGCTCGACGGGGGAACCGAACTGCTGGGTGCCGCGCAGCCAGCCAAGGCCAATCCGAACCTGCCTGGCGAAAAGCTGATCCTGGAAGGCAAGGCTCCCGCGGCCTCGCCCGGCCGAGCCGACGATTTTTCCTGGCCGCCGAAGCCGACCGCCGCCGCTCAGCCCGATACGGCGGCGGGCATCAATCAGTAGCTCATCGGCTCGGAGACCGTTTCAGAAATTCGCTCCTGCGAGTCAGATGGTGGTGTTTTCGAGAACCGGAGCGGAGCGTACGTTGACGTACGTGAGCACCGGAAGCGCAGAAAACGCCAGCAGCTGGCCGCAGGAGTAGAATTTCTAAACGGTCTCAGCGCGGCAGCACCGTCGATCCCATCAGCGCCTCGTCGATCGAACGCGCCGCCTGGCGGCCCTCGCGGATCGCCCAGACCACCAGCGACTGGCCCCGGCGCACGTCGCCCGCGGCATAGAGCTTGTCGACGCTCGTCCTGTAGTCGCGATCATTGGCCTCGACATTCCGCGAGCGGCGGCTGTCGGTGACGACCTTGATCTTGCCGTCCAGCTCCTTCATCAGGCTGTCGCCCGCCGGGCCGGCAAAGCCGATGGCGATGAAGGCGAGATCGGCGCGGATGACGAACTCTGTGCCGGCGATCGGCTTGCGCTTCTCGTCCACCTCGCAGCAGCGCACGCCGGTCAACTGGCCGTCCTCGCCGATGAATTCGAGCGTCGCCACCTGGAATTCGCGCTCGGCGCCCTCGGCCTGCGAGGAGGACGTGCGCATCTTGGTCGCCCAATAGGGCCACACGGAGAGCTTGTCTTCCTTCTCCGGCGGCTGCGGACGGATGTCGAGCTGCGTCACGCGCACCGCGCCCTGGCGGAAGGCGGTGCCGATGCAGTCGGACGCGGTGTCGCCGCCGCCGACCACCACGACATGCTGGCCGCCGGCGATGATCGGATGTGAGGGCCAGGCCACCGACTGGATCGGCTCGCCGCCGACGCGGCGGTTCTGCTGCACCAGATAAGGCATGGCGTCGTAGACGCCGCTGAGATCGGCCCCTGGAATGCCGGCCGGACGCGGTGTTTCCGAGCCGCCGCAATAGAGCACCGCGTCGAATTCCTCGATGAGGTCGGCCGCCTTCATGTCGACGCCGACATTGACGCCACAATGGAAGGTCACGCCCTCGCCCTGCATCTGCTCGATGCGCCGGTCGATATAGTGCTTCTCGATCTTGAAGTCGGGGATGCCGTAGCGCATGAGGCCGCCGGGGCGGCTTTCGCGCTCATAGACATGAACGTCGTGTCCGGCGCGGCCGAGCTGCTGCGCAGCCGCCATGCCGGCCGGGCCGGAGCCGATCACGGCGACACGCTTGCCGGTCTTTTTCTCGGGCGGATAGGGCCGGATATGGCCGGTCTCATAGGCCTTGTCGGCGATCGCCTGCTCGACCGTCTTGATGGCGACCGGAATGTCCTCGAGGTTCAGCGTGCAGGCTTCCTCGCAGGGCGCCGGGCAGATGCGGCCGGTGAATTCCGGGAAATTGTTGGTCGAATGCAGGTTGCGGATCGCGCTGTCCCAGTCGCCATTGTAGACGAGGTCGTTCCAGTCCGGGATCTGGTTGTGGATCGGGCAGCCGGTCGGCCCGTGGCAGAACGGAATGCCGCAATCCATGCAGCGCGCGGCCTGTTTCTCGACCTCCTTGTCGGACATCGGCAGGGTGAATTCGCGGAAATGCCGGATGCGGTCGGAGGCCGGCTGGTACTTGTGCACCTGCCGGTCGATCTCGAGGAAGCCTGTTACCTTGCCCATAGTCCAGTCCCTGCTGTCCGAAGGCACGCTTTTGTCGCGCACCCGTTAACCCCATAAGGCCGCCATGGCAACCGCACCTTGCTGGAGCACGACCTTCGCCGAGTTCCCACTTTGCGGGGTCATGCTCTCGGGGTCAGGATTGTTGGTGAGGATGCCGGCCGGAAAGTCATCTTTCCGGCCATGCCCGATGCTTATTCCGCCGCCACGCTCATGCGCATGCGTTCCATCTCGATCAGGGCGCGGCGATACTCCACCGGCATGATCTTGCGGAATTTCGGCCGGAAGTTCTGCCAGTCGTCCAAGATCTCGCGGCCGCGCACCGAGCCGGTGTAATGCACGTGGTTCGAGATCAGCTGGTAGAGCCGTTCCTCGTCATGGCTGGTCATGTCGCCCGACACGTCGACGCGGCCCTTGTGGTCGAGGTCGCCGCCGTGATGGAGCAGCTTCTCCATCAGATCGTCCTCTTCCGGAACTGGCTCGAGCTCGACCATCGCCATGTTGCAGCGCTCGGCGAAATCGCCCTTCTCGTCCAGCACATAGGCGACGCCGCCCGACATGCCGGCCGCGAAGTTGCGCCCGGTCTTGCCGAGCACGACGACGATGCCGCCGGTCATGTATTCGCAGCCGTGGTCGCCGACGCCTTCGACGACAGCCGCCACGCCCGAATTGCGCACGGCGAAGCGCTCGCCGGCGACGCCGGCGAAGTAAGCCTCGCCCTCGGTGGCGCCATAGAGCACCGTGTTACCGACGATGATCGAGTCCGCCGCGACGATCTTGGCCTCTTCCGGCGGGCGGATGACGATGCGACCGCCCGACAGGCCCTTGCCGACATAGTCGTTGCCGGCGCCGACCAGTTCGAACGAGACGCCGCGCGCGAGAAACGCGCCGAAGGACTGGCCGGCCGTGCCGGTGAGCTTCACCTGGATCGTGTCCTCGCGCAGACCCTTGTGCTTGAAGCGCTTGGCGACCTCGCCCGACAGCATCGCGCCGGCGGAGCGGTCGACATTGCGGATCGGCAGCTCGATGGTGACGGGCTGCCTGGCTTCGAGCGCCGGCTTAGCCAGCTCGATCAGCTTGCGGTCGAGCACGTCGTCGATCGGATGCTTCTGCCGCTCGGTCCAGTGCAGCGCCTCATGCGGCGCGTCCGGCTTGAAAAACATCTTCGAGAAGTCGAGCCCGCGCGCCTTCCAGTGCTGGATCACGTCGCGCTTCTCCAGGAGGTCGCTGTCGCCGATGATCTGGTCGAGATGGGTGAAGCCCATTTCGGCGAGCAATGCACGCACCTCTTCCGCCACATAGAAGAAGAAGTTGATGACATGCTCGGGCGTGCCCTTGAAGCGCTTGCGCAGCACCGGGTCCTGCGTCGCCACGCCGACCGGACAGGTATTGAGATGGCACTTTCGCATCATGATGCAGCCCGCCGCAATCAGCGGCGCGGTCGAGAAGCCGAACTCGTCGGCGCCGAGCAGCGCGCCGATGATGACGTCGCGCCCGGTGCGCAAGCCGCCGTCGACCTGCAGCGCGACTCTGCTGCGCAAGCCGTTGAGCACCAGCGTCTGATGCGTCTCGGCAAGGCCCATTTCCCACGGGCTGCCGGCATGCTTGAGCGAGGTCAGCGGCGAAGCGCCGGTGCCGCCATCATAGCCGGAGATGGTGATGTGGTCGGCGCGCGCCTTGGCGACGCCCGCCGCGACCGTGCCGACGCCGACTTCCGACACAAGCTTGACCGAGACGTCGGCCGCCGGATTGACGTTCTTCAGGTCGTAGATCAGTTGCGCCAGATCCTCGATCGAATAGATGTCGTGATGCGGCGGCGGCGAGATAAGGCCGACGCCCGGCGTCGAGTGCCTGACCTTGGCGATGGTAGCGTCGACCTTGTGACCAGGCAGCTGGCCGCCCTCGCCCGGCTTGGCGCCTTGCGCCACCTTGATCTGCATGACGTCGGAATTGACCAGATATTCTGCCGTGACGCCGAACCGTCCCGAGGCGACCTGCTTGATCGCCGAGCGTTCCGGGTTCTTGCCGCCGCCCGGCAGCGGCAGATAGCGGTCGGCCTCTTCGCCACCTTCGCCGGTGTTCGACTTGCCGCCGATCTGGTTCATGGCGCGCGCCAGCGTGGTGTGCGCTTCCCTGGAGATCGAGCCGAAGGACATTGCCCCGGTGGAGAAGCGCTTCACGATCTCGGCCGCCGGCATGACGTCTTCGATCGCGACCTTCTTGCGGCCGGTTTCTTCGGCCAGCTTGATCTTGAACAGACCGCGGATGGTTTGCGCCCGCGCGGTCGCGCTGTCGATCTGCGCCGAATACTCCTTGAACGTGTCCCAGGAGCCCTGGCGCACGGCATGCTGCAAGGTAGCGACCGCATCCGGCGACCACATATGCGCCTCGCCGCGCATGCGGAACATGTATTCGCCCCCGACCTCGAGGCTGTTGCGCAGCACCGGATCGCTGCCGAAGGCGTCCGCATGGCGGCTGAGCGTCTCGGCGGCGACCTCGTCCAGGCCGACGCCTTCGATCAGCGTCGCGGTGCCGGTGAAATACTTCTCGACGAAATCGGACTTCAGCCCGATCGCGTCGAAGATCTGTGCGCCGCAATAGGACTGGTAGGTGGAGATGCCCATCTTGGACATCACCTTGAGGATGCCCTTGCCGATCGACTTGATGTAGCGCGAAACCACCTCGTATTCGTCGACCTCGGCCGGCAGTTCGCCTCGCTTGTGCATGTCGAGCAGCGTGTCGAAGGCAAGATAAGGGTTGATCGCCTCGGCGCCATAGCCGGCGAGGCAGCAGAAATGGTGCACCTCGCGCGGCTCGCCGGATTCGACGACAAGGCCGACCGACGTGCGCAACCCCTTGCGGATCAGGTGGTGGTGAACCGCCGCCGTGGCCAGAAGAGCTGGAATGGCAATGCGGTCGGGCCCGACCTGGCGGTCCGACAGGATGATGATGTTGTAGCCACCGGCGACCGCCGCCTCGGCTCGCTCGCAAAGCCTATCGACGGCGCCGTGCATCCCGGCGGCGCCCTCGTTCGAGCCATAGGTAATGTCGAGCGTCTTGGTGTCGAAACGATCCTCGGTGTGGCCGATGGAGCGGATCTTTTCGAGATCGCCATTGGTCAGGATCGGCTGACGCACCTCGAGCCGCTTGCGACGCGACGTGCCGACCAGGTCGAAGATGTTCGGCCGCGGCCCGATGAACGACACCAGGCTCATCACCAGTTCCTCGCGGATCGGGTCGATCGGCGGGTTGGTGACCTGCGCGAAATTCTGCTTGAAATAGGTGTAGAGCAGCTTCGACTTGTCCGACATGGCCGAGATCGGCGTGTCGGTGCCCATCGAGCCCACAGCTTCCTGGCCGGTGGTAGCCATCGGCGCCATCAGAAGCTTGGTGTCTTCCTGCGTGTAGCCGAAGGACTGCTGGCGATCGAGCAGGCTGACATCCTTGCGCAGCGCGCGCGGCTCGACCGGCTTGAGGTCTTCCAGGATCAGCTGCGTGTTGGCGAGCCAGGTCTTGTAGGGATGCCTGGTCGCGATCTCCGACTTGATCTCCTCGTCGGAGACGATGCGGCCCTTGGCGAGGTCGATCAGCAGCATGCGGCCGGGCTGCAGCCGCCACTTCTGCACGATCTTTTCCTCCGGCACCGGCAGCGCGCCGGCTTCCGACGCCATGATGACGCGGTCGTCATCGGTGACGATGTAGCGCGCCGGGCGCAGGCCGTTGCGGTCGAGCGTGGCGCCGATCTGGCGGCCGTCGGTGAACACCACCGCCGCAGGCCCGTCCCACGGCTCCATCAGCGCCGCATGGTACTCGTAGAAAGCCTTGCGGTCGGCGTCCATGAGCTTGTTGCCGGCCCAGGCTTCCGGGATCAGCATCATCATGGCGTGGGTGAGCGAATAGCCGCCCTGGAACAGGAACTCCAGCGCGTTGTCGAAGCACGCCGTGTCCGACTGGCCCTCATAGGAGATCGGCCAGAGCTTCGAGATGTTGTTGCCGAACAGCTCGGAATCGACCGAGGCCTGGCGCGCCGCCATCCAGTTGTTGTTGCCGCGCACCGTGTTGATCTCGCCATTATGCGCGACCATGCGGTAGGGATGCGCCAGCTTCCACGACGGGAAGGTGTTGGTCGAGAAGCGCTGGTGAACGAGGATCAGCGCCGTTTCGAAGCGCGGATCCTTGAGGTCCTTGTAATAGGCGCCGACCTGGTAGGCCAGGAACATGCCCTTGTAGACGATGGTGCGCGCCGACAGCGACACGCAATAGGCGCCGATGTCCTTGTTGTCGTTCTCGGCATAGATGCGGCCCGAGATCACCTTGCGCAGCAAATAGAGCCGCGCCTCATATTCCTCGTCATCCGGGATGTCGGCCGTACGGCCGATGAACACCTGGCGGTGGAACGGCTCCGATGCCACTATATCGGGCGCCTTCGACAGCGACGAATTGTCGACCGGCACGTCGCGGAAACCGATGAGCGGCAGCCCTTCCGACTGCGCCGATTCGGCGATGATCTCCTCGATATGGGCGCGCAGCGCCGCGTCCTGCGGCATGAACCAGTGGCCGACGCCATACTGGCCGGCCGGAGGCAGTTCGACGCCCTTGGCCGCCATTTCCTCGCGGAAGAAAGCGTCCGGGATCTGCACCAGCACGCCGGCGCCGTCGCCGACCAGCGGGTCGGCGCCGACGGCGCCGCGATGGGTGAGGTTCTCCAGCATCGCCAGACCGTCCTCGACGATCCGGTGCGACTTCACACCCTTCATGTTGGCGATGAAGCCAACGCCGCAGGCGTCATGCTCGTTGCGCGGATCATAGAGGCCCTGGGCGGCAGGGCCATTGGTGGTTCTGCCGGCATTGGTCAGGACGGTATTTTTAACGGCTGCCGCTTTCGTCTGCGCGGCCTGGCCGTAGATCGCAGATGGCGTCAGTTCCGTCATCGTCCTATCCTCCGTTCTCCACCTTGGCCCTGACTGTCTGAGGGCGTCGGTTTGCCTTGGGAAGCACAAGGCTTCCCCTTGATCCTTGCTGCACGTCTCGCGAAATCCATCGAACCATACGGCTATACGCCCGGTTCGCATCCGGTATCGTACAGGCCAGAGCCGGGCCGTCTACCCGCCGCTCGCGACAATGGCCGGAATGGCAGCAATGATACGCCAGTCCAGCCTGTTTTGTGCGACAAAATAAGACAGCACTACTGTCCTAAATTTTTTATGGCAGAAATCAGGGACCTATACAAGACCGATTCACAAAAAACTTGGGCGTGACGCGACACAAAATTTCGTGACGAACACTGGAAACGCAAGCTTTGGTCCTGGCTTCGAGGCGATAAGCTGGCTTCACCGCTTTGCCGGCGATTGGCCCTTGCGCTTCTCCCGCTGAAGCGGTCAAGTCCCGCCGCTTTTGCCAATCACGATACGGACCTCTCGATGTTCTTTGCTTCCGACAACTGGGCGGGCGTCCATCCCGACATTTCGGCCAACCTGGCGCGCCACGCCGACGGCGTCGCCACCGCCTATGGCGACGGCGATCTGGACCGCGCCGCCTATCGACGCTTCAACGAGATTTTCGAGCGTGAGGTGGAGGTCTTCTTCGCCGCGACCGGCACCGCGGCGAACGCGCTTTCGATGGCCGCGTTGAACCGTATCGGCGGCATCGCGCTCTGCCACTCCGAAGCGCATATGAGTGTCGACGAGTTCGGCGCGATGGGTTTCTACACGGGCGGCGCGCGCATGGCACCGGTCCCCGGGCCGCTGGGGCGCATCAATCCGGAAGCGCTCGACCGGGCTATCAAGCGCTATTCGCAGGATCTGGCTCCCGCCGGCCAGCCGATGGCGGTCACCATCACCCAGGCGACCGAGGTCGGCACGGTCTACAGCGTCGACGACGTCAAGGCGATCGCCGAGGTCAGCCGCCGCCACAAGCTGCCGGTGCACATGGACGGCGCGCGCTTCGCCAATGCGATTGCCGCGACCGGCGTCAGCCCGGCCGAAATGACCTGGAAGAGCGGCGTCGACCTCATCTCCTTCGGCGCCACCAAGAATGGCTGCTGGATGGCCGACGCGGTGGTGATCCTCAATCCGGATGTCGGTAACGACCTGCGCCTGCAGCGTCAGCGCGCCGGGCAGACCTTCTCCAAGGCGCGCTTCATCTCGGCCCAGTTCGAGGCCTATTTCACCGACGACCTGTGGCTGAGGATGGCCGGGCACGCCAATCAAATGGCAGCGCGTCTGGCCGAGACGATCGAGGATGCACCGACGGGCAGGCTCGCCTGGTTGCCGCAAGCCAACGAGGTCTTCGCGATCCTGGACCGCGCCACGGCTGAAAGGCTGCGGGCGGCCGGCGCCAAATTCCATGAATGGGGCGTGCCTTCTGGATTCGACGGCCATCTCGGCGACAATGAAGCGATCTACCGCTTCGTCGCCAGCTTCGCGACCACGACCGAGGAGATCGACCGCCTCGGCCATTTGCTCGGCTGAGCGTCCTGCCATGACCGAGCCGCCGTTCGGCTCGACGATGCGGCTGGTCCACCAGGGGGGCCTTCATGCTCCGCCGCAGCTTCAAAACAGGTCAGAAAGGCCCGTAGCCGGGAGCACCAATAAAAAGCGGCGCCTCGCGGCGCCGCTTTCGTCTCGGAAGGGAGACGTCGTCTGGAAAAAGTCCGCGGATTACGCGGCTGCTTTCGCCTCGATCTGCTTGGCCTTGTCCGAGGACTGGGTAATCGCGATCTTGCGCGGCTTCAGCTCCTCGGGAATGTTGCGCTTGAGGTCGACGAAGAGCAGGCCGTTCTTCAGCGTGGCGCCCTCGACCTCGACATGGTCGGCGAGCTGGAAGCGGCGCTCGAAAGCGCGCGAGGCAATGCCGCGATAAAGCAGCTCGGAACCCTCGCCATTGCCCTCTTCCTTGCGCTCGCCCTTGACGGTCAGCACATTGCGGTGGGCTTCGATCGAGATTTCGTCTTCCGAGAAGCCGGCAACGGCCATCGAGATGCGATAGGCATTCTCGCCGGTGCGCTCGATGTTATAGGGCGGATAGGTCTGCGCGGTCTCGGGCTGGCCGAGCGAGTCGAGCATGGTGAACAGCCGGTCAAAGCCGACGGTCGAACGATAAAGCGGGGAAAAATCAACGTGACGCATGAGGTGTTCTCCTGTTGAGCAACATGGTTTGCGTGTGACCCGGTGCGAAACCCTCGAAAGGCGTTCCGGATAGGCCAGCGACCCCGACAATCGGCGGCCGCAACCTTCATTTGGGAAGCTCAAAAACCCATTTCAAGGTTTTTTCAGCGCCGCAATGTGGCCAAGTTGATGAACGGCGGATGAACCGCAGCTTCGGCATCCGTTCAGCCGCTCGGCGGTAGGCTTTGGTCAAGTTGGAGCAATTCCAAGAGAAGCGCGAGGCGCTTTCCGACCGGAATTGCGTCAAGACAAAGAGACAAGCGGTGCCTTGATCCCGGCGCCGCCGAGGCCGAACCGGGTGCAACGTCCCTTCCTCCCGGATCGACAGAGGCCGGAAGTGCGCCGCAGGCACTTCCGGCCTTCCCATTTCAGGGCGGTTGCGTTGCGGCGCCTTTGCTTTTGCCGCCTGGCCGTCTATCACCATGCCGATGCCTCGCCCGTCCGGGCAAGAACAACCAGCGACTGGCCGAATGACGGATCTCTTCCATCATACCGAGGACAATCCCGCGCCCCAGAACGCGGCGGGCGGCTTCTTCACCACGCCCGACGGCAGGAAGATCCGCTACGGCGTCTTTGCCGCCGTCGCCCGCCCGCTGCTGGGCACGGTGGTTCTGCTGACCGGGCGCAACGAGTGCATCGAGAAGTATTTCGAGACCATCCGCAATCTCGCCGATCGCGGCTTCGGCGTCGCCATCCTCGACTGGCGCGGCCAGGGCGACTCCAGCCGCCTGCTGCGCGACCGCCAGCGTGGCCATGTCCGCAGCTTCCGCGACTATGCGCACGACCTCGAGCAATTCTTCGAGGACATCGTGCTGCCCGACTGCCGCGGCCCCTATTATATCCTCGCCCACTCGACCGGGGCGGTGATCGCGCTGCTTGCCTCGCCGTCCATGGTCAATCGGGTCCGGCGCATGGTGCTGCTGGCGCCTTTTCTGGAGGTGCCGGACATGCCGGTCTCGATCGCTACCGTGCGGCGCGTGTGCGCGATCTTCTGCGCGCTTGGCCTCGGCTGGCTCTACGCGGCGATCGGTCCGCGGCCGAAAGTGCCGCCGGCTTTCGAGGTGAACAAGGTGACCTCGGACCCGGCGCGTTACCGCCGCAATGTCGGAATTTACGAGGCCTGGCCGCAGCTCGCGCTCGGCGGCCCGACCATCCGCTGGCTGAAGGCCGCAGCCGCGGCCGCGGAAGCCGTTAGCGATCCGGATTTCATGGCAAGGGTCAAGGTTCCGATGCTGATCGTCGCCGCCGGCGCCGACAGGGTGGTCTCGACCAAGGCCGTGGAGGCCTATGCCAGGAAGCTGCGCGTCGGCTCGCTATTGATGATCGACGGCGCCGAGCACGAAATCCTGCAGGAGAGGGACATCTACCGCGAGCAGTTGCTCGCCGCCTTCGATGCCTTCATTCCAGGCACCGGCGACGCTCCCTGATCGCAGTCGAAACCAGGCCGCGGCGGATCAGCCGCGCAGCGCCGCCATTGCCGCGGCGTGCAGTTCCGGCGTCGCCGCAGCCAATATATCGCCGCCTTTCTCCGCCGGGCCGCCTTCGAAAGTGGTGACGACGCCGCCGGCCTTCTCGATGATCGGGATCAGCGCGACGATGTCGTAGGGCTTCAAGCCCGGATCGACGACGATGTCGACACAGCCGGCGGCCACCATGGCGAAGGCATAGCAGTCGGTTCCGTAACGGGCGAGCTGGACCTTCGTCTCGAACTGGTCGTAGCGCTTGCGCGCTTCGCCCTTGAAAAGAGCAGGCGTGGTCGTGAACAGCGTCGCTTGCGCGAGGTCGGTCGTCTTGCGGGTCGAGAGCCTGCGCGGGCCGCCCGGTCCTTCATAGTGCGAGCCGGACGCGTTGGCGTAGAACAGCTCGCCGGTGAAGGGTTGCGACATCATGCCGGCGACCGCGTCGCCGTCGGCGGTCAACCCGACCAGCGTTCCCCAGACCGGAAGGCCGGAAATGAAGGCGCGGGTGCCGTCGATCGGGTCGATCACCCAGACATGCCGGCTGGTGATGTTCTGGCTGCCATGCTCTTCGCCGAGAATGCCGTGCTCGGGATATTCGGCGGAGATCAGCGCCCGGATCGCGCGCTCGGCTTCGCGATCGGCCTCCGTGACCGGGTCGAAGCTTCCCGCCTCCTTGTTGGCGACCACCCCCTGGCTGCGGAAGCGCGGCAAGGTTTCCGCTGCGGCGGCATGCGCTATGCGCCGCATGAAATCGGTGCTGATATCCAAGTCGCTCTCCCCATCGCGGCTCTTGCCAGCCGCTATTTCTCGCAGAACAGGCGCGCTGAAGACCGGTCAGGCGCCCGCTTTCTGTTGCCGTTATGCCACAACTGATCCGCCGAAGCGGAATTTCCACATCATATTGAATTAAAAAACCCAGCTGTCGATTGACATTTGTGCGCCGCACAATAATTTTGTCATCGGACAGGTTTTCCTGTCCATGCCCTCCTTGGGCGTTTCCTCCCTAGACTTCGACCGTGTCGTGAAAACGATGCGGTCTTTTTTTCGAGCAATTCCAGGAAAAGCGTGAGGCGGTTTTCCGTCCGGAATTGCGTTTATCAAGAACTCGGGCGCGCCGTCATTCCGCCGCAAGCGGCAAATCGACGAAATGATGATCGGGCATCGACATCAGATCGGCAGAGAAGCGGGTCAGGTCGCAAGCCAGGGCGTCGAAGCCGGCCGATTTCTGGAATGTCCGCTCGTCCATGTAAAGCCCGCGATTGACCTCGATCTGCAGCGCATGCAGATGCCGCGCCGGTCGGCCGTAATGCTCGGTGATGAAGCCTCCGGCATAGGGCTTGTTGTGCGCGACCGTGTAGCCCATGCCGACAAGCAGGCTGATCGCCATCTCGGTGAGCGCCGGCGAGGCCGAGATGCCGAACCGGTCGCCGATGATGAAGTCGGGCCGTACGCCATTGTCGCCGACGCGGATCGAGGCCGGCATCGAATGGCAGTCGATCAGCACGGCATAGCCGAACCTGGCATGCGTCCTGGTCAAAAGCCGCTTCAGCGTCTCGTGGTAAGGCTTGTACACCGCTTCGATGCGCGCGACGGCCTCGGACAAAGGCAGCCGTCCAGGATAGATGTCGAGCCCCTCGCCGACCAGTTTCGGCACGGTGCCCAGCCCGCCGGCGACACGCGCCGAACGGATATTGCAGAAGGACGGCACCGGCTCCGCGAACATGCGCGGATCGAGTTCCCAGGGCTCGCGGTTGACGTCGAGATAAGCGCGCGGAAAGTTCGCCGCCAGCAGCGGCGCGCCGAGCGGCACGGCGCCGCCGAACAGCTCCTCGACATAGCAGTCCTCCGACCGGCGGATGGCGTTGCGGTCGAGCCGCGCCATGGCCAGGAACCGCTCCGGATAGTGGCGGCCGCTATGCGGCGAGTTGAACAGGAAAGGGACGCGCTGCTCGGCGCCCGATCGGATTTCGAAGGGTGGAACGACCGAAAAATCCTCGGCTGCCGTCTTCAATTTTTATGAACCGGGCTGAAGCACTGCGTCATGACGCAAAACTTGCCACCTTGCGTGCGGCATGTCCAGCATTTCAGGCGGCAAAACCGTGCTGCGAACCGCATCTGGCATGCCCTTCATTCACTTGATGTTTACCGGCTCCATCTCATATACAGGATGGTTAACGGCCTAGCCCGGCGGCAGGCTTGGGGTGGGTGATTCGGACGGGACATGATGGCACGCATTCTGCTGGCGGAAGACGATGACGATATGCGCCGCTTCCTCGTCAAGGCGCTGGAACGCGCCGGCTACCAGGTAAGCGATTTCGACAATGGCGCCAGCGCCTATGAGCGGCTGCGCGAGGAGCCTTTCTCGCTGCTGCTGACCGACATCGTCATGCCGGAGATGGACGGCATCGAGCTTGCCCGCCGCGCCACCGAGATCGATCCCGACCTCAAGGTGATGTTCATCACCGGCTTCGCCGCCGTCGCGCTTAATCCCGATTCCAAGGCGCCCAAGGACGCCAAGGTGCTGTCGAAGCCATTCCACCTGCGCGATCTCGTCAACGAGGTCGAGAAGATGCTGCAGGCCGCCTGAGCCGCCTCCGGCCCGGATCGGGCCCTGCATCGGCAGGTGCTTCGCCGATGCGACAAACGGAAGCCGTCTTTCCACATTCCCGCTATTGACGTGCCGGATCAAAAGTGGTGTATGCGCGGCGTCGGATGGGCGTGTAGCTCAGCGGGAGAGCACTGCATTGACATTGCAGGGGTCACAAGTTCAATCCTTGTCACGCCCACCATCCTTTCAATAACTTAGCTAAGCCCTTGTGCCGTGTGGCACAGAAACCTCCCGACGGGTGTAAAAAGCGCGCCGCCGGGCACGACAGCGGTGCGCACCGGGGTTTGGGGATGAGAAGCCACGCTGGGCGGCAAACTGGCCGCCTGCACGGCCTTTCGGTCCACTGCTTCGGCTGCCAGCGCCGCGCGGTTCTTGACGTCGCCGCGCTGGCCAGGCGGTTCGGCCCGGACCAGCCCTGTCTGCACTGGGATCTGCTGAAAATCATCTACTGCCACGAGTTCCGCGCCGCCGGCCGAGACGATCGGAACCTGCAGTTCACGAACCACGCCGTGACACTGGAACACCGGAATGGCTGGACGCCCTGTCCGTAAAGCCTAGGGCACCCTCACGGTGAGCCGGCGCCGTTAAGCGTCGTGGCAATCGACACAAACTGGGCATTTAGCGCGCCGCCCAGTGAGGTTGCCCCAACCATGATTCCCAAGGCGATAAGCGCTGCAATCAAACCATACTCGATGGCCGTTGCTCCGGAATCGTCACGTAGAAAACTCGCTACCCGTTTCATCTTTCAAAAGCCCTGACTTCCGATCACGCAAATATGAGGGCTATCTAATTTAGATAGCGTGAACGGACGTCCCAAATTTTTATCCATCGAGAAACTGGCCGAGGCGCCAGCTTTATGAGTGCCAGTTTCACCTAGTGCCCAAGGGCCAGCTCCGTCGCCGCTGGTACATCCGCAGTCGGCGACGGAGGCCGGGAGCGGCCCGGGAGGCTGACGGGGTAGGCCAGCAATCACACCGGGCCTGACCAGTGAGGGCTCGGACTCAAAACAACTCACCGGCTAACGAAGATATACGGCCGTGCTGAACTGCATGGCATGTATCCATAAGGAGGAAGATGGGAGTAGGCTTGTGCGTTTCTGCAGTCTCCGGGCTGTTGCCTTGCTCCATTTTGGGACCGAAGTGGTTGGCATCCGTCTTGCACCCGGTATCCTGCAACAGCAGAGGATGTCGTAAATGCGGCTATCTACTCAGCCCGCGCGAAGGCAAGGATCAGCGAAATGCATATACTCGGCGCCGCTGCGGCTCGACGATGTGCAGATTAGCGACAACGGCGATGTGACAGTCTCGATTATTGCTGACGACATCTACTCGAACAGATCCAAACAGCGCTATCAGATCACACTGGCCGAAGCCGAAATCGGCATTCTGTTCCGCGGCGCCAGCGGCTAATCTTCCAGCACTGATCTTCTGATGCCGGTTCCCTCGCAAGGGGTGCACCTAACTGTGCGCCCCGGGCAACCTTGCTGGTGAGTGCCGGTCGGGCAGCAGGTTCCGCCCGTCGTCTTCCGCCGGCTGCATGCAAACACCCTGCCGCCGCCCTGGCAGACCGGGCATGTCAGTTTTCTGAAGTCCACCGGTCTGGCGAGCCTTGTTAGAGGCCGGTGACGTAGATCGATATGCTAGCGCCTATCACGGCGAGGCCGATCATGAAGACCATAAATGCCTCAAAACCATTGCCGCGGTTTCCGATTCTGTCCATTGCGCGCTCTCCCCGACGATCAGCCGGGTTCTAACGTGCTTCGCGTAAGAAGGTTGCGCTTGATTGACTCAGGCTATTTCCCCTCGAAATGCGCTAGGAGTTTGCCACCACCGTGTCGCGGCACAGATATGTTCGAATGTTTTTGCTCGGTTCACGTTCTTTTGCGGCGGACTCTGCAACGAAATCCGAGAACGCGCTGCATTGACATAGCCGCGGTCACAAGTTCAATCCTTGTCACGCCCACCATCCTTCTCACAAACTTAGGACGCTGCCGGCACACATCCCCTGCGTTTGGCGCCTAGCGGCACGCTACCCCAGATCCCCCTCAAACATCACGAGCGTACGATTCGACGCCTTCAGCGCGAAGCGCATGGCTTCCTCATAGGCCGGGTCGGCGTAGCAGGCCTTGGCAATGTCCAGCGACGGAAATTCCACAAGCACCATGCGCTTGGCGTCACGCGCCTCGACGAGCAGCGGCGGCTGCTTCGTCGTGTTGGTGCGTGCCTGATGTTTTTCGCCGATCGGCTTCCAGAGCCGGCTATATTCGGCCTGCGCCTCCTGGTCCGAAATCTCGGTTCCGACGATGAGCCAGTATCCCTTCACGCCGACGCGCTCCCTTGCCGATTGCGGTCCTACACCATGAACTCGCCGCCGTTGACGTGCAACAAATGTCCGGTGACGAACTTGCCCATGTCCGATGCGAGATAGAGACAGGCATTGGCGACGTCCTCGGCGGTCCCCAACGTCCTGAGCGGCACCGTGGCTCTCACATGCTCGTAGGTCTTCTCAAGATCGGGATACCACACCGCGTTTCGGTCGGTGTCCAGCCATCCAGGCGCGATGCTGTTGGCGGTCACCCCGTCCGGCCCACATTCCAGCGCCACGGCCTTCGCCAGGCCATGCATGCCGTGCTTCGCGGCAACCACATGCGCCCTGTTTGCCAGCGGGAAAAGGGCGTCCGTGCCCGCCATGTAAAGCAGGCGGCCATACTTCCTCCTGCGCATGTGCGGAAGCACCGCCTGGGTCAGGATGAAAGCCGATCCGAGATTGGTGTTCATCACCTTCTGCCAGTCCTGAAGGGTGATCTCCGCGATCGGCTGATGCGGTCTTATCCCCACGCAGGATACCGCGATGTCGACGCCGCCGAGTTCCGCGACCGCCCTTTCGATCAAGGCGTTCATGGCAGTCTCGTCGGCGCCGTCGCAGATGGACGCCATCGCCTCGACGCCTAAGGATCGCGCCTCATCCGCCACGGCCTCGATCTTGGCCAGATCGCTGCCGCCGGTAATCACGATGTGCGCCCCCGCTCGAGCGAACGCCAGGGCGACTGCCCTGCCGATGTTCTGGCCAGCCGCGGTGATGACCGCCACCCGCCCCCTCAAGCCGGGAACTTCCATCTGCTCACCCGTAGTCCGCCTTGGTGGAACGCGATTTTGGCAAGCGAATACAGGTTTGCCTGCGGAACGCAAATCGCCACGGGGCGATCGGTTCAGATGCCGGCCGTCGCCAGCAGGCTCTTCATCCTGGCGGAGGCAAGGTCGGGATCGGCCAGCAGGCCGGCCTGGTCGGAGAGGCGGAACACGTCCGCATAGTGGCATATGCCGCGCGCCGACTGCATGCCGCCGACCATGGTGAAATGGTCCTGATGCCCGTTCAGCCAGGCCATGAAGACGATGCCGGCCTTATAGTATTCGGTCGGCGCCTCGAAGATTTTTCTCGACAGCGGCACGGTCGGGGCCATCAGCGCGTCATAGCCGGCCTTGTCGCCTTCAGCCAGCTTCGCCAGCGCGGCATTGGCCACGGGCGCGATGGCGTCGAAGATGCCGAGCAGCGCGTGCGAATGCCGCCTGCCGTCGCCGGCGATCAGCTCGGGATAGTTGAAGTCGTCGCCGGTGAACATCACGACACCTTCGGGCAGCCGGTCACGCAACTGCACTTCCTTACCGGCATCGAGCAGCGATATCTTGATCCCCTCGACCTTGCTCGCATGGCGCTCGATGATGGCCACGACCGTGTCGAGCGCCGCGTCGAAATCGCTGCTGCCCCAATAGCCCCCGAGCGCCGGGTCGAACATGTCGCCCAGCCAGTGCAGGATCACCTTGCCTGATGCCTGGGAGAGCATCCGATCATAGACGCGGACGTAGTCGTCCGGCCCTTTTGCCACCGCTGCCAGCGCCCGGCTCGCCATCATGATCGCCTTGCCGCCCTCGCCTTCGATGAAGGCGAATTGCTCCTCATAGGCGCCGATGACGTCGTCGAGCGTCTGGGCCGCCGCCGGCGCCAGATGATCGGTCCCCGCCCCCGAAGCAAGATCGGCGCCCGGCACTGTTCTGGCCTCGGCCACCGAGCGGCGAATCAACTCCTTGGCGCTCGCCCAGTCGAAACCCATGCCGCGCTGCGAGGTGTCCATGGCCTCGGCGATGCGGAAGCCGAGCCGCCACAGATGATGACGGAACGCCATGGTCTTGTCCCAGTCGACCGCCGGCCGCGACCACGGATTGGTCATGGCGATGGGGTCGGCGACGACATGGGCGGCGGCATAGGCGATGCGCGAAAAATGCGCGTTCCTGCTCGGCTCTACCGGCTTGCCAACGAGCCGGTAGCTGATCCGGTCGCCGTTTGCCGCAGGCAAGATGATGTCCATGGAACTCTCCCGTTGCGGCTCCTATAAATGGAACGTTCCAATAAATCAAGAAGCTATATGATGCTTGGGATTCGAGCCGGCAGGGCATAGTCCCGCCGTGAAGAAATGCTTGCATTGACGGGAGTTCTGAGCCAGAACAATCAAATTTTCAGATCTCGCGGGAATCGCGGTTGACTCCAATTTGGAACGGTGATTAGAACGTTCCAATAAAATTCGCTCAACCGTGGAGGACAGAACGAGGATGGCCAGCCGGGCCAAGGCGACGATCCTGGACATTGCCCGCGAGGCCGGCGTGTCCAAATCGACGGTTTCGCTCGTGCTGCAGGGCAGCGGGCTGATCCGGCCTGAAACCGCGGTCAAGGTGCGCAAGGCGATCGAGGATGTCGGCTATGTCTACAACCGCGGCGCCGCCAATCTGCGCAAGGCCCATTCCAACGTCATCGGCATGGTGATCAACGACCTCACCAATCCCTTTTTCGCCGAGCTTGCGGTCGGCATGGAGCGCGTCTTCCAGGCGGCCGGCGTCGTGCCCTTCATCGCCAACACGGCGGAGAATCCGGTGCGCCAGCAAGAGGTGCTGAAGTCGATGATGGAGCAGGGTGTCGCCGGCCTGATCGTCTCGCCGGCGCGCGGCACCACGCCTGGGGCTTTCCGGCGCATCGAAGCGGCGGGCGTGCCCGTGGTGTTCGCCATGCGCAGGCTGCCCGAGAGCCGCATACCGGCGATCGCGCCCGACAATCGTCGCGGCGCCTGCCTTGCCACCGAGCATCTGATCCGCAAGGGCCATCGCCGCCTCGCCTTCTTCGGCGGCTCGTCCGACCTCGTCGTCTATCAGGAGCGTCTGGGCGGATTCCTCGAAGCCTGCGAGGCGTTCGCCATTCCGGTTGCCGATCGGACGATCGTCGAGGGCGAGACCAGCCGCAAGGGCGGCATGGCCTGCCTGGAGACGGCGCTGGCCATGCCCGATCCGCCGACGGCGGCCCTTTGCTTCAACGACGCGGTTGCCTTCGGGGTGATTCTGGCGTTGCGCAAGCGCGGCCTCGAGGCGGGAGCGGACTTCGCCGTCGTCGGCTTCGACGATGTCGCCGAGGCGGAGCATTACAGCCCGGCGCTGACCAGCGTTGCCGTCGACACCGCGGGCCTCGGCGAGCGCGCCGCCCATGTCATGCTGAAGATGATCCAGTCGCGCACGACACGCGCCGAGGACCATATCGGCGCGGTCAGCCTGGTCGTGCGGGAAAGCAGCGGGCCAAACCGCAACAGCCAGGTGGGAGACGCGGCATGAGCGTGCGATGGGGACTGATCGGCGCCAGCACGATCGCCAAGCAGTTCATGATCAACGCCATCCGCGCGCAGGCCGATGGCGAGGTCGCGGTTGTGATGAGTTCGAACGCGGAGCGCGCGGAGACCTATGCCCGCGAGAACAGCATTCCTGCCGCTGTCTCGACTGTCGACGCTCTCCTCAACTCGGACATCGACGCCGTCTACATCTCGACCACCAACGAGTTGCACCTCGAACAAGGACTTGCCGCGATCAAGGCCGGCAAGCATGTGCTTTGCGAAAAGCCTCTGGCGCTGACCAGCGCCGACGCCCGCAGGCTGGTTGCCGCCGCCAAAGCCGCCGGCATCGTGTTCGGCACCAATCATCATCTGCGCAATGCCGGCGCGCATCGCGCCATGCGCGAGGCGGTTGCTGCCGGCCGCATCGGCAAGCCGATCGCCGCGCGCGTCTTCCACTCCGTCTACCTGCCTGAAAACCTGCAGGGCTGGCGCGTCACCAGGCCTGAGGCCGGCGGCGGCGTGGTGCTCGACATCACGGTGCATGACGCCGACACGCTGCGCTTCGTGCTCGCTGACGATCCCGTCGAGATTTCCGCTTTCACCCAATCGACCGGCATGGCTGGCAGCGGACTTGAAGACGGCGCCATGTGCATCTGGCGCTTCAAGTCCGGGATCATCGCCCAGTCGCATGAGGGCTTCACGACGAAGTTCGCCGGCACCGGCTTCGAGGTGCATGGATCGGAAGGTTCGCTCATCGCCACCAATGTCATGACGCAGAAGCCGGTGGGCACGGTGCTGCTGCGCACTGCCGACGGCGAGGAAGAGTTGAACTTCGACCGCGAGGACCTCTACACGCGCTCGGTCCGCCAGTTTCATGCCGCGATCCGTGGCGAAGGCCAGCCTGCCGCCACCGGCGAGGACGGCATCTGGTCGCTGGCAGCGGCCGAAGCGGCATTGCAGTCGGCCAGATCAGGCAAAGCCGTGAAGATCGACCCGCAACTTGGGAGCCTCGCGTGAGCAAGCTCGTCTCTGCGGCCTACGCCGCCAGCCTGATCAAGGACGGCATGGTCGTCTCGGTGTCGTCGTCGAGCGGCCTCGGCTGCCCCGACGCCGTGCTTGCCGCGATCGGCGAGCGCTTCGACGCGGAAGGCCATCCGAAGGCGATCACCACGCTGCATCCGATCGCCGCCGGCGACATGTACGGCATCAAGGGCATCGACCATCTCGCAAAGCCCGGGCTTTTGAAGCGCACGCTCTGCGGCTCCTATCCCTCAGGCCCCTCCTCCACCGAACCACCGCAGATCTGGAAGATGATCGGCGACAATTCGGTCGCCGCCTACAACGTGCCCTCGGGCATCCTGTTCGACATGCATCGTGAGGCGGCGGCCAAGCGGCCTGGCGTGCTGACCAAGGTCGGCCTCGACACCTTCGCCGATCCGCGCCACCAGGGCTGCGCCATGAATGCGGCGGCCAGCGAGCCGATCGTTTCGGTTGAGCAGTTCGACGGCGAGGAATGGCTCTATTTCCGCGCCATCGTTCCCAACATCTCGATCATCCGCGCCACCACTGCCGACGAGCGCGGCAACCTCACCTACGAGCATGAGGGCGCCTATCTCGGGGGGCTGGAACAGGCGCTCGCCGCCCGCAACAATGGCGGCATCGTCATCGCGCAGGTGAAGCGCGTCGTCGAGAACGGCACGCTGAAACCGCACGACGTGCGTGTGCCGGGCGTGCTGGTCGACCATATCGTCGTCGCGCCGGACCAGTTGCAGACGACGCTCACACCTTACGATCCGGCGATCTCCGGCGAGATCTTCCGGCCGCTGTCCACTTTCCGCACGCCGGAGATGAACGTCCAGAAGGTCATCGCGCGCCGCGTCGCCATGGAATTGCGCGACGGCATGGCCGTCAACATCGGCTTCGGCATCTCCGCCAACGTGCCGCGCATCCTTCTCGAGGAAGGCCAGCACGGCAAGGTCACTTGGGTGATCGAGCAGGGCGCGGTCGGCGGCGTGCCGCTGCTCGACTTCAAATTCGGCTGCGCCTCGAATGCCGAGGCGATCATGCCCTCGCCGCACCAGTTCATCTATTTCCAGGCCGGCGGTTTCGACGCCTCGCTGCTCTCCTTCCTGCAGATCGACCGGCACGGCTCGGTCAACGTCTCGAAGCTTTCGGCGCGGCCGCATGTCACCGCTGGCGCCGGTGGCTTCGTCGACATCACGTCGCGGGCGAAGAAGATCGTCTTCTCCGGCTTCTTCAATGCCGGCGCGAAGCTTTCGCTGGCCGATGGCGGCATCCGCATCGACCAGGAGGGCAAGGTGAAAAAGATCGTCGAGGAGGTCGAGCACATCTCCTTCTCCGGAAAACGCGCCGTCGCGCAGGGACAGGACATCACCTATGTCACCGAGCGCTGCGTGATGAAGCTGACGCCGGACGGGCTTATGGTCACGGAACTGGCTCCGGGCGTCGACCTCGAACGCGATGTGCTGGCGCAGGCCGATATCCCGCTCGCCATCGCCAACGACCTGAAGGTGACGCCGTCATCGCTCTATCACGACCGGCCGATCGGCCTGTCGCTCAATGGCGGCGCCTCGCTGGGAGGCGCGCATGGTTGAGCTCGTCACCTTCGAGCAGGACGGCGCCATCGGCATCCTCACGCTGCGCCGCCCGGAGAAGTTCAACGCGCTCGACATCCCGATGCTGCGCGCGCTGGAAGCGGCGCTCGACGAGGCGGAACTGGCCGGGCGCGTTCGCGTCGTGCTCATCCGTGGCGAGGGCAAGGGCTTTTGCGCCGGCGGCGACGTCGAGGCCTGGGCGCAACTAAGCGCCGCCGATTTCCAGGTGCAATGGGTTCGCTACGGCCACCGCGTCTTCGACCGGCTGGCGCGGCTGAGGCAGCCGACCATCGCGGTGCTGTCCGGCCATGCGCTGGGTGGCGGCCTGGAACTGGCCGCGGCCTGCGACTTCCGCGTCGCCGAAACCAAGGTGAAGCTCGGTTTTCCCGAGACCTCGATCGGCGTCGTGCCCGGATGGTCGGGCACGCAGCGCGCCGTACGCCGCTTCGGCGCACAAATCGTGCGCCGGATGGCGATTGGTGGCGAGATTTTCCTGGCGACCGAAGCGTTCGCGCATGGAATCGTCGATCGCGTCGTCGAAACCGGCAAGGCCTTCGACGAAGCGAAGGCCTGGGCCGAAAAAATCGCCGAACGCGGCCCGCTGGCGACCGAGGCCGCCAAGCTGATGATCGGCGTTGCCGAGGGCGAGGAAGACGCAGCCGCAACCGAGGCGCTGGCCAGCGGCTTCATCGCGATGACAGCCGACCTCAAAGCCGGCGTCGGCGCCTTCAAGGCCAAGCAGAAGCCGGCCTTTTCGAGATCCTAGAGAAGAAACGATGAACGCACCGCTCAACATTGCCATGCCTGCCGAGGCGTCTCAAACGCCGAAAGCCTACAAGCTGCTGATTGACGGCAAGCATGTCGACGCCCGCGACGGCCGAACGATCGAGCGCGTGAGCCCCGGCCACGGGTTTGCGGTGTCGCGTTACGCCCAGGCCGGCGCGGCGGAAGTGGAAGCAGCGGTGCAGGCCGCGCACAAGGCCTTCGAGACAGGCCCATGGCCGCGCATGAAAGCGTCAGAACGCGCCGCGGTTCTGCTGAAGACTGCGGACCTGATCGAGGCCCGGTTGGAGGAGATCGCCCGGCTCGATGCGCTGGAATCCGGCAAGCCGATCGCCCAGGCGCGCGGCGAGATCGGCGGCGCGATCGACATCTGGCGCTATGCCGCCTCGCTTGCCCGCACGCTGCATGGCGAGAGCTACGCCAATCTCGGCGAGGATATGCTGGGCGTCGTGCTGCGCGAACCGATCGGCGTCGTCTCGATCATCACGCCGTGGAACTTCCCCTTCCTGATCGTCAGCCAAAAGCTGCCCTTCGCGCTCGCCGCCGGCTGCACGGCGGTGGTCAAGCCGAGCGAACTGACCTCGGCCTCGACCTTCGTTCTCGGCGACATCCTGCTCGAAGCCGGCCTGCCGGCGGGCGTCGTCAACATCCTCGCAGGTTTCGGCGCTGATGTCGGCGCGCCGATGGTCAGCCATCCGCTGGTCGAGATGGTCTCCTTCACCGGCTCGACCCGCGTCGGCAAGATGACCATGGCCGCTGCCTCGAACTCCTTGAAGAAGGTCTCGATGGAGCTCGGCGGCAAGAACGGCCAGATCGTCTTCCCCGATGCCGACCTCGAAGCCGCGGCCGATGCCGCGGTGTTCGGCGCCTTCTTCAATGCCGGCGAATGCTGCAATGCCGGCAGCCGCCTGATCGTGCATGCGGCGATCGCGGAAGACTTCCTCGGCGCAGTCAAGGCGTTGGCTGAAAAGGTCCGCGTCGGCGATCCGCTCGACGACCGCACCAAGGTCGGCGCCATGATCTCGGCCGACCATATGGAAAAGGTAGCCGGCTATGTAACGGCGGCGCAAACCGACGGCGGCAGCGTTTTTGCCGGCGGCACTCGGCTTCAATCCAACGCCGGCCAATATCTCGATCCGACCATCGTCCGAAACGTCACGGAAGACATGGCGATTGCGCGCGAGGAAGTGTTCGGTCCGGTGCTGTCCGTGCTCACTTTTGAAACGATTGAAAAGGCATTGCACATTGCCAACAACACGCCCTATGGTTTGTCTGCAGGGGTGTGGAGCGCCAGCATCGACACATGCATGTCGGTGGCGCGCGGTGTGCGTTCGGGGACGGTCTGGGTGAACACGTTCATGGAAGGTTACCCAGAGCTGCCTTTCGGGGGTTACAAGCAGTCCGGTCTGGGACGCGAACTCGGCAAACGCGCTGTCGAGGACTATACCGAGGAAAAGACGATCCAGTTTCATCGCGGCCAGCGCACCGGTTGGTGGGTCGGCTGAGTTGGGAGACCCCGGCGGACACCCGCCGGTTATGTGAATGCAACAAGGGAGGTAGTACATGTTGCACAAACTGCTTATCGGAACGGCTCTTGCGACGAGCTTTGCGTTCTCGGCGCATGCCGCGGACGTCAAGGAAGTGCAGATGCTGCATTGGTGGACGTCGGGCGGCGAAGCGGCTGCCCTGAACGTGCTGAAGCAGGATCTGGCGAAGGAAGGCTATGCCTGGAAGGACGTGCCGGTGGCCGGCGGCGGCGGCGACGCCGCCATGACCGCGCTGAAGGCGATGGTCGCGGCCGGCAACTACCCGACCGCCTCGCAGATGCTCGGCTACACCGTGCTCGACTATGCCGCCGCCGGCGTCATGGGCGACCTGACCGAGACCGCCAAGAAGGAAGGCTGGGACAAGTCGGTTCCGGCCGCCCTGCAGAAGTTCTCCGTCTATGACGGCAAGTGGGTCGCGGCTCCGGTCAACGTCCACTCCGTCAACTGGCTGTGGATCAACAAGGCGGTGATGGACAAGATCGGCGGCACCGAGCCGAAGACCTTCGATGACTTCGTGGCGCTGCTCGACAAGGCCAAGGCCGCGGGCGTCATCCCGCTCGCGCTCGGCGGCCAGAACTGGCAGGAAGCCACCATGTTCGACTCCGTCGTGCTGTCGACCGGCGGGCCGGAGTTCTACAAGAAGGCGATGAACGACCTCGATGAAGACTCGCTCAAGTCTGATACGATGAAGAAGTCGTTCGACAACCTCGCCAAGCTCGTCACCTATGTCGACCCGAACTTCTCGGGCCGCGACTGGAACCTCGCCACCGCCATGGTCATCAAGGGCGACGCGCTGGTTCAGGTCATGGGCGACTGGGCCAAGGGCGAGTTCCACGCCGCCAACAAGACCCCGGGCACCGACTTCCTCTGCTACCGCTTCCCGGGCACCGATGGCTCGGTGGTCTACAACTCCGACATGTTCGGCATGTTCAACGTTCCGGACGACCGCAAGGCCGCCCAGGTAGCACTGGCCACCGCCACTTTGTCGAAGAGCTTCCAGTCGGCTTTCAACGTGGTGAAGGGCTCGGTCCCGGCCCGCACTGACGTGCCGGACACCGACTTCGACGCCTGCGGCAAGAAGGGCATCGCCGACCTGAAGAAGGCCAACGAAGGCGGCACGCTGTTCGGCTCGCTGGCGCAGGGCTACGGCGCTCCGCCCGCCGTCGCCAACGCCTACAAGGACGTCGTGTCGAAATTCGTCCATGGTCAGATCAAGACCTCCGACGAGGCCGTGACCGAACTGGTCAAGGCGATCGACGACGCCAAGTAAGGATCGCTTGAACTCAGGTCTCCCCCGCTTCGGCGGGGGAGGTCCTCCTGTCGACAAAAGGTGTGGGACAACCCTGGTGCGTTTTCGCGCCGGGCGGTTTCCGACCAACCGGAACTGGACAAGCCGATGAGCACAGTTGCCGAAACCCAGATCAAGCTGACACCGGAGCACGACGCCCGTCCCGGCGCGTCGGTCCGGTCGCGGCTGCAGGACCTGTTGCCGAAGATCGTTCTGGCGCCGAGCTTCGCCGCGACGATCGTCTTCGTCTACGGCTTCATCCTGTGGACGATCTATCTGTCCTTCACCAACTCCAAGACTTTCCCGTCCTACGCCATCACCGGCCCCCGTGCCTATCAGCGGCTGTGGCGCTGGACTTTCGAGAGCGACCCGCCCTCGAGCTGGTACACCTCGATCACCAATATGGGCATTTTTGGCTTCCTCTATATCGCCATCTGCCTGGCGCTCGGCCTGTTCGTGGCTATCCTGCTCGACCAGAAGATCCGCGGCGAAGGCGTGCTGCGGCCGATCTATCTCTATCCGATGGCGCTTTCCTTCATCGTCACCGGCGTCGCCTGGAAATGGTTCCTCGACCCCGGCCTCGGTCTGGAGCAGACGCTGCACCAATGGGGCTGGACGAGCTTCCACTTCGACTGGATCAAGAACAAGGATTTCGTCATCTACACGGTCGTCATCGCCGGCGTCTGGCAGGCTTCCGGCTTCATCATGGCGATGTTCCTGGCCGGCCTGCGCGGTATCGACGGCGAGATCATGAAGGCGGCGCAGATCGACGGCGCTTCCACCTTCCAGCTTTACCGCCGCATCGTCATTCCGCTGCTGCGGCCCGTCTTCCTCTCGGCCTTCATCGTGCTCGCGCATCTGGCCATCAAGTCCTATGACCTGGTCGTGGCGCTGACCAGCGGCGGCCCCGGCGGCTCGGCCTGGCTGCCCTCCAACTTCATGTATGAGTTCACTTTCAAGCGCAACGAGATGGCCGTCGGTTCGGCCAGCGCCGTGATCATGCTGATGACCATCACGGCCATCATTGTTCCGTATCTCTATTCCGAGCTCAGGGAGAAGTCGCGATGAGCGCCGTCACTTCACCCGCCCGCCAGGCTTCGAGCGGCCTGAGCGCCAGGACGATCAACCGCATCGTCATCTACGGCTTGCTCGCGCTTTTCGCGATCTTCTACCTGATGCCGCTGTTCGTCATGCTGGTGACCTCGTTCAAGACGATGGACGAGATCCAGAACGGCAACATGCTGGCGCTGCCGCATGCGCCGACTTTCGCACCATGGATAAAGGCGTGGAGCGAAGTTTGCTCGGGTCTGACCTGCGTCGGCATGAAGGGCTATTTCTGGAACTCTATCAAGATGGTCGTGCCGGCGGTGCTGATCTCGACGCTGCTGGGCGCTTTGAACGGCTATGTGTTGACCAAATGGCGCTTCCGTGGCCACACGCTGGTCTTCGCGATGATGCTGTTCGCCTGCTTCATCCCGTTCCAGTCGGTGCTGTTGCCGATGGCGACCATTCTCGGCAGCCTCGGACGCTTCGGCGCCACCTTGCAGAACGCCACCGGCTTCAATTTTGGCCTTGGCAATTCGACCGTCAATCTCGTCTTCGTTCACGTGGTCTACGGCCTTGGCTTCACCACGCTTTTCTTCCGCAACTATTACGAAGCCTTCCCGACCGAGTTGATCAAGGCGGCGCAGGTTGACGGCGCCTCCTTCTTCCAGATCTTCCGCCGCATCATGCTGCCCAATTCGCTGCCGATCATCGTTGTGACGGTGATCTACCAGTTCACCAACATCTGGAACGACTTCCTGTTCGCCTCCGCCTATGCCGGCTCCGGCGACGTGATGCCGATGACGGTGGCGCTGAACAATGTCGTGAACACCTCGACCGGCGTCGTCGAGTACAATGTCAACATGGCCGCGGCGATGATCGCCGCGCTCCCCACCCTGATCGTCTACGTCGTCGCCGGCCGCTATTTCGTGCGCGGGCTGATGGCCGGCGCGGTCAAGGGCTGACCCCATTCGGAAGGAACGACCATGGCTTTTCTGGAAATTGATGGGCTGAAGAAGCGCTTCGGGAGCGTCGAGATCCTGAAGGGCATCAATGTCGAGCTCGAAAAGGGCGGCTTCCTGGTGCTGGTCGGCCCGTCCGGCTGCGGCAAGTCCACGCTGCTCAACACCATCGCCGGCCTGGAGCAGATCACCGAGGGTGAGATCCGTGTCGACGGTCGTGCCATCAATGACCTGCATCCTTCAAAGCGCGACATCGCCATGGTGTTCCAGAGCTACGCGCTCTACCCCAACATGACGGTGGCCGGGAACATCGCCTTCGGCATGGAGATGCGCGGCGTGCCGGCCGCCGAGCGCCGGGCGGCGATCGACAAGGTCGCCAAGATCCTGCAGATCGGTCACCTGCTCAACCGCAAGCCCAGCCAGCTTTCCGGCGGCCAGCGCCAGCGCGTCGCCATGGGCCGGGCGCTGGTGCGCGACCCCAAACTCTTCCTGTTCGACGAGCCGCTTTCGAACCTCGACGCCAAGCTGCGCGTCGACATGCGCATCGAGATCAAGCGCCTGCATGCCACCACCGGCACGACGATCGTCTATGTCACCCACGACCAGATCGAGGCGATGACGCTAGCGACCAAGATCGCCGTGATGCGCGACGGCGAGGTGCAGCAATTCGGCACACCGGCCGAGATCTACAACAACCCGACCAACATCTTCGTCGCCGACTTTATGGGCTCGCCGGCGATGAACCTGATCCCGGCTAAGATCGACGGCAATGGCAGCGGGTTGTCGGTGGTGCTGGACCGCGAGTCGCGCCAGCCGATCGTGCTGCCGATGCCAGGCGCGCCCGCCGGCCTTGCGGCCTTCAAGGACAAGCAGGTCATCTTCGGCGTTCGCCCCGAAGCGCTGACCGACCCTGAGGGCGCGGAACGCAACGGGTCCGCCATCGCTACCGCCGACTGCCATATCGAGGTGGTGGAGCCGGCCGGCTCCGACACCTTCGCAGTCACCAATCTCGGCGGCAAGGGCGTGGTGGCGCGGCTGAGAGCCGATGCCAGGATCCAGCCCGGCACCAGCACGCCCTTGGCCTTCAACCTCAGTAAGGCGGTGTTCTTCGACCCGGCGACCGAGAAGCGCATCCTCTGATGCATGTCGCCCAAAAGTGGGTCCGGTGTTGGGGCAACGACATGCATCAAAACAAAGAACCATGACAAACCCGGATATCGTCATCATCGGCTCCGGCATCGGCGGCGCCACGATCGCCTCCGGCTTGGCCGGCAGCGGCGCCTCGATCCTGATCCTGGAACGCGGCGAGCCGCTGCCCGCGACATCGCATGCGCGCTCGACGCGCTCGATCTTCCTCGACGAGCATTATCGTCCGAAGGAGATGTGGCGCGAGGCTGGCGGCGCCGCCTTCAACCCCGGCAATTACTACTATGTCGGCGGCAATTCGAAATTCTTCGGCGCGGTGCTGATCCGCTACCGCAAGGAGGATTTCTCCGAGCTCGAGCATTTCGGCGGCGTCTCGCCCGCCTGGCCGTTCTCCTACGACGAATTCGAGCCCTGGTACTCCAGGGCCGAGCAGCTCTTTCGCGTGCGCGGCACGCTGGGCGAAGACCCGACCGAGCCATTCCATTCGATCCCCTATCCCTTTAGACCGGTGCCCGACGAGCCGGCGATTGCCCGCGCCCGCGCCGAGTTGAAAAGTCTCGGACTGCATCCCGCTTCGCTTCCGCTCGGCGTCGACATCGAGACCTGGCTGAAGGAAGGCAAGACCGGCTGGGACGCCTTCCCCAACACCGGGCAGGGCAAGATCGACGCGCAGACCGGCCCGCTGGCCGAGGCGCTGACGGATCCGAACATCCGCCTTGAAACCGGTGCCCATGTCGACTGGCTCGAAACCGCGCCGGACGGCAAGTCGATCGCCGCCATCCACTACACGCAAGATGGCGCGAAGAAGAGGTTGTCGCCGAAGCTGGTCATCCTCTCGGCGGGCGCGATCAACTCGGCCGCCATCCTGCTGCGCTCACCGTCTTCTAAGGGCAAAGGCCTCGCCAACGGCTCCGACCAGGTCGGGCGCAATTTCATGAACCACAATTCGAGCGCCATGCTGGCGATCGATCCGCGTCGCCGCAACGACAGCGTCTACCAGAAGACGCTGATGCTCAACGATTACTATCTGTCGGACGGCAAGGGCGGCAAGCCGCTTGGCAATGTGCAGCTGCTCGGCAAGATCGACGGCAACATGCTCAAGGCCAATGTGAAGACGATGCCGAAATTCGTGCTCGACTTCATGGCCGGCCACGCTGTCGACTGGTACCTGATGTGCGAGGACCTGCCCGATCCCGAAAGCCGCATCATGGTCGACGGCAAGGAGATCGTCATGCAGTGGCGGCGCTCCAACATGCAGTCGCTGGACGGCCTGACCAATGTGATGCGCGAGAACCTGCGCGCCTGCGGCTATCCAATCGTGCTGTCGCGCCCTTTCGACAAGCGCACGCCCTCGCATCAATGCGGCACGGTGAGGATGGGCAACGACCCGGCCACCTCGCCGCTCGACACCTTCTGCCGCGCCTATGACCATCCGAACCTGTTCGTCGTCGATGGCGGCTTCCTGCCGACCTCGGCCGCGGTCAACCCGGCGCTGTCGATCGCCGCGCAGGCGCTGCGGGTTGCTGACTATCTCCGCAAGACGGAGCTTGCCGCATGACCCGCCCTGCAGCCATCGTGACCGGCGGCGCGCGCGGCATCGGGCTGGCCTGCGCCAAGACACTGGCCGATGCCGGCTTCGATATCCTTGTCGCCGACCTCGCCGACAAGCCCGCCGACGAACTTGCCGAGAATATTACCGCGCGCGGCGCGAAGTTTGCCTACGCCCGCTGCGACATCGCCGATCTGGCGGGCCACGCCGCGCTCGTTGAAGCGGCCATGGACGTCTTCGGTCGCATCGATTGCCTGGTCAACAATGCCGGCATCGGCGCCGTTGTTCGCGGCGACCTGCTCGAGCTGAAGCCGGAGAATTTCGACCGCGCGCTGAACATCAATTTGCGCGGCACGGTGTTCCTCAGCCAGGCCGTCGCCAAGGCTATGCTGACGACACCCGCAAAAGCCGCCAGATCGATCATCACCATCACCTCGGTCAGCGCCGAAATGGCTTCGCCAGAGCGCGCCGACTACTGCGTCTCGAAAGCCGGCCTTTCAATGTGGGTGAAGAACCTGGCGCTGCGGCTCGCGCCCGAGAACATCGGCGTGTTCGAGGTGCGGCCGGGCATCATCCGCACCGATATGACCGCTGGCGTCTCCGCCAAATATGACGCGCTGATCGATGGCGGCCTGGTGCCGGCAAAACGCTGGGGCGAAGCCGCCGACATCGGCGGCGTGGTTGCGGCGCTCGCCTCCGACAAATTCGGCTTTTCGACCGGATCGGTCATCGATGTCGACGGCGCGCTCTCGGTGCCACGCTTGTGAGGAACAATGGCTGACTACATCATTGTTGGCGCCGGTCCCGCCGGCTGCGTTCTCGCCAACCGGCTGAGCGAGGATCCAGGCAATTCCGTCCTGCTCCTGGAAGCCGGCGGCAAGGATTGGCATCCGCTGATCCACATGCCGGCGGGCTTCGCCAAGATGACCAAGGGCATCGCCTCCTGGGGCTGGTCGACCGTGCCGCAGAGAAACATGAAGGACCGCGTCTTCTGGTACACGCAGGCCAAGGTCGTCGGCGGCGGCTCGTCGATCAACGCCCAGATCTACACGCGCGGCAACGCCCGCGACTACGACGCCTGGGAGAAGGAAGAGGGGCTCGCCGGCTGGGGCTATCGCGACGTGCTGCCCTATTTCAAGCGCGCCGAGAACAACCAGCGCTTCGCCAACGATTTCCATGGCGACCAGGGTCCGCTCGGCGTCTCCAATCCGATCTCGCCGCTGCCCATCTGCGAGGCCTATTTCCGCGCTGGCCAGGAAATGGGCATACCCTTCAACCCGGACTTCAATGGCACCAGCCAGGAGGGCGTCGGCTACTATCAACTGACCCAAAAGAATGCGCGGCGCTCATCGGCCTCCGTCGCCTATCTGAAGCCGATCGGCGCCCGCAAGAACCTGACGGTCAGGACGGACGTGCTCGTCACCCGCGTGGTCATCGAGAAGGGCCGCGCCATCGGCGTCGAGATCGTCAACAAGCCAGGTGGCGAAAAGACCATCCTGCGCGCCGAACGCGAGGTGATCGTCTCGTCAGGCGCGATCGGTTCGCCCAAGCTCCTGATGCAATCGGGTGTCGGCCCGGCGGATCACCTGAAATCGGTCGGCGTCACGCCGGTGCATGACTTGCCAGGCGTCGGCTCCAACATGCAGGATCATCTCGACCTGTTCGTCATCGCCGAATGCACCGGCGACCACACCTACGACAACTACGCCAAGCTGCACCGCACCCTGTGGGCCGGCCTGCAGTACCTCTTGCTCAAGAAGGGTCCGGTCGCCTCGAGCCTGTTCGAGACCGGCGGCTTCTGGTACGCCGACCCGACAGCCGCCTCGCCAGACATCCAGTTCCATCTCGGCCTCGGCTCCGGCATTGAGGCCGGCGTCGAGAAGCTGAAGAACCCAGGCGTGACGCTGAACTCCGCCTTCCTGCGCCCGCGCTCGCGCGGCACCGTGCGGCTGAGGAGCGCCGACCCGGCCGATCACCCGCTGATCGATCCGAACTACTGGTCCGACCCCTATGACCGCGACATGTCGATCAAGGGGCTCAGGCTTGCGCGCGAGATCATGCGCCAGAAGGCGCTTCAGCCCTTCGTGCTGCGCGAGGTGCTGCCCGGTCCAAACCTGCAGAGCGACGACGACCTGTTCGATTATGCCTGCCGCACCTCGAAAACCGATCATCATCCTGTCGGCACCTGCCGCATGGGCCATGACGCGATGGCGGTAGTGACTCCCGATCTCAGGCTGCGCGGCATCGAGGGCCTGCGCGTCTGCGACGCCTCCGTGATGCCGCGCGTCCCCTCCTCAAACACCAATGCGCCGACCATCATGGTTGGCGAAAAGGGCGCCGACCTCGTCCTAGGCCGCGAGCCGCTGCCGCCGGCCGTGTTCAAGGGCAATCAGGCGGCTTGAGGAGAAAACGATGATCCGGCATTGCGTCTTTGTCCGCTTTCGCGACGACGTTCCTGAAATCGAGCGCGCGGCGATCCATGCCGATCTCGAAGCCTTGCGCGCCGTCACCGATGGCATGGGCAAGGTGCAATTCAGCGCCAATGTCAGCCCCGAACCGTTCGCGCGCGGCTTCACGCATGGTTTCACCATTGATTTCCGCGATCCCGCCGCCCGCGACGCTTATCTGGTGCACGAAGCACATCAGCGCGCCGGCGCGCGCCTTGTCGCCGCCCTCGAAGGCGGCACTGACGGGCTGATGGTCATCGATCTCGAGGTGACGCAAATGTGACCGCTCGCCGGCTTAAAACCGGCAGCTGTCCCGTTCTCTTTTGCCCGCCGTGGAACATATCGCTCCTTTTGGGGACACAAAAGGAGCACCGCCTTGAACCTCACCAGCGAGCAGAAGAAAACCGTAGTCGCATCGTTTCTCGGCTGGACGCTCGACGCTTTCGATTTCTTCCTTCTGACTTTCCTGCTCACCGACATTGCCACTGAGTTCCAGACTGATGTCCCGGCAGTCTCCAAAGCACTGTTCCTGACGCTGGCCACGCGCTTCATCGGCGCGTTCTTCTTCGGCATGCTTGCCGACAAATACGGCCGTAAGCCCATCCTGATGCTGAATATCATCAGCTACTCTGTGATCGGCGCCTTGGCCGCCTTCTCGCCCAACCTCGGCATATTCTTGGCGCTGCGTGCCCTGTTCGGCATCGCGATGGGCGGCGAATGGGGCCTGGGCAGCTCACTTGCCATGGAGTCCATCCCACCTGGCGCGCGCGGTATGGTCTCGGGCATCCTGCAATGCGGCTATCCGGCCGGCTATTTGCTCGCCGCCGTTGCTTACGGGCTGCTCTACGGGCAGAGGATCGGCGACTTCACCATCGGCTGGCGCGCCATGTTCCTCCTGAGCTTCGTGCCGGCGCTGATCGTGCTGTTCATCCGTTCGCATGTGCCGGAATCGCCTGCTTTCGTCGAAGGCCGTTCGCAGGCACGGCCCGGTCTTCTCGAAACGCTGCGGAAGCACTGGGGTATCGCTCTCTATGCCGTGGTGCTGATGATGTTCTTCAACTTCTTCAGCCATGGCACGCAGGACCTCTACCCGACCTTCCTGAAGAAGCAGCACGGCTTCGATCCGCATACGGTGAGCTGGATCACCATCGTCGCCAATATTGGCGCCATCGTCGGTGGCCTCGCCTTCGGCGCGCTGTCGGAGAAGATCGGCCGCATCAACGCCATCACGTTGGCCTGCGTGATCGCCCTGCCGGCGATCCCGCTCTGGGCCTATACGACCACACCCTTCATGCTGGCGATCGGCGCCTTCATCATGCAGGTGGCCGTGCAAGGCGCCTGGGGCGTCATCCCCGTGCATCTCAACGAATTGTCGCCGGGCTCCGTGCGGGCGACCCTGCCGGGCTTCATCTATCAGGCCGGCAATCTTGCTGCTTCCTATGGCGGCCCCTACCAGGCCGGCATCGCCGAAGCGCCGGGAGGCAGCTACGGCTATTCGCTGGCGTTGTTTGCCGGAGTTGTCGCCGTCTGCATCATCGTCGTCATCCGCTTCAGTCCCGAAAAGCGCGGCCAGGTGATGACCGTGCTAGGTTGAGGGTCTGTTTTCAACCCATCCTGAGCGCGACAACGCCGGCAACGATCCCAAGCGCCGCGGCCGCGCGCCAGGCCGTCATCTTCTCGCCCAGCGCGAAGACGGAGATCAGCATGGCGAACAGGATCGAGGTCTCGCGCAGCGACGCGACCGAGGCGATCGGCGCCTTGGTCATCGCCCACATGACGATCCAGTAGGCCGCGCCGCTGAGCACGCCGGTGAACAGTCCGGCCTTCCAGTCGCGAGCCAGCACCGGAAGCGATTGCGGTCCGCGAAAGGCAATGCACAGCACCAGCGCCCACGCCGCATCGCAGACGAACAGCCAGGCGGCGTAGCTCGTTGCCGTCGCCGCCAGCCGCGCGCCGCTGCCGTCGGAAAGCGTGTAGCTGGCGATGAAGATCGATGTCCCAAGCGCGAAGCCGACGGCGCGCAGATTGAGCCTTTCCAGATGCGCGCCGCCGCGAAACGACATAACCAGCGTGCCGATCGACAACAGCACGATGCCGACGATGGCGAGCGGCGCAGGCACCTCCCCGACCAACACTATGCCGCCGAGCGCCGAGAGCAGCGGCGCGGTGCCGCGCGCCAGCGGATAGGTCTGGGCGAAATCGCCCGCCTTGTAGGCGCCGATCAGGAATGTCCGGTAGCCCATGTGGAAGAAAACCGAGGCGAGGATGAATGGCCAGACCTCGGCCTTCGGCACTTCGACGAAAGGCAGCACCACGAGCGCCGCGGCGCCCATGCCGAGCGTCATCAGCGTGATCGACAGGAAGCGGTCGAGATGCACCTTGACCAGCGCGTTCCAGATCGCGTGCATGGCAGCCGCCGAGAGCACAGCCAGGAAGACGAACAGCGTCATGCCCGCCTCACCTGCCCGCCAGACTTGAGCCGATGCCCGGCGTTTCCAGGTCGATATCGATCCTCAGCGGAAAATGGTCGGATGCCACCGCGCCGATATCCGCTGTCACCGAACGGACGCGCGGGGCCAGCATGCCGCCGACGAAGCAATGGTCGAGCCGGCGTTTCGCCAGCCTGCCGTCGATGATCTTTTCATGCGTGTGGAAATCCGGCCCAGGCTCGCTGGCGACGGCGGCGGCGTCGACGAAGCCGTCGACATAGGCCGCGCCGCGATGATAGGGCGTCGAACCCACGATACGCCGGTATTCGGCGCTGCCCGGCTCCATGTTGAAATCGCCAAGCCAGATCGCCGCCTGGGGGTTTTCGGGTTCCGCCTGGCCGTTGGACCAGTTGCGCTGCGGCTCGTCGTCGGCGCCGCTCCACGGGCCGCCATCGGATGGCGCGCGACGATGCTCGGCAGTGAGATAGTCGATCTGCTCCAGCCGTTCCTCGTCCGCGATATGGGCAAGATGCAGTGAAAGCACCCGCACCGGCCCAGCCGGCGTGCGGATCATGCATTCCAGCGCCGCGTTGCGGGTGTTGAGCGGTCTCAGCGTGCGGCGCATCGGCAGCGCATGCAGCCGCGACCAGACGATCGGCAACTTCGACAGCACCATCGTGCCGAACTGCCGCCGGCGGTTGACGACGCGACCGTCGCGCTTCTCGCTGGCGTCCATGTCGAAGGCGGGGCCATAGGCCCAGTAATAGCCGGGCAACAGCCTGGACAGGACCTCCGGCTGGTCGTCCTCATTGGTTCGCAGCCAATGCCGCTCGACCTCCTGCAGCGCGATGATGTCGGCGCCGTCCACCAGCCTGGCGGCGCGGGAAAGATCATAGCGCCCGTCGCTGCCGTAGCCATACTGGATGTTGTAGCTGATCAGCTTCATTGATTAACCGGCTCACTTCTGAGGATCGCAGTAGCCCCTCGCTGTCAGCGTTTCAATGGACCGCGAGGACGAGCGGAATAGTCCAATGCTGCCTGCGAACCACGTTTGCCAAACCGTTTCGCTTTCCCACGGAGGCGATCCGCTCCATCTCCCTGTGCTGATGCAATCCCGGGCAATCGCTGCGGTGAATCGCCGCCGCAAACGCCCACGCTTTTGCTGAAATCTGTCAGGTGGTGAGCGGCTGGAAGCTTCCGGCGGGAGCCGCCGCCAGTTCCGACCAGTCGATCTCCTCTTCCAGCCGGTGATAGGCCTCGTCGCCGATCGTGCCGTTGCTGCGCAACTCCTCCAGCCTGTCACGCTGCCGCTTGATGGCGTAAAGACGCAATCGGTCGTATTCCGTGGCGGCTTGCGCATCGTCCGGATTTTCGGCGATCCGGCGTTGCGCCTCGTATTGTTCACGTACGACGGCGGCAGCGGACGAGGTCTTGCGGCTCAGCACATCAAGCGCCGCCTGCATGATGGCCACCCGGGCCGCGGCTACTTCGCGGTCGATCGAGGTATCCCGTTCGAAGTTGAGCCGGCGCAGCAGCGGCTTCAAGCTCATGCCCTGCAGCACAAGCGTTCCGAGCACGACGGCGAAGGCCGCCAGCACGATCGGGTCGCGGCCCGGAAAGTCGGCGGGCAAGGCGATCGCCACCACCAGCGTCACCAGCCCGCGCATGCCGCACCAGCCGACAAGCACCGCGCCGCGAAACGTCGGCGCATCCCGCTTCTGCCCTTCGCCGTCGAAACGCTTAAACTGCCTTATCACCGCAACGTAGCCCATCACCCATACGAGACGCGCCACGATGACGACGGCCAGCACGGTGGCAGCGAAGACGAAGGCCTCGCCTTGCCCGTCGCCGGAGAGCCGGCCGACGATCGATCGAGCCTGCAGTCCCATCAGCACGAAGGCCAGCACATTGAGCACGAACACCGCCGACTCCCAGACCGAATAGGTGCTGACGCGGCGCCTCGCCGACATCCGGCGTGGCGCGGTCCGCGCGATGGTGATGGCATAGACGACGATGGTGATGATGGCGGAGAGACCGAGCTTGTCGGCAATGATCCAGACGGCGAAGGTTCCGGCGAACTGCACCACGGTGCTGCTTGCCGCATCCTCGATGCGCGTCAGCGCGAGCAGCGATACTCGGCCGAACAAATACCCGGCGACGACGCTGCCGACTGTCGCAAGCAGGATGACGGGCACTGCGTCCTTGAGCATGACCGAGCCGATGGCCGCCGAAACCGATATCCGGTAGATCAGCAGCGCGGTGGCATCGTTGAGCAGGCTCTCGCCCTGCAGGATGGCTGTGATGCGGTGCGGCACCTTGAACTGGCTGAGCACGGCGCTCGCCGCGACCGCGTCGGGCGGAGCCACGATGGCGCCTAGCGCGATCGCCGCCGCGATCGGAAGGCCGGCCATCTTCCAGCCGACGAAGGCAACCACCACGGTGGTGAACACGACGGCGCCGAGCGCCAGGAGCAGCAGCGACAGCCGATAGCGCTTGAGGTCGCGCAGCGAGGTGTCGTAGGCGGCATCGAGCAGCACCGGAGCGATGAACAGCGCCAGCGCCAGTTCCGGATCGATCTCGATCGTCGGTGCGCCCGGCACGAAGGCCAGCGCAACGCCTGCAAGCGCCAGCAGTGACGGATAGGGTATCTCAAGACGGCGCGACAGCGCCGTCAGCGCAACGGCTATCAGAAGCAGGATGAGGGTGAGCTCGAAGAGGGCCATGGCCCATCGTAACGATGAAACACGAGGCTTGGCAGTACCTCGAGCTAGGATACTGTTGATTTGTCAGGCCAGAAGCGCAGGAGACTGCCATTTGCAGGCGGCCTCACCTGAATATTGACACAGCTTAATGCAGCACCAGCATATCGCCCGACGAGAACGAAATGTCCGCCTTGTCGCCGACGACCGGCGGCGGCGTCGTGGAATTGTTGAAGGTGTCGAGCGACACCGTGTTGCCGCCGATGCCGACGCGTACACGGATGACAGAACCGAGGAAATGCACTTCGGCGATCTCGCCTGACAGGCTGGCGTCATGGCCGGGCTGCCGCCCCAGCGAGATCGCTTCCGGCCGCAGGGCGAGCGACAGCGTGTCGCCGGACTTGGAGCCGTTGAGCTTGCCCTTGAGCGAGACTTCCTGGCTGTTGACCTGCACCTTGCCCGAGGCGGCATCGGTGACCTTGCCCTCCAGCACGTTGAGCGTGCCGACGAAATTGGCGACGAACTTGGTTGCCGGCCGGTTGTAGATCTCGAACGGCGTGCCGACCTGCTCGGCCCTGCCGCCATACATCACCGCAATGCGGTCGGAGATCGACAGCGCCTCTTCCTGGTCATGTGTGACGAAGATGGTGGTGATGCCGAGCTTCTTCTGGATCGAGCGGATTTCCTCGCGCAGCGACACACGCACCTTGGCGTCGAGCGCCGACAGCGGCTCGTCGAGCAGCAACAGCTTCGGCTTCGGCGCAATGGCGCGGGCCAATGCGATGCGCTGCTGCTGGCCGCCGGAAAGCTGATAGGGATAGCGGTCGGCCATCTGGGGCAGCTTGATCATATCGAGCATCTCGGCGACGCGCCTGTCCGCGTCAGGCTTCGGCATGCCGCCCACCTTCAACCCGAAGGCGATGTTCTGCGCCACGGTCAGGTTGGGGAACAGCGCATAGGCCTGGAACACCATGCCGACATTGCGCTGGTTGGGCTTCAGCCTTGTGATGTCCTTGCCACCGACGACGATCTTGCCGGCCGACGGCTCCTCGAAGCCGGCGACCATACGCAGCACCGTCGTCTTGCCGCAGCCCGACGGTCCAAGGAAGGAGACGAACTCGCCGGGCGCGACGTCGAGGTTGAAATCCTCGACCACAGTCGTGGCGCCAAAGGATTTTCGCACATGCTGGATGGACAGGAACGGCTCGGCCATGGCTTTTTCTTTCACTGCTTTTCGCTCAATTGGGGCGGTTCGCCGATTTCGGCGCGAAGCGCGACAGTATCTGAATCAGTGACATGCAGCCCCATGTTATTATGAAGGCGATGATCGACAGCGCTGCCGGCTCATAGGCGCGGTTGGCGACCAGATTCTGCAGATAGGGGCCGAAAGCCGGGCGGTTGAGCAGGCTGGCCATCGTGAATTCGCCGATGACGATGGCAAAGGTCAGGAACGCGCCCGACAGGACGGCAATCAGCACATTTGGCAGAATGACCCGGGCGATGATCGTGCCCCAGCCGGCCCCCAGGATCTGCGCTGCCTCGGTCAGCGTGCGCACGTCAATGGTGCGAAGGCCGGTGTCGACGGCCCGGTACATGTAAGGCAGCGCAAGCGCCGCATAGCCGATGACCAGCAACGCGTTCGCTCCCAGATTGGACCCCAGGAACGGCAGCGGTGAATTCGAGCCGTACATCCGGATATAACCGAAGACGATGACGATGGCCGGGATCACCAGCGGCAGCAGCGTGACAAACTCAACGATCGGCCTGAGCTGCGGCAGGCGCAGGCGGATCCAGTATGCCGTGGGCACCACGATCAGCACACCGAGCAGGATAGTGAAGACGGCAACGATCACCGAGAACATGAAGGTCGCCTGGAATTGACTGTCGCCCAGCACGACCTTGTAGGCGTCGAAGGAGTAGACGCCGCGCCGCATGCGCAGCGAGAACTCGATCGTCGCGATCAACGGGATGAAGAAATAGGCCGCGCCCAAGAGGAAGACGAACCAGGCCCAGAACCTGCCGGATTTCATTTCAGCCACCTCTCCGAGCGCGTCCGGAACCAGATGTAGAAGATGTTGGCAAGCCCGGTGATGAAGATCATGCCGAAGGCGATCGCATAGCCGAGATGGGCGTTATGCAGCACGTCGCCGCGGATCTGCGCATAGAGCAGAATCGGAACTATGTTCAGCGACGAGCCGGTCAACGCATAGGCGGTCGCGATTGCTCCGAAGGCGTTGGCGAAGAGCAGGATGACGGTGCCGAGGAAGCTCGGCCACAGCACCGGGATGACCACCATGCGCCAATATTGCGCCTGGGTGGCGCCGAGCGTCGCGGCGGCCTCGCCCCATTCGCGTTTCAAGCCGTCGATGGCCGGCACGATGATGACCACCATCAAGGGGATCTGGAAATAGACATATGTGATCGTCAATCCCCAGAATGACAGCAGGTTGAAGCCATGCGCATAGAGGTTCAGGCCAACCAGCGTGTTGAGCAGAACAGTGACAAGACCGAGCCGCCCAAGCGTCGCGATGAAAGCGAAGGCGAGGGGCACGCCAGCGAAATTGGAGGCGACGCCGGAGAAGGTGAGCGTCGCCGAACGTATCCAGTTGGGCAGCCCGCCGCGCACGATGGCGATGGCGATGGCGAGGCCTGCGAAGGCGCCGATCAGCGATGACGCGAGACTAACCTTTATCGAGATCCAGTAAGCGGCAACGATGTTGGCCGAAAAGAGCGCGACGATGTTGGCGAAGGTGAATTCGCCTGCCTCGTTCTGGAAAGCGCCCAGCATCAGGTAGAGCGTGGGCAGGATCAGGAACATCACGGCGAAGACGAAGAAAGGCGTGACTCCCAGCCACTGCGTCGGCAGCCGCAGGCTTCGCGCCTCGGCTGGCGGCGCGGTGTTTCCCGCAATTGCCTTGTTGGATAGCGAGAGATCGGTCATGCGCCGGTTACCATGCTGGAACGAGGCCGGGCGACCAGAGCCGCCCGGCCGATGTCACGCTGTTACTTCACATTGGCGCCGACGACGGCGTCCCAGTTCTTGGTAATGGTCTCCTTGGCCTTGCCCTGCTCATCGAGCGTCGGGAACACGGCGGAAGCATAGGATTCCGCCGGCGGCAGCTTGGCCAGCACGTCCGCCGGGATCTTGCCGTTCTTGGCAAGATCGTTGAAGCGGATCGGGTGGCAATAGCCCTTCAGCCAGCCGATCTGGCCTTCATCGGAATAGAGGTACTCCATCCACAGCTTGGCGGCGTTCGGATGCGGCGCGAAGGCACTGATCGCCTGCACGTAGACGCCGGCGACGACACCCGTCTTCGGCACGATGACGTCGACGGGCGGGTTGCCCTTCAGCGTGTCGCGGCCCGAAAGCGCGTTATAGTCCCAAGTAACGAGGATCGGCGTCTGGCCCTGAGCGAGCGTCGCGGTCTTGCCGATGACCGGCACGAAATTGCCGGCTGCGTTGAGCTTCTTGAAGTAGTCCAGGCCGGCGGTGCCTGCGGCCTCGCCAGCGGCGGCGCCGCCGGAAAGGCCGGCAGCGTAGACCGCCTGGATGGCCTGGTTCGAAGCGCGCGGATCACCGGCGAGTGCGACCGAGTTGGCGAATTCCGGCTTGAGGAGATCAGCCCAGTCGGCCGGCGATTCCTTGACCAGATCCTTGTTCACCTGGAAGGAGAGCACGCCGTAATAGTCGCCGTACCAGGCGCCGTCGGCATCCTTGGCGCTGTCCGGGATCGAATCCCAGGTCGACACCTTGTAGGGCATCAGCAGGCCGTCTTTCTTGGCGGTCGGGCCGAAGGACAGACCAACGTCGATGACGTCGGGCGCCTGCGGGCCCTTGTTGTCCTTGTTGGCCTTGATCGCCTCGACCTCATCGCCGGAACCGGCGTCGGGGTTGAGTTCGTTGATGGTGATTTCCGGATACTTGGCCTTGAATGCGTCGATCACTGCCCCGTAGCCGCACCAGTCATGCGGGAGCGCAATCGTGGTGAGCTGGCCTTCCGCCTTCGCGGCCTTGACGAGATCGTCCAGCGAATCCGCGGACGAAATCATCGTCGACGCAAAGAGCGCCGCGGCCGAGAGGGAAAGCACTTTCCCCGTGAACTTGAACATGTGTTCTCTCCGTTGAACTGGCGCCGTTAAGCGCCTGCGATGCGGGTATCGTTTTCGTGTGACAGCCAGATGAAGGCTTTTTGAAACCGGAGCCCCACAGCGAAAAAAGTTAACTCTTTTTAACGGACTGTAGCAATTAGCCCGCGCTTAATTTTCCGGCTAATGGTTAGCTGCCTTGATTTTTGCCCCTTCTCCCTTTTTCTCGAGTGTTCCCTTATTCAACTCCTTGGCATCGAGGCCGGCTTCTCAGACGGAGCCGGCGATCGAATTTTCGAGCAGCGTCAGCGCTGCTTTCTTGGTGAGCTTCACGGGGTTGCCGCCGGCGGTCGGATCGACCACCGCCATGTCGGCGATCAGCGTCTTGCGCTTCTTGTCCATGTCGAGCCCCTTGATCAGGCCGGGCAGCGCGTGCGGCACCTTGAGCTCCTTGCGCAGCTTGATGATGGCCTTGGCGAAGCCGTCGAAGCCGCCCTTGATGCCGCAATAGGCGGCGAGCCGCACGATACGATCCTCGATCGCCTCGCGGTTGAAGGTCAGCACATAGGGCATGAACACCGCATTGGTCATGCCGTGATGGGTGTCGTAGAGCGCTCCGATCGGATGCGACAGCGAATGGATGGCCCCCAACCCCTTCTGGAAAGCGGTGGCGCCCATGGCCGCCGCGCTCATCATATGGGCGCGTGCGACCAGATCCTTGCCGTTGGCGAAGGCCTTGGGCAGGTTCTCGAACACCAGCCTTATGCCTTCCACCGCGATGCCGTCGGCCATCGGATGATAGCCCGGCGCGCAATAGGCCTCCAGGCAGTGCGCCAGCGCGTCCATGCCGGTGCCGGCGGTGATGAAGGGCGGCATGCCGACCGACAGTTCCGGATCGGCAATGACGATCGCCGGCAGAAGCTTCGGATGGAAGATGACCTTCTTGGTGTGGGTCTCCTCATTGGTGATGACGCCGGCGCGGCCGACCTCGGACCCCGTGCCCGCCGTGGTCGGCACCGCGATGATCGGCGCGATCACGTCCGAATTGGCCCGGGTCCACCAGTCGCCGATATCCTCGAAGTCCCAAACGGGCCGTGTCTGCCCGGCTTGGAAGGCGATGAGCTTGCCGAGGTCGAGCGCCGAGCCGCCGCCGAAGGCGATGACGCCGTCATGCTTGCCCTTCTTGAACACCGCGATGCCGGCGGTGAGATTGGACTCGACGGGGTTGGGCCTCACCTCCGAGAAGACGCCGTATGGGATCTTGGCATCGTCGAGGATCTTCAGCGTCGAGGCGACGACGGGCAGCTTCGCAAGGCCCGGATCGGTGACGAAGAGCGGCCGCTTGATGCCCGTCGCATTGAGCACATCGGGCAATTCCTTGATGCGCCCGGCGCCGAAGCGGACGGTGGTGGGGTAGTTCCATTTGGAGATCAGCTTGGACATTTTTTGTCTTTCGAAAGGTCAGATCGCTTCGCGCAGGTGATAGGATTTCGGCCGGGTCAGATTGTCGTAGCCGATGGCCGAGAGCGCCGCGCCCTTGCCGGTGTCCTTGACGCCGGTCCAGACCAGCGCCGGGTCGAGATAGTCGCAGCGGTTCATGAACACGGTGCCGGTCTCGACGCGGTCGCCGATGGCGATCGCGCGCTCGGTGTCGCGTGTCCAGATCGAGGCCGTCAGCCCATAGGGGCTGTCGTTCATCAGCGCGATCGCCTCTTCGTCATCGCGCACCTTCATGATGCCGACGATCGGGCCAAAACTTTCCTCGCGCATGACGCTCATCTGGTGGTCGACTTCTGTCAGCACTTCCGGCGCCAGATAGGGCGAGCCCGCCCTGTCGTTCTCGACCTTCATGTTGATATGCGCGGTCGCGCCTTTGCGCAGCGCCTCGGCCTTCTGCTCGCGGATCAGGTCGGCGAAGCGCGCCTGCGCCATCGGGCCCATTGTGGTCGCCTGTTCCAGCGGATTGCCGACGACATAGTTCTTCGTCTCGGCGACGAAACCTTCGACGAACTCATCATAGACCTTCTCGTGCACATAGACGCGCTCGATGCCGCAGCAGCACTGGCCGGAATTGTAGAAGGCGCCGTCGACAAGATTGGCGACCGCATGGTCCAGCTTGGCGTCGGGCAGCACATAGGCCGGATCCTTGCCGCCGAGCTCGAGGCCGAGCGTCATGAAGGTACCGGCCGCGGCCTTCTCGATGGCGCGGCCGCCGCCGACCGAGCCGGTGAAGTTGACGTGGTCGATCTTGCCCGAGCCGAGCAGTTTCTCCGTCTGGGCGTGGTTCATAACGAGGTTCTGGAACAAGCCCTTGGGCAGGCCGGCCTTGTCGAAGGCCTGCTGGAAGCGTTCGCCGACCAGCAGCGTCTGCGCCGCGTGCTTGAGGATGACGGCGCTTCCCGCCATCAGCGCCGGCACGATGGTGTTGACGGCGGTGAGATAGGGATAGTTCCACGGCGCGATCACCAGCACGACGCCGAGCGGCACCTTCTTAACATAGCGCCGAAAACCGTCCTTCGGATTGGAGGCCATGACCGGCTTCAGCGCGGCTTCGGCGATCTCCACCATATAGCTGGTGCGTTCCTTGACGCCGCCGAACTCGCCGCCATAGCGCACCGGCCGCCCCATCTGCCAGGCGATCTCGGGCACGATCTCATCGGTCATGGCGACCAGGGCCTCGAGCATCGCCAGCATGTATTTGCCGCGCTCGACGACCGGCGTCTCGGCCCATTTCTCCTGCGCCGCCCTGGCGCGCTCGACCGCCGCGTTGATCGCCTGGTCGGTCGCGACCGACCGCTCGGCATAGATCGAGCCGTCGATGGGGGATTTGAGTTTTACGGTTTCCAATTAAACGCTCTCCAGTTTGTCAGCAGGCTATAGCTCGAACGTGGCCCTGGGCTGCATAAGCCAGAATGGCCCGGTCTCGCGTTATGATCGTCAGATCCTGCTCTCTTGCGGTGGCTATGAGCATCCGGTCGACGGGATCGCTGTGCACCGTGCCAGGAAGATGGGACGCAGCCACAAGGATGCGGGGAGTGACGCCTTCCACCGTAACGGCCGCCGCCTCGACGAACTCTTCGAACCATCGCTCGGGAGTCCTGATGGAGGGCAGCCTGCCTTTTGAAACCAGCATTCCGATTTCCCAAGCCGACATGACCGAGACAGCGATCGTACCGGCGTTCTTTCGTGCACGGTTCACCGCTTCAATCGCCGTCTTGGTGACCGGCTGCCGCGCCGACGACCAAAGCACGAAGCAGGTATCAAGCAGCAGTCCGTCATCTGTCATACACTTTGCCCCAGTCGGGATCCGCGGGGGCGGTGTAGTCAACTTCGGGAAGCAGCTTCAGCGTTCCGGCCATGCATCCAAACAAAGGGTCTGCGCCCGGAGGCGGCACGACATAGTTTTCCTTCGCGTCGGTATCGTTGTTGAAATCCACATGCCCCTCCATAAAACCCGGTTCGCTTTCCAGTGCAGGGCTAGGCTTTGCGTCCGCAGGGTCGAATGAGGAACCCAGGTGGACCAATATCTCGCTGATGGGCCGATCGAAAACTTCCGCGATCTTACGTATTTCATCGACTTGCATACGTCGTTCGCCGTTGAGGGTTCGCGACAGCGCGCTGTAGTGCATGCCCAAGCGGCCGGCCATGCCGCGAACCGTTAGTTTGCGCTCCCTCATCCTGCTCACGAACCATGCCTTGTCCATGCCAGACCTGCTTTCCAACAACGTCGCCTCCATGTTGCGGTACTATAATCGCAACATATTGCGAAAATCGCAACACCGTCAATACCGCTCGAAGCCCCGATGCAGTTCCCAGTCCGTGATGCGGCGGTCGTATTCGAACTGCTCCCAGCGGGCGGTGTGCACATAGTGCTCGATCACCTCCTCGCCGAAGGCCTGCTTCAGCATCTTCGACTTGGCCAGCGTCTCGGTAGCATCGCGCAGCGTCTTCGGGATCTCGGGCAGGCGCGAGGCCTGGTAAGCGTCGCCGACGAAAGGCTTCTGCAGCTCCAGCTTCTCGTCGATGCCGGCGAGGCCCGACGCGATCAGCGCCGCGAAGGCGAGATAGGGATTGAGGTCGGCGCCGCCGATGCGGCATTCCATTCGGATGCCTTTGGTGCCCTCGCCGCAGAGCCGGAAGCCGGCGGTGCGGTTGTCCTCGCTCCACATGATCTTGGTCGGCGCGAAGGTGCCTGCCTGGAAGCGCTTGTAGGAGTTGATGTAAGGCGCCAGGAACCAGGTGAACTCCTTGGCGTATTTGAGCTGACCGGCCGCCCATTGCTGGCCGAGGCTCGACAGCGTCCACTCGGCCTTTTTGTCGAAGAATAGCGGCGTCTTGCCGTCGGCGCTCCACAGCGAATTGTGGATGTGGCTGGAATTGCCGGCGAGCCCGTAATTGTACTTAGCCATGAAGGAGATGGCCTTGCCTTCGGAATCGGCGATCTCCTTGGCGCCGTTCTTCAGGATGACGTGGCGGTCGGCCATCTCGAGCGCCTCGGCATATCGCACGTTGATCTCTTCCTGGCCGGGGCCCCACTCGCCCTTGGAGTTCTCGATCGGGATGCCGGCGGCCTCCATCTCGTTGCGAAGCCGGCGCATAACGCCTTCTTCCTTGGTGGTGATGCCGATCTGGTAGTCGCCGATATAGGGCGAAGCGCTGTCGAGCCCTTGCCAGTGCTTCTTGCGGGCGGACTCGTAGGTCTCGCTGAACAGGTAGAATTCGAGCTCGGAGGCGAAATAGCCGATATAGCCGCGCTCCCCCAGGCGCTTGACCTGCTTCTTCAGGATCGCGCGCGGTGAGTGCCCAAGATCCTCATGCGTGTGGTGGTCGAGCACGTCGCAGATGACCAGCGCCGTCTTCTCCAGCCACGGAATGCGCCGCAGCGTCGACAGGTCCGGCTTCATGACGAAGTCGCCATAGCCCTTCGACCAGCTCGCCGCCTTGTAGCCGGGCACCGGCTCCATATCGATGTCGCAGGCGAGCAGATAGTTGCAGCCATGCGTCTCGCCATGCGCGGAATCGACGAAATACTGGGCCAGGAAGCGCTTTCCCGCGAGCCGGCCCTGCATATCGACGATGCAGGCCAGCACCGTGTCGATCTCGCCGTTTGAGACCGCCTTCTTCAACTGATCGAACGAGAAATTCCCGGCCATTCCTTTGGCGCTCCAATGCTGTCAATTTGAAAGGGAAAAACGAGACCATGGCCGGCATTGCGCCGGCCATGGTCATGAAGCGAAGGTCAGTTGCCGGTCTCGCCGACCGCCTGCTCGGCCGCCTTGATCGCCGCCTGGCGCGCCGCGATCTGCTCGCCGATCGGCGGACCCTGGAAGCGGCGGTTCTCGAAGCCGAACCAGAGCACGGCGGTCAAGATGATGAAGCCGATGGTGATGTAGAGCACCTTGTCGTTTGGCGGTTGAACCGCAATGTAGAAGATGATCGCCATGCCGACGACCGACAGGATGCAAAACAGCTTGAACAGGCCACCGCCGAGGTTCCACGGGCCGGGTTTTGGCCATTTCGCCGTCCCGAAGGCGAGCATGCCGAGCACGATCGGAATGGTGAAGGACAAGAACAGGAAGACCAGCGTCGAATTGACGACGATTGTGTAGATGTTCGTGCCGCCGATCGAGATGAACTGGGCGAGGAAGACGTAGATGATCTCGAGGATCGCCGCGGTCCAGATCGCGTTGACCGGTGTGCGCCAGCTTGGGCTGACCTTGGCGAGCCCGGCCGACCCGACCGGCATGCCGCCGTCACGCGAGAAGGCGAACAACATGCGCGAAGCCGAGGTCACCGTGGCGAGGCCGCAGAGGAACTGCGAGATCAGGATTGCCAGATAGAGAAGCTCCTTGAGCCATACGGGCAGGATCGCATCCATGGTCGAGAAGAAGACGCTCCAGCCCTGCTTGGCGCCGGCAGCCAGGTCCGGGATCGCCAATGTGATCGCGCAGACCATCGCCCAACCGATAAGCGACGACCACAGCACCGACGAGATGATTGCCCTTGGCACGGAATGCGCTGCCTTCAGCGTTTCTTCCGAAGTATGCGCCGACGCGTCATAGCCAGTGATGGTGTAGACCGGCAGCAGCAGGCAGAGCAGGAACAGATAGGTCATGGAATCCGACTGCGGGAAAACCCCGCCGCCTGCGTCGCCCGAGTAGTTGGTGAACGTCCAGAGCCTGGTAACGTCGATCGCCGGGGCAAACACCAGGCAGGCGACGATCAGCACCGCCGTTGCGCCAAGGATCAGGAAGCCGGAAGCGTCGGTCAGCATGGCGGTCAGCTTGATTCCGAAATGGTTGCAGAGCGCCTGGATCACCGTGATGACGGCGACAAATCCGACGACCTCGCCCGCCGTGCCGGTCAGCCCGAACCAGCTTCCGAACGTTCCGACGAAGAAGAAGGCGGTGCCGATGTTGATGGCGCCCAGCACGGTGATCAGGCCGAGCAGGTTGAGCCAGGCGGTGAGCCAGCCGGTGAACCGGTTGCCGAGGATCGAGGCCCAGTGATAGAGGCCGCCCGCTGTCGGGAACGCCGAGGCGATCTGCGCCATGGCGAGGGCGAAGAACCCGGAAACGGCACAGCCGACGATCCAGCCTATGCCCGCGCCGGCGCCGCCTATCGAAGACGTCGCCTGGGCGAAGGAGTTGATGCCGCCTGAAAGGATGCAGATGATCGAGAAAGAGATTGCGAAGTTCGAGAAGCGGCTCATGCTTCGCGACAATTCCTGGGCATAGCCCATTCCGTGCAGGACCTTTAAGTCCTCGTGCTTGTCATGTTCCGTATAGTCTTGCGCTGACATTTTAGTCCCCTGTTGGTTCTTAGCTGGCCGACTGTACTGACTTTCCCATTGCGCGTTGTCGGGAGCCCCTGGCCTCCTCGGGCTCCAGATTCGAGAATATGCCTGTGAGCAGATCCGCCCATTTCCGCTGCCCGGTCTCGCCGGCGATTTCGTCGTTGCGGATTTCGATCATCGCGCAGGCAAGGCCGCGCGAGCGCGCATGCCGCTCCAGCGTGAAGTAGACGCGGTCGGCCGGCGAATAGGGTTCGTTGACGCCGACGGCGACGCCCGAAAGCCGCTGCAGCGCCGATATCAGCGGCGCCGCCAGCCTGCGGTCGTCATCATGGATGATGCCGATATGCCAGGGCCGGCTCTTGCCCTTGTAGACCGGCGTGAAGGAGTGCACCGAGACCAGCCGCGTCTCCTGTCCACGCGCCAGCCGCCGGTCGACGATCCCGGAGATGGCATCATGAAACGGGCGCCAGGCAAGGTCGACCCGCGCGGCGCGCTGCTTATCGGACAGGCCGGAATTTCCCGAAATGACCGTCGTCTCGCTGACCGGCGGCACGAGGTCGGGCGCGTCGAGCGGCCGGTTGCAGTCGACGACGAGGCGCGACACACGGGTCTCGACCAAAGTGGCGTCGAGCGCCTCGGCCATGCGGCTGGCGACGGGCAGCGCGCCGGGATCCCAGGCGATGTGGCGGGAAAGGTCTTCAAGGGGCAGCCCCAGCGTGCCGAATTCGGCGGGCAGGAAGTTCGAGGCGTGGTCGCAGGTGAAGACGAAGGGGCTCGAGCCGCCAGGGTTGGTCACCCTTACGGTCTCCGACGGTGCAAGGCTGGCGGGCCGTGCTTTCTCCATACTGCCGTCCCTCGGGAGCGCTGTATGTTATGTTACGTATTTTGCCTCATTGCGTCCCGGTGAATGATTTCATACAGTTTGATCGGCTTTGTCAAACGCGAATTCGGGAAAACGGCGGCGGCGGGTCAACAGGTGGGGGAAAACCATGATTTCCAGCATTGCCGAACTGATCTCCGACCGCATCGGCGCGATGCCGGCCGGCGAGCGCCGCGCCGCCCAGACGCTGATTGCCAACTATCCTTTGACCGGGCTGAAGACCGTCGCCGAATTCTCGGCCGCGGCCGGCGTGTCCTCGCCGACGATCCTGCGTTTCGTCGCCAGGCTGGGTTTCCAGAACTACCCCGAATTCCAGTCGGCATTGCAGGATGAGCTGGCCGCGCAATTGCAGTCGCCCGCCTCGCGCACGCTCAATCCGGACTCAGCCGGCAGCGCCGTCTCGCCGATGCTGGAGGCGACGCTCGACAATTTGCGCGAGACCTTCCGCCACCTCACCGACAAACAGCTGGCCGACATCGCGGCGCGGCTTGCCGAGCGGCGCGGCAAGACCTTCCTCATCGGCGGCCGCTTCACCGATCCGCTGGCGCGCTACATGGCCGCCCATCTGGCCATCATCCAGCCGGATGTCTATCACCTCTCAGGCCAGGAGAGCATCTGGCGCGACCGCCTGATCGACATGGGCAAGCGTGACGTGCTGGTGATCTTCGACATCCGCCGCTACCAGGAAAGTCTCGTCCGCTTCGCCGAGAAGGCGCATCACCGCGGCGTGCAGATCATCCTCTTTACCGACCAATGGCTGTCGCCGATCGCCCGCTTCGCCCGCCATGTGATCGCCGGACGCACTGCCGTGCCTTCGGCCTGGGATTCGTCCGCCGCTCTGTTCGTGGTCGCCGAAACCCTGATTGGCGCTGTGACGAGGCAATTGGAAGCCGCCGGCGCCAAGCGCATCCGCGATCTGGAGAGCTTGCGCTAAAGCATGTCTCCCAAAAGTGGGAACCGCTTTCGGGATAAAGATCGGGACCCGCCTTAAGATCTTCGGCCTTCGCGAAAATACGGCAAGGACCAAGCCGAGACGGCAGTCCGGCTTCATGTTCTCGATATCTCGACATCACCGGGCTAGCTGACGGGAGCTCGCCTGCGCCATCTTCGCGCCGGTGCTTGCGGCATGAGCAGATCATGGATCAGGTCGTGACATCCAGCCAGCCGGTCAGCGAAATCCCTGGAGTCACCTCAACAACCGCCCTTCGATCGACCAGCGCGCCGCCAAAAAGTTTAGGACGGCCGCCACCACGACGCCGATGATCTTGGCCGGCCACACGCCGATGGCCCCTGCCAGCGCCGCGATCGAGAGGCTCGATACGCCGAGCGAGATCAGCGCTCCTAGCGACACGAAGCGCAGGAAGGAATGGTGCAGCTGGATGTCCGGGTCCCGCTCGAACGACCAGAAGCGGTTCGCCACGAAGGAAAAGAGAACCGCGACGAACCAGGCGCCGACATTGGCGGCCAAAGCCGGCGCCGCGAGCTTGAGCAGCAGGTAGAATGCGGTGAGGTCGATGCCGGTGTTGACCAGTCCGACAAGAGCGAAGCGGACGATCTTGTTGCCAGTCGAACGCTGCGGCTGGCCGGCATTGCTCATGCGCCGCCATCCATGACGCGGGTTCCGGCCATGTCTAGGATGTCGCCGAAATCCTGCGAGGAAAGAACCGCGTACTCAACCTCGCGCGCGGCCTGCATCGGGTCTCGCGCCCGCAAAATGTCATCGACATGGCCCGGATGGCACATGAACACCCCTTGTTCGGGCAAGGTCTTGATCGCGGCGCGCAGCGTTGAAGCGAACCTCTCCGGCTGCCGCCAGTCATAGATCCCGGAAAGCGGCGTCATCACGCTGAAGCCGGCCCGGCGCATTGATCCGTTGAACCCTGCGGCGAGAGCGGCGACCGCCGCGATCTTGGCCGCCGCAGCATCCATGCCCGGAAGTCCCGGCGCCCCTCGCAGCGCCGGCTTGTGCGCGCTTGCCCCGAACCGCGCGAGCAGCCAATTCCGCACCACGGGAAGAAAATGCACATGCTGGTGTCCGTCGATATAGTCGGGCGGGCCGTCCAGCGCTTCGACGAAGCGGTCGTACTGGGCGTCGAGCTCGGCATGAACGTCCGGCTCGTCGATACGCCCGCGCCGCACGGGCAGCGCGAGGGATGCGAGCCCGGGAAGCTTCCCTTCCGGCGCCAGGCTGGACGGGCCGGTCGCGGCGGCCTGATCTGTGAGGGTCAGATGCAGCCCGACGGCAGCCCGACGGCGGAACGGCCGGATGCGCGCCGCCGCCTCTTCCCATTCGGGAAAACCGGTCATGCATCCGGTTCCGGTCAGGCGGCCGCGCTCGATCAGGTCGAGGATCGCGCTCGAGACTCCCGGCGCCAGCCCGTAATCGTCGGCGATCAAGCGGATCGACCTGGTCATCTGTCGGGAGCAACCTGCTCGGCGGCATTGCCATGCAGCACGTCGCGCACGATGTAGACGGGCCGGTCCTTGCTTTCGCTGAGCGTGACCCAGACATATTCGCCGATCAGGCCGAGCAGTGCCAGGTTGAGGCCGCCCAGCAACACGACGGCGACCATGATGCTTGGATAGCCGGGCACGGCGATGCCGTAGAACAGCACCTCGAAGACCACTTTCACGCCATAGGCGAGACCGGCAAATGCCGCCAGCAATCCGATAAGGCTGATGATGCGCAGCGGGATCACGGAAAACGAGGTGAACCCTTCGAGCGAGAACGCGATCAGGTTGAACCGGCTCCATTTCGATGTGCCGCTGGCGCGGCTTTCCGGTGAATAAAGCACCGCCTTCTGGCGAAAGCCCGCCCAGGCGAACAGGCCCTTGTTGAAACGACGCTTGTCGCGCACGCTGGTCAAGGCACGCGCCACGGCGCCGCGCATGACGCGGAAGTCCCCGGCATTTTCGGGGATATCGAAGCGCTGGCTGCTGTTGATCAGCGTGTAGAAAAGCCGCGCCAGCTGGCTGCGCCGCCAACTGCCCTCCCGCCGGTCGTTCTGCGCAAAGACGACATCGACCTCCGGGTTGTCGACCAACTCGGCGATCATCTTCAGGCTGATGTCCACGGAATGCTGCAGGTCGGAGTCCATGATGAGGACCAGGTCGCCGCGGGAATGGTCGAGACCGGCGAGCACCGCGGCTTCCTTGCCGAAATTGCGGCTGAGCCGCACGATCTCCCAGGAACCGGACAGCGCCGCCGCGAATTTTTCGGCGCTGCCGTCATGGCTGCCGTCATCGACGAGGATCTTGCGCACCGTCATGCCGAAGCACTCCGCCACGGCCGCCTCGAGTGTGTCGAGCAGCCCGACGAAGGCAATCGCGGATTCGGCCTCGTTGAAGAACGGCGCGATGACGTCGAGCCTCTCAGCCATGCGCGACTGCTCCCGCGGCTGGCGCCTTCTGTCTGTCTTGCGTCCAGAGCCAGCCGATGAGCACGCAGGCAATTATTGTGACGCTGACCGGCCAGAACCACAGGTGAAACAGATCGTGCAATCGCAGGTCCAGACTAGTCAGTCCGGTGACGAAGAGGAGCGTTGCCAGGAACCAGCGCATGGCACCGGCTCCCTTCTCCCGCCAAAGCAAGGCGACGGAGAGACCGGCGGGCACTGCCACCATGGCATAGGTGTTCTGCTCGACCCGCGGATTGAAGACGCACATGTAGAATGCCGCGGCGAGGAAGATGGCGAGTCCGCTGAGGTTGGAGTCCAGCCTGCGATCGAACTGGAGCACCAGCCAAAGTGTGAGCAAACCGGCGACGACGCGCACGATCGTCGCGTCGAACTCGGAAATCGGCATCCCAAACCGCGTGAAAGGCGCCGTGAAGTCAGCCGGGACGAAGGGGCCGGTCGGATCGACGGTCATCGAAGTCAGCAGCCGGAAGAAATCGTGATATTGCGCGTTGATATAGTCGGTCGACGCAAAGCCATAGGGGATGACGAGCACGACGAGGACTGCCAGCGCCAGCGCCGGTATCAGCCTGGGGCGCAGCGCTCCCGCCAGCAGCAGCATGATGATCGCGGTCGGCTTGGCGACGATCGCAAGCATGGCCCAGAAGAAGCATTCGGCGCGGCGCCCCTCGAGTGCCGAAAGCGTCAGAAACCAGCACGCCCCGGTAAGCAGGATCGTCGCCTGGCCATTGCGAAGCGCTGCCAGCGAAACCGGCAGGGCGAGGAAGAGGCCAAAAGACAGGAGCCATGTCTGCTCCTCGCCGCCCACCTTGCGGACCTGGCGCATCGCGGCAAAGGTAAGCGCCCCGAAACCCAGCATGTGCCACAAAACATTGCCCAGATACGGCCCGAGCTTCAGCAGCGGAGCATAGAGGACGGCGAAGGCGGGAGCGTATAGGTACCCCATGGCGACTTCGACCTGATACAGCGGTTCTCCGGCGAGAAAAGCTTTACTGCCGTGTCTATAGATATGGACCACCGAACGCGCGTCGGGCGACCACAGCGCCAGGCCAAGCACAATCAGAAACGACCCGACCCAAAGCCAAAACCCCAAACGGTCGAAAACCGGCTTGGTCACCATCATAGCGCACCCCGCATCCCGACCAGAACGGCTTTCCCATCGCCGTTTGGCCTCAAGCGCCGGCCAGATATCACATCGAAATGAAATAGAACATCCGAGCGTGACCGTTGCCAGCGCGTGGCAACGGAAGGCGAAACAGCGGCGTTTTTCCGCCGCTCCCTTGCCGATCACAGCTTTGTGTTCAAATCGGCGCCCGGCTGTTTACGGCCTGATGAACACCTTTCCGTTGGGCTTGGCGAGCTCGCCCGGCAGCCGTGCCATCGCCTCGTCCAGCGGCACGACCGCCGTGACATCGGTCGACCAGCGTCCGTCGGAAAAGCGCTTCTGCGCCTCCAGCACCGCCGGACCCAGCCTGTCGCGGAACTGGCGCATCCATTCGGCCAGCCAGAAACCCTCGACGCGTTTGTGCTGGAAGATCAGTTGCCCCGGCTCGCGGATAACCGTCGGCTCGGCGTCTAGCCGGCCATAGACGACCCAGCGTGCCCGCTTCGGCAGGGCATTGAAAATAGTCGAAGCCAGCGGGCCGGTGACCGCGTCAAGGAAGATGCGCGGCTGCTCGGCCTTCACGGTTTCGCGCAGCACGGCCTCGAAATCCGCCGCCTTCTCATTGAGCACATGGGCGGCGCCGAGGTTCTTCAGCAATGGGATCTGCTCGTCACGGCGCACGGTGACGATCGGCCGGAAACCCGCTTCTTTCGCCAGCCCGATGATCAGCTTGCAGAGCTGGCTGGCGCCTGCGGTCATGATGAAGGCCTTTTCGCCCTCCAGCTCGACGATGTCGAACATGGCCAAGGCGGTCAGCGGATTGACGATCATCGCGGCGCCATCCTCGTCGCGCACCGTGTCGATGAGCGGGATGCAGGACGCGGCCTCGGCAACCGCATAGTCCGCCCAGGCCCCCCAGTTCGACATGCCGGTGGCGAAGGCGACCCGCTTGCCCGCCAGGCTTTTTGCGTACGGGTCGTCGCCGGTGGCGACGACCATGCCGACGCCCTCGAAACCCGCCGGGCGGCCCTTCACCCGCGGCTGGCCGTACTGGCCCTTGATGAAGGCGATGTCGGAGGGGTTGATCGAGGCGAGGCTGACCTTGATCAGCGCCTGTGTCGGCCCCGGCTCCGGCACGGCTATGCTGCCGGGCTCAAGGTAAGGCTCCATCGCTTCCAGCGCGGCCGCGGAAGGCGTCTTTGTATAGCCGTCGCCGACAAGCAGCAGACCACGCATTTGCGATGGAAGCGTCATGGCTATCAGACTTTGTCCTGCGTGTATTTCTTCAGTTCCGCGCGCGCCACCTGGCGCCGGTGCACGGCGTCCGGCCCGTCCGCCAGCCGCAGCGTCCGCAGATGCGTCCAGGAGCGGGCGAGCGGCGTGTCCTGGCTGATGCCTTGCGCGCCGAACATCTGCACCGCCTCGTCGGTGACCTTCAGCGCGACGCGGGGCGCCACCACCTTGATCTGGCTGATCCAGGGGGCGGCCGCGCGCGCGTCTCCCTGGTCGATCATCCACGCGGCCTTCAGGCACAAGAGCCGCGCCATCTCGATCTCCATGCGGCATTCGGCGATGATGTCGAAATTGGCGCCGAGCTTGGCCAGCGACTGGCCGAAGGCCTCGCGCCGCACCGAGCGCTGGCACAGCATCTCCAGCGCCATCTCGGCCTGGCCGATGGCGCGCATGCAGTGATGGATGCGGCCCGGCCCCAGCCGCCCCTGCGCGATCTCGAAGCCCCTGCCCTCGCCAAGGATCAGGTTCGTCGTCGGCACCCGCACATTCTCGAATCTCAGATGCATATGGCCGTGCGGGGCGTCATCGTCGCCATAGACCTGCATCGGCCGCAATTTGGTGATGCCCTTGCTGTCGGAAGGCACCAGGATCATCGAATGCCGGCGATGCTGCGGCTCCTCGTCCGATCCGGTCCTGACCATGACGATATAGATGGCGCAGCGCGGATCGCCAGCGCCGGACGCCCACCATTTCTCGCCGTTCAGCACATAATCGCCGCCCTGCCGCTCGCAGCGCATCGAGATGTTGGTCGCGTCCGAGGAGGCGACGTCCGGCTCGGTCATCAGATAGGCCGAGCGTATCCGGCCCTCCAGCAGCGGCTCCAGCCAGTCGCGCTTGTGCGCCTCCGATCCGTAGCGCTCCAGCACCTCCATGTTGCCGGTGTCGGGCGCCGAGCAGTTGAAGGTCTCGGCGCCGAGATGCGCCTTGCCCATCTCCTCCGCCAGATAGGCATATTCGACGGTGGAAAGACCGTAGCCGCGTTTGGAATCGGTCAGCCAGAAGTTCCACAACCCGCGCTCCCGCGCCGTCTTCTTCAAGCCTTCGAGGATCTCGGTTTGCCTGGCGGTGTAGGCCCAGCGGTCGCCCTCCTTGCCGATTTCGGCGAGAAACTCCTCCCCGAGTGGCGCGATCTCGTCGCGAACCATAGCCGCCACACGCTGGTGGATCGGCTTCAGCCGCTCGGTCATGCCGAGATTCATATCCGCCATCGCTTCCGGTCCCTTCGCAGATAAATCTTTACCCGTCGCAAGGATGACCGTACTTCGGCTAGCCTTGTCAACGCGAGTCCCTCGCCGGTTTGATCGAGGGTGCGGAGGAATGCAATGAGCTATCTGGACAGGCTGTTCTCGGTCGCCGGCAAGACTGCGCTGGTGACGGGCGCGGCGACCGGCATTGGCCGCATGGTGGCGACCGGCCTGGTCCGCGCCGGCGCTCATGTGATGATCGCCTCGCGCAAGGGCGAGGATTGCGCCAAGGTCGCCAACGAATTGAACGCGCTCGGCGGCTCCGGCCAGGCCGAGGGCTTTGCCGGCGACGTGTCCAGCGAAGCGGGCATCGCCGCTCTTGTCGCCGAGGTGAAGGCGCGCTCGGAGCGCCTGCATATCCTGGTCAACAATGCCGGCATTTCCTGGGGCGCGCCGCTGCAGGAGTTCCCCTACCACGCCTGGGCCAAGGTGTTCGGCGTCAACGTCACCGCCGTCTTCCACCTGACGCGGGAGCTTTTGCCGCTGCTTGAGGGGGCGGCAAGCGACGAGGATCCGGCCCGCGTGATCAATCTCGGCTCGGTGATGGGCACCCAGTCGCTTGCCGACGACGCCTATTCCTACGCCGCCTCCAAGGCCGCCGTGCATCATCTGACGCGCACGCTGGCGATCGAGTTCGCCGCCCGCCGCATCACCGTCAACGCCTTTGCCCCCGGTCCTTTCCAGAGCCGTATGACGGCCTTCGCCACAGCGACCGAGGAGCAGGCGAAACATGTTGGTAACCATGTTCCCCTCGGCCGCATCGGCGTGGCGGATGACATTGCCGGCGCAACGCTTTATTTGTGCAGCCGTGCCGGAAGCTATGTCACCGGCGCCATCCTGCCCATCGACGGCGGCCAGTCGGTGCAGCACGGAATGACGTTGTTCAAGGAGTAAGACGCCCGATTCAAGGAATCCGGGCGGGGTTCAAGGAATAAGACGCCCGGTTCAAGGAACGGACGGGGGTGCGGAGGACATGAGCGTGGAACCGATCAGTCTCGATACGCTTCTGGCAAGCGTCGGCAAGGAGGTCGGCGTCTCGCCCTGGCGAACGGTGACGCAGCGCATGATCGACCAGTTCGCCGATGCGACCGACGACCACCAATTCATCCATTGCGATCCCGAGCGCGCCATGCGCGAGACGCCGTTCGGCGGCACCATCGCGCATGGTTTCCTGTCGCTGTCGCTTTTGTCGGCGATGACCTTCGAGACCATGCCGCCGCTGGAAAATACCAAGATGGGCGTCAACCACGGCTTCGACACGCTGCGCTTCCTGGCGCCGGTGAAGACGGGCTCCCGCATCCGCACCCGTTTCGTGCTGGCCGACGTCAAGGTGAGGCCATCCGGCTGGGTGCAGACGGCGCATGACGTGACCATCGAGATCGAAGGCTCGAAGAAGCCGGCGCTGACAGCGCGCTGGCTGACCTTGACGCTGATCGAGCGTCAGCCCGAGAACGCATGAGCGGCGAGGCCGGTGCCATAGACCAGGCGGCGCTTGCGCCCTATCTCGAGGCGCATGTCCCGGGTTTTGCCGGTCTGTCCGCCATTGAAAAATTCAAATCCGGACAGTCCAATCCGACCTATCTCCTGACCGCCACCAGCGGCCGCTACGTGCTGCGCGCCAAGCCGCCGGGACAATTGCTGAAATCCGCGCACCAGGTCGACCGCGAATTCCGAGTGATGCGGGCGCTGGCCGGCACGGCTGTGCCGGTGCCGCGCATGTTGCATCTCTCGGGCGAGGAATCGCCGATCGGCCGCATGTTCTATGTCATGGAATATCTCGCCGGCCGCGTGTTCTGGGATCCGTCACTGCCGGACGCTTCCGGCAATGACGAGCGGGCAGCGATCTACGATGCCATGAATGCCACGCTCGCCGCCCTGCACAATGTCGATGTGGACGCGGTCGGTCTTGGCGACTTCGGCAAGCCCGGCAGCTATTTCGAACGCCAGCTTGCGCGCTGGGCCGGCCAGTACCGGGCCTCCGAAACCGAAACCATAGCCGATATCGACAGGCTGGTTGCGTGGCTCGAGACGCATATGCCGGCCGATGACGGCCGCGTTTCGCTCGTCCATGGCGACTACCGGCTGGACAACATGATGTTCGCGCTCGATGCGCCGAAAGTCATCGCGGTGCTCGACTGGGAGTTGTCGACGCTCGGCCATCCCTTCGCCGACCTCGCCTATCAATGCATGCAGTGGCGGCTGCCGCATGCCTCGGGCTTTCGCGGCCTCGGCGGCGTCGACCGCGCCGCGGCCGGCCTGCCGTCCGAGGAGGCCTATGTCGCGGCCTATTGCCGCCGGCGCGGCCTTGACGAGATCGGCAACTGGACCTTCTTCCTGGCCTTCTCATTCTTTCGGCTGGCGGCGATCTGCCAGGGCGTCTATCGCCGCGCGCTGGACGGCAATGCCTCCAATCCCGAGAAGGCCAAGACTTACGGAGAGGCCGTCAAGCTGCTTGCCGCGCTGGCGGTGGATCTGATCGACAAGAAGAGCTGAAGCGGAGGGCGGACAAATGGGCGTTTCAACGGAGCGACCGTCCTCATCACCGGCGCGACTGGCGGTCTCGGCAGCGGCGCGGCCAAGGCCTTTGCCGCCGAAGGCGCGCGGCTGGTTCTTTCCGACCTCAACGAGGCCGCTCTGGCCGATTTCGCCGCAACCCTCGACGCCGAGACGGCGACCCTTGCCGGCAACATCGCCGATGAAAAGCTCTCGGAGGATCTTGTGCAACTGGCCGTCGAAAAATTCGGCCGGCTCGACATCGCCGTCAACAATGCCGGCATCGTGCACAGCTTCGTACGCCTGCCGCAGGTCACATCCGAGGAAGCGCGCCGCGTGGTGGAAGTCGACCTGCTCGGCGTCTTCTACGCCATGAAGCACCAGATCCCTCGGATGGCGCGTCAGTTCAGGGAAAGCGGCAAGGGCGGCGTCATCGTCAACGTCGCCTCGGTCGCCGGCCTCTCCGGCGCGCCCAAGCTTTCGGTCTATGCCGCCGCCAAGCATGGCGTCGTCGGGGCTGACGCGCTCGGCGGCCGTGGAATATGCCAGCAAGGGCATTCGCATCAACGCCGTCTGCCCCGCCCACACCAGAACGGCGATGGTCGAAGGTTTCGTCCGCTTCACCGGAGCGCCCGAAGCCGAAGCGCTTGCCGAGCTCACCCGCGGCGTGCCGATGAAGCGCGTCGGCGAGGTCGACGAGATCACGACCGGCATCCTGTTCCTCGCCGACCCGGCCAATTCCTTCATGACCGGCCATGCGCTGGCGCTCGACGGCGGCATCGGGGCGATCTGAGCAATTCCAAGAAAAGTGCTTTGCGGTTTTTCCGTCCGGAATTGCGTCTAACAACAGCAATTCCAGGAAAAGTGTTTTGCGGTTTCCATCCGGAATTGCGTCTGACAAAGCGCAATTCCAGGAAAAGTGCCTCAGCGGTTTTCCGTCCGGAATTGCGTTAAAACAGAGTTTGGAGCGCACGCAAGGGAACCAGCCTGCTCTCTTGTCCGTTTCCGTACAGCGTATATAATTTCGTCGGGCAACCAACGACAAAAGGGCAGCGGACATTGACGCTGAGCGTTCAGAAACGCCGCGAGAAACAGAAGGCGGAGCTTCGCTCCGAACTCGTCGCGGCAGCTCACAAGCTTGTGCAGGAGGAGGGCTACGAAGGCCTGACCATCCGCAAGCTTGCCAAGCGCGTTGGCTATGCGCCGATGTCGGTCTATTCCTATTTCGCCGATAAGCAGGACATCCTGTTCGCGCTCGCCGAGGACGCTTTCGAAACGCTCGCCCGTCGCATCGAGGAACACCCCGCCGACGATCCGATCGAGGCGCTCAAGGCGGTGATGACCGAATATGCCGCTTTCGGCCTTGGCAATCCCAACGAATACCGCACCGTCTTCATGACCGAGAAGACCCGGCTACCCGAGGGCCGCAGCTACGAGGACATGGAAGCGGGCAACCCCGCCATGAAGGTGCTGATCAAGCGGGTCGAGGCCTGCGTGGCCGCCGGCAAGCTCAAGGGCGATCCGCGCGCTATCGCCACCATGCTGTGGACCGTCGGCCACGGCACGATTTCGCTGCTGATCACCTTCCCCTTCTATCCGTTCGGTGATCCCCAGGCGTATGTGAAGCGGATGTGCGACTTCATGCTGGCCTCATTGTCGGCGCAGGATATCCCCTCGCTCACCGAAACACCCGTCAACTGCTGACCGGCGGCTGCGCCGCTCTTCCGTGATGGCCGATCGCTGGATTCCGCCGACCAATTCTTACGTTCAAAAAAATTTATCGTACGCGTACAAATTCCCTCTTGAATTCAGTTTCCGTTAACCGTATTTGTACGCTGTATCGTACATGTACGACTGGAGACGGAAAATGAAGAAGATCATCCTCACCCTGGCTGCCGTTCTGGCTTTCTCGGGTGCCGCCTTTGCCGGCGCGAGCCAGCCGGCCAAGCATGCGCCTGCTGCCTGCACCCAGACCAACGCCAATGTGGCGCTCGATTGCACCGCGACCGGCTCGGTCGATAAGGCGGACACCGCCAAGACCCAGCCGAAGAGCCCGAAGCTTGGCATCGACGTCGACCCGTGGTTCGTGCCCGGCCTGTAAGCGGTAAGATTTCAAACGAAAACGGGCGGCACTTGGCCGCCCTTTTCGTTTCGCCTATCGCCTCGAGCGATCGGCCCAGGTTATTTCTTGCGCGGTTTCGTTCCTGGCACTGCCTTGGCCGGCTTTGCCGGCCCGCCGGGGATGGAAGTGCTCGTGATCGACACCGGGTCGCTGGCCGGAAACGTGTCCTCAAGGCCTTCCTCGAGCTCCTCTTCCTCGATCTCGCGATGCTTTTCGTGCTCCAGCGAGCGGACGGCCGGAGTCTTCTTGGGCGATTTCGGCGCGGTTCGGGACGGCATCGGCAATCTCCTCGATAAGCAGTTCCAGGAAAAGTGCGCAGCGGTTTTCCGTCCGGAACTGCTTCAGAGCAATATTTTGAGCGATTGGGCGTCTTGCCAAACGCTCAATCGCTCGAACCGTGGAAACGAGGCGGACCGGCTATGGTTCCTCACACCAATTGCTGCGAGGATCAGTTCGCCGCGTCGCTCGCCGCTTCCGACAGCAAAGTAAAGACATAGTCCGAGAAGGAACGCCAGCATTCCACGCGGAAGCTGTCTTCCGCGGTGCGCAGCAGCACGATCTCGGATTTGCCGAGAATGGTGCGCGAGGCAGCACCCACCGGGAAAGCCTCGAGCGACAGGTCTTGCGGACAACCCGAATTGACCGTCACGGCGGCCGCTGGACCGGCGACGGAAATCCCAACATTGCGATGCGAGATGCCGACCGCCGAATGCAACGCCGTCACCTTGGCGCAGTCGGCGAGCGGATTGTTGCCGGCCTCGTCGATGATCAGCCATTCGTCCGGGCCGAGCCACAGTGCCGTACGTCCGTCCTTCATGGCCGAGGTCTTCGGCTTGACCGGCAGCGTCACGCCGAGCGCCTTGGAGAGCGGGGCAAGCGAAGCCTGCGGCGCGCGCAGCGAGATGCGTTCGGCCGGCGGCAGCATCTCCACCTTCACGCCAGGCGCAGACAGCGTGCGGCCGGCAAGCGCGGGACGCCGTTCGGCGGAAGCGGATGCGGCAGCTTTTGTGTTGGCGGCAGCCTTAGCCATTGAGGCGCTCTCCCTTCTCGTCGACGAACACCATGCCGGTGACTTCCACCTCGATCGTGCCGTTCGGCATCGGCACATAGAGCGTCTCACCCATGCGGTCGCGGCCGCCGGCGACCAGCGCCAGCGCGATCGAACGGCCGCAATTCTCCGACCAGTAGCTGGAGGTGACGTGGCCGATCATCTTCATCGGGATAGGCTGCTTCGGATCGGCGACAATCTGCGCGCCCTCTTCCAGCACGATTTTGGGGTCCTTAGTCTTCAGGCCGACAAGCTGCTTGCGGCCCTTGGCCACCAGGTCCGGCCGGGTCAGGCCGCGGATGCCGACGAAGTCGGTCTTCTTCTTGCCGACCGCCCAGTCGAGCCCGGCGTCGTTCGGCGTCACCGTGCCATCGGTGTCCTGGCCGACGATGATATAGCCCTTCTCGGCGCGCAGCACGTGCATCGTTTCGGTGCCGTAGGCGGTCGCGCCATGCTTCTGCCCTTCGGCCCACAGCGCTTCCCAGACCGCCTCGCCGTAATCGGCCGGCACGTTGACCTCGAAACCGCGCTCGCCGGTGAAGGACATGCGGAACAGCCTTGTCGGCACGCCGTAGATCTTGCCCTCGCGCACCGACATATGCGGCATCGCCTCATCCGACATGTCGATGCCTTCGACCAAGGGTTCGATAATCTTCCGCGCGCTCGGCCCCTGCACCGCGATCACCGCCCATTGCTCGGTGATCGAGGTCAGCCAGACATTGAGATGCGGGAACTCGGTCTGGAGGTAATCCTCCATATGGTTCATGACGCGCGGCGCGCCACCGGTCGTCGTCGTCACATGGAAACGGTCCGGTGCAAGTCGACCGACGACGCCATCGTCATAGATGAAGCCGTCCTCGCGCAGCATGATACCGTAACGGCAGCGGCCAGTTTCCAGCTTCTCCCACGGATTGGTGTAGAGCAGCTCCATGAATCTCGCCGCGTCGGGCCCGACCACCTCGATCTTGCCGAGCGTCGAGGCGTCGAACAGGCCGCCGACTTTGCGCACCGTCACGCATTCGCGGTTGACGGCGGCGTGCATGTCCTCGCCCGCCTTGGGGAAATACCAGGCGCGCTTCCAGTGGCCGACATCCTCGAACACGGCGCCTTGGGACGCCGCCCAGCCATGCGTCGCCGTGCGCCGGGTCGGGTCGAACAGCGCGCCGCGCGCATGGCCGACGATCGAGCCGAAAGTGACCGGCGTATAGGGCGCGCGGAATGTGGTGAGGCCGACCTGCGGGATCGGCTTGCCAAGCTCCTCGGCGGCGATCGCCAGGCCATGCATATTGGACGTCTTGCCCTGGTCGGTCGCCATGCCGTTGGTGGTAAAGCGCTTGACGTGCTCGATCGAATGCATGCCTTCATGCACCGCCTGGCGGATGTCCTTGGCGGTGACGTCGTTCTGGAAATCGACGAAGGCCTTGACCGTGGTGCCTTGCCCGGCGCCGGGGGCGGCGCCCAACATGCCGCGCGACCAGCTCTCGCCGGCATCGACCTTCGGCCTGGCGCCTTTTCCGGCCTTGCCGCCGGCTTCCTTCGCCGCCTTGGCGCCGGCCGCATAGGCCTCGTCGACCGTCGCGTCCAGCCCGTCCGTGCCGTTGCAGGCGCCGACCGAGACGCAATCCTGCGCGTAGGTGCCGGGCACGAAGCGCTTGGTCTCGTCGTTGAAGGCGACCTTGCCGCGCGACTGTGAGAACAGATGCACCGACGGGGTCCAGCCGGCTGACATCAGGATCGCGTCGACGGGGATGGTGCGCCCGCCGCCGCCATGCTTCGGCTGCACGGTCATCGAGGAGACGCGCAGCTTGCCGCCGGCGCTCACCACCGCGCGGCCGAAATTGATCTCGATGCCGAGCGCCCTCGCCTCGTCGATCACCGGTCCGGCCGGATTGTCGCGCAGGTCGATGATGGCCGCGATGTTGACGCCGGCCTTCTTGAGGTCGATCGCGGCGGCATAGGCGGAATCATTGGCCGTATAGACGCCGACATTCCTGCCCACCGCGACGCCATAATGGTTGAGATAGGTGCGCGCCGCGGAAGCCAGCATCACGCCCGGACGGTCGTTGTTGGCGAACACCATGTGGCGCTCGATGGCGCCAGTGGCGATCACCACGCGGCCGGCGCGCACCTGCCACAGGCGTTCGCGCGCCAGGTCGTGGCCGGGATTCTTCAGGTGATCGCTGACCCGCTCGACAAGGCCGACGAAGTTTTGCGCGTAATAGCCGAAAGCCGTGGTGCGGGACAGCACCCGCACATTGTCCATCGCCTTGAGCCTGGCGATCGCGGCTTGCGCCCAGGCATAGCCGTCCTGGCCGTCGATCCTGGCGCCGCTCTCGAAGCGCAGGCTGCCGCCGAATTCGGCCTGCTCGTCGGCGAGGATCACCCGCACGCCCGTTTCGGCGGCGGCAAGGGCAGCTGCAATGCCGGCAGCACCCCCGCCCAGCACCAGCACCTCGCAATGGGCGTAGCGCGAGGCATAGTGGTCCGGGTCCGGCTTGTCCGGAGAAACGCCAAGGCCGGCCGCGGCGCGGATCTTCGGCTCGTAAAGGCTCTTCCAGGCCGACTTCGGCCACATGAAGGTCTTGTAGTAGAAGCCCGCCGAAAATAGCGGCGAGGCGATGTCATTGACGGCGCCGACGTCGAAGGAAAGCGACGGCCAGCGGTTCTGCGAATGGGCGGTCAGCCCGTCATAAAGCTCCTGGACGGTGGCGCGCACATTCGGCGTCTTGCGCGCATCGTCGCGCACGATCTGCACCAGCGCGTTCGGCTCTTCCGCGCCGGCCGACAGGACGCCGCGGGGCCGATGGTATTTGAACGATCGCCCGACCAGATGAACGCCGTTGGCGAGCAGCCCCGAGGCGAGCGTGTCGCCCTCGATGCCGACATAGGACTTGTCGTCGAAACTGAAGGAGGCGGTCTTCGCCTGGCTGAGGCGACCGGCGCCGGAGATGCGGAACATGGCGTTCATTTCGCGGCTCCGGGCAGCTTCGTGGGCTTCGGCTCGCCGGCCTTGTAGGTCATGACGAACTTGTCCGTGACGGTGTCGCGCACGGCGTTGAAGAAGCGCGCGCAGCCATGGATGTGGCGCCAGCGCTCATAGATGACGCCCTTCGGGTTGGCGCGGATGAAGAAGAATTTCTCGAAATCGTCGTCGCTCTCGGCGGCAATGTTGGTCGGGCGCGCGATATGCGCTTCGCCTGCATTGCGGAACTCGAGTTCCGGGCGCTCTTCCTCGCAATAGGGACAGCGGATGAGAAGCATCTGGGTGATCCTAAAACTTACCGTGACCGACGCGCGCGCCGGCCTGTTGATCGCAAAGCGACTGAGCCATCATCAGTGCGCCACCGCCGCCGCCGCCGCCTCGTCGATAAGGCGTCCGGTGCGGAAGCGCTCGAGCGTGAAGGGCGCGTTGATCGGGTGCGGCTCGTCCTTCGCGATCGTATGCGCGAAGACGTTGCCCGAGCCGGGCGTCGCCTTGAAGCCGCCGGTGCCCCAGCCGCAATTGACGTAAAGCCCCTTGACCGGTGTCTTCGCCAGAATCGGCGAGCGGTCGGGCGTGACGTCGACGATGCCGCCCCAGGAGCGCAGCATCTTCATGCGTGTGAAGATCGGGAACATCTCGCAGATGGCGTCCAGCGTGTGCTGCAATATGTGCAGGCCGCCGGTCTGCGAATAGGAGACATACTGGTCGGTGCCGGCGCCGATGACGAGCTCGCCCTTGTCGGACTGCGAGATATAAGCGTGCACGGTGTTGGACATCACCACGCAGGGCACCACCGGCTTGACCGGTTCCGAGACAAGCGCCTGCAGCGGATAGCTTTCGAGCGGCATGCGCACGCCGGCCATATTCATGATCACCGAGGAATGGCCGGCCGCGACCACGCCGACCTTCTTGGCGCCGATGAAGCCGCGCGTCGTCTCCACGCCGCTGACCGCGCCGTTCGCAGCCCGCTTGATGCCGGTGACCTCGCAGTTCTGGATGATGTGCACGCCGCGCGCCGAGGCGCCGCGCGCATAGCCCCAGGCGACCGCGTCATGGCGCGCGGTGCCGCCGCGACGCTGCAGGGCTGCGCCCATTACCGGATAGCGCGCTTCCTTGGAGATGTTGAGCGGCGGGCAGAATGCCTTCGCCTCTTCCGGCGTCAGCCATTCATTGTCGATACCGTTGAGGCGGTTGGCATGGATATGCCGCTTGAACACCTGCACGTCATGCACGTTGTGCGCCAGCATCATGACGCCGCGCGCCGAATACATGACGTTGTAGTTGAGCTCCTGGCTCAGCCCATCCCACAGCTTCAGCGCATGGTCGTAGATGCCGGCGCTTTCGTCATAGAGATAGTTGGAGCGGATGATTGTGGTGTTGCGACCGGTGTTGCCGCCGCCGAGCCAGCCCTTTTCCAGCACCGCGATGTTGGTGATGCCGTGCTCGCTCGCCAGGTAATAGGCCGTCGCCAGGCCGTGCCCGCCGGCGCCGACAATGATGACGTCGTATTCCTTCTTCGGCTCGGGCGAGGTCCACTGCTCTTCCCAGCCCTTGTGGCCGCGCATCGCCTCGCGGGCGATGGCGAATACCGAATATTTCTTCACGTTATAGCCTCGCGCCAAAAATCGCGGATGTCGTCCGCCCGTCACGCGAGGAGTATCACTAGCGAAACCGCGATGTCACCCTTGCGCTGTTTGCGACGGCGCTTGCCGCTTTGCGCCATGGCAGATCGCGCCGCTGCCGACGGCGATGCCTGATCAAGCGGACGTGAGGGTATTGGCGCCTGCCATGCCGCAGGCCAGTGGAAAATCTTGCGCCGGCGACCTTGCATTCCGGCCCGTTTTGACGATTTTCGTTTCCCGTCGAGAATGGATGGGGAACGATGCTGCTGATCAGGACCTATGTTGCGCAGAGCGCCATCGAGGGCGTCGGTGTCTTCGCTGCCGAGCCGATCCGCAAAGGTGCTTCGATCTGGCGGCTCGATCCCGATTTCGACCGCCTGATCCCCATGGAAAAATATGAAGCGGCATCCCCTCATCTGAGGGAACTGCTCGACCGCTATGCCTATCCGAGCCCGGACAAGCCCGGCTTCATGGTCTATGAGGTCGACAATGGCCGCTTCATGAACCACTCCGAGCGGCCAAACACGGATTTCTCGCAATATGGCGGCGCCACCGCCATTCGCGACATCGCAGCCGGCGAGGAAATTACCTGCGATTACGGCGAATTCTTTGAGGATTTCGCACGCCTGCATCTGGCGGCGGTGGAAGGCTGAAACACAGCAGTCGAAATGCTCGGATTTTTGATCGCGCTTTCTTGCAATCAACGGTGGACATCCCAGCCTGATTCTGCTATCAGCCGCCCACAATTCGCGGTGCAACTCGCCGCGGAGGCATCCCGGCTATGGCCGATTGCCTAGCGATTTCAAACCCGAAGACAGGATTGCCCGTGCAGGTACTCGTCCGCGACAACAACGTTGATCAGGCGCTTCGCGCGCTGAAGAAGAAAATGCAGCGCGAAGGTATTTTCCGCGAAATGAAGATGCGCGGTCACTACGAGAAGCCGTCCGAGAAGCGTGCCCGCGAGAAGGCCGAAGCCGTGCGCCGCGCCCGCAAGCTGGCCCGCAAGCGCGCCCAGCGCGAAGGCCTGCTGCCGATGACCCCGCGTCCGGCTCCGGCCGGTGCTGGTGGCGCGCCGCGTTCGCCGCGCTCATAACGCCTATTTTTCGTCCTTTTCGAAGGATACCGAAGGTGGCGCGATGCGGAATCGCCGCCACCTTTTTGTTTATAGATTCGAGCCGGTTCGGAGAGGGAACGGACTGACGGCGCTGCGGCAGTGAGGACAAAGATGAACGCTATTACCGTGGAGCGTGGAACCGCTTTTCGCGGCTTCGCCCTGACGGCGGCCCTGCTTTCGGGTCTGATGCTTGCAGCATGTCAGACAGCCCCGACGGGTGAGTTCAACTCGATCGACAAGGCGCAAGGCTCAAGCGAGAACATCTCCTCGCTCTCGGCGGTCATCCAACGCAATCCGCAGGATCCCGAGGGCTACAATGTGCGCGGCTCGGCCTATGGCCGCGGCGGCCAGTACCAGGCCGCGCTCAAGGACTTCAACCAGGCCATCCAGCTCAACCCGAATTTCTACCAGGCCTATTCGAACCGCGCGCTGATCCAGCGCTTCCTCGGCAATCAGGAAGCCGCTCTGGCCGACTACAATCGCTCGATCCAGATCAACGCCAATTACGACGCCGCCTATATCGGCCGCGGCAATCTCTACCGTAAGGCGGGCCGCACCCAGGATGCCTTCAACGACTTTCAGAAGGCGATCCAGCTCGACACCACCGATGCGCGCGCCTACCACAATCGTGGCCTGATCTATCAGAGCCAGGGCCAGCACAAATTCGCCATAGAGGACTTCTCGACCGCCATCTCGCTGGCGCCGGACGCCGCCGAGCCCTACAACGGCCGCGGCCTCTCCTATCTGGCGACAGGCGACGAGGACAACGCCTTCTCCGATTTCAACATGGCCATCAAGCTCGACGGCAAGAATGCCGAGGCCTGGGCCAACCAGGCGCTGATCTACGAGCGCCGCGGCGACAAGGTGAGGGCCGCCAAGTCCTACCGCGAGGCGATCCACCTCGACCCGAACTACCAGCCGGCCAAGGACGGCCTGTCGCGTACCGGCGGCAACGCCAGCTGAGAGCTGTAACGGAAAGGCATCTCGCGCCAGGCGCCGTCGCCGCCGGCGGCCGCAGTGTTGCGCCGTGGCGACGCCGATAGCGATCCGTTAACCGCCCAGGGCAATGCGTTAACCTTTGCCATGTTCGCGCCAAGTTTTCGGCGGAACGCTCCTTGCACCTCGACAGTTTAAGCCGGGGCCAAGATTTTCGCGAAAGGACCTTTCCAATGATCAAATCCCTTGCCTGTGCCGCTGCCGCGCTTGCCGCCACGGTCCTCGCTTCCCCAGTCAGCGCCGGCACGCTCCGGCTCGGCACGCTCGATTGCACCATCGACGGCGGCGTCGGCTATGTCATCACGTCCAACAAGGGTGTGTCCTGCACCTTCCGTCCCTATCATCACGGTCCGGCCGAGCAGTACACCGGCATGATCTCCAAGCTCGGCGTCGACCTCGGCCAGACGCATCAGGGCCAGCTCGTCTGGGCGGTGCTTGCCGGCACGCGCCATCATGAGGCTGGCGACCTCGCCGGCAGCTATTACGGCGTCAACGCCGAGGCTTCCGTCGTGACCGGCGGCGGAGCCAATCTCCTGGTCGGCGGCCTCGACGGCGCCTTCATGCTGGAGCCGCTGAGCGTGCAGGCGCAGACCGGCGTCAACCTGGCCGTCGCGGTGGCGTCGCTGGATCTGGTCCACTCCTACAAATAAGCGCTCATCCGCTAACGACATCCGCCTATACGCGCGGCCCGGAACAGGACATTGTAGCCGTTCCGGGCCGCATGCTTTTTGAGCAGTTCCAGGAAAAGTGTGACACGGTTTTCCGTCCGGAATTGCGTCAAAAAGAAGAGGGGGACACATGTCGAGGATCATCGCCGCAACCGCGATCGCGATCGTTGCACTGGCCGGGCAAGCTCGGGCGGAGACCGGCGGCGTCGAGCTCGGCGTCTTGGATTGCGCCATCGGCGGTGGCACCGGCTTCGTCTTCGGCTCCAGCAAGGATCTGAGCTGCACCTTCACGCCGGCCGACAAGACCTTCGCGCCGGAAGCGTATTTCGGCGCCGTCAACAAGTATGGCCTCGACATCGGCACGACCAGCCAGAGCGTGATGCGCTGGCTGGTGCTGACGCCGATGAACAACATCTACGCCCCGGGTGCGCTTGCCGGCGACTATGTCGGCGCCAGCGCCGAAGTGACCGCCGCGGTCGGCGCCGGCGCCAATCTCCTGGTCGGCGGCACCGGCAACGCCTTCACTCTGCAGCCGCTCAGCGTCCAGACCCAGACCGGTCTCAACATAGCCATCGGCGTCAGCCAGTTCCAGCTGCGCAGCATAGCGAACTGACCGGCCGTCGCGACAGTGTAAAATTCGCTTGAGCTCAACCGTGGTTGAGGTCCTAGACACCGTGCCCGATACAAATCGGGAGAATTGATTTGAGCGCGAAATCCGAAAACAGGGTCGACTGGGGGGCGCTGTGGATGAGCGGCGACCTGGCGCGCTTCTGCTTCATCAATCTCGGCATTCTGCTTTACGCCACCAACGAGACGATGATGGCGACGGTGATGCCGGCGATGGTCGGCGAGCTGGACGGCGTGCAGCTGGTCGGCTGGTCGCTGGCGATCTACGAGCTTGGCGCCATCACGGCGGGCGCCGCAGCCGGACGACTGGTCAGCTATGTCAGCCTGCGCAACAACATGGCGGTCGCTGCCCTGCTTTACGCGGCCGGCGCGCTGGTAAGCGCCGTAGCGCCCTCGATGACCCAGTTCCTCGCCGGACGATTGATCGAGGGCCTCGGTGGCGGCGCGCTGGTGTCGCTGGCGTTTATCTCCGTCGAGCGGTTGTTTCCACGCAACATCTGGCCCCAACTCTTCGGTGTGATGTCGGCGATCTGGGGCATAGCCGCCTTCAGCGGCCCGATGATCGGGGCGATCATGGTCGAGCATCTGTCCTGGCGCTGGGCGGTCGGCATCTTCACCCTGGGCGGCATCGCCGTCGCGCTTGCCAGCCTTACCGTCCTCAACACCGCCGGCGCGTCGCGGTCGCGGGCCTCGGGCGATGCGGCGCCGCCCTTCCCCTATGGCGCGCTCGGCTGCCTTGCCGTCGCCGTCGTGCTGATCGCAACCGCCGGCGTCGATATCGCGCTGCTTCGCTCCACGCTGCTTCTTTGCCTTGGCCTGATCGGCTTGGCGCTGTTCGTCCGGATCGATGGGCTCAGGCCGCGCTCGCGGCTCTTCCCGTCGAATCTATTTTCGTGGCGCTCGCCCGTCGGCAGCGGCATGACGATGGTCGCGGCGTTCTCGGTGGCGACCTGTTCCTTCGGCATCTACGGACCGCTGCTCTTGACCACGCTGCATCAGATCCCGCTTCTCACCACCGGCTACATCATCGCCGCCGAATCGATTGCCTGGTCGATCCTGTCGATCCTCGTCGCCAACGCGCCGCTGCATCGCGAGCGGTCGATCATCGTCGTCGGCGCGCTGATGATCACCTGCGGCATTGCCGGCTTCGCCTACACGATCCCGACCGGCTCGATCCCGCTGATCCTGCTTTGCGCCCTTTTCCAAGGCGGCGGCTTCGGCGTCGCCTGGCCGTTCCTGACCCGCGTCATCGTCGCCTCGGCGCGCGAGGGCGAACAGACCATCGCCTCCGCCGCGGTGCCGACGATGCAGCGCATCGGCTATGCGGTAGGCACCGCCCTTGCCGGCATTATCGCCAATGCCTGCGGGTTCTCCGATGGCCTGAGCCGCGAGGCGGCCGCGACCGTCGCCGACTGGCTGTTCCTGGCTTTCGTGCCGCTCGGGATCGTCGGGTGCCTGGCGGCTTTGAGAATGTCTTTGACGGCGAACCGGCCGCAAATGGCCGCGGGCTGACGTTCCTGCTCGAGAGGCTGCGAGGCGGCAGACCCTCAAAGCGACGGCAGAACCTTGCGGATGTGATCGGCAAAGGCCGTGACCGCAGGCGATCGTTCCGCATCGGCGAAAACGATCACAATGCCGAGCCCGGGCAGCGGAGGAAGCGGAGCGCCGAGAATATGCAGATCGGGCGGGACCGCCCCCTCCGCCATCACGCTGATCGCCAGCCCTGACCGCGCAACGGCGATCAGCCCGGCAAGGCTGTTGGAGGCATAGGCTATCTTGTAGCGCAGGCCGGCGCGGGTCATGGCCTCGCAGGCCCCCTTGTGGTCGATCGCGTTCGACGCAGCCAGGGCGAGCGGCACGGTGTCGCCGAAATCGTAGAGTTCCAGGGTTGGCCGGCTGCCGACCCAGACCAGCGATTCCCTGCGCACGACATCCGGCGCATCGCCTGGATTGGGTGTGGAAACGAGCGCCAGATCGACCTGACGCGCATTGATGAGCGTGCGCAGTTCGACCGTCGGCGCCGACACCACCTTGATCTCGACATCGGGATACATGGTGCCGAAACCCTTCAAGAGCGCCGGGAAGAACGCGCTCAGATAATCTTCGGGGCTGCCGAAGATGATCGACCCATGCAGGCCCTTGTCGGAAAAGGCCGAGATCGCTTCGTCATGGATTTTGAGGATGCGCTCGGCATAGGCCAGAAAGCGTTCGCCGCTGCCGGTGAGCCGCACCCCGCTGCCGCTGCGATGAAAAAGGCTCTGGCCAAGCGCTTCCTCCAGGCGCTGGATCTGCATGGTCACGGCCGATTGGGTGCGCCCGACCTGCACCGCCACGGCGCTCAGCGTGCCGGAATGCGCCGCGCGCACGAATGTCGACAGGAGCTTGAGATCGAGTGGAGCCTGCATATCAAATCCGTTGATATCCGGATCCGATTACTATCAATTTTACTGCACCCGCACCAAGCGCTATCTAGTCATCTGGACGCTTTGGTGGAGCTGGAACAATGTCAAGAAACCAGGATCGCGGGTTTTGGAATGCGGCGCAAAAGCATCTGATACGCTATGGCGGCGCGTTCGAGCCGGCAATCATCGAGCGCGCCGCGGGATCCTTCGTCTACGATGCGGATGACAAGCCGATCCTCGATTTCACCTCCGGCCAGATGAGCGCGCTGCTCGGCCATTCGCATCCCCGCATTGTCTCGACGGTGAGCCGCCAGGTGGGTCAGGTCGCGCATCTGTTCAGCGGCATGCTGTCCCGTCCCGTGGTCGAGCTTGCTGAGCGCCTGGCGGCGCTGGCGCCAAGGCTCGACCGGGTGCTGCTCCTGTCGACGGGTGCGGAATCGAACGAAGCCGCGATCCGCATGGCCAAGCTGGTGACCGGCAAGCACGAGATCGTCGCCTTTTCGAAGAGCTGGCACGGCATGACCGGTGTGGCGGCGTCAGCAACCTACAGCGCCGGTCGCAAGGGCTATGGACCTGCCGCGGTCGGCTCGCTCGCGATCCCGGCGCCGAACAGTTTCCGGCCGCGTTTCAAGCATGCCGACGGCTCGCTGGATTGGCAGACCGAGCTCGACGACGCGTTCGATCTGGTCGACAGCCAGTCGACGGGCAACCTGGCCGCCTTCGTCGCCGAACCGATCCTGTCGAGCGGCGGCATATTGGAACTGCCGCAGGGCTATCTGGCGGCTCTCCAGCAGAAGTGCCGCGAGCGCGGCATGCTGCTGATCCTGGACGAGGCGCAGACAGGTATCGGCCGCACCGGCCATATGTTCGCCTTCCAGAGGGACGGCGTCACGCCGGATATCCTGACGCTTTCCAAGACGATCGGCGCCGGCCTTCCGCTATCGGCCGTCATGACGACGGCCGAGATCGAGGAGGAAGCGCATGCGAAAGGTTTTCTCTTCTACACCACGCATGTTTCCGATCCGCTGCCGGCGGCCGTGGGCCTGGCGGTGCTCGATGTGGTGGAAGAAGAAAAGCTCGTTGAACGGGCGCGCAGCATGGGGGCGAAACTATTCGCCGGCTTGTCCAGCCTGAAGCAACGTTATGAATGCGTCGGTGACGTGCGCGGGCGCGGTCTCCTGCTCGGCGTCGAGATCGTCAAGGACCGAAAGGAGCGGGCTCCCGACCATCAGCTTGGCGCCGCGATCGCGGCTGAGGCGTTCCGGCGCGGTCTCAGCATGAACATCGTCAAGCTTCCCGGCATGGGCGGCGTCTTCCGCATAGCCCCGCCGCTGACGATCTCCGACGAAGAGCTGGACCTCGGTTTGAAGATCATCGCCGAGTCGATCGAGGCCGGGCTCGCCGCGAACACGAGCCGTCCCGGCATCGCCGCCGAGTGACGTCGAGGGGCCGGCGACCCAAGCGCCGGCTTCGGCATCACACCACGACGGTCTGCAGCCGCTCGGCAATGAGCGCGGCAAGCCGCGCCGCCACCTCGTCCTTGCCCATTTCCGGCCATTCCTCGACGCCGGCCCTGGAGACGATGCGCACCTTGTTGCGGTCGCCGCCCATGACGCCCGATGGGCCGATGCCGCTTTCATGCGAAACGTCGTTGGCGACGATGAAGTCGGCGCCCTTTTTCTTGAGCTTGGCTTCGGCATTGGCGATCAGGTCCTGCGTTTCGGCGGCGAAGCCGACGACAAGACCGGGCCGCTGCGCATGATGGCCGATGCCGGCCAGGATGTCCGGGTTCTCGACCATCTGTAGCGACGGCGGCCCTTCGCCCGCCACCTTCTTGATCTTCTCGCCGGCGGCATTGGCCGTGCGCCAGTCGGCGACCGCCGCAACGAACACGGCGGCATCCGCCGGCAACAGGCTCTCGACCGCTTGCTTCATCTGCGCGGCCGTTTCGACATGGGTGGTCGCGACGCCGGCCGGATCGGCAATGGTGAGCGGACCGGAAACGAGCCGCACATCGGCGCCGAGCTTTGCCAGCGCGGCCGCGATGGCATGGCCCTGCTTGCCCGAAGACCGGTTGGCGATGTAGCGCACCGGGTCGATCGGCTCATGCGTCGGCCCTGAGGTGACGATGATCCTGCGGCCAGCCAGCGGCTTCGGCTTCTCCTCGAGCATTGCCTCGATCGCGGCGACGATCTCGAGCGGTTCGGCCATGCGGCCCTCGCCCGCTTCGTTGCTTTCGGCCATTTCGCCCTTGGCGGGGCCGACGAAGGCGATGCCGTCCTTCTGCAACGTCGCCCGGTTGCGGCGCGTGGCTGCATGCGCCCACATCTTCGGGTTCATTGCGGGGGCCATCAGCACCTTCTTGTCGGTGGCCAGAAGCACCGTCGAGGCGAGGTCGCTGGCATGGCCGTTGGCGAGCTTCGCCATCAGGTCGGCGGTGGCCGGCGCCACGACCAGCAGGTCGGCCTCGCGCGACAGCCTGATATGGCCGACATCGTGCTCGTCCTTGCGATCGAACAGTTCGGTGAAGACATGGTCGGCCGAAAGCGCGCCGGCCGAAAGCGTGGTGACGAATTCCTGCGCGGCCGATGTCATGACCACCCGTACGGAAGCGCCCCGCTCGCGCAGCCGCCGGATCAAGTCGAGCGATTTGTAGGCGGCGATGCCGCCGCCGATGATCAGCAGGATGCGCTTGCCGGAGAGAGAGCCTCGCGCGACCGGCTTGCCGGATGCCGCGACAACCGGCGTCGCCTGCTCCTTAGAACCTGTCAGCGCACGCAGCGTCTGCTCGATCTGGCCGATGCGGTCCGACTGCCCCGTCCGCCCCTCGACCGCAGCGCGGATCATCGTCCGCGCCTGCTCCTCCATCGAGCAGCCATTTTCGGCCGCGAGCTGCCGCAGCAAGTCCTTGACCTCGTCATCGAGATTGCGGATCGTGATGCTGGCCATGTGATTGCACTCGCTTCAAATAGCGATTGCAATGATAGCAACGCAATCACCGTCCGACAAGCCGCGTGACGCTCAGAGCAATTTCCACGCGATGTAGATCAGCGTCAGCGCAATCACCCACAGCGCCACGCGGCCGGACCGGGTGTGGCGCGCTTCGGCCTTGCCGATGGCTTGCGCGGTCGCTTCGTCGAAGCGCAGGCCATTCTCGGCCATCAGGTCGATCTCGCGCGACAGCCGGTCGGTGCGGGCTGCGAGGTCCGGCGCCTGCCTTGCAAGGGCCAGCAGCGCCTTGGCGCCGTCGCGCGCGTCGGTGAGCAGCCCGCGCGGGCCGAGATTGCCGGCGATCCAATCGCCGACCACCGGTTCGGAGGTCTTCCACATGTTGAAGGCCGGATCGAGCGTGCGCGCAACGCCTTCGACGACGACCATGGTCTTCTGCAGCAGGATCAGTTCCGGCCGCGTCGCCATGTCGAACAGCTCGGTGACCTCGAAAAGAAGCGTCAAGAGCTTCGCCATCGAGATGGTGTCGGCAGACTGGCCGTGGATCGGCTCGCCGATGGCGCGGATCGCTTGGGCGAAGGCCGAGACATTGTGCTGGCGCGGCACATAACCCGCCTCGAAATGCACCTCGGCGACGCGCTGATAGTCGCGCACGATGAAGCCGTAGAGGATCTCCGCCAGGAAGCGCCGCTCCTTCTTGCCGAGCCGCCCGGCAATGCCGAGATCGACGGCGACGATGGTGCCGTCCGCCTCGACGAACAGGTTCCCCGGATGCATGTCGGCATGGAAGAAGCCGTCGCGCAGCGTATGCCGCAGGAACGACTGGATGAGATTGGCGGCGATTGCCTTGAGGTCATGACCGGCGGCGGCAAGGCCGGCGATGTCGTTCATCTTGACGCCGTCGATCCACTCCATGGTGAGCACGTCGCGGCCGGTCCGTTCCCAGTCGACCGCCGGCACGCGGAATCCCAAATCGTCCTTGGTGTTCTCGCCGAGCTCCGAAAGCGCGGCCGCCTCGAGCCGCAGGTCCATCTCGATCCTGGTGGTCTGCGCCAGCGTCTGCGTCACCTCGACCGGGCGCAGCCGACGCGACGCGGGGATATACTTCTCCTGCAGGCGTGCGGCGAGGAAATAGCTTTCAAGGTCCTGGAAGAAGCGGCGCCGCACGCCGGGCCGGATGACCTTCACCGCCACGCGCGAAGCGCTACCCTCGCGCACGACCTCGGCGCTGTGCACCTGCGCGATCGAGGCTGCCGCCACCGGCTCGCCGAAGCTCGAATAGAGATCGTCTATCCTGCGCCCGAGCGAGGCTTCGATCGCATGGATCGCTTCCGCCTTCGGGAAAGTATGCATCTTGTCCTGCAGCAGCGCGAGGTCGAGCGCCATGTCGTTGCCGACGACGTCGGGCCGCGTCGCCAGGAACTGGCCGAGCTTGACGTAGGATGGTCCAAGCCGAAACACCGCGCGCGCCAGCCGGTCGCCGCGCTGGTAGCTCAGCGCGCGGCGGCGCGTGAACAACCGCGCCACGCGCCAACCAAATTTCGGCATGCCGGAGAGTTCTTCGCCCGGCAGCGCCGCGACGACGCCCTCGCGGACCAGCACCCAGCCGGCCCGGGCTAGCCTGAAGGCGGCGGCGACGCTGCTCATTCGCCATCCCGATTCAAGAGGGCCTGCTTCAAGGGATCCGGCCTCAAAGCTTCCAGCCGGAATGAAGGGCGGCGATGCCGCCTGAATAGTTGCGGAAGGTGACGCGATCGAAGCCGGCGCGGGCGATCATCGCAGCGAAATTCTGCTGGTTGGGGAACTTGCGGATGGATTCGACGAGGTAGGAATAGGGCTCGTCGTCGCCGGTCACCGCCTTGCCGATCCTGGGGATCGCGTTGAACGACCAGGCCTCATAGGCCTTGTCGAGCAGCGGCATCTCAACCTCCGAGAATTCAAGGCACAGAAACCGGCCGCCGCGCTTCAGCACGCGATAGGCTTCGGCAAGGGCGACCTCGATGCGCGGCACGTTGCGGATGCCGAAGGCAATCGTATAGGCATCGAAGGTGTCGTCCTCGAACGGCAATTCCTCGGCATTGGCCTCGACGAAGTCGGTGTTTGCCGCAAGCCCCTGCTTCTCGGCGCGGTCGCGGCCGACGGAAAGCATGGAACCATTGATGTCGAGCACGGTGGCATGGGCCTGGCGATGGCTGGCCTCGACGATCCTGAAGGCGATGTCCCCGGTGCCGCCGGCGACATCGAGCACCTTCCAGCCCGGCCGCTTCGGCGGGTTCAGCCAGGCGACCATCGCGTCCTTCCACAACCGATGCAACCCGGCCGACATCAGATCGTTCATCAGGTCGTATCGATTGGCCACCTTATGGAAGACGTCATTGACCAGGGGCTGCTTCTCGCCTGCCCCGACCTTCCTGAAACCATAGGAGGTTTCCATGCCGCCCGCGGCCGTGGTTCTCTCAACTGACATTATTTTGATCCGTCATAAAACCGGCGGGACCATAGCCGATCGATGGTGCCGACGCTATTGTCCAAGGCGCGGTTTTCGGCCGCGCTTGCAAAACCCGGTCGAGAAAGGTCCCGCATGATTTTCCGGCCAGATTCCGTGCGAGAACAGCATGCCGGGCGCAATGACCGCATGATTTTGAAGGCCGAACTGCACTGCCACATCGAAGGGGCGGCGGCGCCGGAGCTTGTCGTCAGCCAGGCCCGCAAATATGGCAAGGATCCTTCGCCCTATATCCAAGATGGCTCCTTCGTCTGGCACGATTTCACCTCCTTTCTCGCCGCTTATGATTTCGCGTCCGACCTGTTTCGCACGGAAGACGATTATGCGCGTCTCGCCGACTATTATCTGACCAGCCTCGCTCGCGACGGCGCCATCTATTCCGAGGTCTTCACCTCGCCGGACCATGCGAAGAAGGCTGGCCTCTCGCCGAAAGCCTATACGGACGCGCTGGGCGAAGGCATGGCCCGCGCCAAGGCCAAGACAGGGATCGAAGGCCGCATGATCGTCACCGGCGTGCGCCATGTCGGGGTCGAGGCGATCGAGCAGGCGGCGCGCTTCGCGGCGCGCTGCGGCCATCCGCTGGTGACCGGCTTCGGCGTCGCCGGCGACGAGCGCATCGGTGACTTCGAGGATTATGTGCGCGCCTTCGAGATCGCGCGCGAAGCCGGCCTCGGCATCACCATCCATGCCGGCGAGCTGATGGGTTGGGAAAGTGTCCAGGCCGCCCTTGACCACATCCGCCCGTCGCGCATCGGCCATGGGGTGCGCGCCATCGAGAACCCGGACCTCGTCCGCCGCATCGCCGCCGAGGGGGTGGTGCTGGAATGCTGCCCGGGCTCCAACATCGCGCTGAAAGTCTTCGACAGCTTCGCCGACCATCCCTTTCCGGCGCTGCGCGCCGCCGGCTGCAAGGTGACGCTCAACTCCGACGACCCGCCCTATTTCTGGACCTCCCTGAAGCGCGAATACGATATCGCCGCCGAGCATTTCCGCATGGACGACAAGGCGCTTACCGCCGTCACGAGGACGGCCATCGAGGCAGCGTTCGTGGACAGGAAGACCAAGGCGATGCTGCTGAGCCGATTGGACGCGAAGGTGCGGTGAGTGAGTAGGGAGTAGTCCGTAGTCAGTAAGTTATGGATTTGGCCGAGCGCGCATAGAGCGGTTGAAGGCCGGAGCTTTCCCCGAGGCGAGGACTCGCAAATCGGCTCACTATTCACTACTCACTACTGACCACTACCCACTGCGAACCAGTTGGAGCACATCCATGCAGGGCGTCACCGTCGTCGACCACCCCCTTGTCCAGCATAAGCTGACCATCATGCGCAAGAAGGAGACCTCGACGGCCGGCTTCCGGCGGCTGCTGCGCGAGATCTCGCTGCTACTCGGCTATGAGGTGACTCGTAATCTCGAGCTGACCACGACCATGATCGAGACGCCGATCGAGGAAATGGAGGCGCCGACGCTGGAAGGCAAGAAGCTGGTCTTCGCCTCGGTGCTGCGCGCCGGCAATGGCCTGCTCGAGGGCCTGCTCGATCTGGTGCCGGCCGCCCGCGTCGCCCATATCGGCCTCTACCGCGACCATGAGACCTTGGAAGCCGTCGAATATTTCTTCAAGGCGCCGAGCGACCTTGCCGACCGCCTGGTGATCGTCGTGGATCCGATGCTGGCGACCGCCAATTCGGCGATTGCCGCGATCGACAAGCTGAAGGGACGCGGCGCCACCAACATCCGCTTCCTCTGCCTGCTCGCCGCGCCGGAAGGCATCGAGCGCTTCACCAGGGCGCATCCGGACGTGCCGATCTTCACCGCCTCGATCGACCGTCAGCTGAACGACAAGGGCTATATCATGCCTGGCCTTGGCGACGCCGGCGACCGCATGTACGGGACAAAGTGAGCGCATCCGTTTACCACGCGTTTACACAACCGCGTGGTTCCGGCGCACGTTAAAGCGGCAAACACCATGTCGGCCTAAGGATGTGGCCTTGATCCAAGGGGCATCCATGCTGCGCAAGCTTCTTATCCTCGGCATCTTTGCCGGAACCTCGGCCTCGATTCCGGTCGTCTTTCAGGCCAATCCGCATCTGGTGGACGGCCTGCTGAAATCGACCGAAACCCCACAGCCGGCGGCGCCGAAGGCCGCGCCCCAGGTCAATCTCGTCTCTGTCCCGGCCAAGCCGGCCACGCCGATGCCGCTCGGCCGGCAGGTTCTGGTCAATGCCGATGCCCGCGGCCATTTCACATCGCAGTTCAAGCTCAACGGCCGGCAGATCGACGGCATGATCGACACCGGCGCGACACTGGTCGCCATCAACGCCTCGACCGCGCGCAGGATCGGCATCTCGCTCAACCCGTCAGATTTCAATCAACAGGCGAACACCGCCAATGGGGCGATCAAGGCCGCCGTCGTGACGGTCGACCACCTGCAGATCGGCAAGATCTCGGTCGACAACGTCCAGGCGATGGTGCTTGACGACCGGGCGCTGCAGACCAACCTTATCGGCATGAGCTTCCTGCAGCGGTTGCAGAAATACCAGGTCCAGGACGGCGCGCTGCTGCTCGTCCAGTAAGTGTCATAAGCATTTCCAGGAAAAGTGTGCAGCGGTTTTCCGTCCGGAAGTGCGTCAAAACAAAACAGATAAAGCAGGTCACCGTTTCCGCGAAACGGTGACCTCCTTCATCGCGCCAATATCCGCCTGAGCACTGTCTTCTCGGCGGGCGGCTTGGAACCTCCGATCGTGTAAGCGGCTCTCACCGCCGCCGCTGCCGCCTCGGCCTCCGCGTCTGTGCGGGCGTGCACCAGCGCCAGCGCCTCGCCAGAGCGCGCCTCGGCGCCGACCGGCAACAGCCGGGTCAAGCCGACCGCATGATCGATCTTGTCATCCGGACGGGAACGTCCGCCGCCGAGCGTGACAACGGCCAGCCCGATGTCGCGCGTGGCGATGCCGGTCACGAACCCGTCCTGTTCCGCCGCCACGGCCAATTCGACCGGCGCCGGCGGCAGATATTTTTCCGGCTTCTCGATGAAATCGCCGGGACCGCCAAGCACCGCCACCATCCGGGCGAAGACGGAAGCCGCCCGGCCGCCGGCGAGCGCTTCGGTCGCGCGCCTGAGGCCATCCTGCTGCGACGAAACCAGCCCTGCCGACTGCAGCATCTCGGCCGCCAAGGCCAGCGTCACGTCCTCCAGCCGCTTGTCGCGAAAACGGCCGGTGAGGAAGTCGACGGCATTCTTCACCTCGACCGCATTGCCGGCAGCGGAAGCCAGCGGTTCGTTCATGCCCGTCACCAGCGCGGAAGCGTTCAGGCCGGCGCCATTGGCGACCTCGACCAGGCTGTTGGCCAGGGCGACGGCGTCGCGCGACTTTTCCATGAAGGCGCCGTTGCCGAGCTTGACGTCGAGCACCAGCGAGCCCAGGCCCGCGGCAAGCTTCTTCGACAGGATCGAAGCGGTGATCAGCGGTATGGATTCGACCGTTCCCGTCACATCGCGGATCGCGTAGAGCCTGCGGTCGGCGGGCGCCAGATCGGCCGTCTGGCCGATGATGGCGCAGCCGGTCTCGAGCACCGTCTTGCGGAAAAGCGGTAAATCCGGCTGGCTGGCATAGCCGGGGATGGCGTCCATCTTGTCCAGCGTGCCGCCGGTGTGGCCGAGGCCGCGCCCGGAGATCATCGGCACATAGGCGCCGCAGGCGGCGACGATCGGCGCCAGCATCAGCGAGACATTGTCGCCGACGCCGCCGGTCGAATGCTTGTCGGTGACCGGGCCGGGCAGGTCGGACCAGTCGAGCACGTCGCCGGAATCGCGCATGGCGATCGTCAGCGCCACCGCTTCCTCGCGGCTCATGCCGTTGAGGAACACGGCCATCGCGAAAGCGCCGACCTGGCCCTCGGAAATGGTGCCGGCCGTCAGCCCGGCGATGAAGGCCGCGATCTCGTCGGACGAGAGCCTGTGGCCGTCGCGCTTGCGACGGATGATCTCCTGCGGCAGCATCAGTCGGGCAAGCCGTCCTGGAAGACGCGCCGCAGGATCGTCGCCAGCCGCGCGCCGCCGACCGGCGCCATGTCCTTGGTTTCCTGATGCGACAGCTCCGCTCCGGTCATGCCGGCAGCCAGGTTGGTGATGACCGAGCAGGCGGCGACCTTGAGGCCGAGGAAACGAGCGAGGATCACCTCCGGCACGGTCGACATGCCGACCGCGTTGGCCCCCATGACGCGCGCCATGCGGATCTCGGCAGGCGTTTCGAAGCAGGGTCCGGAGAACCACATATAGACGCCCTTGTGCAGCGCCGTGCCGGTTGCCTTGGCCGCCTTTTCGATGGCACCGCGCAAGCCGGCATCATAGGCCTCGGTGAGGCCGACGAAGCGGCGGTCGCTCGGCTCCCCGATCAGCGGATTGGAGCCGGAGAAATTGATGTGGTCGGTGATCAGCATCACCGAGCCCGGTCCCATCTCGGGATCAACCGAGCCGGCGGCGTTGGTGAGGATCAGATGCGAGATGCCGATGCCGGCAAGCACCTCCAGCGCCGGGCGCATCGCGGCGGCGTTGCCATGCTCGTAGTAATGCGCGCGGCCGGACAGCATCAGCACCGGCGTGCCGGCGAAATGCCCGGCAACCACCTCGCCGGCATGGCCTGAAACACCGCTGCGCGGGAAGCCCGGCAACTCTGCGTAAGAGATGCGCCTGGCATCCTTGACCTGGTCGACCAGCCCGCCAAGGCCCGAGCCCAGCACAAGCGCCGCCTTGGGCGCCAGCCCGTCCAGCTTCTCGACCAGATGATCCAGCGCTTCCATCATTTCAAAATATCGCCCCTGAAACCGTAAGGCAGCATCTCGCCCATGGTGACCGTCTCGGCCACGCCGGTGTCGTCGCAGAGATAGAGCTTCGTGTCCGGCCGGCAGAATTCCGCCAGCCGCTGCCGACAGCCGCCGCAGGGCGAGCATTTGGCCATGCGTTCGGCGATCACGGCGATCTCGACGATCCTGCCGCCGCCGCCCATGATGTAGTGGCCGAGCGCCGTCGTCTCGGCGCACCAGCCCTCAGGGTAGGATGCCACCTCGATATTGGCGCCGGTGAAGACGCGCCCGTCCTCGGTGCGAAGCGCGGCGCCCACCGGGAATTTCGAATAGGGCGCGTAGGCCTTGCCCATCGCCGTCTTCGCCGCCTCGAACAGATCATGCGACATCCGGTTCTTCTCTCCCACGATCTTGTTCAAATGCCGGTCGTCGCCGAACGAAAATCCAGCCTCAGCGTTCCCGACCTTAGCGTTCCTTGACATAGGGCACGCCGCCGGCGCGCGGCGGAATGGCTTTGCCGATGAAGCCCGCCAGCAGGATGACGGTCAGCACATAGGGCAGCGCCTGCATGAACTGCGCCGGCACCTTGCCGACAAGGGGCAGCGGCGAGCCCTGCAGGCGGATCGAGGCCGCGTCGAGGAAGCCGAACAACAGGCAGGCGAACATGGCGTTGACCGGCTTCCACTTGGCGAAGATCAGCGCTGCCAGCGCGATATAGCCCTTGCCCGCCGTCATGTCCTTCACGAAGCCGCCATTCTGCACCATGGAAAGATAGGCCCCGGCAACGCCGGTCAGGATACCGGTGCAGATCAGCGCGCGATAGCGCAGCCACGCGACCGAGATGCCGGCGGTGTCAACCGCGGCCGGGTTCTCGCCCACGGCGCGCATCCTGAGCCCGAAGCGGGTGCGAAACAGCACCCACCAGGTGAACGGCACCATGGCGAAGGCGAAATAGACCAGGATCGAATGGCCTGAGATCAGCTCGGCATAGATCGGGCCGATGATCGGCACATCCCTGATCGCCTCGGCGCCTGGCCAGATGATCGCTTCGAAACGCTCGCCCGGCTGCAGCGCCGGCGTGCGCCCGCCCTGCTGGAACCAGGCCTGGCCGAGGATGATGGTCGATCCGGCCGCGATGAAGTTGATGGCGACGCCGGAGACAATCTGGTTGCCGCGATGCGTGATCGAGGCGAAGCCGTGCACCAGGGCGAAAGCGACCGAGATCAGGATCGCCGTGCCGAGGCCGATCAGCGCCGAATGGAAGACCGCGGCGGCCGAAGCCCCGGCAAAGGCGCCGACCAGCATCTTGCCTTCGAGCCCGATGTCGAAGATGCCGGCCCGTTCCGAATAAAGCCCCGCCAGGCAGGCAAGCAGCAGCGGCACAGAAAGGCGGATGGTCGAGTCCAGCACCTGGACGATTGCGTTGAACATGTCCATCTCAGGCCCCTGTCCCCTTGACCGCCTGCATGCCGACCGACTTCGGACTGACCGAGGCGAAAAGCGCCTGGATATAAGGCCTGAACATATGTTCCAGCGCGCCGGCGAACAGGATGACAAGGCCCTGGATGATGACGATCATGTCGCGGCTGATCGCCGGCATCTCGAAGGCAAGCTCGGCGCCGCCCTGGTAGAGCATGCCGAACAGGATGGCCGCCAGCACGATGCCGACCGGATGCAGCCGGCCCATCAGCGCGACCGCGATGCCGACATAGCCGGCGCCGGACACGAAATCGATCGCGACATTGTGCTGGTCGCCCATGACGGGGTTGAGCGCCATCATGCCGGCCAGCGCGCCCGAGATCATCATCGCGGTGATGATGATGCGGGTTTCCGAAATGCCGGCGTAGCGCGCGGCCTTCGGGCTGTGGCCATAGGTGCGCATCTCATAGCCGAGCCTGGTGCGCCAGATCAGCAGCCAGACCAGGAAGGCCATGACCAGAGCCAGCAGGAAGCAGATGTTGAGCGGCGCCGAGCGGATCTTGGCGCCGAACAATTCGATCACCCAGTTGAGTTTCGGCAGTTCCGCCCCGGCAAGGAAATTGCGCGTCTGCGGCGCCTGCGAGCCAGCCGGCTTCAGCGCGCCGACCAAGAGATAGACCATCACCGAGGCCGCGATGAAGTTGAACATGATGGTGGTGATGACGATGTGCGAGCCGCGCTTGGCCTGGAGATAGGCCGGGATCAGGCCCCAAAGCGCGCCGAACGCGGCGGCCGCCACGATCGCGATCGGAAAGATCACCCACCAGGGCATCACGCTGTCGAGGCTCAGGCAAACGAGCGCGATGCCCAGGCCGCCTATATAGGCCTGGCCCTCGGTGCCGATATTGAACAGGCTGCAATGCGCCGCCACCGCCACCGACAGTCCGGTGAAGATGAAGGTGGTGGCATAGAAGAGCGTGAAGGCGATCCCCGTGCCCCTGCCGAAGGCGCCTTCGACGAGGATGACGGCAGCGCGGAACGGGTTCTCGCCGACCAGCATGACGACGAAACCGGCGACGATAAAGGCGACCGACAGGTTGATCAGCGGGATCAGCCCGTAATCGGCCCAGGCCGGCAGTTTGGCATAGGGCGTGCTCATTCGGCGGCCTCCTGGTGCTCGACGCCGGCCATCAGCAAGCCGAGTTCGCCTTCGGTGGCGTCGGGGCCGCGCTCGCCGACGACACGGCCGGCGAACATCACCAGGATGCGGTCGGAGAGCGAGCGTATCTCGTCGAGCTCGACCGAAACCACCAGCACGGCCTTGCCCTGGTCGCGCATGGCGATCAGCCGCTTGTGGATGAATTCGATGGCGCCGACGTCGACGCCGCGCGTCGGCTGGCCGACGATCAGCACGCCGGGGTCCTGTTCCATCTCCCTGGCCAGCACGATCTTCTGCTGGTTGCCGCCGGAGAAGTTGGCCGTCTTGAGGCGCGGATTGGCGGGGCGGATGTCGTATTTCTCGATCTTGTCCTTGGCGTCGGCCATGATGGCGTCGACGTCGAGGAACGGGCCTTTCAGATAGCGCTCGTCGTCATGATAGCCGAGGATGGAATTCTCGTTTTCCTCAAAGGCAAGCACCAGCCCGACATGGTGGCGGTCCTCCGGCACATGGGCCAGCCCGCGGTCGCGCAATTCGCCGGGATCGGCCTTGCCGGTGAGGTCGATCGGCTTGCCGTCCAGCATCACCTCGCCGGAAACCGCGTGCCGGATGCCGGAGATGGCTTCGAGCAGCTCGGACTGGCCGTTGCCGGCAACGCCGGCGATGCCGACGATCTCGCCGCCGCGCACGTCGAAGGAAACGTTGTCGACCATGGTGACGCCACGCTGGTCCTTCACCGTCAGGTTCTTCACCGACAGTTTCACCGCGCCGGCTTCCGACTGGCCTTTCTCGACCCTGAGCAGCACGCGCCGGCCGACCATCAGCTCGGCCAATTCGCCGACCGTGGTTTCCTTTGTCGTCCTGGTCGCCACCATGGTTCCCTGGCGCATGACCGAAACCGTGTCGGTGATCGCCATGATCTCGCGCAGCTTGTGCGTGATGAGAACGATCGTTTTGCCCTGATCCTTCAATTGCTTGAGGATGCGGAAGAGGTGGTCGGCCTCGGCCGGCGTCAACACGCCCGTCGGCTCGTCGAGGATCAGGATCTCGGCGCCGCGATAAAGCGCCTTGAGGATCTCGACGCGCTGCTGCAGGCCGACCGGCAGTTCCTCGATGACGGCGTCGGGATCGACCTCGAGGCCGTATTCGCGTTCCAGCCGGTCAAGCTCCGAGCGCGCCTTGGTTATGCTGCTCTTCAGCAACGCATCGCTTTCGGCGCCGAGGATGACGTTTTCCAGCACCGTGAAATTGTCGACCAGCATGAAATGCTGGTGGACCATGCCGATGCCGAGCGCGATGGCGTCATTGGACGTGTGGATCGAAACAGGCTTGCCGCCGACGCGGATTTCGCCGCTGTCGGCCTGGTAAAAGCCGTAGAGGATCGACATCAGCGTCGACTTGCCGGCGCCGTTCTCGCCGACAATGCCGTGGATGGTGCCGCGCGCGACCTCCAGGTTGATGTCGCGGTTGGCGCGCACCGCGCCAAAGCTCTTGTTGATGCCTATGAGCTCAATTGCGGCTTGCGCCATGCAGCCTGTCCCACTCAGTTTTTTTATCGCTTGGTCAAAATGCCTAGCATGATGCCCCGCTTATGCCAATCGGCCGTTCACTCTCGACAAATCCCCGCGCCCTTGTCAATTTCGAACCTGAGCAGGTTCCGCAAAAGTGTCCCGCGGTTTTGCGATCGGAACCCGCGAGAACCAACTGAGCATAAGCAGGTACTCGTGGGCATCACACGAATATCTGCTTGGGTGAAGGCTTCACATTCGCAAGGAACGGTTTTGCATGGCCACGCCTGACGATCGGCTGACGACGCTGGAAATCCGTGCCGCCGAGCAGGAAAAGACCATTGAGGAACTGTCCGGCCAGATCGCCGAACAGTGGAAGGTGATCGAGCGCATGGAGCGCAAGCTCGCCGCTCTCACCGACCGCTTCCTGGAGTTGGAGGAGCAGACCGCCTCCGACGTTCCGGTGACCAAGCCGCCGCATTGGTGAGGAGCCATGGGAAAAGACGGCCATGTCCAGTGAAAGCGACCGCGTAGCCCGGGCCGGCGACTATGTCTTCGGCCTGATGAACGACAGGGAACGCGCCCGCGCCGAGCGCGACCTCGAGATCGATCCTGCCTTTCGCGACACGGTGCTGCGGCTTGCCGAGCGCCTGCGCGCGCTTGACCACGCGGCGCCCGAAGCGCGCGGCAATCGCTGGGAACTGGTCACGCAACGCCTTGCCGAACTGCCGCAGATGCAGGCGCGGCTCGCCGGCGTTGCCGCTCCCGAGGCGGAACCGCCGCCGGTGATGATCCACCGGCTCGAGCGCAAGCCCTACGGCGTCGCCCCGCATTCGCTTGGCGGCAGGCTTGGTTTTGTCATTGCGCTCGCCCTGATGGCAGCATTCGCGCTCGGCTATATCGTCGGCACGCTATAGGTTGTCCCCTCGGCCACGGCTTCGATCGTCGGCCGCATCATCCCCTGCCAAAAACGAAACCGCCGGGCACTGGCCCGGCGGTTCAAACCCTGCTTCAGATGCCGATCAATAGGGGCACTTGTTGTCGGCGGTATAGTCGTGCACCTCGACCTTGCCGGCGATGATGTCGGCCTTGGCCTTTTCGACCGCGGCCTTCATCTCGTCGGTCACCAGCGCCTTGTTGTTGTCGTCCATGGCGTAGTCGACGCCGCCTTCCTTGAGGCCGAGATTCTGCAGGCCGCCCTTGAAGGTGCCGTTCTTGCCGTCCATGAAGGCGTTGTAGACGGCAACGTCGACGCGCTTCATCATCGAGGTCAGCACCTTGCCTGGCTGCAGGCCGTTCTGGTTGGAATCGACGCCGATGCCGAGCTTGCCGGCATCCGCCGCCGCCTGCAGCACGCCGACGCCGGTGCCGCCGGCCGCCGCGTAGACCACATCGGCGCCTTGGTCGATCTGGGTCTTGGCGATCTCGCCGCCCTTGGCCGGGTCGTTCCAGGCGGCCGGCGTGTCGCCGGTCATGTTCTGGATGACGTCGGTGGCCCCGGCCGACTTGGCGCCGCCGACATAGCCGCATTCGAACTTGCGGATCAGCGGGATATCCATGCCGCCGATGAAGCCGACCTTCTTCGACTTCGACGCCATCGCCGCAAGGATGCCGACGAGGTAGGAGCCTTCGTTCTCCTTGAACACCAGCGAGCGGACATTGGGCAGATCGACGGCATCGTCGATGATGGCGAAGTTCAGGTCCGGATAATCTTTCGCGACCGCTTTCAGCGCGTCTTCCCAGGCAAAGCCGGCCATGACGATCGGGTTGCGGCCATCCTCGGCGAAGCGACGCAGCGCCTGCTCGCGCTGCGAGGCATTGGAAACTTCGAATTCGACATAGGCGACGCCGGTTTCGGTCTTGAACTTCTCGGCGCCGTGATAGGCGGCTTCGTTGAAGGATTTGTCGAACTTGCCGCCCAGATCATAGAGGATGGCCGGCTGCACGTCCGCGGCGAAAGCCGGAAGAACCATTGCGGTTGCGGCCAGAAGGCCGAGAACGATACGTTTCATGTGATCCACACCCTGTCGGTTATTTTTCCGTTTTGCGCCGCCTGCCTGCCCGGTTCTCCGGCAGGCTGGCGACGCCAGGCAGGAAGTGTTTGCCCTTCCCGCTCGCGGCCAATCTGGCACGGCGCGAAACAAAATTCACGTGGATTTTTGACCTGTTGGAAAAAGCGGTTACCGGCGGTTCGGCGCGGCTCTTTGAGCAATTCCAGGAAAAGTGTGAAGCGGCAGGCTCGGCGGTTTCGCCGTAGCCTACCGTCCGGAATTGCGTCGCAACGAGAGCCTTCAGGGGCTTGGAGCGAATTCCGCGCCCCGGCGCCTGCGCCGGTAGCCGATGGCGTAGAGCAGGAAAGCAAGCACCGCGAACACGGCGAAACCAGGCTGCGCGAGCACCCAGGCGAAGGCGCCGTCCCACACCAGCGGGCTTGCCTTGGCGCGCACGAAACTCTCGAAGGCGGCGCGGGTATCCGGCGAGACCGCCAGCCAGCTTGTGTTGAGCGGCGTCATCACCAGCGAGGAGGCGGCGACCGAGCGTGTCGTGTCGATCACCGCCATGATGACGGAGATCGACAGCGCGACCATGGCCGCCAGCCGAAAGATGAAACGCAACATCGACGCTCTCCCCGGGAAGGCTCCCGTCTACCCCGCCATCGACATAGAGCCTGCGTGGTTCCCGCGCAATCGCGGCCCCATGAAATTGACACCGTGAAATTAGCGAGCCCGCGCCAGTCTGCGCCGGTTGACCCGCCAGATGGCGAAAATGCCGCCGGCGATCGCGCCGACGATCAGGCCGCCCAGCCCGATGAAAGCCGCGAAAAATCCGCAGGCGCCCTCGAAGCAGCTCATATGCGTCAGGTCCGCGATCAGCGAACCGGCGAAAAACCCACCAAATGCGCCGATCACGCCGCCAAGGATGATGCCGAGCAGCGCGGCGAGGATCGAGACGAAGACCGGCGGCCGCTCGGTCTCCGGATTGGCGTAGACCGTCTCTGCGCCTGCCCCGTCGCGCAGGAGATAGATACAGAGCAGCCCGATGGCGATCTCGGCGACGGTGAAGCCCAGCCCCTCGGCCGAGAACACGAAATCGGACACCAGCAGCACATAGGCCTGGCGCACGAGGATCCATATGATGATGGCGACCTGCCAGATCGTGTAGTGGCGCGGGAAACGGGCCGATCGGTTGAAGGCGAGACCAAGCAGGTACAGCCCCCACAGAATGGTGATGACGCCGCCGGCGAGGCCGCCATAGATCAGGAAGAGGACGTTATCCGGCAGGCTGAAGTCGCCGATCAGCCGCCAGTTCGAGATCAGGCCATAGGCCGACAGGCCCATGACGATGACGAGCCAGGCCACCGGGATGAAGGAAAGCCCGCTGTCCGGCCGCCCCGCGGGTTGCTGGTCGATCGATGCCATGTCAGGACAATGCCCCTCGCAAAGCCCAATGCAATTCTGGGAGCAGTCGACAGGCAGGCAAGGCCGAAGTCAAGCTCGGATGGTCTTGCAGGGTACCGACCACGTCACGGCGGCAGCCGCCTTTCCTCCTCGACCACTTTCAATCGCACCACCGACACCGAGCAAAGGGCCCGCGCCACGACCTTGGTCGACACACTGCCGAGGTGGCGGCGAATTGCCGAAGAGGATCGGGCGCCGACAACGATGTGCCCGACATCATTGTGCTCGGCATAGTTGAGGATCGCGTCGGCCGGACTGACGGCCTCCAGCACGTGATAGCTTATGCGATCCTCCGGCAGATGCAGCGGACGCGCCCAGTCTTTGAGCGCGACCAGTCGCTGCAGATAGACCAGGCGCCCTGATTCATCGACATCCGGTGTCTTGCCGACAATCTCGGTCTTCAACACCGTCACGCAGGCCAGCCAGGAATCCTGACGTGCCGCAAGGACACGCGCGGTTTCATTGCGAACCTCGCCTGCCAGCGCATCGCTTCCGTTGGCAAGGTCCACCGCGGCCAGAACGATCGGCGGCCCGGCGCGGACCGCGGAGCTGGCCGCCTTGCCAACCAGCGACTTCTCGTCCGTTCTGCGGAAAAAATTCCTGATCGCGCCCCAAGCCTGTTCGTTCGATGGCGCGCTCTTCCTGGCGACCACAACCTGATCGGGGTTCCTGAAATCAGAAAGAACATGCGCCGCTTCGCCATAGCGCCTGGATCTGTCGACTTCCATGCAACGTACAATGACGGCCTCCAGCCACCTCGGTATGGTTTTGTCGATGTCTCGCGGCGGCTTGGGCGTATGGTAGAGCCTGCGCTTCATTCCCGCGAAGGTGGCCGGACGCCCGAACGGCTCCTCCCCGGTGGCGAGCTGATAGAGGATGCAACCCAGCGCGAATATATCGCTCGCGGGATCGGACCTCTCGCCCAGCACCTGCTCCGGCGACATATAAGCTGCCGTACCCATCGGCACGGAACTCTCTTCCCCGAGAAGGTCCGGCAGCTCCGCATGGCGGGCGAGGCCGAAGTCCAAGAGCACGGCGCCGCGCTCGGCCAGAATGATGTTTTCGGGCTTGAGATCGAGGTGGACGACCTTCTGGCGGTGCAAGGCGGCGAGCGCCTTCGCGATTTCGGCGCCGATCCTTGCCACCTCGTCCGGCGGCTGTGGCCCGCGGTTCGTCAGCTCCGTCAGACCGATGCCGGCGACGAACTCCATGGCAAGATAGGGAACCTTCGCCAGGCTTCCGGATGCCGCGAAGCGTGGCACATGCGGACCCGACAGGCGCTTGAGGATCATTTCCTCGGCTTCGAAGCCGAGAATGACGGAAACGTCTCCGCCCGGGTCGAGAAACGGTATCTTCAGCAGAAGCGGGAAATCGAAATTCGGATTTCTCGCGCGCCAAAGCGTCGCCATGCCGCCGGATTGAAGCCGCTCGACGAGCTCGAAGCCATCGATGTTTGTCCCTGCCTCGAACTTCTGCATCCATCGCCTCCAGGTTGACTAGCGGCCGATCTTCAAGCGCATGCCAAGCCACCCGGGCAAGCCTGACGCCTGAATCTTGCGGGCGGTTTCTTCATGATCGTAAGGAACGCGCACCATCGTCACCTCGCGCCGTTCCGTGTCGAGAAGCGCGAAGCAGGCAGCCGGGTTGCCGTCACGCGGCTGGCCGACCGCCCCGACGACGACAAGATGCCGCCTGAGCTCGGACAAGGGCGCCCCCACATTGTCCAGCGGCCGAAAATGAACCGGCCGACTGCCGGGCAAAGCGTAGTAAATGGCGGGAATGTGGGTATGGCCACAGAAGATGAAACGCGCATCGCTTGACGACAGGCAGCGTTCTGCCGCGTCGACGTCGCGTATATACAGCCATTTTTCCGGCCGTTCCGCGCTCGCGTGAACATAGAGCCGGTCGCCCGATCGTGAAGAGAACGGCAGCTGCGCAAGAAAATCGAGCTGTGCCCGGGCGAGCCGTTTGCGGGTCCACTCGATGGCGGTTCGGGCGTTCTCCGTCATGTCGGTCCGGCCCAAGGCCGCCGCTTCATCGTGGTTGCCCTTGATGCAGAACGCGCCGCCCTCGACCAGGTCGGCGGCCTTCTCGACCACATAGACAGGATCTGGCCCGTAGCCGACCAGATCGCCAAGCAGAACCAGCTGGTCCGGCGCCTGCTTCCGAACGACCTCGAGGACTGCGTCGAACGCCTCGCGGTTGGCATGGATATCAGACAGGATCGCGATGCGCATTCAACCTTGTCCCGGGAAGCGCGCAACATAGCAAGGCGACGGCAGAAAGGAATTTGATCCGGCTCAATATCCCTGCGCGAGGTTACGGGCAAAACCATCCCCCGCCAATTGCGGTTACCTTGTCGACTTCCACGACATTGCTGCGGACCGGCTGCCCGGCTTCTCACGCACGCTGAAACGAGGCCACACGCTCAGGCGCGAACGGCTGCTGCGGGTCAGCGCCCGCACATCACGCGAACGGGCAGCACGCCGTCGTTGAGGCGGCCCTCGGGCCATCCACGGCCAAAAACCTTTGCGATGCCATTATGGCTTGGCATTCGCTTTCGGATCGACTAGATGAGCCCCGCGCCTGTTTGCCTAGACGGCTGGCGGGTGCGGGGAAGGGTTGCCCGCCGGTTGAAGGCACACCACATATCCGTCAAGGACTTCCCATGGGAGCATCTCCCCAACCCGCGCGGCAAAACCGGCCGGCGCGAGATGTCAAGGACGGAGAGGTGGCCGAGTGGTTGAAGGCGCACGCCTGGAAAGTGTGTTTACGGGAAACCGTAACGCGGGTTCGAATCCCGCTCTCTCCGCCAGCCATCTTCCACCATGCGATCGGTCAGCACGCAGCATCGTCTGCCCAGAGCCTATACCTGATCCATGCCCCTGCAGGGATCGCCAAGCTCGGGCAGTGCGGACGGCCTCCAATCTCGCTCTGAGCCGTCGATCATATTCGACGATCCTCTTGAGCTCAATTGGAGATAGGATCGACTAGATTGAAGAGAACAAAATGCCCCGACGTGACGAGTTTCCGTGGCGTCGTAGAAACGGCTTGAAAATGTTGGTGTTAGTCGGGTTCGGCGCAGCCAAAAGCTCGATGTGCGGATCCGAATAGTACCTCGTGTCTAACACCCTGGGTCGCAGACGATCAAAAGACGGTTCCTGGACAAACAGACCCGGGGACTCGCGAACGGCATCCAGAACCAAACACTTCAGGATGCCAGTTCCAACGACCAGCGTACTTACAACTTGAGAAACGGATAGAGATGAAGCAGTGGACAGCTCGGCAATCGTCATAGAGGCGAGCCAGGCTGACGGCCACCTCGATATGGAGGGTTACGCATCGCCCTCACGGAAGAGGTTGACACCATGACGCTTAGACTCAAAACCTCAGTCCAAACGGAGTTTCTTCGATGGCTCGTGATAAATCGCAAGAAAATCATGCATCGCCACTCAATGATCGGGCGATCATCCGGGGCACGAAGCGCAATGCACAAGACGTCATTGGGCTTATTGTCGACCAGCAGTCACAGTTCTCCAAAACAAACCGCCGGATCGCGCAGGCGATTTTGAGCGAGCCGCATAGCTTTGTCGAAAAGCCCATCGAGGAACTTACCACTTGGCTCGATGTATCGGCGCCAACCATCACACGGTTTTCGCGCATGTTGGGATGTGACGGTCTCAAGGATCTCAAGCTCAAGATCATGGGGTCGGTGCGCATCGGCATCCGCTATCTCGAACCGCAGACGCCGCCCGGGTCCATAGCCGAAGTCGCGGAGCGCGTCAGCAAACGAGCACAGAAAACCATCGCCGACATGCATCATAACGTCGATCTCGAGCGCGCCCAGGTGGTCGTCGAAAAAATCAGCGTCTGCAACACGCTCTACGCGTTCGGGAGTGGCGGTGTCTCCTCATGGCTTATCGAGGAGATCCAGAACCGCTTTTTCCGGTTGGGTATACGTGTCGTTCCCTGTCAGGATCACCAGATGCAATTCATGCTGGCAACAGCCGTGGACCGTACGGACGTTGTTATCTGCTGTTCGCTCACGGGCGCCAATGTCGAGCTTGAGAAGGCAGTAGCCGTCGCGCGCGAGTACGGAGCGACAACGATCGCCCTGACCCCGAGCGGGACGCCTCTCGCTGCCGCCGTTGATGAGCTTTTGCCGATCAACGCCCCCCCTGACGAAGACATTCTGAGCCCGGCATCAATTCGCTACGCCTATATGATCGCGATCGATATCATTTCTTATGGCGTCGCCATCGCACGCAAGGACGCGGGCCGGGAAAAACTGCGCCGGCTCAAGCAGCAACTGGCGGTCGCTCGCGATGCAGCCCAGACCCAGCCATTGTGCGACTAACTCCAAAAATGCATAATTTTTGTTTTTTTGATCAAAAAATAGCCGATAAATTAGTCATCTGGTTGGAACTGCTGAAAAATGATCTGAAAATGAAAATTTCGTTGGACAGCTAAAGATTTTTCGGCATAGTTCCCCTGCGGCAAGAGCTTAACCGACCTTACAAGTCGCCTCCCAGGTTGGAGGGATCAAAGTTATCTGCCCGGCATAGCCGGTTGGTCGAAATCAAAAAGCTATAACGATTGGGCAACTGGCATGATTTCTTCGCTGGAACGACATCTGCTGTCCAGAAGACAGATATTGCAAGGCGCTGCGGGATTATCCGCCGCGGCCATGATGGGGTCTCGCGCCTTCGCGGCACCCGCCACGCCGATCAGCTTTGTCGGCTGGCAATACCAGCCGCAGATCGTTGAAGACAACGTCAAGACGTTCATGAAACTCTACGACGAGAACGTGAACTACGAACTGGTATCGGGCGACTATCACCCCCTGGCGGAAACGAAGCTCACCGGCGGCCAGCACATCGACATGCTGTATTCGGAGGAGAATTACATCGCCCGCTGGCATGCCGCCAACTGGATCCGCGACATCGAGAGCCTGCCCGGCGTCGCCGACATCAAAGCCGGCATCTTCCCGGTCAGCATAGAGTCGCTTTCCCTCCCGAACGGCGGCCCCCTGTGCGGGCTGCCCTATTATGCCGGCTACAACACCTTCCTTTACAATGAGGAGCATCTCAAGAAGGCAGGGGTTCAGGTCCCGGAAACCTGGGATGCCGTCCTTGATGTCTGCCGCAAGCTCAAGAAGGATGGCATATCCGACGCGCCATTTCATGCGATGTGGCAGCAGCAATGGCCGAACATGTCTTGGTATATGTTCGCCGCATGGTACTCCGAGGGTGCCAAGGTCTTCGACGCCGAAGGCAACTTCGTCGACCAACCGGCCTTGCGCAAGATCCTCGAAATCAACCAGACCTTCTACAAGGAAAAGCTGGTCGTCGAGGACATCATGACCTTGCCCGGCGAAGGTGTGCCCAGCTACGCCTCCGGCCGACACACGTTCATGGTCGTCCATGACTACAACCACAAGGTCGCCAACGATCCCGCCGTTTCCAAGATCGCAGGCAAGGTGCGCAACGCGATCATGCCGGGCGCGACCCGCTCCACCATGGCCTGGACGGCGGCCTATCTTATGGGTGCGCAGCCCGTCGATGAGGAGCGCGTGTGGAACCTGCTCCAGTTCTTCGGCGGCAAAGCCAAGGATGGCCAGTATCATGTGATCAAGCGCTGGGCGCTCGAGTTCGGCCTCGGCTCGGGCTACAAGGAGGTCATGCAGGATCCCGAGATCGTCGCCAGTTTCTCGAAATGGCGCGACCTCGATATTTCGGCCAAACAGCTCGGCATGGCGACGTCACGCGCGATCGGCAAGGCCATCTGGTTCCCGGAATGGGATATGTTCATGATGCAGCAGGTCCAGGAATACATCCGCTCGGGCAGCTCGACCGACCAACTGGTGGCGTCACTTGCGGCCAAGGCTTCCGAGCTGAAGACCCAGTACCAGTAGGCATTCGGGGCAGCCGGTCATCGGGACCGGCTGCCCCGTCCGTATCAACCTCCAAAACATCGCCGGACGCCGCATCGCCGGTACTCAGGCCCAGATGATGTGCGAGGACGTATGACAACGACGTTGGTGCCGTCGCAAAGAATAGAGCCACTGACGCATCAGCGCCGCCGTAGGATCAACCTTCCGGCCTTTGCTTATGTTTCCGTCGCGCCGACATTGATCCTGATGGTCCTGATCGTCGGCCTGCCACTCCTCTACAGTCTCTATTTGTCCTTCAACATCACCAATCCGATCACCAAGCGGTGGATTTTCGTTGGCTTCGCCAATTATACGAAGGTCTTCCAGAACCAGGACTTCTGGTATGCGCTCGGGCGCACGCTCTATTTCTCGGCGATTGCGGTCGTCGGAACGACCGTCCTCGGAACGCTGATCGCACTCGTTTTGAACCAGCGATTTGTCGGCCGCGGCTTCCTGCGCAGTGTGGTCCTCGTTCCCTGGGCCATGGCGCCGGTGTCGATTGGGGTTCTGTGGTCCTTCATCTATGCCGGCAATTTCGGCCTGCTTAACGGCTTTCTCAACGACGTGGGCCTCGGTTCATGGGGACAGGCATGGTTCGGAGAGGGCTTCCGCGCCCTCAACCTCGTGGCATTGACCCAAGTCTGGAACCAGACGCCGCTGACGACGCTGATGCTCCTTTCCAGCCTGCAATCCATGCCGGGCAACCTGCATCGGGCGGCCATTCTCGACGGCGCGGGACCGGTCAAGCGCTTCTTCTCGATCACGCTGCCCTGGCTCAAGCCGACGCTGCTTTTCTCCACCATCATCTCCACCATCAATGCGTTTCTGGCCTTCGACATCATCTGGATCATGACGCGCGGCGGTCCGGGCTCGGCGACCACCACATTGTCCTGGCTCGGCTATATGCAATCGTTCCAGTTCCTGAAGTTCGGCGAAGGAGCCGCCCTTCTTTATGTGCTGACGTTTCTCAGCCTTGCATTCGCGATCGCCTATTTCGCCTTCCTCAGCCCCAAGAAAGCCAGAACGACGGTGCCGGCGATGGCTGCTCCAGGACTGCAGACGGCCAGCCGTCCGCGGCCCCCCATGGTCGTCTTGCCGGAGTGGAAGCCGAAAAGGCTGATGGCCCCGATTGCCACGCGCAACACAGGCAAATTTCTGTTCGCGCTCGCCGTTGCTGCCATTTTTGTCTGGTCTTTCCTGCCCGTCGCCGCACTGATCCTGATCAGCCTGTCGCCAGCGACCGACCTGATCCGAACGCCCCCCTCCGTCGTACCCTCGACACTCACCTTCGAGAACTATCGGTCCGTGCTCATGGCCCAGGGCACAACCAGCGTGCAGGCCGCGCGCGTGCCATTGTCCCTGCTCAATAGTTTCGGCATCGGCATCGTCGTCTCCGTCGTCAATGTCGCACTCGGCACCTTGGCTGGTTACGGTTTTGCCCGCTACGCCGGACATCGCTTCTTTGCCGTAAGCCTCTGGGCGCTTCTTCTGACGCGTATGGTTCCTGCTCTGACGTTGGTTCTGCCGTTCTTCGTCATTTTCCGGACGCTCGGGCTCATCGACACCCATCTCGGTCTGGCGATCGCATATTCGACCATCCTGATGCCGCTTGCCGCCTGGATGATGAAGACCAGTTTCGAGACCGTGCCTCTCAGCCTGGAGCGCGCGGCACAGATCGATGGCTGCAGCCGCTGGACGATGTTCCGCAAGGTCCTGGTGCCTGTGGTGCGGCCGGCTATCGTCGCGGCGCTGATCTTCTGCTTCCTGGTGTCCTGGAACGAGTTTCTCTTTGCCATGATCCTGACCTCGACCCCCAAGACGCAGACAATTCCTGTCGTTATCGCAGGCTTTCTCAACCAGGCACGGTTCTATGAGTATGGGCCGCTCTTCGCGGCCAGCGTGCTTGCCATTCTGCCGCCCGTGGCGGTCGCCTTCTTCTTCCAACGTTACCTCGTCCAGGGTGCGCTTTCCGGCGCGGTCAAGGGCTGAAAGGAGCTTTGAGCATGGCATCGATCGAAATTGCCGGCCTCAACAAGCGGTTCGGGACCATGGCTGTTTTGAAAGGGCTCGATCTTTCGATCAGCGACGGCGAGTTCATCTCCTTCCTCGGACCGTCGGGATGCGGGAAATCGACGTTGCTGTTTTGCATCGCCGGCCTGGAGGATATCGACGAGGGATCCATCCGCTTCGACAACAAGGAGATTTCGGATCTGGGACCGCGCGAACGCAACATCGCCCTGGTCTTCCAGGATTACGCGCTCTATCCGCATATGACGGTGCGCGAGAATATCGCCTTTCCGTTGCGCCAGCAGAAACTGGACCAGGCGACCGTGGACAAGCAGGTTGCCTGGGCCGCCGATGTTCTCGGCATCGAGGCCCTTCTCGACCGACCGCCGGCGGCGCTTTCCGGTGGCCAGCGCCAGCGTGTCGCCGTTGGCCGCGCGATCGTCAGAAACCCCTCCGTGCTTCTGATGGACGAGCCCCTATCCAATCTCGATGCCTCGCTGCGCGTGCGCATGCGCACCGAGATCCGGCGCCTCCAAAAGGCGCTCGGCATCACGGTCATCTTCGTTACGCACGATCAGGAGGAGGCCATGGTGCTGTCCGACCGGATCGCCGTGATGAAGGACGGCGTCGTGCAGCAGTTCGCGCCGCCGATGGAGGTTTATTCCGAGCCAGCCAACCAATTCGTCGCCGGGTTCATCGGCAGCCCGCAAATGAACTTCTTGCCCGCCAAGCTGTGTGGCGGCAGTTCCGATCAGATCCTCGGCGTGCGTCCCCACGACCTGAAGCCGGCGGCTCGCGGCAATGGCGGCCTGACGCTGTCCGGAGAGCTTTTGCTCATCGAGCCGGCCGGGCCTTTCCAATTCCTCGACGTTTCAATCGCCGGGCACGTCGTCCGGGCAACCTGTAGCGACGCGTCCGGGCTATCTGCCGGCCAAAGCATCATCCTTAGCGCGCGAGCGGACGCAGTTCGCTATTTCGCAGCGGACGGTGGCACCCGTATCAACCAGCAATTCTTGGAAACCGAAAGCCGAATTCATGCCGTATGAGCTCGTTTTAAAAAATGGCCGCGTGATCGATCCTTCCCAGGGCATCGACCGCATCACCGACGTCGCCTTCGCCGGCGGAAAGGTCGCAGCGCTTGGGGACGGTCTTTCCGGCATGCAAGAACGAAACGTCTCCGGCTTGGTCGTGACGCCCGGCCTGATCGATCTGCATACGCATGTCTACTGGGGCGGGACGTCGCTCGGCGTGGATCCCGACGCGTTTGCCCGAAAGAGCGCGGTTTCGACCTGCGTCGATACAGGAAGTGCGGGACCGGGAAATTTTCCGGGATTTCGCAAGCATGTGATCGAGCGCAGCACCGCCCGCATCCTCGTCTATCTGCATATCTCTTTCGCCGGCATATATGGGTTCGCAAAGAATTTCATGATCGGCGAAAGCCATGACATGCGGCTTCTTGCCGGCCGTGAAGCGGTCGAGATCATCAACGCCAACCGCGACGTCATCATCGGCGTGAAAGTGCGCATCGGGCGCCATGCTTCCGGCCCTGCCGGCATCCAGCCTCTCGATGTCGCCCTGCAGGTCGCCGATGAGACCGGCCTGCCGCTGATGGCCCATATCGATGAGCCGCCGCCATCTTACGAGGCCGTTGTTTCGCGGCTGCGCGCCGGCGACGTGCTGACCCATTGTTTCCGACCCTTTCCCAATGCACCCGTGGACGGTAAGGGCAAGATCAAGCCGGAAATCCTCGAGGCAAGGCAACGTGGCGTTCTTTTCGATATCGGCCACGGGATGGGCTCCTTCTCCTGGAAGTCCGCACGCGCAATGATGGCGCAAGGTTTCCAGCCGGACACCATTTCCTCCGATGTCCATGCGCTCTGCATCGAAGGCCCGGCCTACGACCAGGTCACGACGCTTTCGAAATTCCTGGCGCTCGGCATGTCGATCAACGACATCATCGCCGCCTCGACCGTCAATGCGGCAAAGGCATTGCTGCGCCCCGAGCTTGGGACATTCAAGATCGGCTCGGCCGGGGATGCGAGCATCCTCGAATTGCGTAGCGGTGCGTTTTCCCTTGAAGACACCCGTGGCGAGATCGTCGTCGCGCCTGAACGTATCTTTGCCGCCGGTCTGGTCATTGCCGGTCAGGATATCGGTACCGACGATCGAGCGCTCGCGGCAGCGGCTGAATAGGGAGATCTGAAGATGGACAGTGGCTACACAATGAAGGACACGCCGGCCAATTTCATAGGCGGCGAATGGCAGGCCGAGCCGGAGACCATGGCGGCGGTCAATCCGGCAACCGGAGAGACCATTGCCCAGCTCCCGCGATCGAGCCGAGAAACGGCACAACGGGCTGTCGCCGCGGCAAAGACCGCAGCGGCGTCATGGGCCGACACGCCGGTTTTCAAGCGCGCCGCGATCTGCATTGCCATCGCCTCGGCAATCGACGCCGCTCAGGAAAAGATCGCGCGCATCCTCTCGGCCGAGCAAGGCAAGGTTCTCGCCGAGGCCATGGGTGAGGTCGGCAAGGCGGCCGATGGCTTCCGGCTGGCATCCGAGCTCGTCAAGCAAATGGGCGGCAAGACCTTGCCCGCCGAGGATCCGACGAAGCTCGTCATGACGATCCGCCAGCCGCGTGGCGTTTATGGCGTCATCACCCCGTGGAATTTTCCGGTCAACATCCCCGTGGAATATCTGGCTCCGGGCATTGCGAGCGGCAACACCATCGTCTGGGTCCCCGCTCCTTCCACCTCGCTGGTCGCCTGTGCCTTGATGGAGGCGATCGACAGCGCCGGTCTTCCCGCCGGCGTCATCAACCTGGTCGTCGGCGAGGGCGCAACCGTGGGCGACGCCGTCGTGGTTCATCCCGACGTGGCGGCCATCGGCTTTACCGGGAGCGCGGCCACCGGCAGGAAAATCGCCGAGCGCGGCGCCGGCAAGCCGCTGCTCCTAGAACTGGGCGGCAATGGCCCCGTGATCGTTTTCGAGGATGCCGATCTTGATGCCGCCGCCGCTGCCGCGGCCGGCGGCGCATTCTTCAATGCCGGTCAGGTCTGCGCTGCGACGGGGCGTGTTCTCGCGCATCGGTCGATTGCCGAAAGCCTGTGCGAGAAACTTGTCGCCCATGCCCAGAAACATGTGCTCGGCGATCCCTTCCATCAGGGGACCACCATGGGGCCGCTGAACAACGCAAAGGTCGCAGCCAAGGTCAAGGAGCATGTCGATGACGCGGTCGCTCAAGGCGCCAGGGTGCTTCATGGCGGCAAGCCGCGTCCCGACCTCGGCAGCGGACTGTTTTTCGAACCGACGATCATCGCCGGTGTCACGCGCGAGATGAAGATCAATCGCGAGGAGACCTTCGGACCTGTCGTGCCCGTTCTTGCCTTCAAGGACGAAGCCGAGGCGCTCGATCTGGCCCTCGACAGCGACTATGGCCTGTCGGTCGGCGTCTTCACGGCGGATGTGGCGCGAGGGGTTGCGATTGCCAAGGCAATCCCCGCCGGGATCGTCAACGTCAATGCCGGCAGCACCTGGTGGGAAATCCACCTGCCGTTCGGAGGCGGGACCGGCACCAGGAGCGGTATCGGCCGGCTCGGCGGCGTGCACACGATGGAAGCCATGACTGAACTGAAGATGATCACGGTCACGATCGACCGAAAGGCAGGTGCGGCGTGAACCCCCAACCGCTTGCCTTTGCCGGCGAACGCAATTCGCCGCTTTCTCCACTCGAGAGAACACGATTGATCCGTGCTCTTGTCGATGAACTGATCCCCGGCGACGAGGGATGGCCCTCGGCATCCGAGGCCGGTGTGCACGGCATCGTCGCGATGCGCCTCTTCGCGGATTGGAGCGATGATAGGATTACGGCACTGGCCAATCTGCTCGGCTGGGAAGAGGACGGCCTTTCGAGCGCCGATGGCGAAACCCGCATCGCCGCCGTCAAGGCCTTCGAAGAAGCTGACACGGAGCTTTTCGACAAGATCTATACGGCGGTGACACTCGCGTATTACGAGACGCCCTTCGTCATTGAAGCCATTCGAAACACGGGGCGTCCGTACTCATACCGGCCGCATGTGACCGGCTATGACATGGCGCCCTTCGATTTCAACCGGGATCGGCCTGCCCATCGGCGCGGCCATTACCTGGAAACTGAAAACGTCAGGCCCGTCGATACGTCGTCGCTCGGGCTGGATACGGTAAAGACAGATCGCTGGGGAGTGAAAAGATGACGACAGAGCGCATCTGTGATGTGTTGATCGTGGGTGCCGGCGCAACAGGATCCCTGGCGGCGCTGACATTGGCGGAAGCCGGTCTCGATGTCGTCTGCCTGGAACAAGGTTCCTGGGTGGAAGCGCAAGATCATCCGCATCTCCATGCCGACTGGTCTTGGCAGCGCCGGACCAACTGGAGCCCGGACGTCAACAAGCGCAGCCATCCGGACGATTTCCCTGTCAATTCAGATTCCTCCCAAATCCTGATGTGGAACGCCGTCGGTGGATCGACCAACGTCTATGGCGCAATCTGGCCACGCTACCGTCCTTCCGATTTTCGCAAGGGCACGGAGCATGGTCTTCAGCCGGACTGGCCGCTCACCTATGAGGATATCGCGCCCTTTTACGAGCAGGCCGACAAGCTCGTCGGCGTGTCGGGACTTGCGGGCGATCCGGCCATGCCCCCGCGCGACCGCTGCCCGACCCCGCCAATGCCTGTGTCGAAGGTGGCGAAGCGCCTTGCTTCCGGTTTCGATGCGCTTGACTGGCACTGGTGGCCCGTCGAGGCCGCGGCGATCTCGGAGGATTATGACGGCCGACCGGCCTGTAACAATTGCGGCACTTGCAACGGCTGTCCGCGCGGATCGATGAGCAAATATTCGCTGTCCATCTGGCCGAAGGCATTGAATGCCGGCTGCGAACTGCGCATCAAAGCCCGCGTGCTCAGGATCGAGAAAGGCCCAGACGGTCGCGCCAGCGGCGCTCTCTATGTCGACCGCAACACCGGGAAGCAGCATTTCCAGAAAGCGAAACTGGTTATCGTGGCCGCGAACGGCATCGGCACGCCACGGCTCCTTCTTGCGTCAGACAACCTTGCCAACGCCAACGATCAGGTCGGACGCCATCTCCTGCACCACACGCTGGTTGCCTGTGAAATGTGGGTCGACGAGCCGGTCGATGGTCATATCGGCTACGTCGCATCGCTACTGTCGCGGCAGTTCGCCGAAACGGACGTGTCGCGCGGTTTCGTCAACGGTTTCAATTTCAACTGCATCACCTCAACGCCCTCGGCGGGAGAGCTTGCGGCCGGCTGGTTCACGCCGGCCCGCGCGCCATGGGGCCGCGACCATCACTCATGGTTCGAGCGCCACTTCGGCCATTCCATCGGCGTTTTCGCCATTGGCGACGATCTGCCGAATCCGGAAAATCGCGTGACGCTGGATCCTGTGCTGAAGGATTCCGACGGCGTGCCAGCGGCAAAGACCCATTATGCGCCAGGTGAAAACGACAAGCGCATGATGAACTACATGCTGGATCGCCTCGAGGAGCTTGCAAAGGCGTGCGGCGCTTTCGAATATCGGCTGCACGATTATCGCGACAAGGATGGCGTTTATCGCACACCCGCCTGGCATATGATCGGCACCTGCCGCATGGGCAGCGACCCGGCGACATCCGTCGTCAACCGGTGGAATCAGACCTGGGAGGTTCCCAATCTGTTCATCGTGGACGGAAGCGTGCTGGCGACCGGCGGTGTCGTCAATCCCACGGCGACTATCTCGGCGCTCGCTTTGCGGGCCGCGGCCTATATCCGCGACAATTTCGAAACCCTGTCGCAGCACACGCGGTCGTCGATAGCCGCATGACGCCGACAACGCCGACTCTCCGTCAATCGTCTCGCATATCAAGCAAAGACGATCAGCTGCCCGCGTGATCATGATTTGCATCGTCGCGATCAGAGAAAGACAAAATGCTTCAACGCCCGCCTGCCGAGCCCGGAATGAACGAAGCCGATATCGATACGCCTGCCCTCATCATCGATCTCGATGCAATGGAAGGCAATCTCGATCGCATGGCCGCATTCTGCCGCTACGCAGGGGTGCGGTTGCGCGCTCACGCGAAAACCCACAAGTCCCCCGTGATTGCCCACTGGCAGATCGCCAGAGGGGCCATCGGCCAGTGCGCGCAAAAACCAGCGGAGGCCGAAGTTCTTGCCTGGGGCGGGGTCAGCGACATCCTCGTTTCCAACGAGGTCGTTTCCTCTCGCAAGCTGGCGCGTCTTGCCGCGTTGAACAGGATGTCGAAGATTTCGCTTTGTGCCGATAGCGCGATCGTGGTCGACCAGATCGAAGCAGTTGCCGAATCCTTTGCCACGCGGTTGACCGTGCTGGTCGAGATCGACGTCAGCGGCGGCCGCTGCGGTGTGGAGCCCGGCGAACCGGCCACGGCGCTGGCGGTACGCATAGCGAGAAGCCGCCATCTGGTGTTCGGCGGCCTGCAATCCTACCAAGGGCGCGCCCAGCACCTGCGCACCGAACAGGAGCGACGCGACGCAATCGGCCTGGCTGCGGCGCGAACGGCGGATACTGTCGCCGCGATCAGGCGGCAAAAGCTGGAATGCGCTATCGTGGGCGGCGCAGGCACGGGTACCTTTGCCCACGAGGCAGCCAGCGGCGTCTACAACGAGTTGCAGGCTGGGTCCTATGTGTTCATGGATGCCGACTATGCCCGAAATCGCCCCGCTCCCGATTTCGAACAATCGCTGTTCGTGTTGAGCACCGTCATGAGTGCTGCCCGTCCCGGCATCGCGGTTCTGGATTGCGGCCACAAGGGAATCGCCATCGACAGCGGGCTTCCTCTCGTTCACGCAAGACAGGATATCGACTATGCCGGCGCATCGGATGAGCACGGTTCGCTCATCCTGCGTTCGGATCCCGGAAACCTTGCCATCGGAGAAACACTACGCCTCGTTCCCGGCCATTGCGATCCAACGGTCGACCGCTATGACTGGTATGTCGGCATGCGCGGCAAACGGGTCGAATGCGTCTTTCCTGTAGCGGCACGCGGAATGATGCAATGACGCTCGCGGTTCTTCCAGAGACCGAACCCCGTCCCGGGAACTGAGGCTGCGCTATAACGCTTGCGATATGACTCAGCCGCCAGCGTTGGTCTACCGCTGGCGGCACACTGGTTGCGGTTCACCAACTATCGAGGCCAATCGGCCAACTTTCCCACTTTGTGGTTTTCGACGCCGCCACAGCTGAACTCGAAAAGTACCGCCGCCGCTCCAGATAGCTGCACTTTTTCGGCGCAAGATCAATTACTATAGACAGCCTAGACGATCGGGCCGAAGTGGACGACCTGGCGGTGCACCCACCCTCAACCCATCATTTGATGCTGGGAAGAAAGCCGAGCAGCGCAGCCACGATAGCCTCCGGCGCATCCTCTTGGACGATATGTCCGGCGCCGGGTATAACCTTGAGCACCGAAGCAGGGATCTTCTTAGCCAAGGCGCGGCCATGCTCGACGGAAATCCACTTGTCCTCCTCGCCCCAAAGGATGGTTACCGGGCAACGGATTTCGCCATACCGAGTTTCAACTTCGTCAGTATAGCGCTCGTCCATCTGGGCAACTTGCCGGTAAAACGCTTTCTGACCGGTCTCCCCGAACCAAGACTTAGCGTACAGCGACATAATCTCTGCGCAGAGCGGCCTATGTACCGCGCCTGAGATGTAGGCGGGGACAATAGCCTCATGGACGTATTGCGGTAGACCGGCAAACACATTCTCGTATTGTCGCGCGTGCCGGATGAGCGGGGTGCCCCACGGCGCCACAGCAACCGGATCGACTAAGGTCATCGAGCGATAGTTTCTGTTTCCAAGCAAATGAGCGCGCAGAACGGTGGCGCCGCCGAAATCGTGGCCCACGACGTCCGGTTCTTCAAGGCCCCAATGCTGCAACAAGGCCGCGAAGACCTTGTCCTGCACTCCAAGTGACACATCCTGCCCGTCCCGCATTTCCGACTGGCCGTAGCCGAGGAGATCATAAAAATAGACCCGTCGAAGGTCGGCTAGATACGGGACGATCCGCCGCCAAACTATCGAGCTGAATGGGGTTCCGTGAACGAGGACCAGCGGCGCCCCCTCACCGACTACCCCGTAGCGAATTTGTTGCCCCTTGTAGTCGAAGGTCCCCGGCAGCGGCCATGCGTCAGCAAGTTCACTTGTCATTTTCTAACCTCTTTGCGATGATGTTCAGGTTAGGTAGACTGCGAGAGCGGCCTCTCGCAAATCAAAAGGAATGATCGTCGGATGCAGAAAAATCATCACCCGTCCGAGGTCGACTGCGGCTCGCGACTACTAAGCGCTCCGGCGTTGCGTCTGGAACCAGTGCAGAAGGAGCAGAGAGCTTTACCGATCACGAACAAGCTTAGGGCGATCGGCAGATGACAGGTTTGGCAGAAAAATGGACGGAGAGGTCCTTTATCGCCGGCAACCAGGTCCTCGATTTCCTGAACACACAGGGTGGAGACACCAAAGCTCGCGATTTGGAGCGTTTGAATACCTATTGGGACATTTTGACTTGGGCCGTCGCAGCTGAGGTCCTCAACGCCGAGGAGTGTGGCGTACTCGGAGACCTCGCAGTGAGGAGACCCGATCTGGCTCAGCACTGTCTTCAGGAACTGAGGATCCAGCGAGAAAGCCTCTACCGGCTGATAACATCGACGATGAGCGGCGACACGCCGGCTGAATCAGACCGCTCGTCTGTCGAGATGAACTTTCGATCGGCGTTGCAGCACGCCCGGCTGATCCCCGGCGTTTCTCAACCTGCGCGATGGTACTCGGTTGCCGACGAGGCCGGCCTTTCGCTCGTGCAATGCCGACTTGCCATCGCGGCGTCGACGCTAATCACCGACGTCGCCAGCCAGAACATTCGGCAATGTGAAACCTGTAGCTGGCTCTTTATGGATTCATCCGCCACCAAACGAAGGCGTTGGTGTTCCATGGCGGTTTGCGGGAATCGAGCCAAGGCCCAGCGCCACTATCACAGAAACAAGCACTAGCTTTCTTTGCTTTCGGCCGGATCCGCTGCTTTGCTGCGGGAGGGCCTCAGAGCTGCCAGTCCATGGGTCATAGATGCTGAAGGGTTTCAGGGGCAAATGTGAATGTGGCCACACGACGTTCACCTGTGACCTGCACGAGGATTCGATCTCGATCTGTGACTGCATAGAGTGCCGCGACTTGCGGCACCCAAGAACCCGGGTTCTTGCCGCCTTGTCTTCCATAGCCATAAATGGACCCTGTAGTCTGTATAATGATCCGAACATGAGCGAAGTGATCGTAAGGGCATTTTGCTTTTTTTGCGGGACGGCGATTTACGCGGTCGAAGCCGCTCCGGTTGATCTCGCAGTCGTACATCTGGCCACGCTTTTCGGTCCCGATCCCGGGGCTAACGCGTGACACAAGCAGTTCCTTGTTGCTCCAGGACCGCGGTCCTTATGACGCAACGGCAACACGGAACGTGCCCAGCGGCACTGGCGGCCGGTCAGCAAGTCAGACGTCGCAACGTGCATCCGACGGACCTAGCAGAACTCGATGCTTACAAAGCTATCCTTAACCCGAATCTAGTCTCCTGCTTTGTCCATAGCGGCCGCAATTCGGCGTGCGCTGCGTCCCAAAAGTTCGAAAAGCTTCCAAGAACCCCAGTCAATGCCGAATTGTAGAACCGCCTGTCGGTCGCTCTGGGATCCGAAGGCGGAACGACAGCTTTCGGCACTCCCAAGAGGTTGTCCGACGTTGAGCGCGCTGCGCAAACAAGTGTCTGCCTTCATGAAATTGACCCTTCAAGATTGACAGGCCAGACGCTTCGTCCTAGCTTCGCGTTAGTGACGACTAACGCGAAATATTGGGATGCGCTCGGCGACACGACGCGGCGTTCGATCTTCGAACTGCTGATCGAACAGCCAAGTTCGGTCACCGGTCTTGCAAGCGTGCTTCCCGTGAGCAGGCCGGCGGTCTCCCAGCACCTCAAGGTCCTCAGAGAGGCCGGGCTGGTGGTCGACAAACGCTCTGGCAAGGAACGCATCTACAGGATCGACCCGCATGGCCTTGCGACCTTTCGCGCAGAGATCGACCAGTTCTGGATGAAGACTCTCGCGGCCTACAAGCTTGCCGTGGAGCTACCGATGAAGGACGAGACATGATCAAGCAGCCAGGCCCCTCACCCGTCAGGCATTCTGTTGTTGTCGAGGCGCCAATCGCCCGCGCCTTCGAGGTGTTCACGCAGGATTTCGGCAGCTTCAAGCCGCGCGAGCACAATCTGCTTGCCGCCCCGATCGCCGAGACGATCTTCGAGCCGCGAGTCGGCGGCCATGTCTACGACCGGGGCGAAGATGGCTCAGAATGCCGGTTCGCCCGGGTCCTGGCTTACGACCCGCCGAACCGGCTGCTTCTGAGTTGGGACATAAGCCCGAGATGGCAGATCGAAACCGATCTCGCCAAAACAAGTGAGTGGGAGATCCGCTTCACGGCCGAGACGGAAAGCCGCACCCGGGTCGAGATCGAGCACCGCCATATCGAACGCCACGGCGAAGGTTGGGAAGGCGTGCGGGGCGGCGTCGATGGCGAACAGGGATGGCCACTCTACTTGCAGCGGTACCAAGAGCTTTTTTCCAAGGTGGCATAACAGCCGGGTCTAGAACTGGTCCGATCCAGCGCAAAAAGTGATGAAAGTGCGGAAATGGAAGCTTACTGGTCCAGCATTCTTGGCGTTCTTGCACTCTGCCTGATTTCGGTGGCGCTGGCGATCTACTCCGGCGCTTCCAAGGGATTCGCGGGCGCGCTTTCAGGCCCCGTCATCCCGGCGGACGAGGACAATCGGCTCTATAGGATCGATCGCGTTCACATGAATTCGGTTGAGGCCCTCGCGCCGTTCGTTGTGCCTGCGATGCTGGCTATGATCGTAGGTGTCCGGCCAAACGCGCTGGCGGCCCTGGTCTGGGCTCACCCCGCCTATTCCACCTGGTGATTTACCTGCGTGGTGGCAAGGCCGCCAAGGGTGGCAGCGTCAGGACGATTCTCTACGTCTCGGGAGCGCTGGTGACGTTTGCGCTCATTGTGCTCACCGGGTGGGCGGCTGCCACGTGAAGACCGAGGTTCAAGACCAAAACAGGTTCCAAACCAGACCGCGGCAGCTTGGGGACCGGAAGCGGGATTGTCGGGTTCCGCGTCCATAACGAATTCATCGGACGTCGAACCTGCAGGACCGGGCTGTACCCCTATCCGGCCAACCGGGATGAACTCGTGCTGTTCACACCCGAAAGCGCAGCAATCACGGCGGCAGTGACCTCGGCCGTGCGCGCTGAACCGCCAAGGTCCGGACTAAGATATTCGCCTCGATCGGTGACTGTTTCAATTGCGGCCATGAGACGCCGCGCTGCGGCCTGCTCGCCGAGATGATCAAGCATCAGGCTTGCCGTCCAGAACGCTCCAAGCGGATTGGCGACGCCCTTGCCGGTGATATCGAAGGCCGAGCCATGGATCGGTTCGAACATCGGCGGACGGCTGCGCGATGGATTGATGTTGGCCGTCGAGCCGATGCCGAGCGAACCGCCAAGCGCGGCAGCCAGATCCGACAGGATGTCGGCGTGCAGATTGGTCGCCAGGACCGTGTCGATGCTGCCCGGCTTGTTGACCATGCGCTGGGTCATGGCGTCAACCAGCATCCAATCGACCGTCAGGCCGGGATAGTCTCGAACCACTTCGCGCACGACTTCGTCCCAGAACACCATGCCATGGCGCTGCGCGTTCGATTTGGTAACGACGGTCAAGAGCTTGCGCGGACGCGAGATGGCAAGCTCGCAGGCAAACTGGGCGATCCGCTCGATGCCGGCGCGGGTAAAGACAGCGACATCCATGCCGACCTCGATCGGCAGGCCCCGATGGGCGCGCCCGCCGACGCCCGCATATTCGCCTTCGCTGTTCTCGCGGACGATCACCCAGTCAATCTGCTGGCCGAGTTCGGGCCGCAGCGGGCCGGTCAAACCGGGCAGAAGGCGTGTCGGCCGCACATTGGCGTACTGGTCGAACCCCTGGCAGATGGCGAGGCGCAGGCCCCACAGCGTGATGTCGTCCGGAAGGTCTGGATCACCCACAGAGCCGAAGTAGATCGCATCGACCCCCTCAATTTGAGCGAGGCCATCTTGCGGCATCATACGACCGTTCCGACGGTAGTAATCGGATCCCCAGTCGAAGCGCTCGAACTCGAAGGCAAGGTCCGGCTCCGTGGCCGCCAGGGCCTCAAGCACCTTGACGCCGGCCTCGACGACCTCCGGGCCGATGCCATCACCGCCGATGACGGCGATCCTATGCGAGGACATTTTCAGCTCCCTTCTCGATGGCAGCGACGATCGCGCCGGTCATTCCTTCGGTGTTGGTGGTTCCGCGAATGTCGCCTGTCCGCGTTTCGGGCCGCGCGAGCGCGGCTATGGTCGCTTTCGCCATGAGAGACGACGCGGCAAGCGCCTCGGCAATGCCTCGGTTGTGGCCGAGCCATTCCAGCAGCATGCGGGTGGATTCGATCATGGCATAAGGATTGACGATGCCCTTGCCGCCGATATCGGGAGCGGAACCGTGCGCGGCTTGCGCCATGGCTATGTTGCCTTCGCCGATGCAAAGACCTGGCGCCATGCCGAGACCTCCGACAAGGCCGGCGGCCTCGTCGCTCAAAATGTCGCCGAACATGTTTGTTGTGACGACCACGTCGAAAGTCTGCGGGTCCCGCAGCAACCGCATGGCGAAAGTGTCCACGATGACCTCATCGACGGCTACGTCGGGAAATTGTTCGGCGGCCCGGTAGCATTCCTCCACGAACATGCCGCAGCCGAGCTTGAAGACAGTGTCCTTGTGAACGATTGTCAACTTCCTGCGCCTGGTCCTGGCAAGCTCGAGCGCGGCCTTGGCCACGCGGTAGCTGCCTGCGCGGGTGATGACTCGGACCGAGATTGTCGTGTCGTGCGTTGGACGAAATTCCCCGGATCCAGCCACCACATTCCGATCCGGCTGGAAGCCTTCGTTGTTCTCTCGCACGATAACGAGATCGACGTCGTCGAACAGGGCGCCCAGACCGGGAAAGGAACGCGTCGGCCGGACATTGGCGAAAAGGCCGAAGTGCTTGCGAAGGATCGGATGTGGATTGATTGCGCCGGTCACCTTGGGATAGGCGCGATGCCCGATCGGCCCGAGGATAAACCCGTCAAGCGTCGAGAGCGTCTCCAGCGTGCCCTCGGGCATTGTCGATCCGAGCGTGTCGAGCGCCGCGCGACCGATCGGCATCGATCGCCAGTCGATCTTGAGACCGGTGCGCGCGGCGGCAGTGCGGGCGATGCGCACGGCGGCGGGGACGATCTCGTGCCCGATATCGTCCCCGTTGAGGATGCCGATCGTGAGATGGGCCATAAGCCAACCTTTCTGGTTTGCCGCGGCGCTGAGGCCGCGGCGGCATGAAGATCGGTCAGCCGGCCTTGGCCACAAGCGCCATCAACCGTTCCAGCGAAGGCTGCCGTTCCAGGTCGCGCACCAGCGCCACGACTTCGTCCGCCGCCGAAGGTGCAAGGCGGGCATGAGCCGCGTTGTCGCGGAACTTGTCGGCGACCTCTTCGTAGCTCATCGGATTGGCTGGGCTGCCCTTGCCGAAGTCGGCCTCGCCATGGATGACACGGCCGTCGTTGAGGGTGATGTCGATGATCGTCGTCATCTTGTGGTAGCCGGCCTTCTCGGCCTTCTCGTCGACAACGAAGTCCACCTTGTCGATCATGGTCTTCACATCGGGACGCTGCGTTGTCTCGTCGGTGAACTCGCCAAGCCCTGCCTTGCCGTCGAGCAAAAGGATGGCCATGCAGAACTCCATGGAGAACTTGGCCTGGAGTTCGTCCTGCGGATGGTGATGGATGAGCGCATTCGGCATGTTGGAGTTTGTGCCGACGCGCACGCGCTTCACGTCGCTTGCTTTGATGTTGTTCTCGCGGATCAGGCGCGCCATCTCGGTCATGCCAGGATGGGTCAGTGACCCCGACGGATGCGGCTTGATCGAGATACCCGGATTGGCGAATGTCCACGGCGCCCCAAGGCGGCCGCGGATGGCGTTTTCATCGTAGCCGCCGCCCGCGGCCTTGAAGAACCCGCGCGGAGCCTCCAGGATCTTGTCGGTGGCGGTCCAGCCATGGGCGGCGAACTGTGCCGCCGCAACGCCGCTTTCCGATGCGCGTCCGGCGTGGAAGGGCTTGGTCATGGTGCCGAAATTCTCGCGCAGGCCGGCCGACTGGCTGCCGGCGATCGAAAGCGCGCGCGCCGTGGTTTTTGCGTCGAAGCGCAAAAGCGAGGCGGCGGCGGCGGCGGCGGCAAAGGTTCCGCAAGTCGCCGTCGCGTGAAATCCGGTCTGGTAATGCCGAGGCGCGATCGCCTCGGCGATCTTGCATTCGACCTCAACGCCGAGATGGTAGGCCAGCATTACTTGCTTGCCGGAAGCTCCGACCAGTTCGCCGACGGCGAGAGCCGCGGGCAGCGCCGGCGCCGTGGGGTGGGTCAAGAGGCCATAGACGCGATCGGTGGCGACGGCGAGCTGAGTGTCGTCGTAGTCATCTGCATGGATGCCGACGCCATTGGCGAAGGCCGCAAAGCGCGGCGCGACCTTGCGGCCGGCGCCGATCACCGTTGCCGCACCGGGCATCAGGCCGAGCTCATCGAGATGGCGGCGCACGAGGTCGCCGCTCTGCGCGACCGAGCCGGACAGGGCAAGCCCGATTCCGTCCAGGATCGACTTCTTGCCTAAGGCAATGACGTCATCCGGCAAATCTTCCGGAGCGGCTGATGCGACGAATTCGGCCACGTATTTTGTGAGACCTGCCTGGGCGGTGTCGTGCATTGACAATCCTCTCCGTCGATCCTGCCATGCCTCGAACCGGACGCGAGCCGACGCTCCACTCCATGGCCAGGAGCCTGTGATGCGAAAGAAGTAAGAAGGGACTTTTGGTAAACTGTCAACAATTTTTTGTCGACAACAGGGACTAGCAAGATTCATCGTCGGAAAAAGGCGCATGGAGGCGGCCAGGCTTTTCCCGGAGATTTTCAATCAGTTAGACGCACGCGTCTTGGTGGTCAGTCGGACGAGTGCCGCAAAGCCACGGCAGCCCGGCGCGTCCGCGAGGTGCCATTGACGATGTGCGCGCGCCCGGCTGCAAAGGCCTGCTGCGGGTCGCGGGCGGCAACGGCGTCCACTATGGCCCGGTGCTCGCGGTTCGATATGTCGAGCACGTCGCCGCTGGCCAGCGCTCGATAGCGCTGGATATGGAGTTCACGGGCAAGGCCCAGATAGATTTGCGCGAGGCGAGCGCTGCCGCACATCCTCGCCAGCTCGGAATGGAACTCCAGGTTGACGGGATAATACTGACTCACCTCGCCGGTTTTCGCCAATTCGTCCATGCGGTCGACGAGCCCGCGCAACCTGGCAATCTCGGGGTCGGTGATCCTCTCCGCGACTTTCATGGTCATGCAGGCGAAGATGCAGGCGCGTGCCTCCGAGACATCGAGGGCCTCTTCCTCGCTGAGCTCGCGCACGAAGAACCCGCGGTTAGGGATCACCTGGATGAGCCCCAGCGCCGCCAGCGCGCTGCACGCCTCGCGGATCGGTCCCCGGCTGACCTTGAGTTGCTGGGCGAGCGCGTTCTCGTTGATCCTCTCGTTGGGTGTGAATTCCCCCTCGACGATCATCCGCTCTATTTCGTGTTGCACGACATTGGCGAGCGAGCGCGTGCGCAAGAAGTCAATGGGCGAAAATCCCGACAGATTCTCGGTTTCGTTAGCCATGGGCACGAATTCCGTTCAATGCTTCATGGATAACACCGCTTGCTCCCGGCCGCGAACGCTTTGCCTGCGCACCATCCACGGTTGATCTCCTTCGTCGAATTGGGATGCCGGCGGCATCGACCCAAGACCATGACCGAGACATGCTTCCTCTTGTCAAGCAAAACGCCGACAAATGCTGTGGAATCAGAGCGCGCATCCGCGTCAACCGCCGCTCCTTGGCGGGGCTCCGCCAAGAACCGGAACCCGATTGGCGATAAAGACGACGGTGAACGAGACGACCAACAGCAATAGGCCGAGCACCGCGATGGCTCCGTAGTCGCCGCTTTCATTGAGGTCGTAGATGATGACGGAGACGAGCTTGGTCTGCGCCGTCGTCAAGAGGACTGTCGCCGACAACTCCCGAATGGTGCCGATGAAGACGAAGCACCACGCCGCGATCAGGCTGGTGCGCAACAATGGCGCCGTGATCTGCCAAAGAGTCTTCAGGCGGGTTGCGCCGAGAATACGGCTGGCCTCTTCCAACTCCGGATGCACGCCATGGAAGGCGGATGACAACTGCTGATATCCCGCCGGAAGCTCGATCGTCAGGAAGGCGATGAGCAGGATCCACAACGTGCCATAGAGCCCGAACGTCGGATTGGCGTAAGCGAGGAAAAGCCCGACGCCGAGCACGATTCCCGGAATGGCGATCGGCGCCGTCGCAAGCACGCCCAGGAAGGCGGCACCCGGCGCGGCGCGGCGCGCAACGAGGTAGGCGACGACCAGCGCTATGCCGGTCGCGATCGTTGCCGTCGACAGCCCAAGGATCAAGGTGTTCCAGATGGCGAGACGGGTGCTTGAGAATTCGAACAGCACGAAGTGGAAGTTATGGAGGGTGAGCGAGTTCCAGCTAAGCGGCTCTGAGATATTGTGCGTCAGGGCCACCTTGAGCAGCGCCAGATACGGAAACAGGATCGTCACGCACAGGATCAGGAGCACGTAAGCGCCTGCCAGCCATTTCCAATTCCCGAGCTTAACACGCCGGGGCGTGCCGCTCTTGCCGCCCAGCACTGTATATCCACGACGTCCGAGCAGCCATCTCTGCCCCCACAAGAGGAGCATGGTGACAATCAACAAAGGCACCGCACTGGCGGCGGCGAGATCGAGCTTCGGCGGGAACTGGAAGAAGCTCCAGATCTTGGTGGTGATGACATGAAAGCCTGCCGGCAGCGCAAGGATCGCCGGTGAACCGAACATAGTAAAAGCCTGGACGATAGCAACGAGCGAGCCCGCGAGCATCGCCGGCAGCACCATGGGCAGCGTAACCCGCCGCAACGTAGTGCCAGGCTTGCCGCCCAGGATTGCGGAGGCTTCCTCCAAGTCGGATGGCACCTTGTCGAAGGCATTCGCAACGAGCGTGAAGACGAAGGGGAACGAATAACAGGTGACCGCGAAGACCAGCCCCGTGAAGGTATAGATATTGAACAGGGCCTGCGACTGGTCGAGGCCAAAGGCCCACCGATAGATGTTGTTGAGAATACCGCTGTTGGGTGCGGCCAGCATCGCCCAGGCAATGGCGCCGAGGAACGGCGGCGTGACGAAGGAGGCGGTGACCAGACTGCGCACAAAACGTTGTCCCGGCATGTCGGTGCGCGCGACAAGCCACGCCAGCGGCGTGGCGACGAGGCAAGAGAACAGGCCGACGGAAAGCGCCATGCTGAGCGCGATGAGGAAGGCCCGGCGAATGGTCGCGTCGTTGAAGAGGCGGACGAAATTCGCCAGGGTCGGCGATCCCGACTTGGTAGTGAGGCTGTAGTAGCCCAGCCAGAACAGCGGCAGCAAAACCAGCACGCACAGAACTGTCGCCAGCAGCAGGAAAAGCGGCGTCGACAAATCGAGCCTGCCGACGTGCCGTCTGGCGGTGGAATCGGCGGACAATGCAGCGGTGGTCACTTTGTCACCCATGAGCTGATCTGTGTCGACGGAATGCGCCATGGTCCGATCGCGATACCGCCCGAGGCGACATCGCCGGGTCAGATCGGCGCCGGTTCGGAGGCGGCGCCGAGCAGTGTCTCAAGTGCCGAAATACTCTTCGTATTTCTGCTTGATCTCTTCGATCGCATCGCGAACGTTTGCCGGATCGGATTCAAGCAGCTTGATCTGCGAGAGCGGAGTCCGGTTGGATTTTTCCTTCACGTCCGGCCGAACCGAACGCAAGCCGCCGAAATCATCGTTCAATTGCTGCGCTTCCTGCGAGAACATGAAGGAATAGAATAATTTGGCGGCGTTCGGATGAGGGGCGTAGGCCAGGATCGCGGCGTTGCCATAGGCGATGGAGGTTCCCTCCGGCGGATAGACTGCCTTGATCGGCACGCCTTTGTCCTGGAGGATGAAGACGTTGTATTCATTGCCGTCCGCCTGGATCGGACGCTCGCCCTGGGCAAGGACCTTCGGCGGCTCCGTCGAGGACTGCACCTGCATCACGCCCTGCTTGCCCAGTTTCTCGAAATAGTCCCACCCCAGAAGCTGACTAAGCGCATAGGTGGCGGTCATCACGTTGCCGCTGTAACCGGGATGCGACTTCACCAGCTTGTCCTTGTATTTGGGGTCGAGCAGATCGGTCCAGGTCTTCGGCGCGTCCTGTTCCTTCACCATGTCGGTCCGGTAGGCAATGACAGTCAGCGTGGCACGAAACGCTGCGTAGAGGCCATCCGGATCGCGATCCCTTTCCGGCCACATCTTGGCAACGTCCTCCGGAACGGCCGGCGTCAGCCAGTTCTGATCCTTGAACGTCAGGAAGTGGGATGCATCGGAAGTCTCGATGACATCGGCGTTGTGGATGCCGCTCGAGTATTCCTGGCCAATGCGTTGAAAGACACGCTCGGAACCGGCCCTCTCGACCTGGACCTTGATACCCGGATAATGCGCCTCGAATGCGGCACCCAGTTTCTCGGCAACCTGCACGTCGGTCGAGGTGTAGTACACGACCGCCCCCTCCTTGGTCGCCGCGGCGACGAGCTCGTCCGTGACCTTGTAGGGCTCGGGCGGGGCTGCCCAGGCTATCTGACTCCATGTCAAGGCCGCCAGAAGCGCGCCTGCTGCGACGTTCGTGTTGGACATGTCTCTCTCCCTTAATGCGCGAGCGCCCGGCAGCGATCAGGTGGGCAATGAAGCCAAACTTGCTGGTTTTCCGGGATCGCGACGTTGACGGGCGCGATCGCCCGCACGGTTTCGCCACCTGATAGACTGACTAGATAATCGCGGTGGGAGCCGAGATAGACCTGACGAAGGACCTTTCCGGACGTCCAGTTGGCCAGATCGCCGCTCGGCTTCTCGTTCGTGAGATGCAAGTCGTGGTGCCGCACGGAGACCGCCATCTGGCCGCTGGCGGCGTAGTCGCCGCTGCCACACCGGAGCACCAGTCCGTTGCCGCAATCGACCGTGTCTGTCCCGACCCGCTTTCCCTTGAAGATGTTGGCACCGCCGATGAACTGCGCGACGAACTCCGAGCGCGGACGTTCGTAGATGTCCTCGGGAGAACCGGCCTGTTCGACATTGCCCTGGTTCATCACCACGATGACATCTGCAGCAGTCATCGCTTCGGTCTGGTCGTGGGTGACATAAACGGTCGTGTAGCGGAACTCGTCGTGCAGCCGGCGGATTTCGAACCGCATCTCCTCCCGAAGGTTTGCATCGAGGTTGGAAAGCGGCTCGTCCAGCAGAAGTGTCTCCGGCTCTATGACAAGCGCCCTCGCCAGGGAAACACGCTGCTGTTGGCCGCCGGACAACTCGCCGGGATAGCGCTCGGCCAGGCTCTCGAGCTTGGTCGCCTGCAGAATGCGGCTCGCCTTCGTCTGAATATCGGCCTTGCCCAGGCGACGCAGTCGCAAACCGTACGCAACATTCTCGAATACCGTCATATGGGGCCAGAGCGCATAGCTCTGGAAGATCATCGACATATTGCGCGCCTCCGGCGGCTCGCTGGCTTTCGGAGACGATACGACGCGACCGCCGACGCGGATCTGGCCATCCGACGGCTGAACGAATCCCGCTACGAGGCGCAGTGTCGTGGTTTTGCCGCAGCCGGATGGGCCAAGCAGACAGACCAGCTTGCCTTTCTCTATCGCCAGGTCGACCTCTTTGACGACCGTCAACTGGCCGTAGCGCTTGGTCAGCTTGTCGAGTTCTACAAAGGCCATGGGTCCTCCCGAACGTCCCACAAGCGGTGCCGCCTGTGCCTCTTCGCTAACGTTTCGCCTAATTCTGTCAATTGTCAACAATTAACTGACGACTATCTTCACGAAACACCCTTGCGTGACCACGTCGGCCGGGGAACCGAATTTCTACCCGGCAGCCATCAGTAACCCGCAAAAAGCGAAGGACCCGATGATCATCAGCGTCAGCGGCCCCAATTTGACCTTCCTTGCCGCGACACCGATACCAACCGCGACGCTCCAGGCGACCCACCCACCACGCGCATTGCTCAGGAGAGTGATGGCGCTCGACAGGACCAGTCCCGCCGCAAGTGGCGCCAGACCATAGACCATCGCTCCTTGCCATGCTGCATTGGGACGGCTGTGCCAGAAATGCGCGATCACGACCACGAGCAGCGACGACGGCGCGAAGATCGCGATCGTCGCGACGATCGCGCCGGCCCAACCGGCAAGATGCCACCCCATCAACGTGACGATCAGGGTTCCCGGTCCCGGCGCAACACGGGAGATGGCAAACATGTCGAGGAACGCCTTGTTGGTCAGCCAGTGCCGGCCGTCGACAACGCTGTGCTGCAGTTCTCCCAGAATTGAGGAACCGCCGCCGATGGCCATCAAGGACAAGGGCGCAAAGACGACAAACAGGCTGACGAGGAGATTATCGTCTTTCAATGCCGGGTTCTCAGAAAGCCGTAGGCAACGCCGATGGGCGCGAGCGCTGCAACGACCGCGAGAGCGGAAAAATGGAAGGCCGTCACGCCGATCAGCGTGCATCCAAACAGGATCGCGGAGACGACGTCGATGCACGCATAGCGCATGGCGAGATAACCGACCGAAAGCGATAGCCCTGTCGCCGCGACGGCAAGGCCCGCGAGCAGCGCCCCGATCACGGGATCGGCGCTCAGCCTCAGCACCAGGTTCCCTATCAGGAGGATCGCGAAGGCGGGGGGCAGCACCACCGCGCCCAGCGCCACCAGGGCGCCGACAGACCCTCTGAGCTGATATCCGAGCCACAGCGCCAGGTTTGCGACATTGACGCCGGGCAAGGACTGAGCGAGCGCGAGCCCGGACAGGAACTGCCTGTCGGTGAACCAGCCACGGTTCGTCACGAATTCGGTGTGCATCATACCGTTCACCCCGCCGCCAATGCTGGTGATGCCGAGCTTGGTGAAGGCCAGGCCCAGGTCGAGGAGACTTGGTGGAGGCGCGGATGCATCCGTCGCCACGTGAGCGTCTTTTCGAAGCATGAAACTCTTGATCTTTCCTGTCAGTCGCTGGGGAATGCCTTTGGCGGACAGAAGTGTATTCTGTTGACAGTTTTCAGTAAATGGTAGATCACCGACTCATGAAAGCAGAACTGGAATTTCTTCAGAACCATTCGCTGACCAGCGTGCTTCGGCGCGAGATGGAGACCCTTGTCCTGTCGGGCGAATTCGCTCCGGGTGAGAGGCTGAACGAGAATTCGCTGGCCGTCCGCTTCTCTGTAAGTCGTGGCCCCGTTCGCGAGGTATGCCGGGCGCTCGCCGAAAGGGGCTTGCTCGAACTGGTTCCGAACCGTGGCGTGTTCATGCGCAGGATCGACGAGGACCAGGCCGCCGAGCTCTATGATGTGCGCGCCGGCCTTTTTGCCTCAGCCGCGCGGCTGCTGGCGACGAAGGCGACGGTGGCGCAGCTCTCGGAGCTCGAAGGCCTGCTAGAGCGCATGGAAGAGGCGGTGCGGATGCACTCGCTGGACCTCTATTATCCGCTCAACCTGGAATTCCATGATTCCATCCTGCGCTTCGCCGGAAACGCTCGGCTGCACAAAGCTTATTCCGAGCTCGTGAAGGAGCTGCATCTGTTTCGCGAGCGCGCCCTGCTTCAGGGCGGCGGCCTGGAAGTCTCCAATGTGGAGCATCGCCGCATCGTCAAGGCATTGCAGGAACGCGATGCGGCTGCGGCCATGGAGGCGGCATTCCTCCACGTGCTGAGCGGCAAGAGCCGCATGACCCTGCCGGCCGGTACCGGGTATCCGGCCGGCCAGGCTGCCGGATCCGGGGACGTCGTATGAACCGGGCCGACTGCCGCCATGCCGGCCACGCCGAGGGAAGCTTCGCATGACCGACACACGGGAATTGGAGGGCCGCGTCGCCATCGTGACCGGGGCAGCCCGCAATATCGGACGCATCATGGCGCTGGAACTCGCACGCGCCGGAGCCGCCGTGATCGTGAACGCCCGCACCTCGCAGGCTGAAGCTCAGTCGGTCGTCGACGAGATCGCGGCCGCCGGCGGCAAGGCCAAGACCGTGCTGGCCAATGTCGTCGATGCCGATGCCGTCGAGGCATTGATCGGCGCCACCGTCCGGGAGTTCGGCGGTATCGACATACTCGTCAACAGCGCGGCGGTCCGCCGCGAAACCGCCTTCGCGAATATGACTTTTGCCGAATGGCGCGACGTGATCTCGATCATCCTCGATGGCGCCTTCCTGACCACCCATGCGGCGCTCCCCCATCTCAGGAGGTCCGGAAGCGGGGCGGTGGTCAATATCGGCGGCCTGTCGGCGCATACCGGCGCCGGCGGCCGCGCCCATGTCGTCACCGCCAAGGCTGGTCTGTCCGGGTTCACCCGCGCGCTTGCGCATGATCTTGCCGGCGACGGCATCACGGTGAACTGCGTTGCTCCGGGGATGATCGACACCGTGCGCGAAGGCCGCGAGCCCTCGCATCATGCCGGCAAACTGCCACCGGCCGGCCGGCTTGGAACGGCGGAAGAAGTGGCCTCGCTCGTGCGCTACCTCTGCGGGCCGGCGGCCCGCTACATCACCGGCCAGACCGTCCACGTGAATGGCGGGGCCTTCATGGCGTGATGCGCGCCGACCAACAATGCACGCCTGCGCCAGACAGTCCCGCGCAACGGCGATCCGGGGAGATCAAATGATGGACGTCACAGCCACACTGGCTCGCTATGTCGTGTCCGCGCCCACTGAAAGCGTGCCCGCGAATGTCAGGCGCGAGGCGGTGCGCTCCTTCCTCAACTGGACAGGCTGCGCGGTGGGCGGATCCCAACATCCGAGCGTCGACATTGCCCTAAGGGCCATCTCGCCATTCGCCGGCAAGGATCAGGCTGCCGTGCTCGGTCGCGGCGAGCGGCTGGATGCGCTCAATGCCGCGCTCCTCAACGGCATCGCCAGCCATGTCTTCGATTTCGACGACACGCATCTGAGGACCATCATCCATCCCGCGGGCCCGGTCGCCTCGGCGATCCTCAGCCTGGCGCAGTTGCAGCCCATCAGCGGCCGCGACCTCCTGCATGCCTTCATCCTCGGCGTGGAAGTCGAGTGCCGCATCGGCAACGCGGTCTATCCCGCGCATTACGACATCGGCTGGCATATCACCGGAACGGCCGGCGTGTTTGGAGCCGCCGCCGCCGCTGGACGGCTGCTCGGCCTGAATGAGCAGCAGATGATCTGGGCGCTCGGCATCGCCGGCACGCAGTCTTCCGGCTTCCGCGAGATGTTCGGCACCATGTGCAAGAGCTTCCATCCGGGCCGGGCTGCGCAAAACGGGCTGCTTTCTGCCGTGCTCGCGCAACGCGACTTCACGTCATCCAACCGGGTGCTCGAGGCGCCGCGCGGTTTCGCCCATGTGATGTCGACCGAGCGGAACTTCGACGAGATCACCCAAGGCCTGGGCGACAGTTTCGAGATCGCGCTCAACACCTACAAGCCGTTCGCCTGCGGCATCGTCATCCACCCGATCATCGACGGTTGCGTGCAGCTGCGCAATGAATTCGGCCTGAAGGCCGCCGGGATCGAAAGCATCGAACTGGAAGTCGACCCGCTGGTGCTGGAACTGACCGGCAAGAAGACGCCGCAGGTCGGCCTCGAAGGCAAGTTCAGCGTCTATCATTCGGCGGCGGTCGCCATCATCGAAGGCCGCGCCGGCGAGGAAGAGTACAGCGACGCCCGCGTCCGCGATCCGGAAGTCGTCGCGCTGCGCGATCGCGTCAGGGCCACGGCGTCACACACCGTCGCCGAAGACGAATGTCATGTGACCATCAGGCTAAAGGACGGCCGCGTTCTCAGGAAGCATGTCGAGCATGCGATCGGCAGCCTGGCGCGCCCGATGAGCGATAGCGATCTGAACGCAAAGTTCAACGGGCTGGCCGAACCGGTTCTGGGCAACGAGGCCACGACGCGCCTGCGGGATCTGTGCTGGGATATCGAGAGCCTCCAAGACGCTGCCGCCATTGCCCGGGCCGCAACCCCGCCGGCCTAAAGCGCGTCGCGATCTTTCAGATTCGCGCCATGCGCTTTGGGTTTTGATTTTACGCATGTCTTTATCCCGAAACCGGTTCCCACTTTCGGAAGACATGCTTTAGGCCCGGTTTCCGCAGAACTGGTTGGTCCGCTGGCCGTGATGGCGTACCGGGTCTCCAACCCCGAGCAGTCGCTCAGAGGGCGGCCGCAACCGCCTTGCCGCACTCGACAGTGTCTGCGGCGCCGCCAAGATCCCGGGTGCGCAGCGAGCGCTCGGCCAGCACCGTCTCGATGGCCGAAACGATCCCGGCTGCGGCCTCGCTCTGTCCGAGATGGTCGAGCATCATCGCGGCCGACCAGATCTGTCCGATCGGGTTCGCGATCCCCTGCCCGGCAATATCCGGCGCCGAGCCGTGGACCGGCTCGAACAGCGATGGGAAATTGCGCTCTGGATTGATGTTGGCGCTCGGCGCGATGCCGATCGTACCCGTGCAGGCCGGGCCGAGATCAGAAAGGATGTCGCCGAAGAGGTTCGAAGCCACGACCACGTCGAACCAGTCGGGATGAAGCACGAACTGGGCCGTCAGAATGTCAATGTGGTACTTGTCCCAGCGCACGTCTGGAAAAGCCTTGGCCATCTCCTCCACGCGTTCGTCCCAGAAGGGCATGCTGATCGATATGCCGTTCGACTTGGTCGCCGAGGTGAGATGCTTGCGCTTGCCTTTGGCGGCAAGCTCGAAGGCAAACTTCAGCACACGGTCGACACCGATGCGCGTCATGACGGTTTCCTGCACCACCACTTCGCGTTCGGTGCCCGGAAAGATGCGGCCGCCGATCGAGGAATACTCGCCCTCGGTGTTTTCGCGCACGACCCAGAAGTCGATGTCGCCGGGGCCGCGGCCGGCGAGCGGACTCGGCACGCCCGGCATCAGGCGCACCGGCCGCAGATTGACGTATTGATCGAACTCGCGCCTGAACTGCAGCAGCGATCCCCACAGCGACACATGGTCGGGCACGCCGGCCGGCCAGCCGACCGCGCCGAAGAAGATCGCGTCATGCGATCCAATCCTGGCCTTCCAGTCCTCGGGCAGCATCCGGCCGTGACAGGCATAATAATCGTAGGAGGCGAAATCGAACCAGTCGAACGACAGGCCAATGCCGTAGCGCGACGCGACCTTCTCGAGGACGCGCACGCCCTCCGGCACGACTTCCTTCCCGATCCCGTCGCCGGGAATGACCGCGATACGAAAACTGTTGGACTTCGTCATTTGCTTCCCTGGCGGATTGGCTGAATGGTCAAGCCGCGGCTTCTTCGCGCTCGGCACCCTTGCGGCGCGCGAGCTGAGCTGCAAGTCGTACGGCGCTCTCCAGCGCCCCTGTCGAGGCCACACCCTTGCCAACGATATCGAAGGCGGTTCCGTGCGCCGGGGTCGTGAAGACGGTTTCCAGCCCGGCCGTAACGGTGACGCCGCGGTTGAAGCCGCGCAGCTTCGTCGCGATCTGCCCCTGGTCGTGGTACATGGCGACCACGCTGTCATAGTCGCCGGCGAAGGCCTTGATGTAGATGGTGTCGGCGGGGAAAGGACCGCTGCAGTCAATGCCCCTTGCCGCGGCGGCCTTGACCGCCGGACCGATCAGGTCGATCTCCTCGCGGCCGAACAGCCCGTTCTCGCCGGCATGAGGGTTGAGCGCCGCGACGGCGATGCGAGGCTTCTTCACGCCAGCGCGCTGCATTGTGCCGTCGACGAGCTCGATCGCCTCGATGATGCTCTCATGGGTGATCAGGTCGAGAGCCGTGCGCATCGATACATGCGAGGTGACGCGCGACATCCATTGGCCGTCGAGCACGTTCATTTCGGAGAAATAGCCCTTGTGTCCAAGCAGATGGGCGAACATCTTGTGCTCATCCGGGAACTTCCAGCCGCCAGCGTGAAGCGCCGCCTTGTTCAGCGGGGCGAAGGTGATGCCGTCCACCTCGCCCTTCATCGCCAGCCGCACCGCCTCGGCCAACGTGTCCCCCGTCAATTTCCCGGACTCCGGCGAAACCACGCCGCGCGGCAAGGACACGGGATCGATGTTGCCGAGATCGATGATGGGCGTCCCGGCTGCATTCCAGTCGACCGAGGCGATGTCCGGCACGGTCGTTATGGAAAGCGATACGCCGGCGTCGCGGGCACCCATTTCCAAGACGCGACGGTCACCGAGAACGGCAATGCGCGCAGCATCGGAAAGCCGGCCATCGGACAGCACACGGGCGACAAGCTCGGGGCCGATGCCTGTCATGTCGCCAAGCAGCAGAACCAGCCGCGGCAAAGTCGCCTTGCGCAAGGATTGATCCGAATTTGCCATGGCGACGTCCCTTTGGCTGACGGCGGTGATCGACACGTTTCGGCCGCGCAAGCCTTGGCTTCGTGACGACAGTGGCGGCATGTTGCGTCGCGCTTTGGAAAAGTCAACTGAAAATTGTTGACAGTCTTCGATTTACGGAGGAGTTTTGGACGATTTTATCGGAGCGCACCATGAACGATAGACACGTCTCGACGATCGCAGCATCCGCCATGCCTCCGCTTGAAGAGAGCCATGGCAAGCTGATGGAGGGGTTTTCCTATAGAAGGATCAAAACCAGGGGAGCCGAGATCAATGTCGCCGTCGCGGGGTCAGGGCCGGCCTTGCTGCTCGTCCACGGCAATCCGCTGACGCATGTGAGCTGGCACCGGATCGCACCGTCGCTGGCGAAATCCTTCACCGTGGTGGCGATCGACCTGCGCGGCTATGGCGACAGTTCGAAACCCGACGGCGGCGACGACCATGCCGCCTACAGTTTCCGCGCCATGGGCGAGGACGCTTTTGACGTGATGAGCGAGCTCGGCTTTGAGAAATTCGCCCTTGCCGGCCACGACCGCGGCGCCCGCGTCGGATTTCGCATGGCGCTCGATCAACCTGACAGGATCACGCGTTTTTGCGCGCTCGACATCATTCCGACCTATCATCTTCTCACCAATGTGACGCTCGGCTGGGGCCTGGAGAGCTATCACTGGTTCTTCATGGCGCAGAAGGCGCCCTTCCCCGAGAAGCTGATCTGCGCCGACCTCGACTATTACATCAACTACAAGCTCAACAAGAAAGGCGTGGGCCTGGAGATATTCACGCCGGAAGCCTTCAAGGAATATGCCCGCTGCACGACGCCCGAACAGATCCACGCGGTGTGCGAGGACTACCGAGCGACCGTGACGCTCGACCTAGCCATGGACGCGGCCGACTTCGGCAAGAAAACAATCCAGTGCCCCGTCATGGTGATTTGGGGGAGCAACAGCCATGTCGGGCGGCATCTGAAGCCGATCGAAGCCTGGACCCCATGGGCGCCGGATCTCCGAGGCTGGGCCATTCCGACCGGCCACTACCCGGCCGAGCATCGCCCCGATCTGGTCTATGAGAGCTTCTGGGCTTTCTTCAATGGAAGCGAGCCGAAATCCTACCAGTCTTGAGGACGCATCTCATGTGATGTGGTCTGCGGTCCATCCGACCTCCGTTGCCTCTACTTGATGATGCCAATCTTCTTGCGGTCGATGGTGACGAAGACGGCGCAAACCAGAACAGTTCCCTTGACGATATTCTGAAGGTATGGATCGACGCCGGTCATGTTCATGCCGTTCGACAGCAGTGTGATGATCAGAACTCCCAGCACAGTACCGACGACACTTCCCACACCTCCCGTCAAAGGCGTTCCGCCGACCACGACCGCGGCAATGACGTCCAGTTCCAGCCCCTCGCCGAGTTGCGCCGTGGCTGCCATAGCGCGAGCGCCCTGAAGCAATCCTGCTATGCCGCACAAAGCCCCGAGAAGCACGTACATGTAGATTTTCACGCGGGCGACCTGGATGCCCGTTAAAATGGCCACGCGCTCCCCACCGCCGATGGCGCGAACCTCACGCCCAAACACTGTCCTGTTGATGATGCCGTAGGCAATCAGAGTGAGCACCAAGCCAATGATAACGGAATGGGGAATGCCCAAAGTTCGATTGGTGTAGGTGTCCAGAAATTGCTCGTCCTCGATCGAGACAGGAGCGCCGCGAGTGAAAAGAAGCACGATGCCACGGTAGACAACCATCGCTCCCATCGTTGCGATGAAGGACGGCACCTTGCCCTTGGCCAGGAGCACGCCGTTGACCAGGCCGGCAGCCGCGCCAACGGTAATAGCCGGGATGATGGCCGCAGCCCCAAGGCTGCTGGACGTGAAGGCGGTCACCAACGCCGCGATCGCCACGATTGAGCCGACCGAAAGATCAATGGAACCGGCCATAATGACGAAGGTCATGCCGAGCGCGGCAACCAGCAGCACCGTACCCTGTTGAAGCACGATGAGAAGGTTGCTGAAGGTCAGGAAGCGCGGCGACAATATCGAGAAAATCACAATCAGCAGAACGAGCATGGCAAGCGGAAAGCTGCGCTTGATGAGTTCGAGCCTGCCTGCGTTGCGGATCGGTTCGCCGCTTGCGTTCGGCATCGCCGTTGTCCCGGCTGTCTCGTTCGTTTCCATGGTCAGGCCATATGTCCAATGATGTCATGTTCGGTGGCATCCGCTGCCGTCTCGATGCGATGCGTGACATATCCTTGTCGGAGCACCAGCAGGCGGTCCGACATGCCGATCAGTTCAGGCATGTCTTCAGAAGACAGGATTATGGCGAGGCCCTGCGCCGCCCACTGCCGTATGATGCGGTAGATTTCCGCGCGGGCGCCGACGTCGACGCCGCGCGTAGGATTGTTGAGCAGCAGCAGGCGAGGTCCGACGGCCAGGCACTTGCCGATCACCACCTTTTGCAGATTGCCTCCCGAGAGCGAACGACAGGACGCATCGACGCTTTGCACCTTGATGCCGATCTGGGCGACGAGATCGCCCGCGATGGTGATTGCAGCGGCGCGATCGAAGACCGGCCCATGGCGCGGTGGGCGGGCCATCACCAGATTGTCGAGTACGCTGAACTCGGCAATCAGACCTTCATTGTTGCGGTCGCCCGGCAGATGAGCGACGCCCTGTCGCCAGGCGAAAGTCGGGCTCGACGGCGCGTATGAACCGCCCGCGAGCTTCATGGAGCCATGGCGCAAAGGCAAGTCGCCGCAAATGGCCGCAAACAGCGCTTTGGCGCCGGCGCCTTTCAATCCGGCAAGGCCAAGAATTTCGCCGGCGCGAACATCCAGGCTGATGTTGTTGAGCTCGCGCCCAACCGCAACGTCGCTGACTTCAAGAACGATGGGGCCCCGCGCCGTCTTGCCCGGATCTTTCGCCGGCCGCGGCGGATAGATGCTTTTCGCAAGCTCGCGCCCCACCATGCGGTGATGAATTTCACGCGGCGCAATCTCGCTCGTGCGATACGTCCCGACAAATTGCCCATCTTTGAGAATCGTCAGTTCTTGCGCGACGGCAAGCACCTCGTCGAGGTGATGGGAAACGAAGGCTATCGTCATCCCCTGCCCCTTGAGCTCACCGATGACGCGAAGGACAGCCTGAACCTCGCGATGATCCAGATAGGCGGTGGATTCATCTAGAAGGAGAATCTTCGGACTTGTAGAGAGAGCTCGAGCGATCTCGATGCATTTCAGCTCACCAAGATTGAGCCGACCCGTATCGGATGAGACCGATATCTGCGCGCCGATCCGCTCGAGGATCGCCTGCGCTACCGATTCCATGCGTCTGCGGTCGATAAAACCGAGGCTGCCGGCGAACATCCGCAGGCGGTCGATGAAGATGTTCTCCGCAACGGACAGTGAGCGATTGATCGTGATTTCCTGGTAGACGAGCGACACGCCAAGGGTCGCCGCCCCGATGACACTTGGAGGGGCGTATCTTGCGCCATTCAACGTCATTTCGCCGGCATCAGGCCGTTCGGCACCGGCAAGCATGCGCAGGCTCGTCGATTTGCCGGCTCCGTTTTCGCCCACGATGGCGTGAACCGTACCCGGCCGCAGCTCAATCGAGACGCCATTCACAGCACGTGTCTGGCCGTAGCTCTTATGCAAATTGCTCGCGGTAAGCGTCATGAACCGAACGCGTCCAATACTAGGGTGAGGCCTGCCCGCAACCGTAAGGCGGCAGGCAGGGCCGAAAGTGCGTTCAGTTGCTGTATTGCATCTCGAAAACGGCTGGCTTGGCGTCCTTGTTGTAGAAGCGGGAGTGCTGCCGGAAATCATAGGTGGGCACACCGCCTGGAAAGTCCTTTTCAAACTGCGCGACCCGATCCTTGGTCAGCGGCAGCAGCTTCAGCTTGACGTTGTCGGCGGCGGGCGGCACGGGAATGCCCTTGATCTGGTCGAAGAGAGTTACAAGCGCGAAGCCGCCCTGAAGCCAGTGACCGCCGATGTCGAAAAGCAGGTCGCCGGATTTCACCGCTTCGACATTCTCAGGGTTTAGATCCATTCCGACGACCATGACGTCCTTCCCGGGCGCCTTGCCGTGGTTCTTGAGAGCCGCCATGACACCGGTCGCGGTCCCCCCATTCGCCGCCCAGACGCCCGTGATGTCAGGATTGCCCTGGAAGAGTGATTCAAAAGCCGTCTGCGACGTATCACGGACGAAATTGCCGTCGACTTCACCGGCGACGCGGACGTCGGGCGCCTCCTTGAGAGCGTCTTCCAGCCCCTTGCGGCGATCAATGGCCACCGATGTGCCAGCGGTGCCGTTGACCACGCCGATCACTTTTTTGCCATCCGGCCCGGGCTTGATCGCAGCGAACAGCGTCTTGGCCATTTGGTATCCGGCATCTTCATCGCTCGGCCCGATGAAGGCGATGTAGTTGGGGAAACGCTCGGTTTGAGGCGAAAAGTCCGGGTAGCTGTCCGTCAATATGACCGGAATGTCGGCTTCCTTCGCCAGCGTAAGCCCTCGGGCGGCAGTGGCCCAATAGGGAGTGAAGATGATGCCGTCAACTTTCTGGGCCACCAGATCCTCAAGCGACTTGACCATCTGGTCGGGCTTGTTGTCGGCGTTGAGCACGACCAGATGCACGCCGAGCTCATCCGCTCCCTTCTTCATGAAGGCGACATAGCTGTTCCAGAATTGCGCATCCAAGGTCGGCACCACTACGCCGACTGTTGGGCCGTCCGCCGCGACGGCTGTCGTTGACAGGAAGGCCGCGGCAGCGACGCCGATGACGGCTGACTTCAGCCTCGACAACAAAAACATGGTTCCTCCAACCCGGTTCGCAACGCAGCCCACAGGCCCTTTGCATTGCTGGTTCATCTCGATTTTGACCAGAACTGCCCTTTTCCAATCCTCTGGTGGCGACAGTTGACGAAGTTTGATTACCACATACGGTCAAAATCAGTCAAAATAATTCTAGGACAACCAAAAATAGTAGCCATTCGCTCATCAGGGTGACAAATCATTGGGCTAGCTTGGGGGATTCGTGGTATCGCGATCCTCGGCGCGCAGTGATTCATGCGGAGATGCGAACGTGGCAAGGAACGTCCGAAAATCGTCGGTGGCGGACATAGCGCCCGCCGTGCCCGCCGGGTCATGGGAAGACGACAGCGGCCGCGGTCGGGTCGACCTCATTCCCGCCAAGCGTCACGCCTTCATCCTCGAATGCCTTAAACGGGAAGGAGCGGTCGGCGTTCAGGAACTCATCGATCTCATCGGCGCATCACCTTCGACGATCCGGCGCGACCTAGAGACGCTTGAAAGGCAAGGTGCGTTGGAGCGAACGCATGGGGGGGCGATGCTGCAACGCACGGAGTTGGCCACCTTCGAGCCGGATCTCGCCACCGCGGCGCAATTCGCCAGGGCTGAGAAGGCGGCCATAGGCGCCGCCATGATGTCGGAACTTCGAGCCGGCCAGAGCGTCATTTTCGACGCGAGCACGACCGTTCTGGAAGTCGCCCGCGCGATCGCTGCCGCGCCTATCCCTCTCACGGCCGTCACCAACAGCCTTGCGATCGCGCAGATCCTGGCAGCCGTGCCGGAAATACGTCTCGTGATGCCCGGAGGTACTTGCAAACCTGGTTCGCTGACTCTGATCGGCCAGCCTGGCGAGAATTTCCTGCGGACCATTCACGCCGACGTGGCCATTCTGGGGACTCATGCCATCACCGGAGACATGCTCACGGAGACCTCGCTTGAGGTTGCGGCAATGAAGCAGGCGATGATTGCCGCGGCGCGGCGCGTCGTCGTCCTCGCCGACCATTCGAAGTTCACCGCCCCCAATTTCTGCACCATCTGCCGTCTGGCCGATGTCCACCAGATCATTACGGACGACGGCATCGATCAGGCTCACCTCACCAATCTTCGGACGCTCGACGTGGACGTCAGGGTCGTGCGCGTCAGCCGTTCGGGCTCTTGAGTTGAGCGCCCTTGAGGCCACGGATATCCGGGTCGTCGCGGACGACCTGACCGGCGCCCTGGACAGCGCGGTTTCCTTCGCATCGCCTGGGAATGGCATTGGGGTGAGCTGGCAGCTGGACCGCGCTTTTTCGGGGCGCCTGGCCATCGATGCCGCCACCCGGGAGGGACCGGTGGCGACGGCCGTGGAGCGACACCGGACGCTTGCGCCATGGCTCGCCGGCGGACAGCTGAGTTTCAAGAAGATCGACAGCCTTTTGCGTGGCCACGTGATGGCCGAAATCGAGGCCTGCATCGTCGACCGGACGTACCAGCGTGTTATTCTGGCACCGGCGTTCCCGTTTCAGGGACGTGTCACGCGCCTTGGACGCCAATGGCGCCTCGATCGACCCGAAATGGTGGGTCCCGACCTTGTCGCCGGCCTGGGCCAGCGCTTCCCGGCTGGGCGCTCGACACCAGGGGCGCGCCCGTTGGGTTTCATTACGCTCTACGACGCCGAAACGGACGCAGACCTGGACAAGGTCGTCGCGGCGGTACCGGAGGGATCGACGTTGTGGGTCGGCGCAGGCGGCTTGGCGGCGGCGCTTGCACGGCACATGAATGTGCCGCCCAAGCCCGCGCCTGCGTTTCCCGCTCCATTCCTGGCCCTTGTCGGCACAGATCATGAGGTCACCGCGAGACAGGTGGCCCTCTTTGGCGCCACGCATGCCAACGGGCATATCGTCATTGAACGCGGCATCGACGACGCAAAAATGCGTTTGACGAAACGGATGATGCGCGGGGAGCCGTCGGTTGTCAGTGTCATCGCATCGGGCGATCGCCACGTCGTGGCCGATCATATCGGCAAGGTGTTTGCCTCGCTCCTCGAGGGTCTGCCGAAGCCGGGCACCTTGCTCGTCACCGGGGGTGAGACATTGCGATCGGTCTGCGACACCCTCCGCGCCATCGAGCTCACGGTCGAATGCGAGTTTGAGCCGGGACTTCCGGTTTCCAGAATCAAAGACGGCGTTTTCGAGGGGCTGGCCACCATTTCGAAATCCGGCGCATTCGGCGATAGTGACCTGCTCTGCAGGCTCGCGGCTTTGGCGCATCGCTGATCGAGACAGATCACCGCCAGGCGTCGTCGAGTACGACCAAACCCGCCAAATAGCGTCAAACAATGTCTCAGGAGCTGGGAAAGCCGATGCCGAGCCCTCGAAGCGGGCGGCTGGCGGAGGATTTTCGTCATTTCAATGGTTGCAGATGACGAAAAAAGAAAACTATTGCGCATTTGAGGTGGGAGGGATTAGAAGATGATCACAATTGACCGATTAGGGGCATGCATGTCTGGTCCAAGACTCGGCATAACGATGGGCGATCCCGCGGGCATTGGCCCCGAGATCATCGCGAAGGCATGTGCACGGCTGAGGCCGCGGCTTGCCGACGGGACGTTGTCGCTTCTCATTATCGGCAGCGTTGCCGCGATGCGCGCGATGGACTCGATTTCCGGGCGCATCGAGGAGGAAGAGCCGTCGGCTTCGGTCGCAGGCCCGTTTCCGCCCGTGACTATTCTTGAGGCCGGACCGGAGCGGACCCCCATCGAACCAGGCGTGATGTCGGCCGAAGGCGGACGCCTTGCTTATCTCGCCATCGAAAAAGCCGTTCGCCTGGCTCAGGCCGGTTCGATCGCGGGCATCGTTACTGCCCCGCTCAACAAGGAAGCGCTCAACCTGGCCGGCTATCACTATGCCGGCCATACCGACATGCTGGCGGAACTGACGGGCGCCAGCGATTCCGTGATGATGCTTGCCCATGGCGATTTCCGCGTCAGCCATGTCTCGACTCATGTCGCCCTTGCACAGGTCCCGTCGAAACTGACCGAACCACGGTTGCGGCGGGTTATCGAGTTGACGGTCGAGGCGCTGCGCGGCCTCGGCATTGCCCATCCCCGCATTGCCATTGCCGCGCTCAATCCGCACGCCGGCGAAGGCGGGATTTTCGGCCGTGAGGATATCGACATCACGGCGCCTGTCGTCGCGTCCTACGCGTCCGCCGACTTTAGCGTTTATGGACCCGTTCCGGGCGACACGGTCTTCGTCAAGTTGCGCGCGCGCCAGTACGACGCGGTGGTCGCTATGTATCACGATCAAGGCCATATCCCGGTGAAGCTGCTCGGCTTCAACGTCGATCCCGCGACTGGTGAGTGGAAAGCGCTCTCCGGCGTCAATGTCACGCTCGGCCTTCCGATCATCCGCACCTCCGTCGACCACGGCACGGCCTTCGACATCGCCGGCAAGGGCATCGCCAACGAGGACAGTCTGGTCGAGGCGATCGAGTTCGCGGTGCAAATGGCCGCGGCGAAATCCAAACCTTAGGCGTCGGCACGCCTGCAACATACGCGGAAGCGGATTGAACCATGGCAGAAGACAAGAAATCCTATCTCATGTTGATCGACGGGGAGTTTGTCACCGGCGAGGCCGGCACGCGCCCGGTGATCAATCCGGCCAACGGCCAAGCCTTTGTCGATGTGCCCGAGGCCAGCCCAGATCAAGCTCGCCGGGCGATCGAGGCCGCCCGCAAGGCGCAAAAGGCCTGGGGGCTCAAGTCACCCCTTGCCCGCGCGGCGATCATGAAGCGAATCGCGGCCTTGGTCCGGCAGAACGCCCGGCACCTGGCCGAGGTGGTGGTCAAGGAACAAGGCAAGCCGATCAACGAGGCTATCGGTGAAGTCGGCGGTACGGCCGAGTTCTTCGACTATTACGCCGAGTTCGCCCGTCGCATTCAAGGTGAGATCCTGCCATCCGACTATGCGGGAGAGCAGGTCTGGATCCAGCGCGTGCCTATCGGCGTCGTCGCCGCCATCATCCCGTGGAATTACCCCAGCGCGCTCGTTAGCCGAAAAGTGGCTCCCGCCATGATCGCCGGCGACACCATCGTCCTCAAGCCGCACGAGGACACGCCGCTTTCGGCGCTCGAAATGGCCCGCATCTTTGTCGAAGCCGGGGTGCCGGCGGGCGTGGTCAACATCATCACGGGACGAGGCGAAACCATAGGCGAAGTGCTCTGCACGGAGCCCGGCGTCGACCTCATCACGATGACGGGAAGCGTGCCGACCGGCAAGCGCATCATGGCCAACGCTTCCGCCAATCTGACGCCGGTTTCGCTGGAGCTTGGCGGCAAGGCGCCGTTCATCGTCCTGGCCGATGCCGATCTCGATCTGGCGGTGCGTTCTGCAGCCACCTCTCGCTACATGAATTGCGGACAGGTCTGCATCTGCAACGAACGCACGCTCGTTCATCGGTCGATCTACGATCAGTTCGTCACACGCTTTGTCGAATTCTCCAAATCGCTCGTCGTCGGCGATCCGATGCAGGCGAACACCGATATCGGCCCCAAGGTCAGCCGCGAGGAACTGGAGAAGGTCGAGGGGGTGCTTGCGGAGGCCGTCGCAGGCGGCGCGAGGCTTGCGCTTGCAGGCGGGCGCCCGACAAAGGCGCCGGTCGACGGCGGCTACTGGCTCAATCCGACGGTGTTGACCGACGTGACGCCCGACATGCCGATCATGACGCGCGAAATCTTCGGCCCGGTCGTGCCGATCATGCCTTTCGATAGCTTCGAGGAGGCGGTCAGCATCACCAATGCCAGCCGCTATGGCCTGTCCGCCTATCTGTTCACCAATGATCTCAGCCGCGTGATGAACGCCGTCAACGAGGTCTCGTTCGGTGAGATCTACGTGAACCGGATTGGGCCGGAAATGCTGCAGGGCTTCCATGTCGGCTTCCGCGAAAGCGGGCTGGGCGGTGACGACGGCGTGCATGGGCTCGAGAGCTACATGCGCAAGAAGACGGTCTACGTGAATTATTCGGGTGCCGCCACGGCGGCATTGATGCCTTACGGGCGCTGAGCAGCGCCCGACCAATACGACCAGCCAGGTCGCCACCCGGCCGATACGGCCGTTTCATATGATCGGGAGGAGTGAAATGCATTATCGTGGATTAATGGCGGCCGCCTTGGCCGTAGCACTTTCGGGAATGGCCGCGTCCTCGGCGATCGCCGACGACGCCATTCCACCCGAGGCAAAGGCGTTGCTCGAGCCGCTACCCCTCTCGCCGCGGGGCCAACCCGTCCCGGGCTTCCCGGATGGCCCGCCGGCGGTGTCACCCGATGTGCTCGAGTTTTCAGCCGACGACGTTGCGAAGCTCAAGGCCGGAAAATTCACCGCCGGACTGGTGATGCATACGATGGATGCCGGCTGGCCGCAGCTGCAGGTCGCCGGCATCACCAACACGCTCAAGGACTTTGGCATCGAAATCGTTGGGACCACCGATGCCAAGTTTCAGCCCGGCCAGCAAATCAGCGATCTCGAGCAGATGATTGCCCGCAGGCCGGATGTAATCTTCTCGATCCCGATCGATCCTAAGTCCGAAGCCGAAGCCTACAAGAAAGCGGCGGCAGCCGGCATCAAGCTGGTTTTCATGGACAACGTCCCAGTCGATATGGCGCCGGGCAAGGACTATGTGTCCGTTGTCGCCTCCGACAACGAGAAGAACGCCTATTTCGCCGCGCAGGAACTTGTGAGCGGGATCGGCGGCAAGGGCGAGGTCGGCGTTATCACGCTGGTCTATGACTACTATTACTCGGTCGCCGCCCGCAAGGTCGGCGCGCTGAAGGCATTCGCCGAGCATCCCGACATCAAGGTCGCGGATGTCGGCACCTTCACCGCGCCGGAGAAGGCCTACGAGGTCGCCACCGCCATGTTGACGGCGCACCCTGATATGAAGGGCATTTTCGTCGCCTGGGATACCCCCGCGCAGCAAGTCGTGGCCGCGGCCAAGACACTCGGCCGCGAAATCGTCGTCACCACCAATGACATCGCCGCGGACAGCGCCTTGAATGTGGCCCGGGGTGAATTTCTGGCGGTAGGCGCGCAACGTCCCTACGACCAGGGCGTCGCCGAAGCCAAGGCGGCCGCGCTTGCTTTGCTCGGACATGACGTCCCGCCCTACATTTCGGTGCCGACATTGCGCGTCAAGAAGCTCGACCTTCTCAGTGCCCTCAAGGAGGTGACGAAGGAAGAGGCGCCGGCTTCGGTGGTGAAGATCTGCAACGGCGAATGCTTCTAGCTCCTTCCTGCGCCGGCGGGCCGCAGCCGTCCGCCGGCGCATCCCCGAGCAATCGAGAACCCGTCATGGCCGAAGCGAAAACGCCAGCACCCCAGCACGCGATCGTAACGATGCAAGGCATCGGCAAGTCGTTTGGCGCGAACCGCGTGCTGTCGGACATTTCGTTCGATGTCATGGCCGGCGAGACGCATGCGCTGCTCGGCGAAAACGGCGCCGGCAAGTCGACGCTCATGAAGATCCTCATGGGAGCCTATCGAACGGACGAGGGCCGGATTCTGTTCGACGGACAGGACGTCACCGCACTGTCGCTGCGGGAAAGGATCGATCGCGGAATCGCAATGATCTTCCAGGAACTGAGCGTGTTGCCGAACCGCTCGGTTGCCGAGAACCTCTTTATCCTTCGCGAACCCCTCGCCTTCGGCCGACGTGTCGACAGCAGGAAGATGCTTCGCGAAGCCCGCACCTTGATCGAGCGGTATGCGTTCGCACTGGACGCTTCGGCGCGCGTGGGCGACTTGGCGTTCGCCCAGCGCCAGATGGTCGAGATCCTCAAGGCGATCTCGCGGGGCGCCAAGCTGCTCGTGATGGATGAGCCGACTTCGTCGCTGACCATCCACGAGGAGGAAACGCTCTTCCGCACCATCGGCCAGCTCAAGCAGAACGGGATCGGCATCGTCTATATCAGCCATCGAATGGCCGATGTGCTGCGGCTTTCGGACCGCATCTCAATCATCAAGGATGGGCGGCTGGTCGGCCCTCTGGACCCGAGCAAGACATCCATAGACGATATCGCCGCGATGATGTCGCGGCCGAAGGGCCAGGCGCCTTTGCCGGCCGCCGCGGCGCCCGCCACGCGCCATCCAGCAACGGCCGCGGGAACCCCTGCCCTGGAGGTCGACAATCTTGCGACTTCACGCAAGCTCTCAGGCGTGTCGCTCTCGATCGACCCGGGCGAGATCGTCGGCCTTGCCGGACTTGCCGGCAGCGGCCGCTCGACCTTGGCCAAGGCTCTGTTCGGCGTCCTTCCCGATGTAGCGGGCGACATCGCCGTCGCGGGCGAGCCTGTCCGGCCGGGCAATGTCAGCGGGGCTATCGCTGCCGGTATCGCCCTCGTTCCAGAAGACCGCCGGCTCGAAGGCCTCGTCGGCGGGCGCTCGATCGAGGAGAACCTCTCGCTGCCTCGCCTTTCCGATTTCTCGCTGGCGGGACCGTTCGGGCCGATGGCGAAGGCCCGGATGATGGCTCTGTTCAGACAGTACCGGGACGATCTCAACATCCTGTGTCGCGGGCCCTCGCAGAAGGCTCAGGAGCTTTCCGGCGGCAATCAGCAGAAGATCGTCTTCGGGAAATGGCTGGCGATGAAACCGAAGCTGTTGATCCTCGACGAACCCACCTCGGGCGTCGACATCAATGCCAAGCGCGATATGCGTGAGCTTGTGCGCCGCACAGCCCGCGAAGGCGTCGCCGTGCTGCTTATTTCTTCGGAGCTCGAAGAACTCCTGGATCTGTCCGATCGCATCCTTGTGATGGCGGAAGGGCGGATCACGCGCAGCATCGGCCGCATGCACGACGAGACAAGACTTCGCGCATTGCTGCAGGCCGAAGCCGCCAGACAAACCGGCATACGCGCTCAGGGAGTTGCAGCATGAAGCCATCCTCAATGCCGTTGCGCGCAAGTGCGGTGAATTTTGTGCGCGACCGCATCACTTATGTGATCTTCCTCGCCATCACTCTCTATTTCGTCCTGTTTGCTCCCCACTTCGCTTCTATCTCGACGGCAAGCGCGGTCCTGCGCATCACAGCCATCGTCTCGGCAATGGCGATCGGCATGACTTTTGTGATCATCTGCGGTGAAATCGACCTCTCGGTCGGATCCCTCGCCTCCTTTTCAGGGATGATCGCCGCGCTGATGCTCGATCAGAATGTCCCGACTTATGTCGCGGCAATTCTGGTTCTGGGCGCCGGCGCCGCAATAGGCGCGACCTCGGGCATCCTCGTTACGAAATTGCGCATCCCATCGTTTCTCGTGACGCTCGGCATGCTCTCGATCTTTTCCGGATTGGCACTGACGATCACCGGCACGCGGCCCGTCTCCATCGTCGACGATGATTTTTCGAACCTGTTCTGGAACGGCAGTTTTCTAGGCGTCCAGGCGCCAATCTGGTGGACCGTCGTCCTCACCGCAGGCGGCTACTATCTTCTGCATCAGATGCCCTATGGCAGGCGTGTCTATGCAACCGGCGGGAATGCCGTAGCCGCCCGCTTTTCCGGGGTGCGCACGGACGGCGTCAAGATCTTCGCCTTTGTCCTGTCCGGCATGACCGCCTCCCTCGCGGGCATGATGCTCGCGGCCCGTTCGACGGCGGGCAATCCCAGCCTTGGCGCGGGGCTCGAGCTCGACGTTATCGCGGCCGTGATCATAGGCGGGACAAGTCTCTTTGGTGGCTATGGATCGATTGTCGGTTCCGTCGTCGGTGCGATCTTCATTGGAATTCTCGGCTTTGGCCTTCTCGTGCTCGGTCTTTCCACCAGCATCCAGGAGGTGATCAAGGGAGCAATCATCATCATCGCCGTCTCGTTGAATCGGCGTTGAAGGCGCCAGAACCAGAGACGGGCAAGTGCGCGTTCAGGAACTCGATCTCCGCGGAGATGACTGCAGGAAGGGTTAATTCGAAAACCGGCGATGGTCGCCGAAAGACGGGAGGAAAGTGAAATGAAAAGATGTATTCCGTTTCTGATGACGGGGGCCCTTGCAGCGTCCAGCGCAATGGTTGCAAGCGCCTGGGCGCAGGACACCTACAAGCCCGACTGCTATGCTCCCGCGCCAGACAGTGCTTCGGTGATCTCCTATCCGAACAAGTCCGGGCCATATAAAATTGCCCTGGTAAACGGCTATGTAGGCAACGACTGGCGTGCCAATTCGATCCAGACCGCCAAGGCCTGGGGGGCGCGTCCCGAGAACAAGTCCAAACTATCCGACTTGAAGATCATTTCGGTTGGGAACGATTCCACGGCTCAGATCTCGGCAATCGATAACTTCATTGCCGCCGGCTACGACGCCGTGATCATCAATGCCGTCAATCCGACCGCCTTCGACGCCGTGGTCAGGCGCGCCAAGCAGGCCGGCGTGGTGCTGGTGACCTATGACAACGTGCTCGATTCCAACCAGGTCGTGCAGATCAACGAAGACCAGGTCGAGCTGGGTCGGATCAAGGCGCAGGCCGTGGTGGATGGCATCAAGGCCAAGAAGGGCAATGTTTCGGGTCAGGTTCTGGAAATCGATGGCGTCCCCGGCAACAGCGTCGACCGCGACAATCAGGCGGGCTTCAGCCAAGTCTTCTCCAAGTACCCCGATCTAAAGACAATCAAGGTCGAGGGCGACTGGGACGTGGGTAAGGCGTCGAAGGTGACGTCCGACGCCATCGCCACCAATGGCAATTTTGACGGCATCGTTGTCCAGGAGGGCTCCGTCGGCGCGCTTGAGGCCATGGCCGCAGCAAAGCATCCCGTCGTCCCGGTCGGCTTCGATGCCGGCAACGGCACGCGGATGCTGGTCGCCAAGGGCAAATATCCGGGCATCACCGCTGCCCAAGCGCCGGCGCTGGCCGCGATGGCGCTGGAGGCTTCAGTCGTGCTGCTGGAGGGCAATGCGTTGCCGCAGAAGGTGTTCTTGCCGATCCCGCAGAAGAACAACGCGGACCTGACAGAGGGCAAGGATTTCTTCCCCGACCTGCCGAAGACCTTCTACACGGCCACCGGCTTTCCGCAGTGCTTCCCTGTGTTCACGCCGGATGAGCTGCAGGGCCAGACGGCCGACAACGCCAATTGAGCTGTGACGCGATCTGGCCGGCATTGCGCCGGCCAGATCGTGCGGCAACGGAGCACGCATGGCCGATCGCTATGTCGAACTGAAATCGGTGTCGAAATCCTATGGCGGCGTTCCGGCGTTGACAAAGGTGGATTTCCGCTGCGAACCGGGACGCGTGCACGCCATTCTCGGCGAGAATGGGGCCGGCAAATCGACGCTGATGAAATTGTTGGCTGGCGTCATCCAGCCGGACAGCGGAACGATCTCCATCGGCGGGCAGACTGTGCGCTTCTCTTCCCCGCGCGAGGCGGCCGAACAGGGCACAGTCTGCATGTTCCAGGAATTGTCGCTGATGCCGCATCTTTCGGTCGGCGACAACATCGTGCTTGCAGCCCCGCGCACCCGGATGGGACTGGTGGAGCGCGGCGTCTATCGAGAGGCGCGCGAGGCGCTGGACCTGGTTGGTGCCAGTTCAATCCCGCTCGGCGCTCGCGTTTCTGGCCTTTCCCTGTCGGAGCGACAGCTGGTGGAAATCGCGAAAGCCGTGTTCCGCAAGCCCAAGCTTCTTATCCTTGACGAGGCGACCTCGGCGCTGACCAGCGAACTCGTCGAAACGGTGTTCGGTGTCCTCAGGATGCTGAAGGCGCAGGGTGTCGCGATCCTTTTCATCTCGCATCGCATGCATGAGGTCGACGCGATCGCCGACCGCATCTCCGTCTTCCGCAACGGCAGACATATCGAGACCTTCGACGTCGGCGCTCGCACGACGGATCAGATCGTCGGCCTGATGATTGGCCGCTCGCTGGAAGAGCTCTTTCCGCCGCGCCGCCCGCCTGTGCCCGACACGACGCCGGCAGTTCTGGACGTGTCCGACGTCAGCTGGCAAAGCCAGCTCGTCAATGTATCGCTTGCCGCGCGCGCCGGCGAAATCGTTGGGCTCGGCGGTTTGGACGCGCAGGGCCAGCAGCAGATCATGCATGCTGTCTTCGGCGTGTTGCGGGGCGTGACGGGCCGCATCGAGCTCAATGGCAAGCGACTGAATGGCCTTCAGCCGCCGAGGCTGAAACAATCCGATATCGGCCTAGCGCTTGTGCCCGAGGACCGCAAGACAGAGGGGCTGATCCCCAGCATGTCGGTTGCCCTGAACATGCGTCTGGCGGCTCTCGGGCGGGCGCCATTCGGCTTGCTCGACCTGAACGGCAACAGCGATGCGCGGCTGCGGCAACTGATCGAACGCCTGGCCCTGACGTATGGTTCGCTCGAAGATCCCGTTGCAACGCTGTCGGGCGGCAACCAGCAGAAGGTGGTGCTGGCCAAATGGCTGGTGCTGTCGCCCAAATGTCTGCTGCTGATGGACCCGACGCGCGGCATCGACCTGGGGACCAAGGCCCAGATCTACAGGCTGCTCACCGATCTGGCGGCCGAAGGAATGGCGGTGATCCTGCAGTCGACCGACTATGAGGAGCTTATCCATTTGTGCGACCGGGTCTATGTCTTCTACCGGGGCAGCGTGGCAAAGGAACTGAAGGGGGATCAGCTGTCCGCCGACGCGCTCATCGCCGCCTCAATGAACGTGCATCTTCACGCTCGGGCCCAAATGTCATGACCTGGCTTCGTCAAAATGCAAGGGAAGCGATTGCCGCGCTCGCGCTTGTGGTGCTTTTCGCCGCGTACATCGCCATTCATCCACGCGGCTTTTCAACCTATGTGGTTACCATCTGGTCGAACGACGGCACGCTGCTTGGGCTTGCCGCGATCGCCCAGTTCTTCGTCGTCCTGGTCAAGGGGATCGACCTGTCGGTAGGGTCTGTAGTTGCGCTGACCAACGTGGTGGCATCCTTCGTTCTCAACGGGTCTCCAGCGTCGATTGCCCTTGGCATGGTGGCAGTGCTCGCCGTTGGGGTGGCCTGCGGGCTGGTGAACGGGATCGCGGTCGTATATGGCCGGGTGCAGCCGATTGTCACCACCCTGGCGACAGGTGGCATGTTCAGCGGCATCGCCCTGCTTCTGAGGCCAACGCCTGGGGGCAGCATCGATGAGACAATGTCGGACGCGCTCACCTATGCGGTGGCGGGCATCCCGGTCTCGGCCATCGTTCTTGTTGTCGTCCTCGTCGCATTGCTGGTCCTTCTGCGCCGCACGGCCGTCGGGCTGGGCCTCTATGGCGTCGGCTCGTCCGAGCAGTCGGCCTATATGACCGGCCTTCGCGTGAACCGGCTCAAGCTCTTCGCCTATGCCAGCAGCGGCTTCATCGCGGCCCTTGCCGGGATCTATGTCAGCATGGTCACCCTTACTGGTGATCCCAATATCGGACCGTCCTACACGCTGAACTCGATTGCCGCCGTCGTGTTGGGCGGCGTTGCGCTAAGCGGTGGCGTGGGTAGCCCCATCGGCGCCGTGATCGGCGCTTTGATCCTGAAGACCATCTCGTCGCTGATGTTCTTCTCCGGGCTGCCGCCATTGGCGCAACCGTTCTTCGAGGGGTTGATCCTCGCAACCGCAATTGCACTCGGCGCGCTTGGCGTTTTCCGGGTGCGCAGCCGGCTTGAGCTGTACCGCTAATGACTGATGCAACCGAGCGAACCGTTACGCCACGCAAATCACCCCGCTGGCTCAACCGGGACCGGATGTCGGTCCTGCTGATCGCCCTAGGCTGCGTCGCTCTGCTTCTGGGCGGCTCGCTATTGTATCCCGGCTTCCTGAAGCCCGGCTACCTGTTGCAGCAGCTTCAGATCGCCGCCTTTCTTGGCATCATCGCCACCGGCGCCATGATGGTGATCCTGCTCGGCGAGATCGACCTTTCGGTTCCCTGGACCATCACCGGAACGGCGATTGTCGTCATCTCGGCCTCCGGCAGCTCCAATCCCCTGGTCGCCAGCCTGGCAATTCCGCTGGGCCTGTGCCTCGGCATGGCGGTCGGCTTTTTGAACGCCATCGGTGTCGCCATCTTTCGCGTTCCTGCGATGGTCTGGACGCTGGCCGTCAACGCCATGCTGCTGGGCGCCGCGGTTTTCTACACCGGCAACAGCCGCCCCAACGGTGAAGTCCCCTGGCTGGCAACCCAGGCGGCGACCGGCCGGAGCTTCGGCGTCCCCAATGCTTTTCTCGTTTGGGTCGTCGTCGCGGCAATCACCGTCTGGGTGCTCAAGCGGACCGTCTATGGAAACTACCTCTATGCGCTCGGCAATTCACGACGTGCCGTGTTTCTTGCCGGGGCACGGGTTCCTCTGGTGACAGTGGCAACCTTCGTCCTTGCAGGGTTGTTTTCCAGTTTCGGCGCCATCCTCCTGCTAGGCTACACCAACCAGGCCTATCAGGGTATGGGGGACCCTTATCTCATGCCGGTCATCTCGGCGGTGGTAATCGGAGGAACCTCAATCCAGGGCGGTCGAGGAAACTATGTCGGCACCTTCGTCGGGGCTATCTTCATCACGCTTCTGTCGTCGATCCTTTCCGTGATGCAGATGCCCCCCGCAGCGCGCCAGATCATCTTCGGCGCAATCATCTTGGTCATGCTGCTGATCCACGGCCTCACCGACAAGAACGGCGACATCTGAGGGCGCCAGTTCGATCGGAAGGTCTGGACGTCTGGATGATGCTCGAGGACTTACGAGGAGGCTGCCCGAGCCATCGTGCAGCCATCGAAGAACCAAGCCAACTGCAAGGCGGCGGCAGCGCCACTCGAAGGACAGGACCAACTATGCGCATCGTGGACATCAGGGAAAAGACAGTCTCGATCGCCTCCCCCATCGCCAACGCTTACATCGACTTTTCCAAAATGACTTGCTCGGCGGTCGCCGTGATCACCGACGTCGTACGTGACGGCAAACCGGTCGTTGGCTACGGTTTCAACTCGAATGGCCGCTATGGGCAGGGCGCCCTAATGCGCGACCGTTTCTTCGCGCGAGTTCTTGGCGCCGATCCGGAAACGCTCATTGACCATCAGCAGAATAACCTCGACCCGTTCGCAATCTGGAAGACTCTCATGACCAACGAGAAGCCTGGTGGCCACGGCGAACGGTCCGTGGCGGTAGGCACCATAGACATGGCCGTCTGGGACGCCGTCGCCAAGATCGCCGGCGTTCCGCTGTGGCGCCTGCTGGCGGACCGTTACCGGGCAGGCGTGGCGGACGAGAAGGTTTGGGTCTACGCGGCCGGTGGTTATTATTATCCTGGCAAGGACCACTCGAGGCTTCAGGCGGAGATGCGAGGTTATCTGGACCGCGGCTACAAGGTGGTGAAAATGAAAATCGGCGGCGTGCCGCTGGATGAGGATCTGCGCCGCATTGAGGCCGTTTTGGAGGTGGTCGGCGAGGGCAAATATCTTGCTGTGGATGCCAACGGACGCTTCGACCTGAAGACCGCCATCGCCTATGCCGAGGCGATCCGGCCGTACCGCCTGTTCTGGTACGAGGAGCCTGGGGATCCGCTGGACTACGCGCTACAGGCGGAACTGACGCGCCACTATGACGGGCCGATGGCGACGGGCGAGAACCTTTTCTCGCATCAGGATGCGCGTAACCTCCTGCGCCATGGCGGCATGCGGCCCGACCGCGACTATCTGCAGTTCGACTGCGCCCTCTCCTACGGCCTGGTGGATTATCTCCGCACGCTGGAGATCATGAAGGCGCTTGGCTGGTCCTCACGACGCGTAGTGCCGCATGGCGGCCATCAGATGTCGCTTAACATCGCCGCGGGCCTGCATCTGGGCGGCAACGAATCTTATCCGGACGTTTTCCAGCCCTTTGGCGGCTTTGCCGACGGCATTGCTGTGGAAGACGGCTATGTCGGGCTACCGGATATTCCAGGTGTCGGCTTTGAAAAGAAGGCCGAACTGTTTACGGTCTTCCGACAATTGCACTAGCCGTCAGCGGTCGCGCTCCTGAAACGAGGTTTCGGCACTCAGGATGCTCGAGGTAGGTACCCATATCGCCTTCGATATGGTGCGGGTGGTTTCTCAAGGGAGAGAAAACGACGGCCAAGGGGAAGATCGCCACGCCGCCTATAACTGTAACGGCCTCTAGCGGGTGCTTCGAGCCGGTGCTCTTTTTACAGGCCTCCTTTTGCTTGTGCCCTCTTGCCGAGATAGAGTTCCTGCATCACTGACGACCGTTGCAACTCTTCGATGTCGCCTGACGCCACGATGCGCCCCGAATTCATCAGATAGCCTTGTTCAGCCACCGAAAGCGCCAGTCCGGCATTCTGCTCGACCAGCAGCACCGCCGCGCGGAATTTCTCGCGCACGTCGATGATGATCCCCTGCAGCTCGGACACCAGCAATGGCGACAGCCCGAGCGACGGTTCGTCAAGCAGAAGGATGCGCGGTCTCGCCATAAGGCCGCGCGCGATCGCCAGCATCTGCTGCTGGCCGCCGCTGAGCGTCCCGGCCTTGGCGCTGCGCTTCTTGGCGAGGATGGTGAAATAGTTCTCCATCAGGGTGATGTCGGCTTCGACCGCATGCCTGTCCTTGCGGCAATAGGCGCCGAGCAAAAGGTTCTCGCGTACGCTCATATCGGCGAACACGTGGCGGCCTTCCGGCACCATCACGACGCCGAGCGTGGCCTTCTCATCGGCGTGAAGCGCGGTGACGTCGCGGCCGTCGAAGGTCACGGTGCCGCGCCGCGGCTTCACCAGACCGGCAATGGAACGCAACAGCGTCGTCTTGCCGGCGCCGTTGGGGCCGAGGATGGTGACGATCCCGTTTTGCCCGACCGTAAGCGAGACGTCGCGATTGACCGCGACAGGCCCATAGCCGGTATCCACATGCTCGACGGCAAGCAGGTTCATGACGCGGCCGCCTTCTTGTCGGGACCGAGATAGACCTCGCGCACCTTGGGATCGGCGAGCACCTCGGCCGGCAGGCCTTCCGCGATCTTGGTGCCGAAGTCGAGCACGATAAGGCGGTCGCATAGGTCTGACATCATGTCCATGTCGTGGTCGATGAGGCAGACGCCGATGCCTTGCGGCGGCAGCTGCGCGATGACGGCCGCGAAGGCCTGGGCTTCGCTGTCGTTCAACCCGGCGCCGGGTTCGTCGAGCAGCAGCAGTTCGGGCGAGACGCCGAGCGCGACGGCCAGGCCAAGGCGCCTGAGGCTGCCGAAGGGCAGCGATCCCGCGATCGCCCTGCCGAGCGGCGCCAGGCCGACAAAATTGAGGATCATGCCGGGCGACGCCCAGCGGCTGCCTCCCATCCTGCCCTGCTCCCAGGCGATACGCACGTTCTCGTCTACTGTCAGGCCCGGAAAGGACATCGCCTGCTGGAACGTCCGCACCAGCCGCTTTCGCGCGATGCGGTGCGGGCCGAGATTGGTGATGTCCTGCCCTTGCCACGATACCGTGCCGCCGGTCGCCGGGTGGACGCCGGTGACGACGTTGAACAAGGTCGTCTTGCCGGAGCCGTTGGGACCGACGATGCCGACCACTTGGTCGGTGCCAATGTCAAGATCGATGCCGTTGAGCGCGACGACGCCGCCGAATTGCTTGCGCAGACCCCTCACCTCAAGCGCGGCCATTCGTACCTCCGCCTTGCTTTTCGAACCCTCCGCGAACCGCGCAGTAGACGTTCTTGATGCCTGCTCCGACTCCGCCCGGCAGCAGAAGGATCACCAGAAGCAGACAGACGCCGTAGGCGATGCGGGAATCGACCGGATCGAGGTTCAGCACCTCGGGCAGGAAATTGACGACGACCGCGCCGATCAGCGGCCCGTAGAGATAGCGGGCGCCGCCCAGCATGACCATCAGCGCCAGGTAAAGGCTCGGGAAAGCGCCGAACAGGGTCGGCGAGATGTGGCGCAGGTAATAGAGTTGCAGTACCCCGGCCAGGCCAGCGAACAGGCCTGACACCATGAGCACGCCAAGCTTGTGCAGGTCGACATTGATGCCGACCGAACGCGCCAGCTGCTCGTTCTCGCGGATCGCCCGCAACGTCCGGCCGTAGCGCGAATTGCCGATGAGATAGGTCGCGGCGAGCGCCAGGAAGAGCGCCGCCAGGACCAGGTAATAATTGTTGGAGAGCTTGTCGAAATTGATGCCGGGCAAGGGCGTGACCGACCCGACATCGAGGCCGGTGGCGGATCCGGTGAAGGTGCCGCCATTGGTGAGCACGATGACGAACAGGGCGCAGAAGCAGAAGGTGATGATGATGTAATGTTGTCCGCCCACTCTCAGCGTCGGCAGACCGATGACGCCGCCGACGATCGCCGACAAGGCCATGGCGAAGGGGAGCGACGTCCAGAAGCCCAAGCCGAGCTGCACGGAAAGGATGGCCGAGGCATAGGCGCCGACCCCCATCAGCGCCGCATGGCCGACTGACATGATGCCGGCCTGGCCGAACTGCAGACCGAGGCCGTAGAGGCCGATCGCCGTATAGAGCGTCGTGATGGCGATCGACAGGAAGCGGTAGCCGAGGCCGAGCCAGGGCAAGGCGATGAGCAGCACCGCCAGCAGGATTGCGGTGATCGCCTGGACGCCGGCCGGCAGCGGAACGGCGGCATTGTCGGCCGTCAGAAGCGCGAGCCGATCCCGTGCCCTGACGCCTTCTGTAGCTGCGCCTGTCTTGCCGGCGCTGTTGTCGGTCATTGGCATCGACATCTCACGATGCCTTCGGGCCGAGCGTGCCGCCGAGCAGACCCTGGGGTCGCAGCACCAGGATCAGGATCATCACGACCAGCGAATAGGCGTCGGTCCATTCCGGATATCCGTAGCCGGCGCTGAGGCCGTCGACGAGGCCGAGCACCAGGCCGCCGACGACGGCGCCGCCGACATTGCCGAGACCGCCGATCAGCGAGACCGCGAAGCCGCGGATGATGATGACGCTGCCGGTAAAGGGCGTGATCGGAAACAGCGAGATCATCAGCGCGCCGCCGATGCCGGCAAGCAGGCTGCCATAGATGAAGACGCCGGTGACGTAGCGGCGGACCGGAATGCCCATCAGCTCGGCGGTGTCGCGGTCCGAAACGCTCGCCCGCAACGCCATCCCATAGCGGCTGCGCGAAATACCGAAATAAGTTATCGCCACGATCACGGCCGTCACCGCGACGACGATCGCGCGCATCGCGATGATATCCACGCCGCCGATCGTCCAGACCAGGCCGACCGGGTCGGTGATGCTCTTCTGGAACTCGTTGAAGACGCGGATGACGGCGTGCTGCAGGATCACGCTAAGGCCGATCGACATGATGAAGCCGTTCATCGGCCGGTTGAGCGTGAAGCGGAACAGGCATCTTTCGGCTGCGAAGCCGAGCGCCCCGACCAGCAGGCCGGCCAACACCAGCGCCACGAAGAAGTTCATCCCGGCGCCGACCATGAACCAGGTCGCCATGCCCCCGACCATCAGGAACTCGCCATGCGCGAAATTGACGATGCCGGCCAGGCCGAAGATCAGCGTGATGCCGATGCCGATGAGAATGGTGACGCTGGCAACCGATAGGCTGTTCACCAGTTGCTGCACAAAAATGTCCATCGTCAAATCCGGGTGGAGAACCTGCAGGGAAGGATGGGCGGAACATAGCCGCCCATCCCGATGTCGGATTTTCGTTGCGGACCGGCTCAGCCGCCGTTGTCGCCGGGCGGTGGAGCCGCCGGCGGCTGCTCGACCGCGCATTTGAACTTGTCGGATGTGTTGGGTTCGACCATGCAGACCTCGGTCGCGAAGGTGACCTGATGATGCTTGTTGAACACAAGCGGCACCGGCGACACGACGCCCTTGTAGTCCGACTTCAGGAGCTCTGCGACCACCGCGTCCGGATCGTCGATCTTGCCGACCTTCTCCAGCGCCTTGGCGTACCAGAAGAAGTAGTCATAGTAGAGCAGCGATACCGAGGACTGCGGCCCCTTGGCAGCGCCGAGGCCGAAATACTTGTCGAAATACTGCTTCACCTCCGGGTATGGCGAGGAACCCCAGCAGACCGGCACGCAGCTCATCGTCACCGGCACGTCCGCCTTCAGGCTGCGCTCCCGATAGATGCCCGGGTCGACGCCGAACAGGAAATAGGACGGCGCCACGCCGAGCTTGAGGGCTTGCGGGAAAGCTGTGAGGGTTGAATCGCCATTGTACCAGAAATGCACGATATCGGGCTTCATGCCCTTGATGCGGGTGAGCAGCGGCGAGAAGTCGGTCGTATCCGGCGGATACTGCACGAGGTCGACTTTCTGGCCTTCCGCCTCGAGCGCCTTGACATAGTGCGACGACAGATACTGCCCGGTCGCGTCATTGCCGACGAACACCACCGAATGCTTCGGCGGCGACTTCAGCTGCGGCGTGAGCAGCGACAGCACGCCCTTGGCGGTGCTGCCGCTGCGCTGCCATTCCTGCGGCTCGCTCTGGAAGGTGTAATGGAGCCAGCCGTCCTCGGCGACGGCCTTGTCGTCGAGCACCGCGCCGAGCGAGCTGTTGCCGGAAAACTGCAACACCTTGGCCGGGCCGGTGATCTTGGCCATCGACACGGAGAAGTCATGCGTCTCGGTGCCCCAGATCGCCTTGACGCCGATGTCGTTGACCAGCTCGCGCGCGGCCGCGATGGTGACGTTCACATCCGTCCGGTTGTCGCGGATATAGAGTTTGATCTTGTACGTCTTGTCGCCGACCTTGATGCCGCCGGCGTCGTTGATCTGCTGCGCCGCCAGGTTGGCGGCGCCGACGATGGTGTTGCCGGCCGAAACGAACGAGCCCGACTGCGCGGCGATGACGCCGATGGGCAGTTCCTCGTCGGCACGTGCCGTCTGCAAAGCCATTGCGAGCCCAGCGGCTGCCATGGCCAATCCAAGTCCTAACTGTCTCATGCATGTTCCTCCCGTTACATGGCCAACTTGTCATACAACCCTATTACCATGTAACACGGCTGTCAACGTGACTCCGGCCTGACGGCGAGCGAACGGATGGCGTCGTGTCACCCCTTTCGTTCGTCTGTTTCCGATCTAAGCTTGGGTGGGGAAGTTCATCGCAGTCGGTGCGAGGCGCCGGACAAGGATGCCCAACGCAGAGACATGCGCCGGTCATTGTGATGATGAAAGTGGCCCGGCAAACGCCAAGGCGGAGGACTCAGAGCCTTGCCACAGTCACAGCGACAAGCGGTACGCCTCGATGGCGGAAGCGCCAAAAATTTGCGATCGTTCTTCTTCCGTCAACCCGGAGAGGCAATCGTCGAGGGCGCGCTTGACCGACTGATAATCGGCGGTGACCAGGCAGACCGGCCAGTCCGAGCCGAACAGGCATCGCGACGGCCCGAAGATCGAAAGCACCGCGTCGACATAGTGCTGCAGGTCCTGGCTTTTCCAGTGCCGCCAGTCGGCCTCCGTGACCATCCCGGACAGCTTGCACCAGACGTGGTCGCGATGCGCCTTGAAACCTTGCATCAATCCCGCCCATGGCTCCATCGCATGCTGCGCAATGCGCGGCTTTGCGATGTGGTCGACCACGAAACGCAAATTGGGATGCCGTTCCACCGTCACCAGGGCTGCGGGGATTTGCGGCTCCTTCAACAGCAGGTCATAGGCGAGGTTCGCTTCGGCGACCGCAGCCAGCCCGCGCTGGACGTCCGCGCGCAGCAGCCAGTTCGGATCCGCCTCGTTATGGACGAGGTGACGGATGCCGACCAGATAGCGGCCATCCGGCCGCGCCTTCAGCTCGGACAAGGTGGCCGCCACCTCGGGGTCGGTGAGGTCGACCCATCCGACGACGCCGGCGACGAAATCGGTCCGGCTCGCGGTCTCCAGGAATGCGCGTGTCTCGTCGAGCGAATGCCATGTCTGGACAAGGATGGTCCGGTCCACGCCGGCCGCGGCAAGCGCTGGCCTGAGGTCGTCGGGCGAGAACACCCGGCGGATGGCGGCATAGTCTTCCGTCATCCAGCCGCAGGATCCATCCGCTGGATCCCAGAAATGCTGATGGCCGTCGATCACCATGGCGCTCACCAGCGCTGGTGCACGGCGGCCTTGATGCGCCGCTCATAGATGTCGGCGATGCGCTCCATCACTTGCGGCGACAGCGCCGGCAGGTCGGACGCGGCGGCGTTTTCCTGCGCCTGGCGGACAGACTTGGCGCCCGGAATGGTCACCGTCACCGCCGGGTTCATCAGGATCCAGCGCAACGCCCATTGCGCCATTGTCGCGCCTGGCGGCAGCAGCGGCCGCAATTCCTCGACTGCCTGCAGGCCTTCCTGATAGTTCACGCCGGAGAATGTCTCGCCGACGTCGAAGGCCTCGCCCTGCCGGTTGTAGTTGCGGTGGTCCTTGGCGCTGAAACTGGAATCGCTCTTGAACTTGCCGGACAAGAGCCCGCTGGCCAGCGGCACCCTGACGATGATGGCGACATCCTTCTGGCGCGCCATGTCGAAGAACAGCTCCGCGGGTCGCTGCCGGAACATGTTGTAGATGATCTGGACGCTGACGACGCCGGGATATTGCAGCGCCTTGATGCCTTCCTCGACCTTCTCGACGCTGACGCCGTAGTGACGGATCTTGCCCTCCTCGACCAGCCTGTCCAGCGCCTCGAACGTTTCGGGCTGGTAGAAGACCTCCGTCATCGGACAGTGGAGCTGGACCAGGTCGAGCACGTCGACCTCGAGATAGCGCAGGCTGCGCTCGACGAAGCTGGTCAGGTTCTGGCGATTGTAGCCGGAAGCGACATGCGGGTTCAGCCGCTTGCCGGCTTTGGTGGCGATCATCGGCCTCGCGCCGCCCCGCCCCTTCAGCGTCTTCGTGATCAGTTTTTCCGCCCGGCCGTCGCCATAGACGTCGGCCGTGTCGATCATCGTCACGCCTGAATCGAGCGCCGCATTGAGCGCCGCGATGGCGTCCTTCTCCTCGACGTCACCCCAGTCGGCGCCGATCGCCCAACTGCCGAAGCCGATTTCCGACACTTGCCAGCCGGTGCGGCCAAATCGCCTTTGATGCATAGAAACCACTCCTGAAAGCCAACGTCGTCTTGACGGGTCGTGCCCGCAGGAATATCAGATCGGATAGTTGTATGACAACCCTGTAAGCATGCAAAAGGTGATGGCGAAAAGCGGCGGTCTTGAATCTACCGGCAGGCTGGAGGGCAACAGGATGTTCCTGACATCGGCCCGTGTCGACGATCGATGCCAACCCGATTTGGACCGTCAAGCCGCAGCCGCCGTCGATCGATCCAAGCCACGGACCGATCGAGCGACCTTGCCCGATTTATTTCCCGGCGCTGTCGCGCAGCTGCTCGAAGCGCTTGTAGGAACGGGAAAGATGCAGCCGCATCGCGCGCTGCGCCGCCTTGGCGTCGCGCGCCGCGATGGCGTCGTATATCGCCCGGTGCTCGCGCCGCGTGCGCTCGAAATGCCGCTCGCGCTCGTCGGGCTCCAGGCGATCGAACTGCGTCCATTGGCGCGGGATCATCGCGGTGCCGAACGTGTCGAAAAGCCGGCTGAAATAGGCATTGTGCGAGGCGAGCGAAATCGCCCGATGGAAAGCCGCATCCTCGGTCGCGGCGAGACCGGTTTCGGCGATCGCGCGGTCGATGGCGTCGAGCTGCCTGGCCATGAGCGCAAGGTCCTTGGCGGTCCGGCGCGTGGCTGCCAGCGCCGCCGCCTCTCCCTCGACGCCTATGCGCAGCTCGAGCACCGCCAGGATCTCGTCGATCGATTCGACATCCGTCGGCACGATCGAAAAGGTTTTCGGCGGCGGCTCCTGGGCCACGAAGGCGCCGAGGCCCTGCCGTGTCGTGATCAGCCCTCGTGCGCGCAGCGAAGCCAGCGCCTCGCGAACCACCGTCCGGCTGACGCCTGTGGCGTTGACGATCTCCTGCTCGGTGGGAAGCCGCTGTCCCGGCGCAAGATCGCCGGCTTCGATCTGCGCGGCAAACTTGTCGACCAGCTCGCCCCTGAGATTGGGGGACTGGCGAATGGCGCCGAACATTGCTCCTTCGCGATCCGTCATCGGAAACCCGGCCCGTTAAATCGATTCTTACGCCAAGGATCGCACCGCTCGGTTGCAACGGCAATCTTTCGTTTGTTTGAGCCCAACAGCAAGGGAAGACCAACATGAAGCAGCAAATCGGCTTTATCGGCCTGGGCGCGATGGGCTCGGGCATGGCGGCCAACCTTCTGGCCAAGGGCTGGCCGCTGACGGTCTGGGCGCACCGCAACCAGGAGGCGGCGCAGAAGCTGGTCGGCGCCGGCGCCCGCCAGGCGGCGACGCCGCGCGCGCTCGCCGAAGGCTGCGACATCGTTCTCCTCTGCGTCACCGGCTCGCCGCAGGTGGAAGCGGTCGTGAAGGGTCCTGACGGCTTGGCCGCTGCCGGCAAGCCGCTGCTGATCGTCGACTGCTCGACCTCCAACCCGTCCTCGACGATCGCGCTCGCCGCCGAACTCGCCACGCAAGGCTTGACGCTGATCGACGCGCCGCTGGCGCGCACGCCAAAGGAAGCCGCCGAGGGCAAGCTCGACGTCATGGTCGGCGGCGCGGCGGAAGCGGTCGCCCGCGCGCGGCCAGTGCTCGAAGCCTTCGCCGCGCGCATCGTCCACACCGGCCCGACCGGCAGCGGCCACACCATGAAGCTGCTTAACAATTTCGTCTCGATGGGCTATTCGGCCATCTATTCCGAGGCGCTGACGCTCGGCGCCAAGGCCGGGTTGACGCCACAGGTCTTCAACAGCGTCATCTCCGGCAGCCGCATGGATTGCGGCTTCTACCAGGCCTTCTTCGACTTCGTACTGAACCGCAACGAAAACGCCCAGCGCTTTGCCATCGCCAATGCGCTGAAGGACATGACCTACCTCGCCTCCTTCGCCCAGGCCGCCGGCATCGCCAACCCGGTCGGCGCCGCGGTCCGCAACGGTTTTGCCACGGCGGTGGCCACGGGGCACGGGGAAAAATTCGTGCCGGCGCTGTCGGATATCGTCGCGGGGTTGAACGGGGTGTCGCTGGTTGGGCCGGCGGCTGAGTGAAATCGCACAGGGCGCTCCTCTCCGTTTTTGGCTGGCGCTGACCGAGCGGGCTGAGCCGCTGCCTACCCGGCCGCCTGCCCGCGCACTGCCTTCCGCAGCCGCGAATGCCGCGCCGGCGACGCTGGCTTCGCCGAGGCCTCGCCTCCCGGCAGTCCAACGCGTGAGGCGGCGCCTGCGAGATGCCGCGTCATGGCAGCGCTCGCGCCCTTCGCGTCGCCGGCCTTGATCGCCGCCAGGATGCGTTCGTGCTCGCCCAGTGTCGTGCGCGCCATGTCGTCCGACTTCTGCTGGTTGCCGGCGGCCAGGATGCTTTCGCGCACCCGCTCCGAGACGAAGACGAGAAACTGGCCCATATAAGGGTTCTGGGTCGCTTCTGCGACGGCGCGGTGGAAACCGAGGTCGTTCTTCAGCCAGGCGACGCTGCCATAGGGAGCCGTGCGCATCCCGTCGAGTGCCTGTTCCATCGCCACGATATCGGCATCGGAGCGGCGGGTCGCGGCCAGTGCAGCGATCTGCACTTCCAGCATACCGCGCAGTTCGAACAGGTTGCGGAAGGAATCCGCCCGCTGCAAGGTTTCATGGTCGATCGTCAGCACCGTCGCGTTGGTAGCGTCGGCAACGAAGGCGCCCCTGCCCTGCTGCGACCAGATGCGGCCTTCGGAGCGCAGCCTTGCGATCGCTTCGCGCACCACGTTGCGGCTGACCCCGAACGTGGTCGCCAGCGCCTGTTCGGTCGGAAGCTGATCGCCGGCCTTCAGCCGCCCCTGCGCGATCTCGCGCGAGATGGAACTCGCCACGAGCGTGGAGAGGTGCGGACCGCGATTGACCTTGTCGAGCTTCAGCGTCATCGCTCACCTATAGTCGAGCGCGGATGCGGACGCCAGAATGCGGCCGTTGCTCAATATATGGCGCGGATCAATCGCATCCTTGATGCCTGCCGCAAGATCGAGCGCCACCGGATCGATGCGGTCGAGGAAGGCCCGCTGCTTGACCCGGCCGATGCCGTGCTCGGCGCTGATCGAGCCGCCATAGCGGTCGACGACGGCGAAAATCTCCGCTTCCGCCTCCTCGAACAGATGCTCGATCGCCTCGGCCGCCATGCCCTCCGGCGGCACGACGTTGAGATGGATGTTGCCGTCGCCGACATGGCCGTAGGTGACGGGCAGCGCGTCGGGTCTCGCCCGCCCCAATTCGAACAGTGCATCGGTGACGAAATCGGCAAGCTTCGAGATCGGCACGGAGACGTCGGTGCGCAGATAGCGGCCGCCGCGCCCCTGCCGCTCGACCATGATCTCGCGGTAGAGCCACAGGCGCTCACCCTGCGCCCGGGTCGATGCCACGATTCCGTCCTCGACGAGATCCTCGACGCCCGCGAGAAAACTCAACAGCATATCCTTGAGGTCGATCAGTCCTCCGGACGAAACCTCGATCAGCACATAAGCGGGGTAAGGCTTGCCGAGCGGCTCGTGGAAATCCTTGCCCTCGCGCATGGTGATCTCGATGCCGCCGCGCAGGATCAGCTCGAAGGCGGTGAGCAGGTCGCTGCAGCCGCGCCGCGCCCGCGCATAGAGCGCCATCGCATCCTCGACCGAACGCAGGCCGACAAGCGCCGTTTCGATCTGCGTCGGCCTGGGGAAGAGCTTCAGCGCAGCGGCGGTGACGATGCCGAGCGTGCCTTCCGAACCGATGAAGACCTGCTTCAGATCATAGCCGCGGTTGTCCTTGCGCAGGACCTTCAGTCCGTTCCAGATCCGGCCGTCGGCCAGCACAACTTCGAGGCCGAGCACAAGGTCGCGCGTCATGCCGTAACGCAGCACGTTGAAGCCGCCGGCATTGGTGGCGACATTGCCGCCGATGCGGCAGCTGCCCTGCGCACCGAAGGTGATCGGCAGGATGCAGTCGCTCTCCTCGGCCGCGCGCTTGGCATCCTCGAGGATGCAGCCGGCTTCGACCACCATCGCGAAGTCGATCGGGCTGATCGAGCGGATCCTGTCCATGCGCTCCAGCGAGACGACGACCTCGTTGCCGTCAGCCGCCACCGCCGCTCCGACAAGGCCGGTCAGCCCGCCCTGCGGCACGACGGGGATCCTCTCGGCATGGCAGTGCCTCATCAGCGCCGACATCTCTTCCACCGAGCTGGGCCGCGCCACCGCCAGCGGGCGGCCGAAATGGTCGCCCGACCAGTCGCGGCTGTAGCGGACAAGGTCCTCTGCCTCGGTCAGCAACCCGCCATCCGACAGCACGCCGGTGAGGGCGGCGATCAGCGATGCGGAATTGGGCGGCACGGCATTCATGAACTGAACCTGGACCCTTCCGGAAAACGACTGGACAACCACCAATCTTGTAGTGTTATCATACAACCCTGATTTAGAACATCAAGCGACGCCATGCTTCCCGAAGCCGTTTGATGTGGATGGTCAGACCGGCAAATCACTGAATTCGGAGGACTTTCCCAATGAGCGACGCCCCCGGCTTTCGCTATATGCACACCATGATCAGGGTGCTCGACCTCGACAAGTCGATCGCCTTCTACACCGAAGTGCTCGGCATGACCTTGCTGCGCCGCGAGGATTATCCCGGCGGCAAGTTCACCAATGCCTTTGTCGGCTACGGGCCGGAGGACAAGGAAGCGGTCGTCGAGCTGACGTTGAACTGGGGCCGCGAGGAACCCTATGAGATAGGCACCGGCTTCGGCCATCTGGCGCTCGGCGTCAACGACATCTACGCCGTTTGCGCCGAGCTGGAAAAGCGCGGCGCCAAGATCCCGCGCAAGCCCGGACCGATGCAGCACGGCACCACCCACATCGCCTTCGTCGAGGACCCGGACGGCTACAGGATCGAGCTGATCGGTCTGGACACTATGCAGTAAATTCAGGCCGGACCGCACCGGCCTCGCGCCGATGCGGTCCCCCTGCGTCCGCGCTTGTTTGGGAGGCGGTGCGGATCGGTCCGTCACTTGATGACCGCGATCTTGCTGCGGTCGATGGTGATTGCGACGGCGGCGATCAGCACCGCGCCGAACACCATGTTCTCCAGGAAGATATTGACGCCGACGAAGGTCATGCCGATGCGCACGATCGAGATGATCAGCGCGCCGACCGCAGTGCGCGCGACGCCACCCAGCCCGCCGGTGATCGCAGTGCCGCCGACAATGACGGCGGCGATGGCCGGCAGCAGCAGCTGGTTGGCGAGCACCGGAGAGCCGCTCGACAGCCTGGCCGCCAGCACGACGCCGGCGACGGCCGCCAGCATCCCCGACGCCGCGAAGGCGGTGATCTTGGTGCGGTCGACATTGATGCCCGCGGCCCAGGCCGCCGGTTCGCCGGCGCCGACCGCGATCGCCTGGCGGCCAAAGCGCGTGTAGCGGAGCACCAGGAAACTGACGATGCCGATCAGCGCCGAAATCAGCACCACCATCGGCAGGCCGAAAATCGTGGCGTTGATCCAGGCTGTCTTTTCGCGGCCCGCTTCCTCGATGGTGATGGCGCGGCCGTTGGAAACCCAGAGCGCCAGGCCCGTGACCACGCCGCCGGTGGCCAAGGTCGCGACGAAGGACGGCACGCGTAGCTTGACATGCACGATGCCGCTCAGCAGCCCAAAGCCGAGGCCGGACAGGATCGCCACCGGAAAGGCGGCGAAGCCGAGCGTAGGCAAGAGCTGCGCCAGCATGACGCTTGCCAGCGAGGCGACCGCCTGGATCGACAGGTCGATGCCGCCGAGCAGGATGGCGAAGGTGACGCCGGTGGCCAGGATGAACAGCACGGCGGTGTTGGCGAAGAGCAGCGCCAGCGTCTCGCCGGTCAGGAAGCCGGGCGCGGCGATCTCGATGATCAGCAGCAAGGCGACGAGCAGGACCAGCGGTATGGCGCCTTGCGTCCACTTGCCTTCGAAGACCTGCCTGATCGAAAAAACCTCGTTCATCGGCTCACACCATCGCTCGCAGTAGATCGACCTGCTTCGGCTTGTTGCCCGGGTTCGCATCGAAGCGCGCGGTGATCTCGCCGTCGCGCATCACCAGCACCTGGTGCGACAGGCCGATCGTCTCTTCCAGCGTGTCGGAGATCAGAAGGATCGCAACGCCCTGCTCGGAGAGATCGCGCACCAGCTCGTAGACTTCCTCCTTGGCGCCGACATCGAGGCCGCGCGTCGGATGGTCGAGCACCAGGATGCGCGAGCCGGCCGTCATCCAGCGCGCCAGCACCACCTTCTGCTGGTTGCCGCCGCTGAGCTTGCGGCAGGCGGCGTCCGGTCCGGGCGCCTTGATGCTGAGCCGCTTGATCCAGTCGGCGGCAAGCCGCCGCTCCTTCCCGTAGTCGATGGCGCCGTTGCGGATGACGCTCGAGAGGTCCGCCAGCGAAATGTTCTCCGCGATCGACAGGAACATCACCAGCCCTTCGAGCCTGCGCTCGCGCGGCACATAGCCGATACCCCTGCGCACCGCCGGTTCCGGCGAGCCGAAGCGCACCGGCTCGCCGGCGATCTTCATCTCGCCGGCGTCATGCGGCAGGAATCCGCCGATGGTGCGGGTCACCTCCTCGCGGCCGGAACCGACGACGCCGGCGATGCCCACGATCTCGCCGGCGCGGATCGAGAGATCGACCCCGTGATAGAAGCCGTTAGCGCCCAGCCCCTTGGCCTCGACCATGATCTTGTCGCCCGGCGGCCGTTGGCGCGCCTCGCGGTAATATTCGGCCTGCAGCCCGCGCCCCACCATGATCTCGTGCAGCTCCGGCGCGGTGACTTGCGTGGCGCGGTGCTCAGCCACGACCGCGCCGTCCTTCATCGTGTAGACGCGGTCGGAAATCGCCAGCACTTCGTCGAGGCGGTGCGAAACAAAGACGAAGCTGGCGCGGGACTTCAGCGAGCGCACCCGCGCGAACAGAACCTCGATATCGGCGGCGTTGAGCACCGAGGTCGGCTCGTCGAGCAGGATAAGCAATGGACGCTCGACCATCTCCTCCAGCGTCAGCGCCTTGGCGAGCTCGACCATCTGGCGCGCTGCGAAGGTCAGCTCGGAGGTGCGCGCTGTGACGTCGATGTCGACGCCGATCTTGGCGAGCTGCCGTCGCGCCGCGGCGTTCATGGCACGCCAATTGACGAGACCGAAGCGGGTGAAGCGGTCTTCCTCGCCCAGGTAGATGTTTTCGGCGACGGTCAGGTTGAGAACCAGCGACTGCTCCTGGAACACCATGCCGATGCCGTGCCTGGCCGCGTCGCGGGCGTTGCGCAGCTTGAGCTGTTCGCCGTCAAGGGTAATCGTGCCGCCATCCGGCCGGTAGCCGCCGGCCAGCAGCCGCATCAGCGTCGACTTGCCGGCGCCGTTCTCGCCGATCAGCCCCACCACTTCGTTTGGCCGCACCTCTATGGAGACGTCGCGCAACGCCTGGACGCCGGGGAAATTCTTGATGATGTTCGACGCCTGCAGCATGGCGGTCACTTCACGATCTTGAGGCGAACGCGGTCGAGCGACAGCGCCACGGCGGCGATGATCATCAGGCCCTGCACCGTCTGCTGGATGTAAGGCGAGATGCCGAGCAGGATCATGCCGTTGGCCAAAACGGTGACGATCAGCACGCCGATCAGCGTGTTGACGACACCACCCTCGCCGCCGGTCAGCGCCGTGCCGCCGACGACCACGGCCGTGACCGCGGCAAACAGCCTGCCGTCGCCGATGACGGCATGCGACTGGCCTAGCTGGGCCGCGGCGAGCACGCCTGCAATGCCGAAGAAGAAACCCGCCAGCGCGAAGGCCGCGATGCGCACGCGCGTGACGTTGACGCCAGAGAGCTTGGTCACGTCCTCGTCGCCGCCGATGGCCAATATGTGGCGGCCGAGCCTTGTGTAATATTGGGTAACGGCGGCAAGGGCGAACGCGCCGATGGCGACCCAGACCGCCAGCGGCAGCCCGAGGAAACGATGCAAGGCGAGGTCGCGGATCGAAGCGTCATTGAGGCGGATGGCCGAGCCGCCCAGCATATAGACCGACAGGCCGAGCCCGATGAACCACATGCCGAGCGTCGCCATGAAAGATGGGATGCGCAGCATCGTCTGGACGAGACCGCTGATCAGCCCCATGATCGTGCCCGCGGCGATCGCCGCCAGCACCGCCCACCAGCCACAATCGTTGCCGTTGCTGTCATTGGCGGCGAGAAGCACCACCACCATCGCCGCCACCGACAGCGTGCCCTCGACCGAAAGGTCGATGCTGCCCATCAGAATGATGAAGGTCAGCCCCATCGCCAGTGTCAGCGGCACGGCGGCGGAGTTCGCCAGTCGCACAAGATTGCGCAGCTCGATGAAATTGGGATTGGCGATGGCGATCAGAATGCACAGCACGACCAGCACCGCCAGCGGCGCGAGCCTGCGCCAGCGCCTGCCGCCGAGCATGCTGGCGATGCGGCCGGGGAGGAATGTCATAAGCGTCGTCCGCTCGATGTCCGAAACGGACTTCAGGGGTTCTGTCTGGATTGTCAAGAAACCGCTTCCCGTCTGCTGGTGACAGGCGTCGTGGCCACGGGCGCAGGACGCCGGCAAAAAGGGAGCGGGCCGCTGCCAGGGAGAAGCCGGCCCGCCCCAACGGGTCAGGCGCGGATCGCTCCGGTCACCCGGCCCCAGAGATCGTTCCAGTCAATCTCGGGCTTCGACTCGACATTGGTCTTGTAATATTCCTCGACATTGTCGTGCGAAATCAGCACCGCCTTGCCGTAGAATTCGCGGTGTTCCGGCGGCTCCTTGGCCGGGTCGAACTTGCCGATCTTAGCGTTGTAGCCGATGGCGAGGCCCATGCCGCCCTGCCAGAACGGATCCGAGGTGACCGTGCAGGCGAACTCGCCGGTGCGCACCGCATCCACCGCCGTCTTAATGCCGTCGACGCCGACGATCGGCACCTTGCCGGCGAGGTTTTCGGCGCGCAGCGCCTCGAGCGCGCCGGAGCCCATGTCGTCATTGGCGGCCCAGATGCCCTTGATGTCGTCACCAAAGCGGGTGAGCAGATTGCCCATCAGATCGAAGGCCTCGGTGGATTTCCAGTTGGCGACCTGGAAGTCGAGCAGCTTGATGTCGGGATTGGCGGCGAGCGCCGCATCGAGGCCCTTCTTCCGCTCGATCGCGGCCGTGGTCGAGATCAGGCCGCCGAGCGCGACGATGCCGCCCTTGCCGCCCATCGTCTTGAACAGGATCTCGGCAATAGTCTTGCCGCTGGCGATGCCGTCGAACTCGATATGCGAGACATAGTTCGGATTGAAGTCCTTGGGGTGCAGGTCGGCCGGCTTGTTCCACTGCGTCACCACATAGGCGCCGGCCTTGGCACAGGCTTCGACGATCGGGCGCGCGTCGGGCGTGTCGTTGGGATCGGAATTAAGCACCATGTTGCCGTTGGTCTTGGCCAGCATCGCCTTGATGTCGGCGATGCCCTTCTCGCTGTTGCCTTCCGAGACCAGGGTGACGTGCTCCAGCCCGGCCCATTTGGCATAAGCCTCGGCGCCGGTCTTCCAAACCGCGTGGTAAGGATTGGACAACGAGCGGATCGATGTCACCAGCGTCGGCTTGTCGGCCGCGCGCAATATATTCGGCATAGCCAGCGTCGCCGCCCCGGCGGCAGCGCCCAGCATCAGCGTCCGGCGGCTCACGCTCCCGGAAAAAACAAGATCATTGCTATCCTTCATTTCGAACCTCCCGATTGAATTCGTTTCCCGCCCGGCGCTTGCACAGGGAGCGCGGCAGGATCCTCCGTGACAGGCCGTCAAGCTCCTCCACTTGTATGACAACCCTTCAACACGGCAACCATACTCTTTCTCTTGACGCGGCACAAGCGACTTGAGATCGTCGCGCGCATGAAGAGCGAGGCGCTGACTTCGCCTCGGCAAGGGAGCGAGAATGCCGGATTATATCATCGTTGGCGGCGGCTCGGCCGGCTGCGTTCTTGCCGCCAGACTGAGCGAGGATCCCGGCCTGTCGGTCGTTCTGCTCGAGGCCGGGCCGCCCGACACCGACCGCTACATCCACATGCCGGTCGGCTTCTTCAAGATGACGTCCGGCCCGCTGATCTGGGGCTATGACGCGGCACCGGGCAAGGAGATCGACGGCCGCGTCATGGTCTACCCGCAGGCACGGGTGTTGGGCGGCGGCTCGTCCATCAATGCACAGGTGTTCACGCGGGGCTGCCCGCAGGACTATGACGACTGGGCGACTGACTTCGGCTGCGCGGGATGGAGCTACGCCGATGTGCAGCCCTACTTCATCAGGTCCGAGGGCAACGACACCTTTGCCGATCCGCAGCACGGTATCGAGGGTCCGCTCGGCGTTTCCAGCGGGGCGCCGCACCCGCTGACTCGGATCTTCGTCAAGGCGGCGCAGCAGGCAGGCCTGCCCTTCCGCGCCGACTTCAATGCCGGCGAGCAGGAAGGGGCCGGCTTTTACCAGACCACGACGCGCAACGGCAGGCGCTCGAGCACGGCGGTCGCCTATCTGAAACCCGCGCTCGGCCGCGGGAATCTGACACTGCGCACCGACGCCACGGTCAGCCGCGTCGTTGTCGAGAACGGACGCGCCATTGGCGTCGAGATCATCGCCAACGGCCGCACCGAGCTCATGCGCGCCGAGCGCGAGGTGATCATCACCGCGGGCGCCATCGGCTCGCCGAAACTCCTGATGCTGTCCGGCATCGGCCCGGCCGCGCATCTGGCGCAGCACGGCATCAAGGTGGTGCATGACCTCGCCGGCGTCGGCCAGAACCTGCACGACCACATGGATGTCGACGTCGTCGCCGAACTCAACGGGCCGCACGGCATCGATCGCTATAAGAAGAAGCGCTGGCAGGCCGTCGCCGGTCTGGAATATGCGCTGTTCGGCAAGGGGCCGGTGGCCTCCAACATCGTCGAGGCCGGCGCTTTCTGGTGGGGCGACCGCGCCGAAAAGACGCCTGACCTCCAGTTCCATTTCCTGCCTGGTGCGGGAGTGGAGAAAGGCATCGGCTCGGTCCCCGGCGGCAATGGCTGCACGCTGAATTCATACCATGTGCGCCCCCGCTCACGCGGCAGTGTGGCGCTGCGCTCGGCGGATCCGCGCGATGCGCCGGTCATCGATCCCAATCCGTTCGCCGAACGCTATGATTTGGAGCGCGCCATCGACGGCATCGAGATCAGCCGCGAGATTCTCTCGCAGCCGGCCTTCTCGAAATACATCAGCCGCGAGCATCTGCCGGGCGCGGCGACGAAGGGCCGCGCGGCGCTCGAGGCCTTTGCCCGCGAGCATGGCCGCAGCGCTTACCATCCGGTCGGCACCTGCCGCATGGGCGGCGATGCGAAAAGCGTCGTCGATCCCGATCTCCGCATGCGCGGCCTCCAGGGTCTGCGCGTCTGCGACAGCTCGGTCATGCCGCGCATCGTGTCGTCGAACACCAACGCAGCGGTGATCATGATCGCCGAGAAGGCGGCCGATTTGATCTCTGGACGAACCTTACCGTCATAGGGGTGGCATGTCATCCACATCCAACAGAGGCGGATTGGCAGCTTTGGTCCTCGGATACCCGCATAGCGGACATTCAGGTCGGCACCGCCATCGCGAGGGTGCCTTGTCAGCCTTTTGCCACTGACCATGTCGCGCTGGATCAAAAGATGGCCCGCTTCGCGCAAGACAATGTCAAGCGCCGGCCGATGACCCAGTCGCGCGCCAGAATGGCGTGCTCCGCCTCGTGATCATGTTTCGCCGGCTTGTCCACCGTCATGCCCGATGGTGTGGTTGAGGATATCCTTGACATGGACCAGGGCGTTCCTGACGGCGGCTCCTCCAGCATAGAAAGTAAGCTGCAGAATCGCCTCGATGATCTGCTCGCGCGTTGCGCCCGCATTAAGCGCGGCTTGCGTATGCGCCCTTAACTGCGTGACGGTGTGTCCCAACGTAACGCAGGCGGCGATTACCACGATCTCACGAGTCACATAGTCAAGCCCAGGACGGGCAGTGATGCCGCCAATGGCCCATTCGATCGACATGTCCGTGAAGTCTGGGCACAGTCCTTCCATGTCGCGGACAAGGGCGTCGCCTGCCCCGGCGCCGAAAAGCCGCTCGAAATGCGCAAGCCCACGCCGCCGCAATTCGGGATTTGAGATCATTGAATTGTCCTTTCCGGTTTTCAGTCGAAACGGTTCAGTGTGCGCCGCCTGCCTCGACATGGCTTGGTTTGCGCAGCATCATGGTGGCGGCGAGCGCGGCGACGAGAGCCGCCCCGAGCAGGTAGAAAGCGTCACTGAAAGCCATGATGTAGGCCTGCTTCTGCACCGTCCGACCAATGGCGACGAGGGCCTGGTGGGTCGCTGCGGCGCGATCGCTAATGCCATGGACCAGGAAATATCCAGTCAAACGGTCGATGCGCGCGCGGGTGCTTTGCTCGAACAGCGACACCGACTGAACCAGCACGTTCGAGTGGAATTGCTCGCGTTTCGTCAGAAACGTCTGGAGCATGGCTATGCCAACGGCGCCCCCTAGATTTCTCATCATGTTGAACAGGGCTGAGGCGGAGCCTGCGTTTTGGCTGTCGATACCCGCAGTTGCCACAGCCGAAAGGGGGACCATAACAAGGGCCTGACCGAGGGCCCGGACGATGTTCGGCCAAAAAAGCTGATCTGACGCGTATGCCGTCGTCAGTTCGATATTCATGAAGTTGCTCACGGCAAAGAGCGCGAAGCCAACGACGACCAGGATGCGGGTGTCAAAGCGCTGCATCAGCCGCGGCACGAGCGGGATCAGTAGCAACTGCGGCAAGCCCGTCCAGGCCAGCACCATGCCGATCTGCTCGGCATTATAGCCCTGCACGCGCGCGAGGTACACCGGCAGGATGAACACCGCGCCGTAAAGCGCTATTCCCAGCAGGAAGCTGGCCAGGATGGAGAAGCCGAAATTCCAACGAGCAAGCAGCTTGAGATTGAGCAAGGGCCTTTCGCTTCTCAGCTCAATCCACAGAAAAAGCGAGAGGCTGACGGCGACGATCAGCGACAGCCGCACGATGAAAGGTGAGCCGAACCAGTCGTCCTTGTTTCCTTCCTCAAGCACGGTCTGCAAGGTTCCGAGCCCGATCGCCATTGTGGTGATCCCCGCCCAGTCACCCTGACGCAGCAGCGAGAGTTGCATCGGCGCCGGTTCGAGGGATCCCCACAGCATGCCGACCATAAGCGCGCCGGGAACGAGATTGACGTAGAAGATGTACTGCCAACCCCAGTTCTCGGTGAGATAACCGCCGATCGTCGGTCCGATCGCGGGAGCAAAGGTCGCCGACAACGCAAACAGCGCGAACCCGATTGGCTGCTTCGCCTTGGGCAGGAGAGTTATGGTGATGGTGAAAGCAACAGGGATCAGCACGCCCCCGCAAAAGCCCTGAAAGGCTCGCAGGACGATCATTTCCTGCAGGTTTTGCGCGAAGGCGCAGGCGACGGAAAAAGCAAGAAACAAGATCGCGTTGGCCAGCAGGTAGATACGGATCGAGTAGACCCGCGACAGCCATCCGGTGAGCGGAATGACGACAATTTCCGCGACGAGATAGGCGGTCGATATCCAGCCTCCATCGTCGATACCGGCGCCTATGGCGCCTTGAATGTCGGCGAGCGAAGCATTGACAATCTGGATATTGAGTACCGCCATGAAGGCTCCAAGCGTCGAGCCGATGACCGCGACCCAGGATTTGAGAGATGCCGACTGGCCCTCAAGCGGGGCTCGACTCGGCGTCTTTTCGCGTGCGGAGTGGGTGGTTAGAGTTCCAGACACGGTCGGACTCCTTGGTGCTAGGGAACCAACAGGCAAAGATTTGGACGGCGGCCGGCGAGCGGACGGGAGGGGGGATCCGCTCAGCAATGCCGATCATCGGCTGACTATGATCGGCGGCCGCCGTCCAATTCGCGCGGTGCGGCGCGAAAGGCTGATTTCGTGTCGATCGTCGGTTGGACCGACATGCCGGCCCGTAGTAATCCCACGAGCCCGCCGCCCTCGATCGCGATCTTCACCGGAATGCGCTGTACTATCTTAGTGAAGTTGCCGGTGGCGTTGTCGGGGGGCAGCAGGGCGAATTCGAGCCCGCTTGCCGGCGACAGGCTGTCGACATTCCCCCTGAGCGCCACATCGGGGAAGCCGTCGACTGCGAGTTCGACCGGCTGTCCGCTGCGCACATGGGCGAGTTGTGTCTCTTTGAAATTCGCCACGACATAGACCGCGTCCAGTGGGACCACAGCCATGAGTTGGGTTCCGGCCTGCACATACTGGCCCACGCGAAGCGAGCGAGCCCCGACTGTGCCGTCGACCGGCGCGGTGATCACGGTGTAAGAGAGGTTGAGCTGCGCCTGGCGCAGGGCTGCGCGGCTGCGGTCCGCTTCTGCGTGGGCCTTACCGCGCTCGCTCGCGAGCACGTCGATCGCCTTGCCTGCCGCAACCAGCGCGGCGCGATCGCGCCGCAACTGGGCTTCGTTCTCACTGAGCGCAGCCACTGCCTCCTGCGCCCGCTGGCTGGTGCCATAGCCGCTGCTCAGCAAGGTACTGTACCGATCGTTCTCCTGTCGCGCGAAAGTGAGCTTCGCTTGCGTCGCGGCGACATTCGCCCTTTGCTGTTCTATGACCGAATTCTGCAGGGCGATTTGAGCGTCCAAATTGCGCAACGCCGCCTCCGCCGCTTCGACGTTGGCTTGCGCCTGGTCTAGCGCGGCCCTGGCATCGCGGTCATCGATGCGGGCAAGGACCTGACCTGCCCTGACGCGCGAGTTGTCCTCCACGAGCACCTCGGCGATATAGCCAGAGGTCTTCGGCGCCACGATCGTATAGTCCGCCTTGACATAAGCATCGTCGGTCGATTCGAGGTACTGGCCAACCGTCCAGTAGTCATAGCCATAGGATACCGCGGCGGCGAAGCCAGTCACCAGGCCCGTCGCTATTGCAACTCGCTTGACGATCCGTCCTCGTGACCGCGGCGCTTCCCCTGCCTCGATCGTATGCTCCAGGATGGGTGGATTGACGGTGACGTTCATCGCGATCTCCTTTTCGGCGGGAGCATGGCCGGTTCATTCGAGGAGTATGCGTTCACACCATGGATGTGATAATCGGCGGATGAATGGAAGGATCATCCATTGGCAAGGGACAATCGCCGCGATGGACAGACTCACAAGCTTGATCGTGTTTGGCCGTGTTGTGGAATGCGGCGGATTTTCCGCTGCAGCCCGACGCCTCAACATGTCCACGACGATGGTCAGCAATCACGTCCAGGCACTGGAAGACCGGCTAGACGTTCGACTTCTCAATCGCACGACCCGCAAGGTAAGTCTGACCGAGATCGGCCAAGCTTACTACCAGCGTTCCTCGCAGATCCTAGCCGATCTCGACGAGGCGGACCGCGCCGCCAGGGCGCTCCAGTCAACGCCACAAGGCAAGCTTCGCCTTCACTCCAGCATGAGCGTCGTCCGTTTCCTGGCACCGGTTATTTCAGATTTCGTTGATCTTTATCCGACCGTTTCGGTCGATCTAACCGTTGGCGAAAGGATGGTCGACATGGTGGAGGAAGGGTTCGACCTAGCCGTGCGTTCGCTGCCACTTCCTGATTCGAGCCTGATCGTGCGGCGACTGACATCGTGGCGCAACATCGTCTGCGGCTCGCCTGCCTATTTCGAACGCAATGGCACGCCGCTTCATCCCAGTGACCTTGTGCGTTACAACTGCATGCGCCATGCCTCGTATCCTTTCGGTGACGAGTGGCGTTTCGAAGGCCCGGACGGGGAGCCCGCGTCTGTCCGGATCAGTGGCAACCTGATCACCAACAGCCAGGAAACGCTCAGGCGTCTCGCCATCGACGGTCGCGGTCTGTTCATACCCCCGCCTTTTATCGTGGCCGACGACCTTGGTTCAGGCCGCCTCATCCGTGTGCTGGAGAACTATTCAGGGGTCGAGTTCGCGATCAATGCGATCTATCCGCATCGTCACCATGTGTCGGCTAAGGTCAGAAGCTTCATCGATCTCTTGGCCGAGCGGTTCGCGGATCACCGCAGATGGATGGAGATGACCTACTGAAGAGAGTGCGACGGAAAGCAACTCATAGGAATGGCCTCGCCAGCATTTGCGTGCCAAGGAGAAAGAGAAGGATCAAAAACCACCGCCGGAAGATTTGGGCGCTGATGCGCCTTCTGATCATCTGACCGACCCACATGCCGGCAAGCGCCGGAATGATCGCCAGCCCGGATGCAACAAATTCGTCGATCCGGAAGGCGCCCCGCCATGAAAGGCCGGCCGCCAGGGCAATGGTGGAAATGGTGAAGGAAAGGCCAAGCGCCTGCACGAGATCGTCCTTTTCGAGATCGAGCGCGTGAAGGTAGGGCACGGCCGGGATAACCAGGACGCCGGTACCTCCGGTAACCACGCCGGTCGCCACGCCGATGATGGGCGACAGCCACGATTCCGAGCTCGCCGACACGCGAACCTGACGAGAGACGAGGGTGTAACCGGCGTAGACCACAAGGGCTCCCCCCAGCGCACTCGTCGTGACGGCGATGCTGCCGCTGGCAAGCAATGATGATCCGGCAATCGTTCCTGCGACCACCGACAGCATCATCGGCCAGAGCCTGCGCGAAAGCACTCCGATGCTTCGGCCCGCCAGCAACTGCCAGACATTGGTGACGAACGAAGGAACGATCAGCAGACTGGCCGCGCTCAGCGGCGAAGTCAGCGAACCGAGCACCGCCATGCAAACCGTGGGCAGTCCCATGCCGGTGACACCCTTGACGGTGCCAGCGAGGAAGAATGTCGCGGCAGCCGCAACGACGAGCAACGGGGAATGGTCCATGGCCTTGGCGTAAAGCATTTGATGTTAGACACAATGCGGACGATCAGCTGTCAGGCTTCGGCTGGCCCGAAGGCTGACTATCGGTTACTGTCCCACCGTGCGTTTCGATCTCACAGATCTTCGCCTGTTCCTGGCCGTCGTGGACGCGGCCAGCATCACGCACGGCGCAGCGGATGTCGGGCTATCGTTGTCCGCGGCCAGCGAGCGTCTGCGCGACATGGAAGCCGCCGGCCGGGTCAAGCTGCTTGAGCGCGGCCGCCGCGGCGTGTTGCCGACGCCAGCCGGTGAAGCGCTGGCACATCACGCCCGCCTCATTCAGCGTCAGATCGCCCAGATGCGGGGCGAACTCGGCAAGCACGCTAGCGCCTTGCGTTCGACCATCCGGCTTTGCGTGAACACCGCCACCTTCACCGAATTTCTGCCGGAACGCCTGGCATCATGGATGGCCGCGCACCCATCAATCGATATCGAGCTTAAAGAACGACAAAGCTTCGAGATCGTAAGGGCTGTCGCGGCCGGGCTGGCGGAAATTGGCATCCTTTCGTCCGCAGTCGACACCGTTAACCTGCAACTGCGTCCCTTCGCCATTGACCGCCTGGTCGTCGTGCTCTGGCGCGATCACGGTTTGGCAGCGCAGAAGCGCGTCGCCTTCGCCGATATCCTCGATCAGCACTTTGTTGGTTTGGCGGGTGGTGCGCTGCAGGATCACATCGATGCCCATGCGGCAAGGATAGGCGTCAGGCTGAAGACGCGGGTGCGCATGCGCACCTTCGAAGGCATCTGCGAGATGGCGGCGGCTGGCGTTGGTCTCGGCATCGTGCCTGAAACAGCAGCGCGCCGCTGCGCCAAGCCGGCAGGCATCGCGTTCGTTCCCCTTTCCGATGGATGGACTAGACGTCGGCTGTCACTCTGTGTGCGCAATGAAGAGGAATTGACGGCGCCCGCGCGGGATCTCCTAGAGCATCTGACAAAGCCGGGCGGCACCAAGAGACGTCGCTTTGGGCAATAGCATCCTGGAGCGGTGTTGAACCAGCGCGACTGACCGTGAGCACATTATCCGCTCACGCCGGATGATCTTTCCCAATCTTCGACGATTATCACGAGCCAGCCGAAGATGCACCGTGTTCGTGAACGGGCGAGAACCTGTTCGTGAACCAGGGCCACAACTCAACCTTAGGACACTTCCATGAAAAAGATCGCTCTTTACACCGCCGCGCTATTAGCCGTCAGCGGCAGCGCGTTCGCCGAAAACCCGAATGTCGGCGGTTCTAATATCAACGCGATCGCGAAGGCGCAGGTCGACAAGGCCCACACCTCCTCGATCCGGCACGACGCCGGCTACGCACTGCTCAATCCCGGCGCTAACGCAGCCATCTCTCAGGATCCGACGGTCGAGCGGCGGCGGGATCTCTTCGGCACCCACTGAACACCGCGCTGGGTGGTTCGAAACACAAAGCGGCGGGATCGTCCGTCGTTTCGACACCCGATTGGCGAGTGGCGGAAAGGAGAAATATGATGGATGCAAACTTCAACGTAGTCGCCTTCAGGCGGGCACGAACAAGCAACCCGCCGCTGAGTACGGAGGCGAAGGCAGGAGAAGTGCGGCAAATCCGGTATGACGTATGCAGCGCAATCGCTTCCCCGCGGTGCAAAGGAGAACTCCAGTGGATGCGATTGACGCGCCTTTCGGCAATAGTCAGCTTTTTCAAGGAGAAACTGGAAAGACAGCGGAGCCATCGCACGCTGATGGAACTCACGGATGCCCAGCTTCAAGATATCGGCCTTTCGCGCGTGGACATTGTCGATCGCCACTGCGGGCAAGTTCACCTGCGCCGCCGCTAGGACCGTCACAGGGCGGCTACGTTCAGCCTTCCCCAGGTGCACAAGGCACGCGCACCGTCAGCCGTCTTTAGCAAAGATCGACGCACGTATGGCCGCGCCGCCAGGAGAGGAGAAATATGGCCATGCCGAAACAGTCGAGCGCTTACAACGAACCACGAAGGCGTCCACGCGACAGGAGAAACGAAGTCATGCAGTACATGGTCTTGACACGTCGGCGGACAGAAAGCTTCGACGACGCGCACTACACGCCCGAGAGGCTGGAGGGCGAAGCTGAAGGCGTTCGCCGGCTATTCATGGCGGGCGTCGTACGGCAAATCTGGAATCGCGGCGATATGGGAGGCGCCTGTCTCCTCGTGGAGGCCGAAGAGCTAGAAGATGTTCGGTCGGCTCTCAATGCCCTTCCCTTGTTTCAAAGCGGCATGCAGGAAACGGTATCCATCGTGCCGCTACGACCGTATAGAGGTTTTGGTCCGCGCCAATAAATGACCTCCCATGGCACGCCTAGGCCTTCGATGCAGCCAGTGTTCGGAATCGCGGGCTGCTCCTCCCCACCGACGGTCAAAAGCATAACGGACTTACTTCTTGAATCAATTTTGGCGAACCTCTTCGCAACCTATTGGCAAATACCCATTGTGTTAGTTGCTGAGGGACGACCTTTGCCACTGAAGATCAATAGTTTGCGGGTGGTTCGCCAATTGTGTGGTTTGGCGAAACTCATTTCAGGGACAGAAGGCTGCTCCGACCAAGAAACCGACCTCAAAGCGTAAAGCGCAAACCTGATCTGGAAAACCCGATGGGCGGTTCGCGAGGACTGAAGACGCGACTGCGACCGAGAGCCAATCTTTCCCTAAGACGAATACTGCTACGCGTTGTCTGCTGTCGAAGCTGACTGCCGTCGCGGTCTCTCAGACACGCCAGTGCCCGGCAGGCCTTCTTTTCTGGCCTTGGCAAACGCTCGGTCGCCCTCCAAAAATCCGGCCAGCATGAGCCGCAAAGTCATTTTGTTATCACTGTCATGATGTTTTCTCCTCTCTTTGATGTTTTGTTCTTTCCGTCAAACCAGAAGATGCCAAATCCCAAACCCTAGGGCTTGGGGGCTACGGCCCTTTCCTGCCGCTTCTTCCCGACGGCCAGTCGATCGCCGAGGGCCTGGCGGAGTTGGCGGCAGGGCGCGACCACAGCGGCGTCCTGCACATGAAACTCGAGACATGGGCCGATGTGATCTCAATTGGACTACTCAATCTAATCTTATGCACATTCTAAACCCGGCACGCGTCTTCCTCGGCGGCCCTTTGGCTATCTTGTTTCCAAGGATCGAGAAGAGGGTCGATATGGCTCTGCGAGCCAATTTACTGCACGGCCTAGCGCTCCCCCCAATCGAGATCTCCGGCATTGAGACCGACACCGTAGCCGTCGGCGCCGCCGGGACTCTCGAGAGCCGCGACGGCTGCTGGCGCAGAGCCCAATAGAGGCGCTTCATTGCCAAAATTGAATGGGAATACACACGGCAAGATTCGCCTCCCAGCGATTGCAAAAGACGCTAGTTTACCATATCCATTGCACCCGTTATGATGCCGGTGACCGCGGGTTGCGCTGATGGGGACCTACCTTCGAACCAGGCGCGGGTAGACGGCGTGGTGCATAATCCTTTGGTTTCAATCGTGGTTCCGGCGCACAACGCCGAAGTGACGCTAGCGCGTGCACTCGATTGCCTTCTGAACCAGAAAATAGTGAATTGGGAGGCGATCATCGTTGACGACGCCTCCACGGACCGCACCCCCGCGATCGCCGCCCGTTATGCGGAGCACGATAGCCGTTTTAGGGCATTGACGTCTTGTGCGAATAGCGCCGCCGGCGCGCGCAATAGCGGGATTGCGACAGCGCGCGGAAACTGGCTCATGTTTCTTGATGCGGACGATTGGGTGGATGCCAGCTTCCTGGCGAAGATGCTGGCCGCACTGGAATCCGCCCCCGATGCAGTGGCCGCCTATTGCGGTTCCCAGCGCGTGATGCCCGATGGCGAACTCACCGCGGCGAGCATCCCAACGGAGGTTGCGATCCAGCCCTTCGAAACATTCGCCCGCCAGTGTGCCATACCGACCAACGCACTCCTGGTCGATCGGCAGACAATTGTCGAATTGGGCGGTTTCGATGTGTCGCTGCGTACCTGCGAGAACTGGGATCTGTGGCAGCGAGTCGCACGTCTAGGCAGAAATTGGGTGATGGTCGACGAGCCGCTGGCTTTCTATCAGGCCAGCCCCAACTCGCTCTCGCGTAATTCGAGGCAGGTGCTGGCAGATGCGGAAATCGTGATCGCCCGCGGTTTTTCTCCTGATCCCAGGGTTAAACACCCGGCATCGGCTCACGCCAATGGAGCGGTCGAGACGATCGGCCGCTCCGCATCTGAAGCCCTCGCGTGGTTCGCGTTGTGGAACGCCGCGTCGGATTGCGGCAGCGGCTCGCGTTCGATCGACCCGCAGTCCCTGCGCGCGCTCCCCGCGCAACGCAAGTGGGCGCGACAGATCGCAGAGGTGGCCTTGGATGGCGTTGTGGCAGGAAGCCTGTCGGCGCCGACGCAATTGGCTGCCAGATGGGACAGGTTCGGCGGCGCCCTCACCGGGTTGATCACCATGCTCGGAAAGGTTTGGGAAAATTCCGTCGCGTCTCGCCGCGTCCAGTATCACCTCGAACAGATGCTTCTCGACTTCGACGATCTCGCCGCGCCGCGACGGCTGGCGCTGACACTTGGACTTCGGGTCGATGCTCGAAATCCAGCCGCGACCGAACTTCCGGAAGGAATCGATCAAATCTATGCCTGGCTGATGCGGGACGCCCAGATCGAGGCTCGCGTGCAGTTTGGCGTGCTCGGGACGGTGGCAAGGCATCACTGGATTGAATTGACGGCAAATATCGTGGCGCCGGACCAACTGACACGCGGGTCAGATCCGGACAGCCACTTCGGCAAACTCGAGCGATTGGCCGCGAAAGCGGTGGAGTTGGTACGGTCGAACGCCGAACCCACCGAGCCGCCTCCAGCGCCGCGCCATGCACGGGCCGCGGATGGGCGCGACAACGATCGCGCGTCGTTCTGGAATGGCTATTTCGCGACCGAGGATCCCTGGAACTACGGTTCGTCCTATGAGCAGGAAAAATATGAGCGGGAGCTCGAAATTCTCCCTGCCGGCCACATCGACCGGGCGCTTGAACTGGCCTGCGCCGAGGGCCATTTCACGCGGCAGCTCTCGCCCTGCGTTGGTCATCTGACCGCAACCGACATCTCCGCCATAGCCATCGAGCGAGCGCGCGAACGGTGCAGCGATCAGTCCAATGTTGAATTCGGCGTGCTGGATTTCGATGCGGACACGCTGCCGGGCGGGATGGATCTGATCTTTTGTTCGGAAGTGCTCTACTACCTGGATGATCTCGATGAGTTGCGGCGCATCGCTAAGAAGATCGTCGAGGCGTTGGTGCCTGGCGGCAGTTTTGTCACCGCGCACGCATTCGTGCTGCGCGACGATCCGAAAAGGACGGGCTTCGACTGGAACACATTCGGTGCGCAAGCGATCTCGGAGACGCTGTCGGCAACCGAGGGCCTCGTCCTCGAGCACTCGATCCAGACCGAGCTCTATCGCATTGACCGTTTCCGTCGCCTGTCGCCGGGCGAGGTGGCGACCGAACCGAGGATTGACCATTTGCCGGTCCGCGCCCGACTCGAAATCGGGGTCGCGCGAAAAGTCGTCTGGGGGGGGGCACGAGCCTTGCGCCGCGACGTCGCCCGCAGCGAGCGGCGGCCGCATATGCCTGTCCTCATGTATCACAGCGTCGCCGATGATGGTCCGGCCGGGCTCGCCCGTTTCCGGCTCACGCCCGCCGCGTTCGCCAGTCAGATGGCATGGCTGCGCGCCAATGGCTTTCACGCGATTGGGTCCGAGCAGTTGGAACAGTCCATCGCCAACCGCCAGCCCTTTGTTGGCCGCCCGGTGCTCATCACCTTCGATGACGGCTTCCAGAACTTTGCCGACCATGCCTGGCCGATCTTGCGCGCCAACGACTTGACGGCAGAGGTGTTCCTGGTGACGGACTTGGTGGGTGAAAGTGCAAGATGGGACGCCGACAGCGGTCCGCCAGCGCAGCTTATGGATGCCAATACGGTGCGACGCCTCGCCGGCGAAGGTGCGTTCTTCGGAAGCCATCTGGCGACACATCGCGCTATCGACGGTCTGTCGAGCTCTGACTTGGCCGCCGAGCTCCTGCGCTCTCGTATGTTCGTCGAACGGTGGACCGGTCGGACAACCTCGGCGTTCGCGGCACCCTACTCCGTCACCGACCGACGGCTTGGCCGGTTGGCCAGAGAGTGCGGCTATCGGATCGGCTTCGGCGGCAGACACGGGCCGGCGCACCTCGACTGCGATCCCATCGATCTTCCGCGCATCGAGATTCGCGGGGATCGCTCGCTCGATGACTTTGTTGCCATTCTCGAGGCCGCGCTCGAATGAACAAATTGCTTCCGCTTTTTTGTTTGGTGTCCCGCCCGACTGCCTCGTTCGCAAGCCTATTGGGCGACTTGGGACACGGCTGACATCAGCTCCCGCGGGCTTGGCGCCGCGAACATGTATCGCCCACCCTCCGGAACTTCCGTGAAGCTCCAGCGGACGATCCCCTGCCGGTCCAGTAGGAACTGGCCGATCAGTTGTCCGTGTCCCGTCGCCATCATCTGCTGGTCGGCGTCGGTCACTTCGTAGTGGTCCCTCTTGTCGAGGAATTCGCTGGCCGTAAAAGGATCCATGGGACCGGGCAACTCGCCTGGTATGTCGACCCGCATATCCTTTGCCGCTGCCATCGAGACCTTGTATGGCCAGTTCGTCTCGTCTTGGGTGAATTCGAGATTGGGCAGTCCAAAGGCACGATGCGAAGCGCGTTCAGGGTCGGAGGCCGCAAGCAGATTCGGCATCGGGTGGTAACGGAAATAGAGTCGCGCCCGCTCGATCGGCGTGTTGACCACCGTCAGGCTCCCCACGCCCTTTTCGCGCAGCTCCGGATCAAGCCGCGCCTGGGCGGCGATATGGCGCCGGCAGAACGCGCAATGCAGACCTCGAAACAGGCCGACCAGCACCGGTTTTTGTCCGCGAAAGTCGTCAAGCGCAATCTTGCCGTCCTGGGTGATGGCGTCGAGCACCACGTTCGGCGCACGGTCGCCCGGTTGAAGCGGTATCAAGTCAATGTGCGCTGACATTTCCAACCTCCACCCCGGCTAGTCGAGAAAAGGCAGCACCACAAGCCCTTCCGGGTCGAGCCCGTGCTGGGCGCATATACCCTGCGCCAGGGAAAAGTAGCGTTCGGCCTCGGCCAGATTGTCGACGTCGAGATTGAGCGTTGCGAGACCATCATAGCACGGAAACAGCAGTTGCGGTTCGCCCGTTTCGCGAGCTACGTCCAGCGCTTCGTTGAATAAGCCAATCGCGAGTTCCGGACGGCCGTTGCACTGGTGGATTTGCCCAAGCACGATCAACGGCACCGACAGGTGCTCGCGCTGGTCGAGCGCCCGGTCGATCTCGATGGCCTTCTCGGCAGCGGGCACGCCCTCCGTCGGACAGCGATCCGTGAAGGTACAACAGGCGACCGCCAGATTGGCGAGGAGGCGCGCCTGAAAACCCAAATCACCAATATGGCGCGCCACCTCAAGACCACGCCGGCAGACCTCTATCGCCTTTGTCGGGTCGATGGTCGTGTAAAGCACGCCAAGATTGGTGTAGCCGCGGCAAGCCGTGCCCAGCAGGCCGGCGGCTTCGGCCAATTCGATGCTACGCTCGACCTGGCCAACGGCTTCGCGGTCTCGTCCAAGGCGTGCCAACGCGACAGCCTTGGTATTGAGCGCCTCGGCAGTCACAAGAGTGGCATCACGCCCAATCTCGGAGACATGTTCGGTTGTCAGCGTGCGTACGCAATCCAGCGCCGCGTCCGCCCATTTTGCCGCGAGAGCGTTGTCTCCGCTACGGAACGCCTGTCGGCCACGTTCTTGCCAGAGATGCGCCTGCTCGACCGGGGCATCGGCGCCATCGAGCAGCGCTGCCGCTTCGGCGTAGCGCGATTCGGCGTTGTCCCGCTTGCCGACGTCCCAGAGCAGCCGACCGATCTTGCGCAAAACCCGCGCCGAAGCGACACGATCGGCCGACGCGCGATATGCTTGCAGCACTGTCTCGTAGTGCTGGTGCGCGACGTCGCGGCGGCCTGCCGGGCCGCTCAAGTCGGCAATGCGCTCTGCGATTGCCAGTTTGAGGGGTGTTTGCCCGGTCGCGCCCAACGCAGTCAGTGCTCGCTCGTAGAAACGAAGGGCGTCGTCGTTGGCATATATCATGCGGGCGCGATCACCTGCCGCCTGCAGGTAATGCGCGCCCCTCTCCCGCTCGACGCTCTGTGCGAAATGATGACCGAGCGCGGTCAAATCCTCGAGCCGTTCCGGCTTGTCGCCGCACAGTTGCTGCAAGGCAGCACCGACCCGCCCATGGATTTCGGTGCGGCGTTGCAGGAGCAGGTTCTGGTAGATCACGTCCTGCAGCAACGTTTGCGTAAAGCGGTAGCTTTGGGACGAGACCGAGCCTGATCCGGCAACTTCCTCGATGATTTCCGCATCGCAAAGCAGCTCGCAGCCGGCTTCCAGGCGGCCGGGGTCGGCCGTCACGGCTTTCAGAAGTGCGGCGTCGAAGCGCGGGCCGATTACCGCGGCTTCCTGCGCAAACCGGCGCACCTCCTGGGGCAGCCGATCGACGCGGGCAAGCAACATTGCCTGGATAGTGGCGGGAATGCCGGTTGCGATTTCGCCTGCCACAGTCCGCCACCGCTGGCCCTCGCGCACCAGGACACCGCGATCGATAAGGCCCCGCACGATCTCCTCTACAAAAAGCGGATTGCCGCCGGCGCGCTCGAGGATCTGGTCGACAAGGCTGCCTGTGGAGCTTACCCAGCTCTCGCCGAAAAGCGCCGCCAGCAGTGCGCGTCCCTCATCACTGTTGAGCGGCGATAGCCTGAGCGCTGTGTGGCTGACCCGACTTGAGTCGAGCTGGTCGTTGTCCGGCGCCGGACGATGCGTGACCAGCAACATCAACCGCGTGCGTTCCAACCTGTCCATCACGAAACGCAGTGCCTCGAGCGACGCGGCGTCGGCCCAGTGCAGGTCTTCGACGACGATCAACAGCGGCGATAAAGCAAGCCGCCGTTCGATGATTGTGCGGACCGCGTAGAGAATTTGCCGACGCAACTGCTCGGGCTCGACATGCTGCAGGGTGGCATCGGGGTCGCCAAGGCCAAGCACATGGTAAAGCAGAGGCATCAGCCGCTGCGCCTCCTCGCCCTGCAGGCCAAGATCGGCGAGCAAGCCTGCAAGCTTGCCCCGCATTTCCTCCCCATTGTCGTTTTGCATCATCCCGGCGGCGCTGCGCACCACCGCGCCCAAGGCGCCAAATGATTGTTCCCCCAGCGGGGAGCACGTCGCCTGCCGCACGGCGACGTTGCGAAAGCGATCCTCGTCGCCGACGCGGGCGACGAACTCCTTCACCAGCCGCGATTTCCCGATACCGGCTTCTCCGACAAGGCGGACAAGCTGGGCCGAGCCGCCGCACGCCTGGTCAAGGCTGGCCACCATTCTATTGAGCTCCGCACCGCGGCCTATCATCGGCGCACTGAGGCCGAGCGCCTCGAGCCCACGCGCTGCACGCGGCGTCGCAAGCGGTCCATCCAGTCGATGGACGAGCACGCTGCCGGCCTTGCCGCGAAGCGCGACATCGCCCATCGACTCATATGAGAACGCATGCCGGGTCAGCCTGTGAGTGAGCTCGCCGACCAGCACCTCACCCGGTGCGGCCAGCGATTGCAGGCGTTGCGCCGTATTCACCGTGTCGCCGGTCACCGAATAGGATTTGGCGGTGCCGATGCCCAATCCTCCAGTAACGACCGTACCGGTGTTTATGCCGATGTGGAGCAACAGAGGCGAGCCGGAGTGGGAGGTGCTTTCGCCGAGCCGCGCCGTCCGGGCGATCATGTCGAGAGCGGCACGAAGCGCACGCTCCGGATCGTCCTCATGCGCGACCGGCGCACCGAACAAAGCGAGCAGCGCATCGCCGATAAATTTGTCGACGAACCCGCCAAAGTTTCGCACGGCCGCTGTCAACTCCTTGAACAGCTCGTTCTGCAGCGCCTGCATCACCTCGGGGTCGAGCTGCTCGCTGAGTGTCGTGAAGCCGCAAAGGTCGGCGAACAGGACCGTCACCGTCCGGCGATCGGCGTCAGAGCCGGGATGCAGCCCATCTTCGCTTTCGATGTTCGCCAGCAGCGACGGAGTTCGCGAAGGCGGCACAATAGCCCGACTTGGCGCCGGAGCAGGCCGTTCGACGGCTTTTGCCGGTACACCGACGCTTGTCCCGCATTTCGGACAGAACTCGAAATCAGGTGCGCAGAGGTAGCCGCAACTGGCGCATGGCACGGGCTGGCGCCTCCCGCACTTCGGACAGAAAGCGAAACCGCCCTCAACCTCGAAACCACAGCCCGCGCAGTCCATCGGGCAAGACCTCACTGGGCGCCGTGACGGGCATGATCTTGCCACGTACTTCACGGCCAGGGTATTCACACAAGGATGAACCGATCGCCGTCGATCGGCAAGCGGCAGCGCAAATGGGCATGGAGCGACCAGTATGGGTTCAAGGAAGCCGCCGGATCAGAGGCAAAGCTCACCGATAGGTCGCCGTCGGTTGGCGTTGCGCACTAGAAAATCAACATGAATAGGGCCTGAAGCAAGGCTCAGGTCGCCTTGATCTCCGCCCGACCGATCTTGCGCCATCGGGAGTCTTCTCGGACCAGTTTCAGGTCGTCGGTCGTCTCGGCAAGTGTCAGCAGACTATATTGCCGGAGCAGTTCCGGGAAGAGCGCCCCTTCCGGCAGGCCGGCAAGCTGCTCGCGGACCGATATCTTTTCATCGATGACCCGCATGCCCCAGGCATTTTCGCGCACCTGCAGCTCCGCAGCCAGATCGCGCTCTTCCGGCACGTTTTCGTCCAGCGCGGCCAGCAGGATCGAGTGGAAAAGCGCTACGTAGCCAATCTGTCTCAGGCCGCCCACGGCCCGCACGCGCGGCAATATGGCAAGGACGAGGAACATCAGGAACAGGTTCGGCAGCAGCACGCCGTCCAGCAGCGCCTGCCTGAGATGCGGCCGCTCGAACGGGATGGAAAGACCATGCGGCCTGTCAGGCTCGATCAGGTGTCCGTTCTCGAGGGCGAGCTTGCGCACGCGCTGCTCGCGAATGCCCCAGAAATAGTCCGTCGCATTGGGCAGGAATCTGCCAAACGGGCCCGATGCGGCCTCTTGCAACGCATGGTCGAGACGCTGGCGCCTTGCGGGCTCCGTGAGCAGCCTGGAAAGAAGGCTGCCGTCATCGCCCAGGTGCCGCGCCACGGCAGTCGCGGCGAGCCGATCGTCGATGAAGACCGGCAGAGCCGTGCGGGAACGGTCCCAAGCGGCGACCAAGTCTTCGTTGAGGGCTGTTAGCGCATCGGCGGCGGTTCCAAACACCTTGTCCTGGCTGGCAAGCAGTGTGCCCCGCCAGCGGCTGCCATCCGTTTCATCGCCAACCGCTTCGAGCGCGCGCTTGTTGAGGGAGACAGGACCGGCCACGCAGACGCTCTTGCGGCACAGTTTGTGGCGCCCCAAGCCAAACAGGTTGACCTTGTCGTCGCCGAGATCAAGCCATCCCGGCCCCTCCCTGCCGACTGTCTCCATGGTCATCGTCGCTCCCATGAAGCCGAAGAAGGCCGACTGGCCGCTTTCGACCGCGCCAAGCCAGGCAAGCAGGATTGCATCGAATGTGATCCGGTCCATCAGAAGCAGGCAATGAAGGCCTGACTGGATCACCGCTCTGTTCTCGAATTCATCGAGGGTCCTTCCGATCTCGTCGGGCTGCATGATCGCACCAAGGCGTTGACGTAGTACCTCGCGCAGGATCGAGCGGGCGGCGATCGCCGGGCCCGATACAGGCCTTGCCACAGGCCGCCACAGATGGCGGGCGTAATCGGAAACCGGTGCATTCCAGTTCTGCTCGATGTCGCGCACGACTTCAGGGCAGAGCAGCGACAGCACAGCCAGAATTTCCACCGGAGGCGTAGGGGTTGGATCGAAGACGGCGGTCATTGATCCCGTCTAGCCGCATGTGGTGCAAACGCCAAGGGAAACAGCGAATCTTAGAACCGCAGTCGGGCCATGCTCAGGAGGTCGTGGTACTGCCCGTCAGTAAAGCCGGCCTTCACGTGCCGACCTTCGACCTCGAAGCCGTGGCTTGTGTAGAGACGGATCGCCGGTTCGTTGTCGGCATAGACGGTCAATTCGACCCGCTTCAGGGCCCGCCAGTTATCGGCCACGTCGAGCAGAGCGCCGAGTATGGCAGAGCCGATCCCCTTGCCGACAAAGGCATCGTCAAGGCCGATATTGATCTCGCCGACATGCGAGCGGCGCGAACCCTGCACGACAAGGTTGCCATGGCCGACGACCTTGCCTTCCAGCTCCGCGACGATCCAGGTGGTTTCCTGGCCGGACTTGGCAATGCGCCGCTCCACCTGCTCCACCCTCTCGAAAGGCATCCTGAGAGTGCCCTGGCGGAAGCCCGGCATGTTGAAGATAGCGCAAAGCGCCTCCGCATCGCTTGGCCGGACGGCTCGGAGCTGCGGTTCGATTTTCTCGGAGGACGGCGAGGTCGTGCTGGTCATAGCGTTCCCGGCTAGAGCAATTCTAGGAGAATTGTAAGCGGTTTCCGCCCGGAATTGGGTCAGAACAAAGAGATAGAGCAGTTCGCCGGTTCCTTTGAAACGGTGAGATGCTCCAAGGCGATCAGCCCGACACGATGCACCGCACGTCACCCGAAAATCCAGCCGTCTCCATAATCTAGGATGCCGATTGCGAGCCAAAATACCGGGAGGCGGCATAGAGCTTGAAGACGCCGCTGAGACCGATCCAGCCGAAAAGGGCGAGCCAGCATAATGTCTTTGTTGCCGTCCAGTCGATCCGGTGCACCGCAGCGTCGGTGATGACCAGGCCAAGGATGGCAAGCAGGCCAACCAGAAACTGCGCCAGGCCGAGCACCAGCAGTTCCTCGCGCGGAGCGTTTTTCCAGAGGAGATACACGCCGCCGGCACCGGCGAGGAAGATTGCGCTGTAGACCTGGGCGTGGAAGGGATCGACCGGCCATGGCCAGCTGCTGCTGACCACCCGGGAAAATAGCAACATGCCGACGCCGTATAGCCCAAGGATCGCCGTTTCCGCTGACATGTAGCCGCGCCATGCGGGGGTTAAGGCCACGCCTTTTGCCGCAGGACGGGCCCTGGCCCGCCACAGGAACAGCCCCGATACCGCGGCCGAGGCAAGATAGACCAGGAACCAGAGCCAGGCCGCTTTTCGTTCGAAGTTGAAATAGCCGAGATTGATGAACGAAGCCGCCGACACGATGACGGTGAAGATGAAGGCCATGACGAGCACCAGCCTGCCGGGCGACCAGCGATTCCAGAACAAAAGCGCCGCCATCACGGCCATTTCGGCGGTGTAGAAGCCGCCGAGGAAGCGGGCGCTGAACGGCGTGACGGGCCAGGGCCAGCGCGGCTTGACCAGCGCGGGCGCGAAAAACAGGCCGGCGCCCACGATCAGGACGATGATGACAGCCGCGGAGAAAAGGCGAAGAGCCCCTGGAAACGGCGGATTGTCGGATTTCGGCATGGGAAAGAGCCCCAAAGATCGATGCCCATGCGCCATCATAGTGCCGCTTGGAGTCGGAGAACATCCGTCAAATGGGAATCGACCGTCGCCGTGTTTGTCTATTCGAATTGGCCGTACGGTCCGTTTCGAAGTAAAATGCCTCATTCGGACCAAGCGCGGTCCGGTCAACGCGCCCCCGGGCGCATTTTCCGGAGCCTTTACGATGAACGAAGCTCAGGATCTGTTCTCGCTTCTGCGGCAATCGAGCGATGTCGATCCGGTGGCGATCGACGCGATCAAGCGAACCATCGCGGAGGGCGATGATCGCGAGCTGTGCCGCATCAATGTGCCAGCCTTCGCTAGCAAGCATGGTCTCGACGAGGAGCGCGCCATAGGCGCCTTTCTCCACGCGGCCCGGGTGGGCATCTTCGACGTCTCCTGGAATGTCCTGTGCCCCGGCTGCGGCGGCGTGCTCGACACCAACGCCACGCTGAAAACCGTGCAGAAGGACGAATATACATGCGCGCTTTGCGCCTCGGGCTATTCGCCGACCCTCGACGAGATGGTCGAGGTGACATTCACCGTCAGTCCCCGCATTCGCAGGATTGCCGCCCACAATCCACACGAACTGCCGGCAATTGAGTATTTCCGCCAGATCTACTGGGCGTCCGGCGTCGATCTGCCGGAGGGGGACGACTTTGCGAAAACGATGGAAGAGATCTCGCTGGAGGACATCGAACTCGCGCCCGGTGAGAAGGCGGTCCTAACCGTACAGCTTCCGCCCGAATTCATCATCGTCTTCGAGCCGGTAACTCATTCGGTGCAGTTCATCGACGTGAAGGGCGAACCGACCAAGGAGCGCCGAAGCCTCTCTTTGGTCTTCGACCGCGACCATGTCCAGAGCCAGACGCTGGAGATGCAACCCGGGCCGTTGCGCATTTCGCTGGAGAACAGGACCGACACACGCGTGCTGCCGACGGTCTTCATCGCCGGCCAGGGCTTGCACGATCTGCTGGGCAGGCGCCAGCCCTTCCTCACAGCCAAGCGCCTGCTGACCAATCAGACGTTCCGCGATCTCTATCGCACGGATACGCTCGACATCAACCAGCGCCTGAAGATCACCAGCCTGACCTTCCTGTTCACCGACTTGCGCGGATCGACCGCGCTTTACGAGCGGGTGGGCGATCTTTCGGCCTTCGATCTCGTGCGCGCGCATTTCCAGGTTCTGCACGAGATCGTCGCGGCGGAGGCTGGCGCGGTGGTGAAGACGATCGGCGATGCGGTGATGGCGACCTTCGCGACGCCTGATCGTGCGATTGCCGCGGCCCTCAGGATGCGCGATGCCATGCGTGCGCTCAACGACGAGAGCGGGCGCGAGGATCTGCTGCTCAAGATCGGAATCCATTCCGGCCCCTGCATTGCCGTGTCCATGAACGAGCGACAGGACTATTTCGGCCAGACGGTCAACATTGCTTCGCGGGTCCAGAATCTTGCCAACGCACAGGCGATCTTCGCCACTCGTGCGGTGGTCGACGACAATCTCACCGCCGATCTGCTACGCAGGAAAGCGCTGAAGCCGGAGCCCCACGAGGTCTCGCTGCGCGGCATTGAGCGGGAGATTGCTGTCTATACGATCCCCTGAAGACTTCTCGACCTCTCACAGCCGCCTATAGATAAAATAACGATCGGCGGGCACCGAAGGCGGCGCCGGGAGGCGTTGCAAGTGCGGGTGATCGAGAGGCGTGCCACTGACGGCGATGCCGCCGACGCGAAGCAGGCGCGCGGTCAGGTCGGGAAGCCAGGTAGCGGTCACTGCGTCGCGATCTTCATAGCCGGTGCCGATATCGGCATGAACAAGAGCGGCGTCGATGCCAATGAACCTGATCGCCGTCTCGCGTATTTCGCCGAGCACGAGGTTTTCAGCTTCGGGAATTGAGCTGGCGTGAGCGGCCAGTGCGCGGTCGAATGCCACGATCCGGCGTCCGGGCAGGCGCTCGCGCAGATGATGAAACGTCCGGCCATTGCCGAGGCCGAGCTCGATGACAGGGCCCTCGATGGTCGCCACCTGCGCGCAGACTTGATCGAGAATGTCGCGCTGCGCGGTCAGCCTGCGGATGAAACTCTCGAGGCGACTCATTTGCGTTTGTGTGTCCTGAACCAGCTCAAGAGATCGGCAATGCCCGGGACCGGAACGGTTCGCGGAAGAAACCCGAAGCGATGTATTTAAACCCCGATCGAGCCTCGCGGCATATAGAGGCGAACGATGAACACTGCAACAACCGAACAGGCTGTCGACAAGGATCGTACCAGGCAGAGCCGACGGCCCGGCGCGCAGCGGAATAACGATGTCACTTGTAGGGGTCTGCGGCGTCCCGCAGGCCGTCGCCGAGGAAGTTGAACGCCAGAATGACGAGAATGACGGGGAGGATCGGCAAAAGCAGCCATGGATAGAACGCGATCACGCTGACGCTGCGCGCCTCGGTGAGCAGGATGCCCCAGCTGGTTATCGGCGCCCGCAGGCCGAGTCCGAGGAAGCTCAGCGCCGTCTCGCCCAGGATCATGCCGGGGATGGAAATCGTCGCCGTGGCGATCAGATGCGACATGAAGCCGGGAATGAGGTGCCGGCGGATAATGCGGCTGCTGCTGGCGCCCATCAATTGCGCGGCCAGAACGTAATCCTCCTCACGCAAGGCTAGAAGCTTTGAACGCACGGCCCGCGCCAGCCCGGTCCAGTGGAGCAGCCCGAGGATGACGGTGATGCCGAAATAGATCAGGATCGGACTCCAGGTTATCGGCATGATCGCCGCCAGAGCCAGCCACAGCGGAATGCTGGGGATCGATTGCAGAACCTCGATTATCCGCTGCACGATCAGGTCGAAGATACCGCCATGATAGCCGGCCAGCCCCCCGATGACGATGCCAAGGAGGAAGCTGAAACCGATTCCGACGAGGCCGATCGTCAGTGAAATGCGTGCGCCATAGATAATGCGCGAGAGCACATCGCGCCCCAGCCTGTCAGTGCCGGCCAGAAAGAGCTGGCCGTTCTCTGCAGGGCAGACAAGATGCCTGTCACCTTCGATCAGGCCCCAGAACCGGTAACTGTCGCCCTTGCAGAAGAAACGGATCCGCTGAACATCATCCTGCTTGTCCATATAATTCCGCTTGAGCGTGTCCATATCCAGCGTCATCTGGCGGCCGTAGACGAACGGCCCGACGAACTGGCCGTTGTGGAACAGGTGCACCTGCTGCGGCGGCGAATAGATGTAGTCCATGTTGCGCGTGTGCAGATTGTAGGGCGCCAGGAACTCGCAGATCAGTATCCCGAGATAAAGCGCTGCCAGGAATATGCCGGATATTAGGGCAAGCCGGTGCCGCCGGAATTTCCACCACATCAGCCGCAACTGCGACGCCTGAAAGACCTTCGACTGCTCCGGCGTCATCGCCTCGACCGACTGCAGGTCAAAGGGCGCAATGGAAACGTAATGTTGCAGCGGAGCACCCGGAGCGGGCAGCGGAGATTGCGTGTTCATTTGGTGCTGCCGCCCTGCAACCGAATTCGTGGATCAAGCAGCGCCAGCGCCAGGTCGGAAATCAGGACGCCGATGACCGTCAGGAAGGCGAGGAACATCAGGAATGACCCCGCCAGATACATGTCCTGGCTTTGCAGCGCCTTGATCAGCATCGGGCCGGTCGTTTCCAAAGACAGCACGATCGCCGTGATTTCGGCGCCGGAAATGATGGCGGGCAGGATCGAGCCGATGTCCGAAATGAAGAAATTGAGCGCCATGCGCAGCGGATATTTGACCAGCGCCTTGAAGGGATGAAGGCCCTTGGCGCGCGCGGTCACGACATATTGCTTGTGGAGCTCGTCGAGCAGATTGGCGCGCAGCCGCCGGATCATGCTTGCCGTGCCCCCGGTGCCGATGATCAAGACCGGAATCCAGAGATGGGCGAGGATCGATTTCGCCTTGGCCCAGCTCATCGGCTCGCCGAGATATTGCGGGTCCATGAGATGGCCGATGGACGTGCCGAACCAGATGTTGGCGAAATACATCAGGATCAGCGCCAGCATGAAATTCGGAATGGCAAGGCCGAGAAGACCGAAGAAAGTCAGGCCGTAGTCGCCCCAGCTGTATTGATGGGTGGCTGAGTACATGCCGATCGGAAAGGCGATGAGCCAGGTGAAGATGATCGTGACGAAGGAAACCAAAATGGTCAGCCACATTCGGTCACCGATGACATCGCGAACCGGCAGCTCATATTCGAAGGAATAGCCGAAATCGCCGTGCAGCATTCCGCCGACCCAGTAGAAGTAGCGAATGACCGGCGGCTTGTCGAAACCATACTCCTTGCGCATCATCTGGATGCGATCGGAATCCACCGCTTCGCCCTGAGCCCGAAGCTCTGCAACATAGCTGTCGAAATAGTCGCCCGGGGGAAGTTCGATGATCGTGAACACCAGCGCCGATATGATCAGCAGCGTTGGAACCATCACAGCAATGCGCCAGACAATATATCGAAGCACGCTCAGGACTCTCCAAGCCAGAATGTGTCCGGCATATAGACACCGAAATAGGCGGTCGGATCGTAGCCGTAGAGCGCCTTGTCAGGCAGATTGCGCAGCCTCGAGGACGTCAGAACCGGCTGATGCGTTCCGTTCACCGTGCCGATCGAAAACACCTGATCGGTGTAGATAGACAGCATTGAATTCCAGATTTCGGCGCGCTCCGCGGCTTCGGTCGAAACGTTCCAGCGCTTGAGCAAAGCCATCAACTCGACGACAGGCGGAAGATCGGGCGCCTCGCCAACCGTGCCGTGAGACAGGTAGTGAGCACCCCAGAGCGGCCATTGCAGCTGGTCGTCCATGGTGGGGGCCAACTGGGACGGGTTCATGTCGGCGGTCGGCACACCATTGTCGATGCCCGACCAAATCGACATCATGATCTCGCCACCCAGCGCGCGGCTGCGGAAGATGTCTCGCTGCGAAGTCCGGACGAACAGGGCTATGCCGACCTGCCGCCAGTGATCGGTGATGAGTTCGAGCGCGTCCGTTTCCAGCGTGCTTTCGCCGGCCGTTTCCACGATGACCTGCGCCGGGCGTCCATCGGGGAGGATCCGCAGACCGTCATCGTCGCGCGCCTTAAGCCCGACCTCGTCGAGAAGCGCATTGGCCTTGTCGGGATCATGGGCAACCCAGGCTTTCGCGAATTCCGGCCGGTAGAGCGGGCTCTCCGGCAGGACCGTATCGGCACTTTCCTGCGCCAATCCGTAGAACACCGCCAAATTGATCTCGCGCCTATCCACTGCGAGCGAAAGCGCGCGGCGCACGCGCACGTCGCGAAGAAGGCCACGCCACACCGGATCGGCGCAATTGAGGTTGGGCAGGAGCGCCAGCCGCGAACCCTGTGTGCGTTTCCACAGGTGCATCTTCACCGGGTAGCGCTTCTCCGCATCCTTCAGGAAGGAGTAATCGGCAAAGTCGATTCCCATGCATTGCAGGTCGCTCTCCCCGGCACCGGTCTTGGCGGAAATGATTGCCGATGAGCTGACATTCATGACCACCCGGTCAACATAGGGCAGCTGCCGGCCATTCTCGTCTATTCGATGAAAGAACGGGTTCCGCTCGAAGACGAACTGCTCGGCCGGCGGCTTGGTCCGGTTCTGCCAGGGATCGAGCGTCGGCAGTTCCGGGTTCTCCGGGCGATACTGGCGCGACATGCGGATATGCAGGAGCGTCCATTTCTTGGCCCTGTTCTCCTCCATCAGGCCGGCAAGCCGGAATGGATCCTGGTATTTCTTGTGGAACTGCTTGAGATAGGCGGCCGGCAGAACAAGCGATAGCGGCGAAGCGGCAGCGAGCTTGGGCAGGAAGTCTGGATTAGGTGCATCCCAGCTATAGCGGACCGTCAACGGATCGACGATCTCGAAGCGTGGCGGCTTGCCTTCCACCAGCAGGGTCGGGGGGAGCCCGCCTTGCGTAAGCTCATCGTTCAGCCAGACATCTTCCCAGCAATAGCGAAAATCCTCCGGCGTCAGCAGGCTGCCGTTAGACCATTTATGTCCTTCCCGTATCTTGAAAGTGAAGACACGATCGTCCGCCACGTCGAAACTTTCGAGAATGTCGGGTTGCAGGTTGAGCTTTTCGTCATAGCCGACCAGGCGAGCATATCCGTAGATGGTCATCATCCGGATATCTTTCTGGCTGCCGATGATCGTGCGCAGCGTGCCGCCATACTGGCCGGGCTGCCGGCCCATCGCAGCGAGGTTCACCACGCGCGGGCTCTTGGGCAAGCGTTTGGCGAGTGCCGGCAGCGCCAGGGCCTTCAGCAGCGGCTGAAGAAATTCCGGCTCCAGATCGCCGGCGCGCAACGTGCTCGGCACAAATGCCGAAGCCATGAGCCCAAGGACGGTGCGCCGGCTGATCAATGGCGTAGCTCGCTGACATCGGCCGAACGTCGGGCCAGCACGAGGTGGCCGCCGCCAAGATCGAGCGGCGACAACGTATTCTCTTCGCCCTCGTCGCGGAATTGCGGTCCCCAGGCGCTGGTGTCAGACGCGCCGCTGAGCTTGAGCGTCTTGAAATCCATCGGCCTGTCGAGATCGGGGAAAGGTACCGCGGCGACCAGTGAGCGCGTGTAGGGGTGGATCGGTTTCCTAAGCAGAATCTCGCGCGGCGCTAGCTCGACGATACGTCCGCCGCACATCACCGCGATGCGGTCTGCCATGTAATCCACCACCGCCAGGTTATGGGATATGAACAGATAGGTCAGTCCCAGTTCCTTCTGCAGGTCCTTCAGAAGGTTCAGGATCTGCGCCTGGACCGAGACGTCGAGCGCCGAAACCGGCTCGTCGCAGATCAGCAGTTCAGGCCCCAGCGCCAACGCGCGCGCGATGCCGATACGCTGACGCTGCCCGCCTGAGAAACTGTGTGGATAACGCTTGATGAAGCGCGGATCGAGCCCGATTGCCTGCATCAGGCTCTTGACCGTGGCTAACCGGGATGCGGCATTGCCACGTTGATGGATCTCCAGCGGCTCGCTCAAGATGTTCTCCACCGTCATGCGAGGTGAAAGCGACGAAACCGGGTCCTGGAAGACCATCTGGATTCTCGCGCGCAGCATGTGCAGGGCGTCTCCCTCGCCTGCCAGGACGTCGATCGGTCCATCGCGGCCGTTGAAGATCACAGAACCACCGCTAGGGGTGACAGCCCGCATAAGGATCTTGCTGACGGTGGTTTTGCCGGAACCGCTTTCGCCGACCAGACCCAGGCATTCACCCCGCTTGATGTCGAAGCTCACGCCGTCGACGGCGCGAACAGAGGTTTGATGATCCCCACCGAACCATCCGGACTTGCGGATGGTGAAGGTCTTTGTCAGATCCCTGACCGACAGCAGGATGTCGTCCGGCCCCTTCGATGCCGGCGCGGTCTGCTTGCCGAGCAGGTTTCCGACATTCACCGGCACCTCGCGCAGCGCCTTTAGCCTTTCGCCAGGCTTCAGGTCGAAATGCGGAACGGCTGCCATCAGGCCCTTAAGGTAAGGATGACCTGGCCGGCGGAATATCGCCTCGACGGGTCCCGCCTCCATGATCTCTCCATGGTACATGACCACCACCTCGTCGGCGACATTGGCGACCACGCCGAGGTCGTGCGTAATCAGCAGCATCGCCATGTTCAGCTTGGTCTGAAGCCCGCGCAGCAATTGCAGGATTTGCGCTTGGATGGTGACGTCCAACGCCGTCGTCGGCTCATCGGCGATCAACAGGGCGGGCCGGCAGATAAGCGCCATGGCGATCATGGCGCGCTGACGCAATCCTCCGGAAAGTTCGAAGGGATACATGTCATAGGCGCGCTTGGGATTGGGGAAGCCGACAAGGCTGAGCATTTCCTCGGTCCGCGCCTTGCGCTCCGCCCGAGCCATGGGCGTATGAATCTGCAGGGATTCGCTGACCTGGTTGCCGATCGTGTGCAGCGGCGACAGCGATGTCATCGGCTCCTGAAAGATTTTACCGATGCGGCTGCCTCTCAACGCCCGGATTTCGGGCCCATCACGCGACATCTTGAGGATATCCTGCGTCGTTCCGGGCTTTTCAGGATCGGAAAACAGGATCCGGCCGCGAACATGGGCTGTGTTCGGCAAAATGCCCATCACGGCCTGGCTGAGAACCGATTTTCCGGAACCGGACTCGCCTACAAGCGCGGTAACCTTGCCGGGCAGGACGCGAAGATTTGCGCGCCTGACGGCATGCAACGGCCCCCCCATGATGGCAAAAGAGATGCCAACGTCTTCGATCCGCAGCAGATCGACACCCGAACTCATTCTCACACCAGCCCCACTCTGGCACCTCTCCAGAAAGCGAGACTAGCGCATTGCCAGCGCAGAGCAACTTGGATTCGAAGCGGTCGCCAGTAGCGGAACCGACGACCGAACTGGCCACCAAAGGCGATCGGGCCAGATCGCCGCGGTTTACTGGAGCTTGCTCGGGTCGCCCGCCGACAGCCGGGCGGCATCGCGATGAAGCAGCATGACCTGCTCGGCGTCCGATCTTCGGCCGTGAATCGGCTCCGGCGCACCTTCTTCATCGGGTGCGAGGGCTCCCGACAAATCGGGTGAAAGCACCGTCAGCTTCTGCTTGATGCCAGCCAGTTCCTCGTGGCCGAGCGTCAGCCAGTTGTTGGCGCCGCAATAGCCGGCGAAGTCTTTGCTGGCCAGAACGCTGTGCGGATATTTCTTGGTCAGGGTCTGGAGGCGCTGGACCTCGTTCACAGCCGAGCCGAAGACAGAGAATGTGAGCCGGTCGGTAAGCCCGACATTGCCGAACATCACATTGCCGACATGCAGGCCGATACCGAATTTGATGTCGGACAACCCCTGCTCCTTTCGGCGCAGGTTGAGATCCATCATGCGCGCGCTGGCCTTGTGCGCGGCCGCAAGCGCCGCCTGGCAGGCGATTTCGGACTGCAAACGGTGCCTTTCGCAAGGGTAGACGGCAATGAAGCCATCACCGATGAAACTCATGATCTGACCACCGTTTCGATTGAAAGGTGCGGCAACAGCGTCGAAAAACTGGTTCAGCGTATCGATATAGACTTCGCGGCCGGAAGTTTCGGCGAGCCTCGACGACCCCCGCATATCTCCCATTACCAGTGCGGCCCGGATTGTATCGCCCTCGCCGCGCTTGATCTGGCCGTCAAGCACGCGCCTGCCAGCATCGCCGCCGAGATAGGTGGTCATCATGTTGTCGGCGAGCTTGGTCAGCACCGCCATCTTGGTGGCGATAGCGAGATGGCTCTGGATGCGCAGCAGCGCCGAAATCATGCTGTCGCTGAAACCCGCGGCGCTGTCGGTGGACCAAGACCCCATCATGCCCTGACTGGCGTTGCCGCTGAAGGGATGGACGAAAGCCATGTAGTCGGTGATGCCCATAAGCCGGAGGTCATCGAAAACAGGAAACTCCGACACCACCGACGGGTCGAGCCGGCGTCGCAGATGGTCGAGCTTATTGCTGAGCAGATGGTAGTATGGGCTGGTCAGGAATCTCTCAGACGGCACACCGGGCTCCTTGCGGAAGCCTTCCACTTCCATGCCCTGGCCGCGAACCCAGGTGAAGCCAAGCGCGTCATAAAGCGGGTGAAGCATCGAGAAGCTCAAATGCACCCGCTTAAGCGGCAGGCCGGCAGCAGCCAGCCTTTCGCAAAAGCCATTTACCAATGTTTCCAGGTCGTTGCCCGCCAGCGCCGATTCGTTCAGCCAATCGGCAACCTTATCCATAAGAATGGTGGAAATTTCCGCGTACGATGTGCTCATGCTATCTCGAAACCCGTCGGAAGACGGAACCATTATCCTCTGATCTGTCATAACACAGTCCGTCAACGACCCAACGATAAGACACCCGAAGTCAACAAGGCCGGCCTCGGCGGCAAAAGCGGCGAAGAATATCCCGGATGACTATCCTTGCGGCCAAGGGGAACGCGTAAATGCATCTGTGTTCCCTGGCGTTATGTGGCGAGGCAGCCGGCGGAGTGCAACCACGATCCTGACACCGCGCAAGAAATTCGCCGGCTCAGATGCCGTCAGGCCTTCACCACCGTCTCTCGGTCCAGCCCGAGGCGGCCAAAAACATTGCGCGTGTCGACGATCAGAGAGGCGTGATCAGCGATCGTCTGATAGTCGATCGCGTCGTGGTCGGTTGCAACGACGACAGCATCGAAATCCTTCAGGGCCGCCTCGGTCAATTCGACCGAGCGGCGCCCCTTGATCGCCATATGCTCTCGTGTGGTCGGTATCTCGATAACATGCGGATCGTGGAATTCCGCCTTGCCGCCCCAATCCTCGATGAGTTCAATGAGCCGCAATGAAGGACTTTCGCGGATATCGGGCACATTCTTCTTATAGGCGAGCCCGACGATGAGAATGCGCGAGCGGCTGAGCGCCTTGCCGCAGCGCCGGTCCAGCGCCTTCGCCAGCTCATCGACCACATGACGCGGCATGGCCGTGTTGATCTCTGCCGCCAGCTCGATGAAGCGGGTCGGCAGTTCGTATTCGCGCGCCTTCCACGTCAGGTAGAATGGATCGATCGGAACGCAGTGCCCGCCAAGTCCGGGGCCAGGATAGAACGGCATGTAGCCGAAGGGCTTGCTCTTTGCCGCCTCGATCACCTCCCAGATGTCGATGCCCATCGCACCGAGCACGACCTTCAACTCGTTGACGAGAGCTATGTTGACCGAGCGGAAGATGTTTTCCGTCAGCTTGACCGCTTCCGCGGTCGCGGTGGTCGAAACCGGAACGACGGTCTTGACCACGCCATGGTAGAAAGCCTGCACGAGCGTCGCCGCTTCATTGCCGTCGCCTGCCACGACCTTAGGAATCGTCGCGACTTCAAAGCTGCGGTTGCCGGGATCCTCGCGTTCGGGCGAGAAGCCGAGGAAGAAGTCTATCTTCGACCGCAAGCCGGTTTCTTCCAGTATGGGCCTGATCACGTCGTCGGTGGTGCCGGGATAGGTGGTCGATTCGAGCACGACGAGCTGGCCGGGCCGCAGATGCTTGGCGATGGAGACTGCCGTGTTCCTGACAAAGGAGAGATCCGGCTCACGGTTTTTCGTCAGCGGTGTCGGAACGCAGATGATGATGACGTCGCAGACGGCCAGTTCGGTAAAATCCGCGGTGGCGCGGAACCGACCGCTCGCCACCTGGCCGGCAAGGGCTGTCGACGTCACCGCCTCGATGTAGGATTGGCCGTTGTTCAGGCTCTCGATCTTGTGGGCTTCGATGTCGAAGCCTGAAACCGAGAAGCCGGCGCGTGCGACCGCAACCGCCAACGGCAATCCGACATAGCCCAGTCCGATCACGCCGACTTGCGCGGCGCGCGTCGAAATCCGGTCTAGAAGGTGGTCATATATCGATCGTGAGGCGTCCAAAAATCTGCTTTCCGGTCAATTCGGACAGGCTGTCCGTTCCATGGCGAGGCTGAGGCTCCCGGGACCATGGTCGAGGCATATTGCGGAAGATCGGTTTCCGCAAGCCGTCATCAAGCCGGCACCTTCGACTTCAGGCTTGCGGCAGCCATCGCATAGCCGCCGGCAGCGCCGTCGATGAAGTGAAGGTGATCGCGCTGCAGCGGCGAAGCGACCAGGCATGTCATCAAGGCCGATTTCTGGCGGTGCAGGCCATAGTTGCAGATGCCCGCCTCTTCCGCCTTTTTCAGCCTGTTCTCGATCCGCTGCAAGACATCCGCGTCGACGTCGATGGTCATCTTCAAGCCGTCGTCGAACTTCCGGAAGTCCGAATTGCTGGCCACTTCACGTTTATAGACCTTCGGATCGAAACCGCCGATCGTCCAGCCCCATCGATCGGTGACAGCCGTGAGCGTCATGAGGAACACAACCCACAGCTTCGTCAGCCACCGCCGTCCAGCCGGCCCGGTGGCCCGCGCCTCGAGATCGAGACCGGCGGGCAGTAAACTGTAGGCCGGCCCGTCCGCCGGTACGGGGTGGCCATCGCGCTCCTGCCTGCCGGCAAGGGCGATGATATCGAAAACCAGCAACTGAAAACGGCGCAAGTCGGGCGACGCCCGCGGTATGGCTATGATCGAGACGATTTCGCCATGCCGGGCTTCGATCGGGTTCCAGCGGCAGGAGAGGCCGGTCAGGTCCGGCCGCGTGCCGGCCGGCGCGGGATCGATGCGGTAGCGCCCCGCTTTCATCTCGGCTTCGGCCCAACTGCCGCCGCCGCCGGCGAACATGGCGTAGAAGACCGCTTCGGAGGCTTGGAACCTCGCCACGCGGACGTCGAGGCCTTGCGCTCTGACATCCCTTATCGGCACGATTGCGGCACGCAAGGTCAGGTCCAGTTCGTCCGCAACCCACCTCTGGACAGCGGCAAGCGCGTTGCGGACGATCTCGAGCGCCGAGCCGGGGAACGCCACGAGCGCGCCGTCGCCGCCAAAGACAAAGGGAAAATCTTGCCGGCCCAGCGCATTGAGCAGCGCCGAAATGACGCTGGCGCCGGCCATATTGACGGTTTTATAGCCCCCAGCCTCGATCGCCTTGGTCGAGCCGACGATGTCGGCGGTGGCCAGCGCCCAGTCTTCGGGGAGAGGCCGATAGTTGTCGATATCGGCAACGCCTTCGAACTTTGCGAAGACCGGCAGAGAAGCGACAAACGGGTCGGGCGCGGCAGCTGTTTCCATGGGCATCAGATAGCATATTCCACTGCTTGAAGGGTGAAGTCGATCATGCTTCGAAATTGACTTGCGCCGGCTTTGCGATGATAGGGTCCGGCGATGCGAATAGCCTTCTACGCGCCGTTGAAGTCACCCAATGATCCCGTTGCCTCCGGCGACCGCCAGATGGCACGGACGCTTATCAAGGCGCTGGAGCACGTGGGGCATAGCGTCGAACTGGCATCCGAATTGCGCTTCTATCTACGCGAACCGGAGCCGAAAAGTTTCGATGCGCTCAAGATCGAGGCAAAAGGGGAAACCGCGCGGTTGACAAGGCTTTGGGATCGTGACGGCAAGCCCGATCTCTGGTTTACCTACCATCCCTACTACAAGGCGCCCGACCTGATCGGGCTCGAGTTGGCGTCGCCCTTTGGCCTCCCCTATGTGACAGCGGAAGCCTCCTATTCGGGCCGGCGCAACGCCGGTTTGTGGGCCGATACGCAAGCGTTGGTGGCGCGAGCCGTCGAACAGGCGGCGCTGAACATCTGCTTCACGCGAAGGGACCGCCAGGGACTGGCGGATGCGGTACCTGGCGCCACTTTCGGCATGCTTTCGCCCTTCATCGACACATCGGCATTCCGTGAAACGCCGGCACGGGGCTGTCCGACGCGCCTCGTTACCGTCGCCATGATGCGCCCGGGCGACAAACTCGAAAGCTATCGCATGCTGGCGCAAGCGCTCGGTTCGATCGGTCACCTGCCCTGGACCATGTCGGTCGTCGGGGACGGGCCTGCCCGTGAAGAGGTCAAAGCGCAATTTGCTGGCTTGCCCGCCGACCGTATCGAATGGCTTGGCGCGATTGAGCCGGCCGCCGTACCGGATGTCCTCTACAGTGGGGGAATTTACGTCTGGCCGGGTTTCGGCGAGGCCTATGGCGTTGCCTATCTTGAAGCGCAGGCCGCCGGCCTGCCGGTGGTGGCCCAGGAGATCGCCGGCGTGCCGGAGGTCGTGCGGGATGGCCAGACCGGGTTCCTCACCCCGCCGGGCAATGTGACGGCGTTCGCTTCAGCCATTGAAAGGCTTCTGGCCCGTAACGACGAAAGGACTATCATGGCCGCAGAAGCCAGACGTTTCATCCTCGAAGAACGCTCCCTTGGTGCCGCGGCAGCACGTCTGGCCGAACTTCTTGCAAGCATCCCGGTTTCATGACATCCGATCAGATCTGGCAACCCTTGGTGGAGGAACTGACGCGCTGGCAACGGGCGGACCGCAAGGCAGAGCTCTGGCTGCGCGACGATGACGCCGTGGATCCGACGCCTGCGCTCGATCGGCTGCTCGACCTCACCGGTGAGGTCGCGGTCCCGGTCACTCTGGCCGTCATTCCGGCCCTGACTAATGAGAAGCTTGCCGCCCGGCTTGACGAGGCGCCGCATGCCACGGTCGCCATCCATGGCTGGGCACACCGAAATCATGCGCCGGAGGGCCAGAAAAAGCAGGAGCTCGGCCCGCATCGGCCACGCGAGGCAGTTCTCGATGATCTGGCTCGCGGGCTGTCGCGCATAACCGGCCTGCACGGCGCACGTGCCGTTCCGATGCTTGTCCCGCCCTGGAACAGGATCGACGCCGGCTTGGTATCCGAGCTTGGATCGATAGGATTTGCGGCATTGTCGGTCTATGGGCCGCCGAAGCCGGCTTCGCTGGCGGTCGTCAACAGCAATGTCGACATCATGGATTGGCATGGCACACGCGGTTGCCGCGATCACGGCATATTGGTTCAGACGATCATCGCGCAATTGCGGCACGCGTTGGACGACGGCGAGCCGGTCGGCCTGCTCACCCACCATCTCGTCCATGATGAATCGGCCTGGCTTTTCCTCGAACGGCTGTTCACGGTCACCGCGCGGACTGAGGCCTGCGCATGGCTTCCGATCAGGACATTGGTCAGGCGCGGCGCCGGTAGAGCAATTCCAGGAAAAGTGTGAGCGGCTTTCCGTCCGGAATTGCGTCAAACGAGAAGATAGAGGGCAATAACTCAGCGCGCTTTGTGCGATAAGATTGGATATTCAAGCGTCTGGCCATCCCGCGCGGCAAAAGCGCCGGCAAACCTGTCCTTGGCCAGTTTCTCGATCTCGCCCAGTTCCTCGTCGGTGCGTGCCGGATCGTGGTGAACCAGCGCAAGCTCCCGCGCGCCGGCCGCCTCGCAGAGCTTGACCCCCTGTTGCCATGTCGAGTGCCCGTTGCCGCGATAGCGCTCCATTTCCTCCTCGGTGTAGGTGCAATCGTAAATGACGAGGTCGGCATCTTCGATGAGGTCGAGGACCGCCTGATCAAGCTTGCCCGGCTCGTGTTCGGTGTCGGTGATCACCGCCACGACGCGGCCGCCCCATTCAACCCGATAGCCTATACAGCCACCGGGATGGGTGAGGCTGCCGGTTCGGATCACCACCCCTTCGCGCGGCCGAAGAACGTCTCCTGATACGAAATCGCGGTAGTCGAGGCTTGCCTTGCAGACGTCCAGTCTCACCGGAAACCAAGGCGGTCGCATGAACTCATCGACAATCTGCTGGGTCGTCATGCGTCCTGCAAGATGCCCGGACCAAAGCCTGACTTTGACGCTGCGGTCGTAGATCGGCTTGAAAGCCGGCAGCCCGATGATGTGGTCGTAGTGGCAGTGGGTGAAAAACAGGTCGAAATCGGTTACGCCCGACGCCCGAAGCACTCGTCCGGCAGGCGGCAGGCCAGAGCCCGCGTCGAAGAGAAGCGTATGATTGCCGCATCGCATCTCGATGCAGATCGTATTGCCGCCATAGCGGGAGAATTCTGGCCCCGATACCGAAATGCTGCCGCGGACGCCCCAAAACCTGACCAGGAAAACGTCGTCGTCCATGCAAGCCCTTCGTGGTACCCCTCGGCCATCGTAGCCAAACAACTGCTGCTAGGCGAGACGGGTTTTCCTCTTGGTGACCCTTTCCGTGAGAGGCCAGTGCCATCACGACGGCAAGAATCGGCGCAAATCATTCATTGTTTGGCGCTTCGTGCGTCGATCAGATCCGCAGTCGTATGGCTCAAGCGATCGGCGAGGACCCGTACCATCTCGATGGTCATGTCCGGGAACTCCCTCATAAGCCTCAGGAAATGATCCTTTCGGATTCTCAAGGCTTCCAGCGGACTAGCGGCTCTAACGGTCGCAGTGCGATAGACGTCGCACAATATGGCAATCTCGCCAACGATCGAATTTGGCACCAGTTCGGCCACTTTTATCGATCCACCGTCGGAATCGACCAGAATATCCGCCCTGCCTGAAAGGATGACATAGGCGGCGTCTCCCTCGTCGCCCTGCCGGAAAAGGATCTCGCCGGCGCCGTAGCTCACGCGATCGGACGTGAACGCGAGCAGCTTGAGCTTTGCCGGCTCTATGCCGGAGAACAAGGGAACGCGTTGCAGCATTCCAACCTCATCCTTGAGCAGCATTGTCCCAAACCTTCCCAAAATTCACGTCTGCGAGACTAGAACAACCGACGCCCAGATGAAATCAGTTCCGTTTCCGGGTGGCAATACGAGCCACTTGAGGCGGCGAGCCCAACTAGCCGAAAGCTCAATCCCTTGACCTTGCAGCAAGTTCCCACCGGCGGAATGACCCATCTGAATGTCCAATGCACTATGACAGCAGTTCCTTGAGAATACCGCCCCCTGCCAAAAGCGTCTCGTGTGTTCCGTCTTCCACCAAACGACCCGAGTCGAAGACGACAACCCGATCGAACATCATCGCCATTGTTGGATTCGTCACGACCCACACGATTGCCGGCGAACGGCCGTCGCGTCTGGCTTCCTCGAGCACGTTTTGCAGCACCTTCTCCTGCACGCGCTGGTCGAGCGCCGACAGCGGCCGGTTGAGAATGAGAAAATCGGGACGCTTGAGCAGGGCACGGGCAACATCGAGCTTCTGCCGCTGTCCACTGGTCAACCGCCTGCCGCCGGCGCCGACGTTGAAGTCCAAACCGACATCCAGCAGTTCGGCATAAAGCCCCAGTTCATCAAGAATGTCATAGACGATGGAGCGTATGCGGTCCGGCGCGTCGGGATGGTTGCTGCCCAGACGCCCGAACAGGACATTCTCCATGACGGTAGCCGCGGCAATGTACTTGGCGGGATCGTAGCGTTCGACCGCGTTTTGCAGCTCGGGCGGCAGGTCTTCATAGAACCGGTTGCGTGCGGCGACGATCTTGTTCATCAATTCGTCGCTCAGCAAGCCGAAGCGATGCCGGGGCTCGATATAGGCAAAGCTCAAGGTGATGATCATGGCGCGGTCGCTCTCTGAAACCGTCTCGTAGGGACGGTTCTTGAGCCGTTGCAGCAAGGTTTCGTAGGCGGGTATCTCCTCAGCGCTCATGAAGGCGAGCTGCTGGAAGAACGGGTGATCGGGCGGCAGGTCGGCAAACAGCTCGATCGCCTGTTCAGCGATCTCCAAGCCCATTTCGTAGAGCGTGCGATCGAGGCCGGCTTGTCTCAGCACGGAAGCAAAATAGGGATTTGCCGCCAGAGCCCTGTCGGCCAGCTCCGGGCCGGCGGCAGCGCCGAAGAGCAGGTTCTGGCCGATTGTTGCTTCCTTATTGTAGGCGCCCGGTTCGAAAGGAACCACCAGTCCGCTCAATCCTTCGTGTTCCAGCCGGGTTCGCAGCGCCGCACGCAGTTCGACGATGCGCCCGGCAAGCTCCGTGTGACGCGTGAGATCGGCCGAAGAACGCAAGCCTAGATCCAGAATGTCGCGCGACAGAAGAACCGCGTCGAGCACCTGGCGCACAGCTTCAAAGAGGTCGTGCGGGCCGGTTGCGCCGGCGGAAGCATAGTCGATCCAGTCGCTGTGGATATCGAGGTCCGGGTTGCCCGACCGGCGCGCCTCGTCGATGTTCCAGCGCTGCTGGTCCGCCGCGGCACCGTCGTAAGTCACCGATGTCAGCGGCGCATGCTTCAACCCGTAGAGCAGATTGTCGCGGAGGCTTGCCTGGAACAGGAAGACATCCGACGAGGCATAGGACATGCGCCGGCCGGTCACTGCTTCGGGGAGTTCAAGCAGGTCGTCGGCGCCCGAAGCGACCCTTCCGCTTTCGGGCCAGTTCAGCCGTGCGAAGGCTTCTGCAAGCGCCTCCGCTCCACCTGTTGAAGTGCTGACCAGCGCCACCGTCTCACCGGGCTTGACCTGGAGGGAGATACGGTCGAGGAGCATTGCACCGCCATCGTCTGTCATGGACAGACCGATCGCCGACAGGGGGTTGGTCATCGGACCGGGATCGTCGATCGTCAGTGCCCCGATCCGCGGCGCAATGAGACCCTCGACGGTGAATTGTTCAACGACCTGTTGATATTTGACCTGGACATCCTGCCGGTCCTGATCCCAGTCGATCAGTTCCTTCATCGGTCCAGGCAGATCCTTGTAGGCGCCGATCACGGCCACGAGCTGGCCGACGTCCAGCCGCCCCTGGATGACCAGATACCCGCCGACCATGTAGAACAGAAACGGCGTGATCTGCGCGAGAAAATTGTTGAGGAACTTCACCATGAATTTCCATTGGTAAAGATCGAAGCGGATCTTGAAGATGAGGCCGAGCCGAGCAGCTATGTCGGCGCGCTCGTAATTTGATGTATCGTGGACGTGAACCGCGCCGATGCCGTCGACGATTTCGCCGACGCGGCCCGAAAGTGCGCGCGCCGTCAACTGCCGTCTGCGCCCGAGCACGATCAACCGCCGCCGCATTCGCGGGATGAGCACGATCTGGATCGCCACGATCACGGCGGCGATCATTCCGAGCCAGAAGTTCTGGACCACGATGAACAGCATGGCCGTCAGCGCCTGGCCGCCGAGCAGCACCGGCTGCAGGAAGGCATCGCCGATGAAACCGCCCAGGGGCTCCACCTCGTCCTTGACCATGGTCGCCACTTCGGCGGATTTCACGCGCTTGAAATAACGCGGCGGAAACCGCAGCACACGATCGACCAGATCGAAGCGGATACGCCGCAGCATGCGTTCGCCGAGGCGGCCCTTGTAGGTGTTGATGTAATATTTGAACAGGCCGTTGATGATGACCAGCAGGAGGAACACAAGGCTCAGAGCAAACAGCGTCGTCGTCCGGTCGAGCTGAAAACCGGAGAAGAACTGGACCTCTCCGATGAACGGCAGGTTGTAGTGCAGCCTCATGAAGGGCTGGGTCGCGCCCGGTTGCTCGAAGCCCTTGCCTTGGATTGGGCCGTTGACGATCAGCTTCGGCAGGTCAAAGGACATGAAATACGGGATCATCGAAAGCAGGACGATGATCAATATCCAGAGCTGCTGCTTCTTGGTGTGCGTCCAGATATAGCGAGCTAGGCTGGGTTCCATATGCGACTGTGGACCTTCAGTTTAAGGAACAAAGTAGAAGCAGCTGGTGAACGGCGCATCGGCAACCATCGCCGGCGACACGTTCGAAGCCTGCGAGGCGCTTGGCGGGGCAAGATTGCGTTGTGTCCCCCGAAATCCCGAAATACAAGACGAATATGATGGATGTCACGCAACCACGCAATGCCGGCATGGACGGGCACGAGCAAGCCTTGGACCTCACGCGGGGAATTGCTGCCTATGTCAACCACCCTCTCGTGGCAGGGCTGGCGCGCGTCATCGCCAAGCATCCGCGGGCCGATATCGCCAACGCCTTCAATCACAAGCAGGTCGCCTGCAAGATGTGGGCGCTGGACAGCCTGTTCGAAAGCTGCGGCGGCCGGTTCGAGCGCATATGGGTTCTGGGTGGATGGTACGGCGTATTGCCGGCGATGCTTTTCAACGACGCCCGCTTCGACATCGCGGCTGTCGACAGCATCGACATCGACCCCGAGGTAGCGCCGGTCGCCCGGACCCTCAACCGGGAAGCCGGCGACCGGTTCCGGGCGCTGACGGCAGATATGTACGCGCTCGACTATGCGGCCGGACCGTCCGACCTGATAGTCAATACGAGCTGCGAGCACATCGCCGATCTGCGCGCCTGGCTTGCCCTGCTTCCGCAAGGCACGAATGTACTGCTGCAATCGAATGACTATTTCAGCGAGCCGACGCACATCAACTGCGTGGCTTCACTTGCAGCCTTCGATGCAATGGCGGCGCTGCGGGAGGTGCGGTTCTCGGGCGAACTGCCGACAAAAAAATATACGCGCTTCATGCTGATAGGAACTGTGTGATGCGTCTGCGCAGCGGTTTTGGGACAACGACATGCATGAAGACTAAGGCAGATACCAGGAAACGGAATTCCGTCCGGAACTGCGTCAAATCAAAGAGATAGAGCGGTTCGCCGTTTCCGTGAAACGGTGAACCGCTCTAGGACTTGAGGCGCTCACGCAGGATTCGCGCCGAGTGACGCGCCCCTTCCAGATCGAGACGATGCGCGGGCGGCTTCGGTGCCCCAAGCGCCTGTTCGATCGTCTGCGCCAAACCTTCAGGCGTCAGGTCCTTTTCCATCAGCACCGTTGCAAGGCCGAGTTCTTCGAGCATCAGGGCGCGAACCGTTTGTTCGGTTTCCCCGCCGGCTGCAAACGGCACGATCAGGGAGCGACAACCAGCGCGCAGGACATCGCAGACCGTGTTGTAACCCGCCTGCGAGACCGACAGGCGGGCGCCGGTCAGCAGGCTGGCAAAATCCTCGCGGAAGCGGAAGACGGACAGGCCCGGCGTGGCATCGCGTGCGATGGCGTCAAACTCATCTTTCGGCAGGTTGGGGCCGGTGATCAAACACCATTTCCAGCCATTATTGGCATTCCGCGCCGCTGCGATGGTGGAACTGACAAGACCCCTTCCGGCAGCCCCGCCGCCAACCGACACCAGAATGTCGAAGCCCTCGGTGGCCGCGGGCGATGGCGGCGCGGCAACGAGCCCTGTGTAGGTGACCTCGGCCCTGATTGCCCCGGCCAGCGGAAATGTCTTGTCGATGGTTGCGAAAGCCGGATCGCCGTGGACCATGACAAGGTCGAAATGCCTATTGATGAGATCGACCGTTTCCTCGTTTCGGCCCGACTTGACGCGCTCCTGAAGAATATCGCGGACGGACGTCGCCAGCAGCGGTCTGGGCGATGTCGCCTCGATGGCCTCGATCAGCGGCAAGAGTTCGAAACGCATCTGCCGGCGTCCAAACGGAAAGGCCTCCACAATAACGATATCAGGTCTGCAATCCCGGTATGCCTGCAGCAGTGTCTCTGAACGCCGTTTCTTGAAATCATCGTCGATGGGTCTGCCCTGCAGATCGACAAGTCCGGAAAATCCTTCATCACCGGAGGTGACAGGCGGCAGGGTTACAGTATTTACCCGTGGTCCCGGAAACCCCGCGATCGGCGCACCGCCGGTCACGACGGTTACGTCAAACCCGTCATCGACCAGTGCTGCTGCGATGCGGCTGGAGCGCGCGAGATGGCCGATACCGAGCAGGTGCTGGACATAGAGGAAGACGCGCTTCATTCGGCGGCCCGCCACTCCCGCTCGAAAAGTTCCTTGAGCTGTCCAATGCTTGCCGTATGGTCGAAATTGCCACGCACGCGCCGCTCAGCGGCGTCGCCGAGGCGGGCGCGCAGCACGGGATCGCGGATCAGGCGCTCCAGCGCCTGTGCGAGGGCAATTGGGTTTTCCGTCGGAACCAGCAGCCCGGTTTCATCCGGCGACAAAAGCTCCGGCACGCCGGAAATATCGGTCGACACGCAGGCAAGCCGCTGGCTAGCCGCCTCCACCAGAACATTCGGCAGACCGTCCCGGTCGCCATTTGCGGTGATCCTGCAGGCCAGGGCGAAGATGTCGGCGCACCGGTAGTGCTCAAGCACCTCCTCTTGCGCAAGCGCGCCCTTCCAGGACACGCGACCATCCAGTCCGAACTTTTGCGCCAGAGCCTTGAGCCGTTCCAGTTCCTCGCCGCCGCCGATATGCTCGAATTGCCACGCCAAATCGCCAGGCAAGAGGGCAAGCGCCTCCAGCAAGGTATCGTAACCTTTCTTTGCAACGGCGCGCCCGACACTGAGAATGATAACCGGGTCGTCCGCCGCCGAGCCGTCATGCTGTTTTCGCGGCTCGCCGAAACTGCCGAAGCGATCAAGGTCGAGCCCATGGTAGCTCAGATGCACGGACGAGTTGCCGTTTGCGAGTTCTTTAAGACGATCGAAGCCGGTTTTCGTGCAAGTGACCGTCCAGCGTGCCGAGGAAAGCTTGCCGGCCAGATCCCAGTCCGCAGAAGTCCAGATGTCCTTGGCATGGGCTGAGCAGCTCCAGGGCAGACTTCGAAGCAAGCTGGCATAGCGCGTCACCGATGCCGGCGTGTGCGCGAAATGGGCATGCAACCATCCCGCGTCTTCCGGCCATTCGGCCGCCAGCACGAGCGCCTGCCCGAAGCGGCGCACGCGATTGCGCGTAAAGTCGCGGGGGATATCGGCAGCCAGCGATCCGAGCGCGCGCCAGAACCCCGGCCGCAGCAGATAGGCAAACAGCGCGCGAAGCACGCGCAGCGGCTCTTCATGCAGATATTCCGGCAGATAACGGACGGGCGCCTTGATTTCGTCATGCACAGGGTGGCGTTTTGCGTCGGTCGGCCGCCTGAGCGCGACGAGTATCAGGTCGAATCCCGCGCGCTCCAGACCGAGCAGTTCCTGCGCGATGAAGGTTTCCGACAACCGCGGATAGCCCTTCAGAACCACGACGATCTTGCGACGTTGCAACTCAGCTCATTCCCTCAATGACCGAAAGGTGAGGGCTGGCCCGCCGATCGAGCAGGTCTGCGACGATTTCGGAAATATGAGGCAGTCCTTCCAGCCTCAAATGCGGATTGCTCTGAGATGGGCGGGGCCGGTCCGGTAGCGCCACCAGTGCTTCGGCAAACCGCTGGGAATCCTTGGCTTCGTCCGGCAAAAGCATCTCGATCAGGCCGAGTTCGGCTGCGCGCCGAGCGCGGATCAGTTGTTCCTGGCGGGGCTCGACGCGCGGCACGATCAGCGCCGGCTTGTCGAAAGACAGGATCTCGCAATAGGTGTTGTAACCACCCATTGCCACTACCGCCTTGGCACCGGCAATCAGGTCTTCCATGCGGTTGTCGAACTCGATGATCTTGACGCAGGGGATCTTGGCCCCCTTCTTCAGCAGCTTGTTGCGCTTGCGCGCCGGCATGTAAGGCCCAAGCACGATCAGCGCCCTGTGTTGCAACTGCGGGTTCTGCTGATAGGCATCGATGACGTCGTGGATCAGTTCCGCGCCGTCACCGCCGCCCCCTGTGGTAACGAGGATATACTCACCCTCGGGCCGGTGGCCGGGCAATTCGTTCCGCTGCAGGCGCCGTTGCAGGAAACCGACGAACCGCATCTTTGCCCTGACGGCCGGCGGCACATCCAAGCCGGTCAACGGATCGTAGAAATCCGGCGGACCATAGGCCCAGACCTTGTCGTAGAACAGGCCTATCTTGCGTATCACATCCCTGCGTGCCCACTCTGCTTCGAGCAGATGCGGCGCATCCATCACCTCGCGCAGGCCAAGCACGAGCGTGGTGCCCCGCGTCTTGAGGTAGGACAGCGTGTCCTCGATCTCACCGCGCAGGCCGAGCGGTTCCTTGTCGACGATGAAGATATCCGGCCGGAAGGTCTCGGCCGTGTGACGGATGATCGACTGGCGCATCCTGAGCGTCTCATGCAGATCGATATCCTTTTCCAGCGAGGTGTACTCGCCGTTGCGCAACTTAATGACGCTGGGGATCTTCACGAAGTCGACACGGGCGCGATAATCGAAGGCGCCGGCGATAGGCGCGCCGGAAATGATCAGCACCTGAAGTCCGCGGAAATCCTCGACCAGCGAATGCGCGATGGTCCGACAGCGCTGCAGGTGGCCAAGCCCAAACGTGTCGTGGCTGTACATGAGAATTCGGGCGTCTTGTACGTGCTGGGTCATTTCTGAACGTCTTTTCGAATTCTCACCTTGAGGAGCCTGGGCGGTTGGGGAAGCCATCCTGAGGCCTAACCGACCTGTTGTGAAACATGAGGGCGCAATTTTCAATTCGTATTACCCAAGAGGCCGCAGATCGCCCCTCGCCGTCCGCGAATTCATCGTCTCCCATGCGACCGGCGCGAGGCGAAAGCCAGACAGCGTTCTTCACTCTGGACCCCGCATTTCGTGATGTGATGGGCGCCAACAATAATCCGAAGCCCTTCATGGAGCTACATTCGCACGAAGCGCTCGGGTCTGTCTTCCCCGACCTGAACGAGTGCGGACAGCTCTCGGCCGAGCGGCCGCCGCAGCTCCTACCAAACACTGCAGCGCGCCGGAAGATCGTGACCGGAGCGCAACCCGCGCCGAGAAATGCCGGTCATCATCGCCAGCGGTTCGATGGAATTTGCGCAATCCGGATAGAAGTCGAATTTGATAATTAGTACCTTCTAAAATTCTAGCCTGCGTTGGGCGCCTGGCTGCATAGTCCGGACATAAGAACGCGCGAAGGGGTGAGCTCTTGGGAGGATCAAAATGACGAGACCTGGCTTGAGATTGACCGGCGCTGCCGGAATCGCCGTCGTCTTGATGTTTGCGGGGCTCATCGAGGCCCTTGCGCCCTTCGCCCCTTTCGTTGGCGAAGCGCAAGCGCGAGTTGGCCATCCGCTTACGCCTGGCAGCGTCGCAGGCGTCGCGAGGCGCACCACACGCCGAACGATCCGCCGTTCGACTATCTACGTGAACAGGCTCCCGGCTGCGTGTGTGAAGACTTCGATCAACGGCACCGTGCTTTGGCACTGCGGCAGCAGCTACTATCAACGCTACCAAGGGCGCTATGTCATCGTCTATATACATTGAATGGCTAGCTGCCCCGAATCAATGATACGTCGATTGAGAGCCAGGAATCCGGCGCGCCCGGCACGACGTCTCGGAGATCTGGCCGCGCTGTTTGTCCTGATTGCCGGGCCGCTCGTCTTTAGCATCGCCCTCTTGTTGGCCGGTCCGGCACAGGCGCAGGCGCCGGCGACCGTCCCGCCCGAAAAGGTCAAACAGTTATTCGATCTTCTCGACGATCCGTCGGTGAAGGCCTGGGTGGCCGAGCAACGAAAGCAGGGCGCCGGACCGACCGGAACGCCTGCCGCGGCAGGAGCCTCGCCGGCCGCCGCCTCGTCCGACGCCGTGGCCGCGCCGGGCCGGATGAATACGATGGCATCTTCGACGCTCGATCGGATCAAGCGTCATATCCAAAGGATCGTGCGAACCTTGCCCACGCTGCCAGGCCAGTTCGCGCGCGTCCGAGCAGAGACCATGGAGGACATGTCCGGCAAGAGGCCTGCCGCACTGCTTTTGCTGATCGCGATTTTCATCTCTGCCGGCCTGGCGCTCACCTGGGCGACGTACAAGCTCACCCGTCCGTTCCGTCTTTGGATCATTGCGCAATCGAAGGATACGCCCATTGGGCGGGTCAAGAAGATTGGCGGCCGCACGCTTTATTCCAGCCTGCTGATCGTCTCATTCGCGCTGGGCAGCGCCGGTGCGTTCATGCTGTTCGACTGGCCAATGCTTATCCGTGAGATCGTGCTGACATTTCTGATGGCTGCAGTCGCCACAGCGGCGGTGCGCATGTATCTCGCAGCCTTGCTCGTCCCTTCCTTCATGCAGGTCGAAAACGCCGTCGAGGTTCGCGCTTTGCCGATCACCAACGAAACGGCCGACCATTGGTTCTATTGGCTGCCCCGGATCGTCGGCGTCTTCGCCTTCTTCGCCGCCGCGTTCATCCTCCTGCCGGGTCTCGGCATCGATCAGGACGGAATGCTGGTCCTGTCGCTAAGCGCCGATTTCGTGCTGCTGCTGCTCTTTCTGCTTGCCGTTTGGCGTCGGCCAAGAACACAGCGAGAGGATGCGCACCAAAGCGGTCATACGGGAGCGACATGGTTGTTGACTGCCTACTTCGTCGTCCTGTTCCTGCTGCGCATCGCAGGCCTTCCTATATTGTTCTGGTTTACCTTTGCCGCATTCTTCCTGCCTTTGGTAATCGTGCTGACGCAGCGCGCGGTCAATTTCGTCCTGCGGCCGGGTTCGGAAGAGGCCGGCCGGCCTACGATCCCGGCGCTGACGATCGCTGTCATCGATCGCGGAATCCGGATGATCCTGATCCTGGCGGCGGCTTATGTTCTCGCCCGTGTCTGGGGTCTGAACATGCAGTCCATGCAGGACAGCAATACGACGACCACGCTCATATTGCGCGGCTTGATCAATATCGTGGTCATTGCCCTCGCAGCCGATTTCGGCTGGTCGATCATCAAGGCCTTGATCGAGAGAAAGCTTGGCATCGAAACGCCGCACGCGGTGATCGACGCCGAGGAGGCTCCGATCGTCGATCCGCAGCAGGCGCGGCTGCGCACGCTCCTGCCGATCATCCAGAACATTCTGCTCGCGGTGATCGTCGTCATGGCAGTGTTGATGATCCTCGCTTCAATGGGTATCGAGATTGGCCCACTGATCGCCGGCGCCGGCGTCGTTGGCGTCGCCGTGGGATTTGGGGCGCAAACCCTGGTCAAGGACGTTATTTCGGGCGTGTTTTTTCTGCTCGATGATGCGTTTCGTGTTGGCGAATACATTACTGCCGGCAATTATATGGGAACGGTGGAGAGCTTTTCGCTGCGCTCGGTGAAGCTGCGCCATCATCGTGGCTCGCTGTTCACGATACCTTTCGGTGAACTCGGGGCAGTCCAGAACCAGAGCCGTGATTGGGTTACCGACAAATTCAACATCACCGTCGGCTATGACACCGACATCGACTTCGCTCGCAAGCTGATCAAGCGAATAGGCCTCGAACTGGCTGAAGATCCCGAATTCAAACCTTGGGTGCTTTCACCGATCAAGATGCAGGGCGTACAGGAGTTCGGCGAGTACGGCATCGTATTGAGGGTCAAGGCCACAACCATACCGGGAGGCGCCTTCGGTATGAAACGCAAATTCTATGTACGCGTCCGCCAAGTCTTCAAGGAGCAGGGCATCGAACTGCCATTCCCGACCGTTCACGTCGAAGGGCTGCAGAACCCACATGGGGCAGAGAATGCGCCTGTCGAGATCACACCCGAGCTAAAAATGGCAGTTGCGCAGGCGCACACCAACCGGCGCAGGAAAGCCACCACAACAGAGTAGGAAAGCTATGATACCTGATGTCGGAGATCGATGAGTCGGCTCCCTCAATTGTGGAGCCGGGGGTGGACACGTCCCGCAGTTGCACCTCGTGGTGCGGTCAAGACATCGGCGCCGCGCCGCGCCGTTCGAGCGCAGTCTTGCGGATGATTTCCGCGATCTCCGGGCTGCTGCTGCACAGCATCTGGAAATCCGACGAGTGCAGCGATAGCAGTGAGACCGCGGTTGCGGCGCTGACGGTCGCCATGCGCGGTTCGCCGCTGATCAGCGCCATCTCGCCGAAGAAGGCGCCAGGGCCAAGCTCCACCGGATTTGGCGTCGCGACGCTGACGCGCCCCTCCACGACGAAGAACATCTGGTCGCCGATCTCGCCATTGCGGCAGATCACGGCGCCCCCCGGCACGGTGCGAGGTCTTAACGCGCGCACGATCTCGACCAGCACGGCCGGTCCGAGCTTCTGAAACAATGGCACGGCAGCGACCAATTGCCAATTACGGACGAAATCGCCGCGACGGACTTCCTGATAGAAGCCGGTGGCAAGAATGCCGGCCCAGAGCGCGAATATGCCGATGCCGCTCATCATGACCGCCCCGGAAAGGACGCGGCCGGCGAAGCTTTGCGGAATAGCGTCGCCATAGCCGGTGGTAGACAGCGTGACCACCGCCCACCACATTGCCTGGGGGATGCTGCCGAACTTTTCCGGTTGGATATCGCGCTCGATGACATAGCCCGCGAGGGCGACACCGAACAGAACGACGCCAAAAAGCGTGGTGACGCCGATCAGGTTGCGCGCTTCGTTGGCCAGCACCCTGCCCAGCACCGGGAAGAAAGTCGAGTCGCGCAGGGGTTTCAGGAGCCAGACAGCACAGTAGAGGCTCCGGTCGGGCGTGCCAACGAGCAGAAATGCGGCGAGTGGAACCAAGACCGCGAGTACATCGATGGCGATTGCCGGCGTCCTGTCCCGAACGCCTCCCGCCTCACGCTCAAGCAGCGTCGCGGCCATTTGCAGGAAATAGGCGCCCCAAATGGCAGCGAGTACTGCAGCCAGAGCCAGCCTGCTTCGTCCGGACATGTCCGGTATCGTGAGCCCAGCCACCGCCAAAAGCCCGGGCGCAGCCAGCACCGCGTTGAGCGGCGCGTAAATTCTTAAGAAAGGCAGTACCGACATTTCTATGCCCGCGAGTGGCTGCTGCCCTCCAAAATAGGATGCGTTTGAGGCAAGCGTAAAGGTGCCTAGAGCCGCCACATTCGCACGCGACCTGTGCCACGCAATTCCGTTTCCCCAAGCGGCTCGCAAGCAAAATCGGGTGTGAGCAATTGATGGGTTGCATCCGAAATACGGATTTCATCGGGCTCAGCGGCCTTTTGGATGCGTGCGGCGAGATTGACGGTGTCGCCCCACAGGTCATAGACAAACCGTCTTTTGCCTATGACGCCCGCCACGATCGGTCCGGAGTGAATTCCAATCCTGAGGCTTAGCGGTTCGCCTGCGAAGCGCTCGCGCCTGGCTGCCGCCCGTAGCTCGAGCGCATAATGCGCCAAGGCTTGCGCATGATCGGAACGCGCGGTGGGCAGGCCAGAGACCGCCATTACGCAATCGCCGATGGTCTTAATCTTCTCGCATCCATATTCTTCCGAGAGCATATCCGCCGCCTTGAAGAAGTAATTCAGAATAGCGAGCGTGGGCGCGGCTCCGACGCTCCGTGCCCTTTCCGTAAAACCGACGATGTCGGCAAAGAGCACACTGACTTCCGCATGGTTGTCCGCAATCTGCTCATCCGCTTTCAACCGCTCCGCGATCGACGCTGGAAGAATGTTGAGGAGCAGGGATTCGGCGCGCCGGTATTCGCGCGACAAGCCCTCTTGGCTCTCCCTTAACGCCTCGTTCGTCGATTGCAGCTTGGCATTGAGCTGGCGCTCCCTCTCCTGCAGGAGGGTCATTTCATAAGCCTTCTGCTGAAGCCGCTGCTGGTGGTCGCGTTCGGGAGTGGCGTCGAGAAAGACCAGCCACACCGAGCCGCTGTCACTAAAGAGATGAAGGTCGGCGACGTGGCCGCCGGGCAGTTCCACCATCGGCATATGGAATGGAAGCTCCGGGCAAGGCAGCAGCCCTTCCATGAATTCAAGCTGCTCGGCAACGGGCTCGCCGATGCGAAGCGACGAGAGCCCGTAATGTTCGAGGTTGCCGCCCGTCTCTTCTATGCATTGCCGGGCGTCGATCTTCAGATACGCTGCGAAGCGCCCATTGGAGAAGAAGTCGTATATCCAGCTTCTGACTTCTTTCGGCAAACTGGACATGGTCTAGTTGGCGACCATCGAAGCAAGCTGACGAAACGCATCGTCAACATGTTCGCCCGAAAGCGCGCTCGTCAGATAGACCTGCCATCCACGTTGCTTGAGTTCGTCGATCTCGCCCTCAGGTATCGCCCATCGGTCGGTCAGATCGGATTTGTTGAACAGCAATATGAACGGCATGGCGCCGAATTCGGCCTCGCACCGTTCACGCAGCGTGAGCGCCACGGCAAGAGTGGCTGGCCGGGTTCCATCGGCGACCAGCACGAGCCCGGTCGCGCCTCGCACATAGCTGACGCGGAACGAACCGATATCGTCTTCGCCGGCTAGGTCCCACAAAATCAGGTCCACGGTTTTGTCCGGAAACGCGACGCTTTTCTTGTCGATCTTGACGCCGACTGTGGTCAGGTAGTTTTCCGAGAAGATGCTTTGCACGAACCTGCGCACCAGGCTCGTCTTGCCGACGGCGAACCCGCCCAACATGCAGATCTTTTTTTGCAGCATCCTGGGCTCCGCACTACTCCAGGTTCACCGTAACCGAAACGCGGCGATTGGTGGAGTTCCCAGTTCGACTATTTTCGTTTTCGGGCACCGCCGGCTCAAAGGTGCCGGCGCCCCGAACCAAGAGCAGTTCCGGAGCGACGCCGCGCTTGTTGAGAAGCGCGCGAACTGTCTCGGCACGAGCGGCGCTGATCGATGCGTTGGCCGTCTCACGACCCGTTATGTCCGAATGGCCGGTCAACATGAACCGCGCTGTCACGCCTGCCTTGCGGGCATTTTCGGCGAATTCCTTCAACTGATCAGCCAATCTGTCGAGCACCGGCGTCTGCTCCGGTCCCGGGACAACTCTGCCGGAAGAGAAGAAAATGTCGGTCGACTGGATGGCCTCTCGCAACTGATTAAGCTCAGCAAGGTTCAGCTCGCGCAGTTGTGAGACATCCAGAACCACTCCGTCCGCCGAAAGTTGGTCGGCGGCGGCCTGCGCCCGGCTGATCCAGCCGGCAGATGCCTCGCCCACGACAACGATGCGACCCTGGATGATCGAAAGCCGAACCGATTTCGGCGGGGACAGCGACGCCGTCAGCCGCTTCACCACGAACTTCGGATCGAGACTCTGATAGAATTGCCACTGTGAATGAACGCGGGCGGGATCAACCTTCGTTCCGGACAGTAGAGCTTGCGGGTCGGCGGCAAGAGGGTCTCTCAGTCCGGAAATGTAGAAATCTCCGCCCCTTTCCGTTTGTTGGGCGACGATTATTCCCGGTTGGGCCTCAAGTCGCGACACATAATACTGCCAATGCTCGGCCGCGCGTGCATCGGGGCTCACATCGCGAACCTTGGAGATGTCGAACTCCGGTCCGCCTTCTGAAAGCTGTCTTGCCGCTGCGCGCGCGCGATCTATCCAGGTGTCGGGAGCCTCGCCCTCAGCGACGATGCGGCCATTGACGATCGAAAGTCGCACTTTATCCATCGGATACAGCGACGCCGTCAGCCGCTTCAACACGAACTGCGGCTCAAGGCTTTGATAGAATTGCCAGCTCGAATGAACACGCGCGGGATCGACCTGGGTCCCGGCCAGCAGTGACTGCGGGTCGACGGCAAGCGGGTCTCTCAGGCCGGTAATATAGAATTGGCCATCGCGCACATTCTGTTGGGCGACGATGATCCCGGGCTGGGTCTCCAGTCGCGACACATAGGCCTGCCAGCGCTCCTCGGGGCTCACGTCACGCACCCCGGAGATGTCGAAGACCGGTCCGCCGGCCGAAAGCTGCTGGGCCGCGGTCCGCGCGCGGTTGATCCAAGCAGTGGTGGCCTCGCCCGCGGCAACGATGCGATCATTGACGACTGAAAGCCGCACCGAATCCGGCGGCGTGAGCGACGCCGTCAGGCGCTTCAGCACGAACTGCGGCTCAAGGCTTTGGTAGAATTGCCAACTTGCATGAACGCGAGCGGGATCGACCTGCGTTTCGGCCAACAGCGACTCTGGGTCGGCGGCAAGCGGGTCTCTCAGACCGGTAATATAGAATTGGCCGTCGCGCACATTCTGATCGGCGACGATGATTCCAGGGAGGGTCTCCAGTCGCGACACATAGGCCTGCCAGCGCTCCTCGGCGCTCACATCGCGGACCCCGGAGATGTCGAAGACCGGACCGCCTGCCGAAAGCTGCTGGGCAGCGGCCCGCGCCCGGTTGATCCACGTGGTGGTCGCCTCACCCTCGGCGACGATGCGACCATCGATGACCGAGAGTCGCACCGAATCCGGCGGCGCCAGCGACGCCGACAGCCGCTTCAGCACGAATTCCGGCTCGAGGCTCTGATAGAACTGCCAGTTTGAATGAACCCGGGTGGGATCGACCTCCGTTCCTGGCAGCAGCGATTGTGGGTCCGCGGCGAGCGGGTCTCTCAGGCCGGCGACATAGAAGTCGCCGCCACGGATTTTTTGGTCCGAAACGACGATGCCCGGCTGGACCGCCAGCCGCGACAGGTAGGTTTGCCAGCGGTGTGCGGATTGCCAGGACAGAAAGGACCAGCCGCCCGCCACGATCAAAACCAGCAGGACCGCCGTCAACACCAGCCACGGAAATCCCTCTTTCGAATCCATGTGCTGCAGCTCGACGCAGGTCTGCAATTGCGTCTCCACGCCTGGCAACTGGGAACTGTCGCCGTCGAACCGCTCCAAGGCCCGCGACGATTCTTGATGGATCCGAAGCAGTACATCGCGGATGACTTCATGCAGTTCCTCCGGAGGATTTCCCCGGATCACCGCAACTAGGGTCGCAAACTGTCCGACTTCCGACCAGAGGCGAAGTTCCCCGAAACGGATGGTGTCGAGGCCGCTACTTTCCTTCTCCTTGAAAGAGTCCTTCACAAAATCCTGGATCGCGCTCAGCATCGAGGAAATCAGTTGAGGGTCTTCGCTGGTTGCGTCTTGGGAAGTTACATGCGCAATCAGGAGCCCGGAAGCGCGGCTGATGAGAAAGACATGTTCCACGCGATAGATAAGAGAATGCTTGAGAACAACTGCTGAGAAGCTTGTCCCCGTTCGCCAGGCTTCAAGCCTCCACTTTAACCCATGCCACGTGAATATATGCCTTAGAGACTCATTCAACGACTGGAAGGTTTGGTCGATCTTTTCGCCGATCGACTTGCGAATGGCCGGCAGAAACACCGGATATAATATATCCGTCAGCGTGTTTGGGTTCTTTTGGATGGACCGCTGCGCCGCCCGTTCGACAGCCGGGGCAAGGGCCTCGCCGAGTTGCGTATGGGACGCGCGCGCAGTTGCTTCGGGCAGAACGTTGCCCACCGCGGTGGCAAGCTGCTCGGGTTCATCGAGCAGGTGCGTAACGCGGGACAGCTCCGAGATTTCGCCGCCGACGAGCAGTTGGCGGAGCTTTTCCAGCCGATGGTCGGCGGCTGGAACTCCTTCGTAAAGCGTATGGTTGTCCGGATCGACGTTCCGGGCAATTTCCACCAAAAGGCGGGCCAAAGCCTCGCGATCAATACCGGTATCGTTCGAAGCTTGTTTTTGAGAAAGGCTGATTGGTTCGACGCTCGACGTCAAGTTCCGATCAACTCACTTTCCAGCCACGCTCGGAATTGCCTTTGCTGCCGACGGGATCCTGGTTGAGACATTTCGCGACCTCGACGAACAGCCCGGCCAGAAGATTCCGGTCGGTCTTGACGTTGCTGAGATCGGAAAAGATCTTCTCCATGAGCATTTGGGCGCTTTCGTTCTTCTGCTTGATCTCCTCGCGCAGCAAATGGTCGCTTCTGCTCATGCGATCCGCGAATTCGCGCTCGAGCTCACTCAATTGATCCGATAAGGCGCGCACCTGTTTTTCGAGCGCCTGGTTTTGATCGCGAAGATTGCGGTCCATCTCCTTGTCGGCCTCGGCGCGTGCGTCCTTTTCGTTGCGCAACTGCGTCGCCAGCGAGTCAACCTGTTTCTTGGCATTCGACTCGTAGGTTTCAAGATTGCGCTTGGTTTCGGATTCGACATCCTTGAATCGCTGCAGGAACCGTTCCTCAAGCTTGGAGAAGCGGCGATCATAGTCCTGCATCTGATTGCCGAACAAAAGATCGCGTATCTTGTCGACACCTGGAGCGTCACCGCCTGGCCCGCCCTCGCGAGCCTGGGAGGCCATGAAGTTCAGCCCGTTTCCCTCTGAATTACCTATCAGATTTGCATCCGCTTTATTTGCCGAAGACGCGGCACTAGAAGGTTCCTTGGCCATCTCTAACCCCAATTGCCCACTTAAACATTAGGAGACATTAAATTATGTCAGACAAATACCAAGCCCGCAAGGTGGAATCCTCTTGGGTTGAAACTGATTCGTCCGTCCCTTGTTCGCCTCTTGGACAGCAGAGCGCATCGAACGGTCCAAGGGTCTGATCCATCAGAAGCGACTGGCACTCGTCTATATTGCCCTCGCCGACGGTTCTGCAGACTCTCAGTAACGAGTAAAGTGTCCCCCGCATCTTGCGGATTTGCGCACGCACTCTGCGCTCCGCAACCTATGGGCCAGAACCGTCTGAATGAGTTTGAGCCCCGTTTGATCGTTTAGGATACGTTCCGGTCGCAAGTTAGATAAGACGTTCGATGCCCCCAGCAAATCTCCCGTTTCAAAACCTCAGCGAAGGTTCAAGCGCGGATGTCGCCAGGGCCGATCCCAAGAGCGATCCCGCGGTAGCAATCAGCCTTATAGTCGGACGAGGTTGTGCGTCAGGTGACGAGGCAGAAGCCATGCAGCAGGGCGTCCGCTGAACCATATCTTTGCGCCGTCGACTCCCGTCCTTGTTATCTGCCACACATTGAAGGCGAGCTGGGCGCGGCGGTCGTCCCGGCGGATCTTGCCGCTGTCGCGAAAGCGCCGACGTGTCGAATACCCACAATCCGAGGAGTAGACCCCGGCGGTTGATCCTGGCTCAGAGGTTGCTCGGATTTGCCTCGTTTCGTCCTCGCGATCGCTCGAATTGCGAAAATGGGTGAACTAGCAATCACACGCCTTGGTACACCAGCCGAGTGAAGAAGCCCGGATCGATGACGGAGTTACCCCACTTGGCGTCGAAGGTGGCGGTTGGCTTGGCGGCGACCGTCTCGTCACGCGACCGGCCTTGCTTTTTCAGCTTCGCGACGTTCTCGCGGACAGCCACGAGCATGTCGCGGAACTCTTGGAGTTCCGCCCGGTTGCTGGCGGGCTTGCCGTGGCCCGGAATGATGATCGTCTTGTCTGTCGTCGCGGCCAGATTGGCGTCCGACGCCGCGATCATGCCATCGATGCTGCCGCCGGTGGAATAGTCGATGAAGGGGTAAAGGCCGTTCCAATACGTGTCGCCGACGTGGACGATGTCTGCTTCGGCGAACGTAACGGATATGTCGCTGTCGGTGTGAGCAGAGCCGTAATATTTCATGCCTACCGAGGCGCGGTTAACCTTGATGGCGTGCTCGTTCGCGAACACGTCGGATGGCAGCCCGTCTATCGGCAGCGGCAAGAAGTTGTAGTCGTAGTCTTCGACCCGCTGGACCTGCGAAAGGTATTTGCGCGTGTTTTCATGGGCCGTGATCTTTGCCCCGAGCGCGCCAAGCCACGCGTTGCCGTCGGCATGGTCGAAATGCCAATGCGTGTTAATCAAGTGTGTTACGGGATCGGCCGAGAGCTTATCCAAGGCTTCGGTCACGTGTGTCCGTGACACTCCGATGCCAGCGTCCACCAGAAGATTGCCGTCCGGCCCCGTGAGGACGGCGATGTTCCCGCCCGACCCCTCCAGCACGCTAATACTGCCGCGCAGTTGATGCGCGACGATCGGCGATACGGCAGCGCTATCCCTGACAAGACTGACAACACCGCGAGCCTCGGCATACGCTTCCCTGGGACTGAGCCATCCGCCGGTAGCCGCTGAAGCAGAGGCGGCTGCGCAACAGAGGCAGAAACTCCTTCGCGATATCAGATTGGTCCGAGACATCATTTCCACTCCGCTTAGAAAACAATAACGCAAGCACGACTCACATTTGTCCGTGCTGACACCCACGGGCTTTACGCAAAGCTTCTTCAGGGCAGCGAGCAGGATGTTGAACACTTCCTGCCAGCCGGAGCCGTCCACGAAGGCGCCATGAACTAGAACGATCGAGACAGGTTTGTCGGCGGCGAAGGAAGCGACGGGGAGGCAAGGATCATGGCGGCGAGAAATCCCCTCTTTGGGGCCGGCTGCTGTCCGTCCGCTTGTGGGCACTACTCGAAACAGCCGCCGTCGCATGTTCAGCCGCTCAAGCATTGAACGGGGCCGACGCCAGCCATCCGGGGAGGCCGCGTCGGCAGCTCAGCATAGTTGACGGCCCTTATCCGCCGTTCGATGAAGAGAGACTGCCGCGGCGGTCTCGCTGTCTCCAGCTGCGCCTCTATGGGTTACAACCGGCATTAATTCGTCTGGGCGGCCACGCCAGCGATGAAGTCGGCGACTTCCTGAGGATGCGAGAGCATCACCGCGTGGCTGGAGTCGATTTCCATCACTTTTGCTTTCGCGCGTGCCGCATTGGCGCGCTGCTGGCTGGGTGGGATCATGTGATCTTTGGTCGTCACCATGAAATAGGTCGGCTTGTCCTTCCAGGCGGGGGCGGTGATCTTTGTCTGCACGGCTTCCAGACCCCAGGGCACCTGCGCATCCGCCATGAAGCGAGCCGTCTTGGGATCGACATCGGCAGCGAAGGAAGTCGGGAACTTCTCCGAGTCGCAGAGCAGGAAGTTGTTACTTGGCGGGAGCAGCGGCGCCTTGTCTTCGCCGGGCGTGGGCGCCGTCGCGATGTCGAACACGGATTCTCCGGCCTGGGGTGCGTAGGCGGCGAGGTAGACCAGGCTCTGCACCTTGGGCAGATCGCCAGCCTCTGTAATGACCGCGCCGCCATAGGAATGACCCACAAGCACCACCGGCTTCTTGGCTCTGGCGATAACCTGGCGGGTCGCTTCAACGTCACCTTTAAGGGTGACAGTCGGGTTCTGCACCGCCAAGACCTCGTAACCTTTCGCGGACAGGATGTCATGGACGGCCTGCCACCCGGAGGCATCGACGAAGGCACCGTGAACGAGCACGATTGAGACGGCCTTTTCGGCAGCGGAGGCTGCAAGCGGGGAAGCGGTTGTAATCATGGCTGCGAGTAATCCTGTAATTGCACGTTTCATTGTCCTGTTCTCCTAGCGTTTCATGTGACGTCGACCGGATCGAGAACGATCGGTGTTCGTTCGGCCAGATCGCCGATCTTCTTTGCATAGTTCTTGAAGTGCGGCGTCTCGCGATGGACGTTAAGCGCAGTGTCGTCTGAGTAGAGCTCGTCAAGTATGAAGCGGTCCGGATTGGCACGGTCGCGCCAGATGTCCCATCTCATATTGCCGGGCTCCGTCCGGCTGGATACTCGTGTGGCGTATAGGAGCCGCTGGAGCTCCGCGGCCTTGCCTGGCCGAGCGGTAAGGATTCCCACGATCTTGACGCCGGTCGACATGATCCAGTTCTTTCTCCGAGAGGTTGGGTCGGCGCCGAGGCCGCCCCCCAGGACCTCAGGCGGCGCGCTTGCCTTCGCACTGGCGGTCGAGCGCAGCGATCAGCGCTGCACCTATCGGATGATCCGAACGCGGGTTCTGGCCCGTGATCAGTTCGCGATCCTCGACCACATAAGGCTCGAAATCGACCGGAGTTGTGGTCACGTTGGCGCCTGCAAGCGTCAGCGCATAAGGCATGTGGAAATAAATTTTCGCGTGCAAGATGTTGTCCTCGATCACCTTCTCTTCGCTCGAAGAGAATATCGTCATCTTGTAGCCCGCATACTGCCAGCCTTTGGCCCACTCTGCCGCCTTGTCCGGATCTCCGGCAATCAAAGCCGCGCGAAACTCGCGTGCGTGGGGCATCGCGGCGACCGCTGATATGGGTCCGTGGCAAAGCAGGGCCGTGGGCTTCGCCTTCTCATGAAAATGGCGGAGCACATCGCCGACGTCCTGATCCTGCATGAGGTCGACGACCGGGGCCTGCCCACCCGGAGCGAACACACCGGCGTAGTTGTCCAGCCCTTCTTCGATTACCGACCGGAGCGTTCGCGGCGTCATCGATGGATGGTCGGCGTAGAAGCCCTTGGCGCGATCGTACGCCGCCTTGTCGCCGCCGAAATGCGCCGGCGCATCAGAAGCCTTGTCGATTACCGGTTTTTCGCCATTCGGCGTCGCGAGCACGACCTCAAAGCCGGCATCGATGACGGCCATTGCTGGAACGACCGTCTCATTGAGGTACTGTCCTGTAGCGCCCCACCGGCCGCCCTTGATCTCGATCCTGGTCGCATTGGACCCGAGAATAAGCACTCTTCCTTTGCTCACATTGTCCTCCATTGCGTGTCGTAGGTGGACTTGGCCTCCAGCGCTCGGTGGAGGCCACCGTTTCAGGTCGGTAAATGGACGATAGGTTGGGCGGGCTAAGCCGGCGAGTGAATCGATGTGAAAAATTGCTGCGCCAGTTGCTTCGACGTTCACATCGATTCATTCGCTTAACGGAGCGCCGTGCATCATCCTGGAGCGAGTCCGCGAGCCAACCAGCCCATGCCCCTCCGACCATCTCAGAGCAGTCTTCCCGATGTCGAGTATGCCAGGATCGGTATCATTGGCTGCGGGCGGCTCGGCTCAGCCATCGCGCGCCTCGCAGTGGGGGCCGGCATGGTGGCGGTTGTCAGCAACAGACGAGGAAGGTCAACCCTTCAGGATTTTGCAAGGGAACTCGGGGACCTGGCCGTCGCCGCTAGCGTGACCGAGGCGGCGCAAGAGGAAATCGTCGTGCTCGCCGTACCATGGTCCCAGCTTGCCGTGGCGCTACTGGAAGTGCCCGATTGGGACGGCAGGATCGTCATCGATGCAACGAACCCCGACATGCCTACCGCCGCACTCCCCGATTTCCTGGCGAGGAACTCCAGCGAGATTGTATCCCACCTCGTCCCCGGCGCACGACTGGTGAAGGCCTTCAACACGCTGCCGCCTCAGTCGCTGCTGATGCCCCCGGAGGCGGCGACTGGACGGCGTGTCATCTTCTTTTCTGGCGACCATGCGCGTGCCAAGGCGGTGATCGGCAGGATGATCGCCCATCTGGGCTTGGCCGGCATCGATCTCGGCCGACTCTCCGAAGGCGGCAGGTTACAGCAGTTTCCCTCGGGTGCTCTTGTCGGTCTCAATCTCATCAGTATCGGCCCGTCGACTGTCTTCTAGCCGCGTGAGCAGCTGTGCGGCTTCGACGAGATCGACCGTCTCGAATCCCTCCGTGAATTTTGCCCGCAACTCAGACAGGAACGCGTGCGCCACAGCGATCCTGCCCTGTTCCGCCAAAAGACGCGCCAGGCTGATGCCCGTGCGGAGCTCCCAGGCAAGCGCCCCTTGCCGCCGGGCCCAGTCCAGGGAAAGTAGAAAAGTCTCCTCGGCCGCATCGGGTGCCCGTCGTGCGGCCAAAAACTCGCCTTTGACGCGCAGCAACTCCGGCAAATACCAAACGTCCCCCGAGCGTTCGGCGAGTGCGAGTGCATGCTCGATCACTGTCGCCGCATCATCAGCCCGGCCCGCCGCGGCGAGACCCTGCGCCAGGGCGGCCCGAAGCGACGCGTAGTGAGCGTGAAAGGCCGCTTTCGGGAGCTCGGTGAGAGCCACCTCCAATAAACGCGAACCAGCTTCAGGATCGCCGTCGCGGATCATGATCTCGCCCCGGTAGGCTCGAATCCAGACGCCGTAGCTGACTTGCCGCGCTACCGCGCCCTGCAGCAAGGCCAGCAGCCTATCGGCGGAAGGCCTGTCGCCCGCCAGGAGCGCGACCCGGCAACCCGACAATGCGGTCGCATGAAATATCGAAGGATCGTGGGCAAGGTTTTGTGCCAGTTGCGCACTGGTCTCGACTATTTTCATTGCCTGCTCGGGAAAACCCTGAAGCCAAAGCGTCAGAGACAATGCCGAATAGGCCGTGACCCGTTGATCGAATTGGAAGCGGATCAGGTGCGAACGATCGGACGGAGCCACATATGAGCGAAGGACCTGTTCCATCGTGCTGCGAGCGGCCTGCAGTTCTCCCTGAGCCCAGAGGACCGTTCCAATGATCCGATCGCCCACGACGGGATCGGCAACATCCGACGACAGCGCCGCGACGTCCCTGAACTTGCGCGCCGCCTCGAGGGCCTTAGCCTGGCTCTCGCCGGTGTGATGGCCAATCCAGATGCCCCACAGTGCACGGAGCTGATAGTCGATGTCGCCGATCCGCTCGGCGATTTGGAGCGTCGCTGACCAGGCCAGTTCCGATTCCGGTCCCGGCCCCTTGGTAAGAGTCGAGGCCGCCGCAAATGCTGCGAAGAGCTGCATCTCGCGCTTGCCTCCGCGAGCGACATCGGGACTCAAGACTGAGAGAGCGCGTTCGACGCGAGTTCGGCATTCCTCGAGGAGCGTCAGGCGAGTCCACAGCGGAACGGCGTTGGCAGTGAGCGCCACGCCGACATCACCGTCGCCATCAGGCGATAGAGCCCAATCAATGGCTACGTGGACGTTGTCGATGCAGCTACTGTACTCGGCCATCCACTCGGCTAGGGGCTTGCTGAAAAACTCGGAATGCGCCTGATCAAGAAGCGCGGCGTAGTAGGATGCGTGGCGACGCGCCGAAGCGGAGCCTTCGCCTGCCTCGGTCAGCTTCTCGCGAGCGTAGCTTCGAGTCGATTCTAGCAACCTGTATTGGGTCACCGTACCGCTGGTGTCGGCCGCCACGAGTGACTTCGATACCAGGCCTGCAATCACGACCGCTGTATCGGACCGGGAATGGCCGCTGGCGGCAGCGACGGCAACCGCCGGCTCCATCGTCACGGCTCCGACGAAGACCGACAGACGCCTCAGGACGGTTTGCTCGCTTTCCGACAGCAGTTCATAGCTCCAATCAAAAGTTGCGCTCAAGGTCTGCTGACGCGGTAGCGCCGTTCGCCTGCCGCGGTTCAGCACGCGAAATCGTTCGTCTAACAAAGATGCAAGTTCTCGCATGCCAAATGCATCGACTCGGCCAGCTGCGAGCTCGATAGCAAGCGGAATTCCGTCGAGGCGACGACATATGTCGGCGGCAAATGGCACCGTCGAATCATCGAGTTCGAAATCGCTTCGCGTCGCCTTCGCACGATCGACAAAGAGTTGCGTGGCCGGAAAGCTGAGCGCCTCGGCCGTCGTGAGGCCTTCCAGCCGGGTCGGGAACTCGAGCGACGGCAATCGTGCTACGGTCTCGCCGAGAGCGCGAAGGGGCTCGCGGCTCGTGGCCAGGACGCTGACTTGTGACGTGTTTTGGGTGATCCGTTCTGCCAGTTCAGCCGCCGCGTCGATAAGATGCTCACAATTATCGAGCACGATCAGCATGTGTTTGTTCTGGAGGAACTCGAGAAGCTCGGGGGTCGCGTCTTTGGAGCGGACCGGCTTGCCCAGGGCGGTGGCGAGCGCAGTAGGGACGAGTCGTGGATCAACCAAGCGCGCGAGTTCGACAATATATGCCCCATCGGAGTAACGCGTCGCGACAGATTCCGTGACAGCCAGTGCGACGGACGTCTTCCCCATTCCTCCCGGACCGACCACGCTGACAAGGCGCCGTTCGCACAGAAGGGCGTTCAGCGAGGCCACGAAGTCGTCACGGCCGAAGATGCGAATTCCGGCGACCACTTTCCCGTCGCTTCGCGGTCGTGCGGCGGCGTCTATTTGGCCAGGCACCGGTTCTCCGGTTGTTGCGACTGGCGCGACGAAGCGATAGCCACGGCCGGGAATGGTGGCGATGTACCGGTTATCGCCTTCGCCGTCGCCAAGCGCTTTACGCAGGGCAGCGACATGGACCCTGAGACTACTCTCCTCGACAGCCGTGTTGGGCCAAACGATATCGAACAGTTCCCTCTTGCTGACGACTTCGCCAGCACGTTCGGCCATCGCGACAAGGATGCCCAAGGCGCGGCTACCAATCCGCACAGGTTGATCCCCGCGTACCAGCAGCTCCCGCGCAGGAAGCAAGTTAAAGGGGCCAAATGACAGCGTCCTGCGATCTGAATCAGTGCCCAAGCGACTGAGCCTCGCGCTTCGACAGTCGTGCCGCAAGGTACAACCGCGACTGTCATTGCTAGCAACACTTTCAAATGAGCGCGTTTAGGCGTCGTGCGCAAGCCACTCGATCAGCAACGACGTCCTGAGAAGGGGGCCCTATGTCCCTTGCTCAACTCGACGCGAGCATCGTCCGGGTCGATGTTCGATCGTGCATTTGCTAGGCCACGCGGTGTGCAGTTCGCATTTGCCACTGGCGCCGAAGCGATCGCCGCAGACCTGGCGGGTGTCGCGAGGCTATGAAAACCGATCGCCGTGCGCGACATGGTGAGGCCGTGGGCCGCGGGCAGGGTCTCGAAATGTTCACTTGCGAACTGGATCTGGCGCCGTGTGAGGCCGGGTGACCGAGTTCACAGACGTGTCCCGTGCCTGTGAATGTCTGCTATGGGCGTGCCCTGAAAATGGAAACCCGCGCCCCTCGGCGAGGACGCGGGCCGGTGTTTCCACCATTCTGCGACCGCTTGAGGGGGACAGTCGCAGACCTTCTCAACATGGCAAATTGCAGCTTGTTCCGAGTTGCAACAAGAAAACCCGCCGAACAACGTCGACCGGCCCGGGCTCATGATCGCGCCACGCGCGCGCTCACATACAGTGGCAAACCCTCACAAGGAAAAACACGCCCACTCCGTAAGGGATGACAAGAAGGCCGAGGGCAATCCAATAACCCGGCTGCGCCATTGCCGCGAAGTCTGAGAGAAGCTGTTTCATCGCTACCGAACGAAAGGTGATCATCATTGTTCCAAGGGGCAGCGGTCGGAGGGGCATTTCGCGTGCGATTTTTGGGGGCAATGGAACATGTTCTTGAACTTTCAGTTCGAGACACGATCAAGAAGCAGTGGAGATGTTTGGTGGCTCCTCTAACGCCAGAGCAGGTAATGGCTGCCCGAGCCTTGTTGAACTGGCCCCGGGTGCGGCTTGGGGCAAAATGCGACTTGAGCGAAGCGAGCATTCGCGAATTCGAGCGCGGGGGTCGGGTGCCCTCGGCGGAAAAACTGCTTGCCATGCGCCAGGTATTGCAGGCCGCCGGCGTCGCGTTCTTTGGACAGGACAGCTCCGGCAAGCCTGTCGTGCGCTTGCACACTTCGAAAGCTCCGCACCTCACTAATCTCGCCGAGGGCGAAGCCGGGATAATCGGCAACAGCGAAATGTGACCACAGGTCAAGGAAGCTGCGCCAGTTCTTCGCGCGACGAGCTGCGGTCGTTTGGTAGAAGCGGCGCCGTTGGACTGCCCAGATGACGCGACAATGCCTCGACTGTTGGGGCATAGCGTTCCCTGAGCGATGCCAGTAGTCCCAAGCCATGCGGCTTTGGTGTTCCGTAGCCTGCCCTAGCCGCACGTTCCAGGACCTGCTGCAGCACCTCTCTATTGGTTGTCGGGCAATCGATGTCGAGACGAAGCAACTTGCTCAGCTCGTCTGCAAGGTGAGTGCCTTCCTCACGCAGCAGGATGGCCTTGCCGCGCAGGTTGGGCTCATCAATCGCCTCGATTACGGCAGCAAGGTCCAACAACGCGGCTAGAGTGGCAGGCCACCCCGCCCCCGTTTCCAGGGATCGGAAATAGATCAGGAACGGGTGCGATGCATGGCTCTGCAGGACCTCGGCGCACCAGTCCCTGCCCTTTACGAGCACCTGCTCCAGCTCATCCTTGCAACCGAGTGAAGCATAGCGTTCCAGCAGCGCGACCGCGGATGGCGGATCGCCTGACGCGGTGGTGATCTTCAGGATGCCGGAGTCGCGCCTGCCGATGCTGGTCTGCACCTGAAGCAGATAAGTGACGGCCATCGTCATGACCGACAGGCCGCAGAATCCCGCCGCGATGTTGACCCAACGGGCAGGACCGGTCGCGTCGGTCTCACTCAGGCCAACCGTCACCAGGCTGCTTCCGGCAACGAACACCGACTGGGAGAAGGTCGGCACCGCGGGCCGGTACCAACCGCTCAGAGCAGCCACCATCAGCCCGAAACCGAAAATGAGAAGCAGCATCCAGCCGGTGAAGGACGCTACCAGCACGAAAGGCGCGAACGCCGCCGGGATGGCGGCGCCGCGTCTGCGCGTATGCCTTAGTCCGAACAAACCGGCGAAAACCATCCGGCTTGCGAGACGCAGGGACGCCCGGCTCTCGCCCGGCACAACGACGGTGTCAAAGACATCGCGAAGCGTGAACCAGACCACAAGGGCTCCGACGACGAATTGTAAGATATCGACGAGCATGCCCGGTAACGGTCAAGTCCGCTTTGTGTTCAGAAATCCTAGCCCACGGTGCATCGGATTCGCTGGGTAGCGGGAAGGGTAAGCTGTTCGAGCCGCCGGCCTCGGCCAGATAACCTTGTCAGTGCAAACCTTCCCTATGTTCGAGGAACAAAGCGGCCGATTGTCAGTTCGGTAACATCAACAAACGTTTCGGGTCATGGCTGATCGTCGGTTCTTGTCACTAGCTCTGGGCCTGCTTGTCTTGGCGTTTAGCTCGATGCAGGAAGGCACTGCTCGGGCGCAGGCGCCCTGCCCGGCCGATCACGACAAGCTGCTCTCGGCCTTGAAGGCCAATGTCAAGGCGAGCGGCGGCCCCGCGAATGGCGGCTTCGAGACCAATGAATGGGCAGCGATCGTAGCTCGCGACGGCACCGTCTGCGCGGTCGCCTTCAGTGGACCCACGGTTGATGCGCAGTGGCCGGGCAGCCGGTTAATCGCGGCCGAGAAAGCCAACACGGCCAATGGCCTCAGCCTGGCGAACATGGCGCTTTCAACAGCCAACCTCTATGCCGGGGTGCAGCCCGGTGGGCCGCTATTCGGCCTGCAGGCCACCAACCCCGTCAACGAAGCAGCGGCTTACGCAGGCGACCCCAAGACGTTTGGCAGCGCCAGTGACCCGCTGATCGGCAAGCCGATCGGAGGCGTCGTGGTGTTTGGCGGGGGCCTGGCTCTGTACGACGGCAAGACAATTGTCGGCGGCCTCGGTCTCAGCGGTGATTCCTCCTGCGCCGATCACAATATCGCCTGGCGCGTGCGCGCAGCCCTCGGCTTCGACAAGGTCCCGGCGGGCGTCAATCCCAACCGAAAGGACGCCATCATCTACGATCTCGATCCCGGCGGAAAAAGCGCCTCCGGCTGGGGGCATCCGCTTTGTGCCGGCCACGAGGCCGACATTGCGGCTGAAATCGGTTCCGGCGTCGGAGGTTCGACGCCCAAATGAAGCAAGCGCACCCAGCACGATCCAGGGATCACGCCGCACCGGCCGGGTACCCGTCGGCACTCCGAAGATATTCTCCAAGCATCCTTACGACCCTGCTGCTGGCCTGCGCTCCGTTGCTGATGGCCGCTTCGCAGCCTCCACCAGCACCCGCGATCTCTCCGCCTGCCGCGGCCGCGCCGCCCGATGACGGGCAATGGACGATGCCGGCCAAGAACTACGCCTCGACGCGCTATAGCGAGCTCGCGGAAATCAACGAAGGCAACGTCAAGAACCTGCAGGTCGCCTTCACCTTCTCCACCGGAGTGAACAAGGGCCAGGAAGCGGCGCCGCTGGTCGTCGGCAACACGATGTATATCGTCACGCCTTTTCCGAACATCGTCTACGCGCTCGACCTCTCCAAGCCCGGCGCGCCGATGAAATGGAAATACGAGCCCAACCCCGAACCGGCCGCGCAAGGGGTCGCGTGCTGTGACGTCGTCAACCGTGGCGCGGCCTTCGCGGACGGGCGCATCTTCTTCAACACGCTGGACGGCCATACCATCGCACTCGATGCAACCAGCGGCCAGCCAATCTGGAACGCTCATATCGGCAACATCAATATCGGAGAGACCATCACCATGGCGCCGCTGGTGGTGAAAGGCAACGTGCTGGTCGGCAATTCCGGCGGCGAGATGGGCGTGCGCGGCTGGGTCAAGGCGCTCGACGCCGGCGACGGTCATGTCGTCTGGACGGCTTACAACACCGGGCCAGACAAGGAGGTGCTGATCGGCCCGGACTTCAAGCCGCATTACGACATGGACAAGGGCAAGGACCTCGGCGTCACGACATGGCCGCCCGAGGCGTGGAAGATCGGCGGCGGCAACATGTGGGGCTGGATTTCCTACGATCCCGACCTCAACCTGATCTTCCACGGCACCGGCAATCCCGGCCCGTGGAATCCCGACCTGCGGCCCGGCGACAACAAATGGACGTCGGGAATCTTCGCGCGCGAGCCCGACACCGGAGCGGCGAAATGGTTCTATCAATGGAGCCCTCACGACCTCCACGATTATGACGGCATCAACGAACAGGTCCTGCTCGACATGAACTGGCAGGGCAAGCCGCGCAAGGTGCTGGTCCGCCCGGAACGCAACGGCTATCTCTACGTCCTTGATCGCGCCACCGGCGAGGTCCTATCTGCGAAACCTTATGGCCCCGTCAACTCCAGCAAAGGCGTGGACCTCAAGACCGGCAGATTGATGGAAAACCCCGACAAGCTGACCGGCACCGGCAAGGTTGTCCGCGACATCTGCCCGACCGCGTCGGGCCTCAAGGACTGGCAGCCTTCCGCCTTTTCGCCGAAGACCGGCCTGCTCTACATCCCGCACAACAATCTGTGCATGGACGAAGAGGGCGTCGAGGTGAACTACACCGCCGGCACGCCCTATGTCGGAATGAACGTCCGCATGATCCCGGGGCCGGGCGGCAATCGCGGCGCCTTCACGGCTTGGGATATCGCTGCCGAAAAACCCGCCTGGAGCCTCAAGGAGAATTTTCCGGTGTGGAGCGGTGCGGTCGTGACCGCCGGCGATGTGGTTTTCTATGGGACGATGGAAGGCTGGTTCAAGGCGGTGAGCGCCAAGACCGGCGACCTGCTTTGGCAGTTCAAGACCTCGTCCGGCATCATCGGCCAACCCATCACCTATCGCGGCCCGGACGGGCACCAGTATGTCGCTATCTTATCCGGCGTCGGCGGCTGGGCGGGCGCCATCGTGTCGGGCGACCTGGACCCGCGCGACGCCACCGCCGCGCTCGGTTTCGTCAATGCGATGAAGGATCTGAAGAACGCGACCACGGCGGGAGGCACGCTTTATGTGTTCCGTCTGCCCTGATGCATTCGGCTTGATCCACGGCGTGGCCCAGAAGCTGCTTACGCGCATGGCGCTCAGCATCGCCGCGCTCGCCTTGCTGATCTCGCCGGCGACGGCCGGCCCTCGTGAGCTCAGGGTCTGCGCCGACCCGAATAACCTGCCTTTTTCCAACGCGGCCGGCCAAGGCTTCGAGAACAGGATCGCCGAGATCATCGCCGACGATCTTGGCGCCAAACTGACCTATACCTGGTGGGCGCAACGCCGCGGCTTCGTGCGCAACACGCTGAAGGCGGGACTGTGCGATCTGGTGCCCGGCACGCCGGCCAATCTCGAAATGCTGCGCACCACCACGCCCTACTACCGCTCGTCCTATGTCTTTGTGACACGCCAGGACAGCCCGGACGTGACCTGCTTCAACGATCCGCGGCTGCGCGACTTGCGCATCGGCGTTCAACTCATCGGCGACGACGGCGCCAACTCGCCTCCTGTCCAGGCGCTGGGCCGCCGCGGCATCGTCGGGCACCTCATCGGCTACCCCGTCTATGGCGATTACTCCGCTCCCAATCCGCCGGCGCGCATCATCGATGCGGTGGCGAGCGGCGAGATCGATCTTGCAGTGGTCTGGGGTCCGCTTGCCGGCTACTTCGCCCAGAAGCAGAGGGTGCCGCTACGCATCACGCCCGTCGCGCCGCGCATAGACGGACCGCAACTGCCCATGATTTACGATATCTCCATGGGCGTGCGGCGTGAGGACGATGCGCTGCGCAGCGATGTGAACAGTGCCTTGGCAAGGCACAAGGCGGAAATAGACGCCTTGCTGGCTCAATATGGCGTGCCGCGCATCGATGCCTCAGGGAGCGCGGTACGATGAGACCGGTTGTTGCGCTGCTCCTGTTCGCGTCGATGGCCCTTGCTGCGTGCCAGCGCGAGGAGCGGGACACGCGCCCGCAATCGGCGCTCGGCTCCGGCGAGCAGCCGACGCCGGTGACAACGCTGGAACCCGGCGGGCAGCGCCCCTCGCCCACCGACAACAAGGCGGCGAGCTTCGAGGCCAACGCCTTTCATCTGAGCGAAGGCAAGCGCCTGTTCGGCTGGTTCAATTGTTCGGGGTGCCATGCCAATGGCGGCGGCGGCATGGGCCCTGCGCTGATGGACGAGAAGTGGATCTATGGCAGCTCGATGGAAAGCATCCATGCCACGATCCGTGACGGCCGTCCGAACGGCATGCCGAGCTTCCGCGACAAGATCCCCGACGACCAGATCTGGGAACTTGCGGCCTTCGTTCGCTCGCTTAGCGGCAACGCGCCCTCCTCCGCCGCGCCGTCGCGCAATGACGACATGATGGTGCATCCGTCCGAAAACCGCATGCCGGATGCCGCCACGCTGGGGAAGTCGCCGTGAAACGCCTTGCCTCGATTGCGTTCGCCACGGCAATCGCCCTGTTTCTTCAGGGATGCGCGGGCTGGCAATCGGCGCTTGACCCGAAAGGTCCGGCGGCGAGCGAGCTCGCATGGCTGATCTGGTTCTTCACCGGCCTGTGTGCGGTGGTGTGGGTGCTGGTGATGGCTGCCCTTGCCGTGCCGTTGCTGATGCGCTCGCGGCAACATGCCGAGCCGCTTGCGCTGGACGCCGACGCCGACAGCCGCAAGCTGCGCGTGGTGACGGTCGCCGTCGGGCTGACCGCCGTGATCCTGGTCGGGCTAACCTTGCTCAGCTTCTTCGCCAACAGGACGCTTGCCGCGATCGGCTCGGATGCCGCGCTGACCATTCGCGTCACCGGTCATCAATGGTGGTGGGAGGTGCGCTACGAAGACGCCACGCCGAGCCGCGTCCTGACCACGGCCAACGAGATCCATATTCCCGCCGGCGAACCCGTGCGGCTTCTTCTCACCTCGACCGACGTTATCCACTCCTTCTGGGTGCCGAGCCTTTCCGGCAAGCTAGACCTCATTCCCGGCAGAATGAATGTGCTCGATATCAAGGCCGACAAGCCAGGCGTCTACCGAGGCCAATGCGCTGAGTTCTGCGGCGCGCAGCACGCGAATATGGGCACCTTCATCATCGCCGAGCCGCGCGCGAAGTTCGATGCCTGGTGGAACGACCAGTTGCAGCCGGCCGCCGCTCCAACGGGCGGCGAGGCCAAGGCCGGCGAGAACCTCTTCCTGAAACGCCCTTGCGTGATGTGCCACAAGATCGGCGGCACGCCGGCGGGCGGAACGGTCGCGCCCGATCTCACCCATCTCGCCAGCCGGCAGACGCTCGCGGCCGGAACATTGACGATGAGCCGGGGCAACCTCGCCGCCTGGATCGCCGACCCGCAAGGCGTGAAGCCCGGCTCGCACATGCCGGTGGTCGATCTGAGCGGCGACGAACTCAACGCCATCGTTGCCTATCTCGAGGGGCTGAAATGAGCAGCGCGGACCTCACCAGCGAACGCGATCTGCCGCCGGAGCGCGAAACGTCCGTCAGGGGCGATATAGCACCAGCGCGTGACGGGCCGCGCGACACCGGCATGGACGACGCCAGCCTGCACCGCTGGTTAGCGCGGACGTGGCGGACGCCTCCCGGCATCATCGGCGCGCTGTCGAGCGTCGATCACAAGGTCATCGCACGCCGCTACCTGATCACCGCCTTCCTTTTCCTGTGTCTGGGCGGACTCAACGCCGTGGCCATGCGCATCCAGCTCTCGGGCCCGCAGCGTGGCCTGATCGGCCCGGACCTCTACAACCAGCTGTTCACGATGCACGGCGTCACCATGATGTTCCTGTTCGCCGTGCCCATTGTGCAGGCGACCGGCATCTACCTGGTGCCCTTGATGGTCGGCACCCGCAACATCGCCTTCCCCCGCCTCAACGCCTTCGGCTATTGGGTCTATGTATCAGGCGGCCTCTTCGCCTGGGTCTCTTTCGCCCTCGCGATGGCGCCCGACGTCGGCTGGTTCGCCTATGTGCCGCTGTCCGGACCGGAATTCAGTCCAGGCAAGCGCGCCGACGTCTGGGCGCAAATGATCACCTATACCGAAGTGTCCTCGCTGGCGGTCGCGGTCGCGACCATCGTGACCGTGCTGAAACAGCGCGCACCCGGCATGTCACTCGACAAGATCCCGCTCTATGTCTGGGCGCTCCTGGTGACGTCCTTCGTCGTCGTTTTCGCCATGCCGGCGGTGATGATCACCTCGACCTTCCTGATCCTCGACCGTCTCGTCGGCACGCATATCTTCAACCCGGCCGAAGGCGGCGACGCGCTGCTGTTCCAGCATCTGTTCTGGTTCTTCGGCCATCCGGAAGTCTACATCATCTTCCTGCCGGCGACTGGGATGGTATCCTCCATCATCCCGGCCTTCGCCCGGCGCCCGGCGTTCGGCCATCTCGGGCTGGTCCTGTCGCTGATCGCTGTCGGTTTCCTGTCGTTCGGGCTCTGGGTCCACCACATGTTCGCAACCGGGCTGCCGAAGCTCGGCGCCAGCTTCTTCACCGCATCCAGCATGTTGATCGCCATCCCCAACGGCGTTCAGATCTTCTGCTGGTTGGCCACTCTGTGGGACGGCAGGCCGGTGATCCGTACACCGCTGCTGTTCGTCTTCGGCTTCTTCTTCACCTTCGTCATCGGCGGCCTTACCGGCGTCATGCTCGCCTCGGTGCCGCTCGACCTGCAGGTGCACGACACCTATTTCGTCGTCGCCCATTTCCACTATGTGCTGATCGGCGGCTCGGTCTTTCCGCTGCTGGGAGCCGCCTATTTCTGGTTTCCCAAAATCACCGGCCGCATGATGAGCGAGCGCCTCGGACGCTGGCATTTCTGGCTGGCGATGATCGGCTTCAACGCGGCATTCTTCCCGATGCACATCGTTGGACTGTGGGGCATGCCGCGCAGGGTCTACACCTATCCGGCCGAGCTCGACTGGGGGAACATCAATCTCTTCATCAGCGCCGGCGCGGTGCTCTTCTTCCTGAGCTTCGTGCTGTTTGCGTTCAACCTCGTTCATGGCGCATTGCGCGGAACGCCCGCGGGCGACAATCCCTGGGATGCCGGCACGCTAGAATGGGCGACGTCCTCGCCGCCGCCCAGCTATAATTTCACCCGCATTCCGGTCGTGACGAATGTCGAGCCGCTCTGGGCCGAGCGCGGGGCGCTCCCTGTCGCCTCCGGGCTTCGCGTCGACGCGCGCGAACTCATCATCTCGACGGTGGCGGAAGCCCATCCCGACATCCGCGAAAAATCGGCGACGCCGTCGATCTGGCCACTGTTGGCGGCCATCGCCGTCGGCGCCACCTTCCTGTACTCGATCTTCACGCCTTGGGCGATCATCTGGGGCGCCGCGCCGATCGCCGTCACCCTGGTCGGCTGGTTCTGGCCAAAGGGCGATCCGGAGGACGAGGAATGAACCAGCGCCCCGTCTTAGATATTTCCGATCTACCGACCTTTGGGCATGGCCCGCGCAGCCCAACCTGGTGGGGTACGCTCGGCTTCATGGCGCTGGAAGGCACGGGTTTCGCGCTGGCCGCCGGTGCCTATCTCTATCTCGCGACCTTGTGGCCCAACTGGCGCCTCAGCGCTCCGGTGCCCAACCATTGGCCGGGAACGATCGTGACCCTGCTTCTCATCGTCAGCCTGGTGCCCAACCACATCCTCAACGGCTATGCCAAGCGATGCGCAATGGGGCCGGTCCGGATCGGCATGGTGGTGATGTCCCTGCTCGGCCTCGCGCCTCTTGTCGTGCGCTGGTTCGAGTTTCCGGCGCTGAACATCTACTGGGACACGAACGCCTACGGCTCGATGATCTGGGTGCTGCTTGGTCTCCACACCACGCATCTGATCACCGATGTCGGCGACACGATTGTCCTGACGGTGTTGATGTTCACGCATCATGGCTATAGCGGCCGGCGCTTCGGCGATGTCGGCGACAATGTCTTCTACTGGGACTTCGTGGTCCTCACCTGGATTCCGATCTACCTCCTCATCTACTGGCTACCGAGGTTAGGCTGAGATGCGTGCGCTGCGGCTGGGCACGTCGTGGGGAGGTTTGTTGTCGGGGCCGTTGGCCTGGGCAATCTCGACGCAGCTGAACTACGCCCTCGTGCATTGGCAATGCACTCGCCAGGTGCAGGTGGTGCTACCGGTGGCGGTGTCGCTCGCGGTGTTTTCCCTGCTCGGCGGCGCGCTGTCATGGCGGGCGAAGCGACAAGGCGGCGCGGCATTCAAACCGGAGCGCACGCGAGACACCGAGCGTTTCGTCGCCGATCTCGGCATTCTCGCCGCATTGCTGTTCTCCCTCGTCATCATCATGCAGGGCAGCGCTGCGCTCATTCTCGATGAGTGCCTGCGATGAGCTTCGACGCCTTCTTCTCGACCTCGATCTGCTACGGCGTCGGTGCGCCGGAGGCCCGGTGGACGTTGGCGCTTCCCATCACCCTTCCCCTGGCGGCGATCGCGCTCATCTATGGAAGCGGCGCGGGCCGTCTATGGCGTCGCAGCGGCCGAGGCCGTCCCGAACGGCTGCGGCAAGCTCTGTTGTTCGCGGCCGGCTGGAGCGTGTTGGCCGTCGCGCTGGTCAGCCCCATCCATGCGCTCGGTGAGCGGGTGTTTTCCGCCCATATGATCGAGCATGAGTTGCTGATGGCCGTGGCGGCGCCGCTTCTTGTCGCCGCCTGTCCCGGCGCGGCCTTGATGTGGGCATTGCCGGCCGCACTGCGCCGAGGGACGGGAAAGCTCACCCATGGCAAGGTGCTGCAGGCGCTCTGGGCCTTCGCCGCTCGCCCGCTCAGCGCGACGATCCTTCATGGGATAGCGATCTGGATCTGGCATGTCCCGGCGCTGTTCGAGGCAGCGCTGCAGCAGGGTGTGCTGCATTATGCGCAGCATGCGAGCTTCCTCGGCACCGCCCTGCTGTTCTGGTGGGTGCTTCTGCCGCGTTCCGGCCGACAGCAGACCTATGGCATTTCCGTCATGCATTTGTTCTTCACCTCGCTTCACACCGGCTTGCTCGGCGTCCTGCTGCTGGTCTCGCCAAAACTCTGGTATCCGGAGAATGCCTCCGGCGCCGCGCTCTGGCGCCTGAGCCCGCTCGAGGATCAGCAACTCGCCGGGCTTGTGATGTGGGTGCCGGCCGGGCTGATCTACGGCGGAGCCGCCCTGCTGCTCGCTGGCCTTTGGATAAGCAACAGCGGAACCAGGGAGGCGGCCCATGCGCTCCGACCTGGCTAGGCTGTTCGGCGGTATCATCGTCGGGGTCGTGCTTCTCGCCATCGCCATCGCGGCGGCGAGCCTGTGGATTGACCGGCGCGAGCGTGTCCAACACGACTCGGATGTGGCGACCGGCGGCGTGGGCGCGCGGGCCATTCCGATCATGACGGCGAATGGCTGCTCCGGATGCCATACGATTCCCGGGGTGCCGGGGGCGCAAGGCCAGGTCGGGCCGCGGCTCGACGGCAGCCTCGCCGGGCGCATCTACATCGGCGGTGTGCTGGCGAACAATCCGGAGAACCTGATCCGCTGGATCCGCTCGGCACGGGAAATCAATCCGCACACCGCCATGCCCTCGACAAGGATCACCGAGCAGCAGGCGCGCGACATCGCGGCCTATCTCTATGCGCTCAGATGATCAGCCCTCGCCGCCGCGCCGGGACCACAGGCCGCGACCGGGATCATAGCCGGTCACCGCCGCCAGGAAGAATGCCACGAGACAGGCGACAACAACGAGCATGGAGACCATGTCGAACCGCAGGTAGAGCGCGAAGCGGATCAACTCTACCGCCGAGCTGAATGGATTCCAGGCGGCGATCGTAGCCAGCACCCGGCCGGCTTCAGCGAGGCGCCAGATCGGATAGAGCGCTGTCGAGGCGAAGAACATCGGGAAGATGACGAAATTCATCACGCCGGCGAAGTTTTCCATCTGAGTGGACATCGAGGAGACCAACAGACCGAACGCGCCGAGCATCAAGCCCGACAGCACGAGCGCCGGGAACACGGCGACATAGCCCAGGATCGGCGGCCGCACGTCCCAGAAGCGCGCCACGAAAAGAAACAGATAGACGAGCGGCAGGCCGACAATCACGCTGGCAAGCAGGCGCGCGGCAAGCAGGTACCAGCGCGGCAGCGGGGCCGTCAGCAAAAGGCGCATGCTGCCCATCTCGCGGTCATAGACCATGGCCAACGAGCTCGCCATTGCATGGAACAGCAGCATCATGGCCGCCAGCCCAGGCACTACATAGACCTCGTAAAGAACATAGGTCTGGTAGGGCGGCGTGATCGACAGGCCGAGAACGGAGCGGAAGCCGGCCGCGAAAATCGCCAGCCAGACCAGCGGCCTCACCATTGCGGAGAACAGGCGTGCGCGCTGCCGCAGCGAGCGCAGCATTTCCCGCCGCAAGATGCCGTCGAGTGCCCGTAATGCGTGATCGACTTTCATGGCGAACCCGTCAGCAAGGCGAATGCTTCAGCGACGCTTCCTACGCCGAGTTCGGGCGCGATGCGGTCCGCGGGGCCGGTCCAGCAAACCCTACCCCGATCCAGCACCACGACGTCATCGTCGGCCGCCACTTCTTCGAGAAAATGCGTCGCCCATAAGACGGCGATGCCACGTTCCCGGCAAAGGTCCCTTACATGCTGCTCGAGCGCGCGCCGTCCCGGCACGTCAAGCCCGGTGGTCGGCTCGTCGAGCAGCAGCAGGCGCGGGCCGTGCATCAGCGCCCGCGCAATCTCCACGCGCCGGCGCTGGCCGCCGGATAGCGCGCGGGTCCGATCGTCGATCCTGTCCAGCACTTCGAGGCGGCTCAATTCCTCCCGTGAGCGCGCCTTGCTCAGTTCCGTCGGAAGTCCGTGCAGCGCGGCGTGGTAGCGCAGGTTCTCGCCCGCCGTCAGATCGAGATCGAGCGTCGGCAACTGGAAGACGACGCCCATTTGCGCGAGCGCGGCGGACGGGTTCGCCTGCATCGCCATATCGAACACACGCACCAGCCCGGTGCGCGCGTAGTAGAGACCGGTGATCAGCGAGAACAACGTTGTCTTGCCGGCGCCGTTGCGGCCAAGCAGGATGCACATTCTGCCTTCATCCACAGTGAACGAGACATTCTGGAGAACCTGCCGGCTTCCGAAGCTGTGGCTAAGATTCTCGATCGCCAGGGCGTTCATGGGCCGATCACGACGCCCCATGGACCGCGCCCCACCGGCAGCGACTTCACGACCTCTCGGTTCTCCAGGTCGATGAAGGAGATATCGCCGGAGTTGCCGTTGGCGCTGATCAGTTGCTTCTGGTCGCCAGAGAGCGCGACATGCCAGGGCCGCTGGCCGACGAGATAAAGGCGCCTGACCGTGAATGTCTTCGTGTCGACCTCGGCAACCCTGTTGGCTGGGCCGAGCGCGACATAGGCAGTCGCGCCGTCGCGTGACATCTCGATGCCGACCGCTTGCACGCCCTCACGCCGGATGCCCGGCACCTCGAACTCGATCTTGCCCGTTTGAGCGCGTGTCGCAGTGTCGAAGATCGTGACGGTGCCTCGGATTTCGGACGACACCCATAATTGCTTGCCGTCCACCGAGAACGCCGCAGCGCGCGGCCGCGTGTCGACGAGCAGATTGTCGATTAGTTCGAGCGCAGTGGCGTCGATGAGATGGACCATGCTCGTCGTCTCCGACGTGCAGGCGACGGTTCGGCCATCGGCGCTGATCGCCATGCCCTCCGGCTCGACGCCGACATCGACTGTGCCGATGATTTTCGCGCCGGCTATATCCACCACCGAGACCTGGTTGTCGTTCTCATTGGCGACGAAGAGCCGCTTGCCGTCCGGGTGCACGACAAAGAATTCCGGATCGGCGCCCGAAGGCAGTTGACCCACGACCTGCCGCTTGGCGAGATCGACCACGTCGATGCGGTTGTCGTCGCCTTCGGCAACGAACAGTGTCTTCTTGTCGACGGAAAGCGCCATGCCGCGCGGGCGCCGGCCGACATCGATCGCCGCCTGCAATGTCATGGTCGCCCCGTCGACGACCGCGACGGTGTTGTCCTGCTCGTTGGAGACGTAAATCGTCTCGGCCGCCGCGGGAGGGCCAAAGACCAACACCAGCAGGAGCGTGGTCAGAATTTGCATGCGCTCTCCTCCAGATCGATGCCCAGAGTGTCGAGCGGGGTGCGCTGATGCAGAAAACCCGGTTGTGGCGAACTGGAAACGAGCAGCCGGGGGCCCGCGATCAAAATGGGCTGGCGCATCTGCCCGTCCCACGGACGGAAACTCAGCCCTTGCCCCTTGAAGCCGGCGAGCAGGAAATCGTCGCTGCGCAAGTACTTTGCGATGGCGGTCGGATCGAGGCTGTGCAGCCGCGTTGCCGCCTCGCCGACGCTTCTGACCGCCAGCCAGGCGGCGTAGTCGCTGGGCAGCATCCAGCGTCCGGCCAGCTTGTGAAAGCGGTCCTGGAGTTGCGTGGCGCCCCATTCTTCGTCGACCGCGCTCCAGCCGGTGGCGACCAGCCCTTGCGTGCCGGCCACCGTCCTCGGCAAGGCGGTGCGCCCGTCGAGATAAGCGCCGAATTCGTCGGCTTCGTCGGCGACGACCAGAACATCATAGTCGCCGACCTGCGTTGCGGCAGGGATCTCGGTCTGGAGCGTGACATGTCCGGTGTCGGCGCGGCCGTTGGCGGGCCGGAACGTCCAAGGTTTGTCGATGGTGATCTGCGCCCCGAAACGCGCCGCTGCCCGCCGAAAGGCCGCCGCCATGGCCAGGTCGTCGGGATGCGGACCAGTCAGCAGGAACCAGTGCTGCCAGCCTTTCCAGACCAGGTATTGCGCGAGGGCGTCGGCCAGCATGGCGCGGCTCGGAACGGTGTGCAGAACGTTTCTTCGGCAATTCTCCTGACGCAGGCTGTCATCAGGGTCGCGGCTGTTGAACAGCGTCATTCGCTCGGCACCGGGCGCTGCGCTCGCCTGCAGCAATTGCGCGGCATCGAGATCGGCAACGACGAAGCTGATGCCGGCGGCCGCGAACGCGTTGACAGCTTCGGCAGGTGCTTCGCCCGGTTTGAGGACCCTTTCTTGCAGACGAAATTGCTGGCCGAGAAAGCGGCCCGTGCCGGCGTCGTCAGCGATCCCCAGCCTCGCGCCCTGCAGGCCATCGTCTGTGACGGCCTCGTCCAACGGCCCCAGGGGTAGAGGCAGTTTGCGCTGTTCGCCGAGATAGCCAATCACCATCGTCTGCGGCTCGGCGTGCGCGGGGACGGCAATGGCGAGCAGACCCACAAACGCCAGCGCCAGCCTCGTCCGGCTCAGGTCGAGCAAGCCAAGTTGGATGTTCGAAATCGCCACGGAAACTCCAGGACCGCAGCGACCTAATGATTTTCAGCAAGGAATGTTCCTTGACGGCAAACCGAGTCGAGCCCGCCCTGCTGAAGGCAGGACGGGCTTGGAGCCTAGACCGGTGGTGGGAGGACCAACCTGGGCTCCAACTTGTGGAACCTCCGATTATTCCTGCTTCCAAAATCAGCGTTTCGCGCTGTCGCTGTCCGTGTCTGCCCGCGCCAGGAATTGTTCTGTGACCTGCGGCAGGTTGCTCTTCAGCCACTCGGCCATCGCTTCCTCCTCACGCAAGTTCTGTTCGCACACGCGGGCAATCTGGGCCTCGCCCGCGGCACTCGCCGCGGCGATGAGTATCGTGTAGGAGGCGATTTCCATATGTTCGAAAGTGTAGCTCGCCAGCGAGCCCTTCATGACTTCGTCGCCGGCAAACACGCCACTGATCGACTGCGCCGTGGCGGTCAGCTTGCCGCCTGCATCCTTCAGCATGGACGACCCTTCGTCGAGCCCGTCCAGGCAGCTCTTCAGCCGCCTCGTCTGCTCTTTCGTCTCTTCCAGATGAGCGCGAATTCGCTCACTGAGCTGAGGGTAACTCTCGATCCGGCTCAATTGTCCCGACAGCATTGTCTCTGCCTGCTCCTCCATGGCGTGAGCGTCCCTCAACCATTGGACAAGCCATTCGCGCGATTCAGCCATTTTAGTGTCTCCATCGATCTGACGCCGCCCGAACCGCCGGTGGCGTGCATTGTTCCTTGAACGTGAGTTCCGGTTACGATTTCCGGGAGGACGTATCGGAACTGGAGAGCTTCTCGCGCACCGACTCGTCGGTCTTGTCGGCCGCGGCCTTGACGACACCGCCGACCTTGTCGGCCAGCGTCCCCTCGTTTGACGCCAGCCGTCCGGCTTCGTCGCTCGCCGTCTGGTAGGCTTCGGCCGCAACTTGCTTTGCGGCGTCGAGGCCTTCTTTCAAAGTCTCTTCGGCAGTGTCCCGAAGCTTCTCGCGATAGCCGCCCAATTGCTCGTCCTCGAGTTCCGTGTGGGGCAGCATGGCTCCGATCGCTGCTCCAATGGCGAGGCCGACGACGGCCGCGGCGAGAGGCTGGTCCTGAAGCAGATTGTGCGCGGACCGGCCGGCGCTCGTCGCCAAATCGGCCGTCGCTGACGCCGAGCTCGCAAGCGTGTCCGCAGCGCTGCTTGCCATGTCCGATACTCTACCGGCAGCTTCGCTTGCCATTCCCGAGACAGATGCGGCCGCTTCGCCAGCAGAGTCGGCCGCATCCGAGACCCTGGAACCCATTCCCGCACCGAATGCACCGTGATCGAGCCCGGGACCGCGCCGCGTCACGCCATCGGCACCAACCGACGCGGTCGAAGCGCCACTGCCCAACATCAGCCAGGCCAGGCCCGCGCCGATCACGGTCAGGGGCAACGGATTGTCCCGAACCTGGACCTTCAGGTTGTGGAGCATGTCGGAGCCTGTGCCATTCCTGAAAAGCCCAGTGAACTCGTCGAAGAGCTGGCCGGGGGTCATCTTGTCGCGAATGGAGTCGGCGGTCGCCACCACCCTTGCGCGCGTGGCTTCCGCCTCGCGTTCGAGCTCGGCTGCGGATTTCTCGGTCATCTCGCTTGTTCCTTGATCACGTTCACGTCACGCTTGAGCTGTTCTTGTGTACGGTCCGGCGCGAGCTCGGAGGGCGCCATGCTTGCCATGCCCGTCCGCAACAGGATCACGCCCAGAACGGCAACCACCACACCGACGAGCAAGGCGGACCACCCGGCGCCCAGACCGAGGCGGGCCAGGGCGATGACAAGCGCCTGCAACAAGACCAAAAGCGCCGCGAGCAGGCATATCGCACCGCCCAGCACCTCGACGGCGCCTGCGCCGGCCTTGGTCGCGCTCTCCGAGATTTCCGCTCTTAGGAGCCTGGCCTCCGTTTGCACGAGCCTGCTCACCTGTTGCGCCAGATCGGCGACCAATGTGCCGAGACTTGGATTATCGTGAGTGCTCATTTCTTCAGCTCCGCTGCGTTCCCCGGTATGCCGCCGTCGGAACCCCAGTTGGCTGGAGCGTCATCCCGGCCGGCGCTCGTTCCCGTGCCTGTTTGGCTGGGAGATCCAGGCGTGGCCGCGCCCTGCGTCTGGCGGTGGTTTCCTGGCGGCGAAGCCTTGATGAATCGGCCAAGCGCCAGTCCCGCCAGAACCGAACCGGCAAGAAGCGCTCCAGGATTCTGGCGGCCAAAGGACTGGACGTCTTCGAGGACCTGTCCGAACGGCTTTTCCTTCAACGAGGAGGACAGCCGTTCCAGCCCGCTCGCGGCCTCCTGCATGAATTGCGAGGCCGCGCTCTGATCGCTGTCGGCCAGGTGATCGCTCGCGGCGCGCAGGGCGCCGCCGAAAGCGGACAGGCTCGATCCGATATCGCGCTGCGTCTGCTCGGCTTTTTCGGCGACGGCCTGCTGGGCTTCGGCCGCATACGCGCCGGCCCTGCGCGCAGCCTCGTCGCGGGCATCGTGGAGCGCCTCTCCGGCGCTTTGCGTTTCTTCCTGGATCCTGTCGGAAACTTCGTCCTTTGCCCTAGCAAAGTCGGCGGGCTCGCGGCCCCGATCGTTCTCGCGCTGCATAATGCCTCCTAGTGAAAACCGAGAAAGGAAAGCACCGCGAGGACAACGACGATCAGACCGATGAGATAGATGACACTGTTCATGGCGCAGCCTCCTCCATGCCAGTCCCAACTTCGCGCCGGCTGCTATGTTCCCCCGCACGGGCAGCTTTTTAGCAAATCGTCATTTGTCCTCGGGCCGCGCCTTGAAAGCGGCAAGCTCCGCGTCGGAGCAGAGGAGGCTAGGGCGCGTCGGATCGGAAATATCGAGCTTGTCCCAAGGAATGCGATAAAGGCCTTCACGTCGCCGCAACGCGAAGAAGTCGAGCAAGGCGGTGCCGATAGTCGAAGCGGACAAGCGCTCGAACGCGGCGAAGATCCCGACATGGAATTCGGTGACGACAAGGTCCCTGCCGTCCCGCTCGGCGATGATCTCCTCGACATAGCCGATGCTCCTGCCGTGCTCGGAGAACACGCGCCTGCCGGCAAGGTGATCGAGGTGCACGGTCGCCATGCTCACGCTCCGGGGATTCGGCCGACGACATGGTCGCGCAGCCAGTCCTGCCAGGCGAAGATCCTCGTCCGGCGGACGTCGATATCGAATTCTATGTCGACGCCGATGTCGCGCACCTTGTTCCAGGCGATCCGGTGCGGCCGTGCCTGCTGTCTGCCGGTCAGCCTTGCCGCGAGCTTCGCGGTCCAGCTTGCGGGCGCCGAGCCAAGCCGTCGCGCCAGCGCGATCGAGCCGAGTTCAACGGCGCTTACCCTGGGCGGCTTGCCCGGCTTCAGCTCGGCGACAATGCTATCCACCTTGCCGATCTTGACCTGCTCGCGATCGACGACCTGCTTGTCCAGTATGTCGCGCAGCAACTGCATCACGTGCCTCCGAATATCTGCAGTGGAATGGACACCACCGCCAGCACGAAGCCGAGCGCGATGACGAAGATCACGGCCGCGTTCGAAACGACCCCGTTGCGGTGCTCGCCGACATAGCGGTCGTCATTCAGCAGGAAAAGGAAGGGCACGACCGTCAGCGGCAGGCTCGCCGCGGTCAGCGCCATCGAGAAGATGGTGAGCTTCAACGGGTCGAGACCGAGCGCTATCGGAACGGCAGCAAGGAAGAGCGTCAGCGTGTAGACCAGGCTGAAACCGGGATCGTCGCGGGGCTTGAGGTCCTCGCCCCAGTTCCAGCCGAACCCTTGTGCGACGAGATAGGCCTGCTGCAAAGCCACTTCGAGCGCGGCGCCAAAGCAGGCGATTGCCAGCGAAGCAACGAAAAGGACAAAGCCCCAGAAGCCGAATATCGGGATCAGCATCAATGGTAGCTGGTTATAGTCGTCCACTTCGGTAACGCCATGAGCGCCAAGCACGAGCGCGGCCACGATGAGAACGCCCACGGAAATCGTCCCACCGAAGCTCATGCCGAGGCCGGCAATCGCCCGATTGGTGCCGAGATAGCTCTTGTCCCACCGATCCTCGATCGCGCCCGAGGAATAGAACATGAAAAGGTAGGGCGAGATCGAGGCGCCGAGAATGCTGACGGCCATGAACCAGTATTTCGCCGTGTCGTGTTGCGGCAGGCTCGGCACGGAGCCGACAGCCACCTCTTGCCATTCGGGCCGAAGCATCACGGCAGCGACGACGAAGCAGAGGGTGACGAGGCCAAGCATCGACACCCCTTTCTCGATGAGGCCGAACGTTCCCTTCCACAGCAGCAGCCACGCGAGAAAGGCAACCGGCAAGGCCCACCATTGGAAGCTGATTCCCGTGGCAAGCTCGGCGGCGATGGCAACACCGCCGATCTCGGCGGAAAGCACCAGGAAGTTGACCAGCAGGGTCACAAGCAGCGGCCAGATGAACGCGTTGAAGCCGAACCGTTCGCGGATGCCATCGGCGATGGTGTGATGGCTGACCGCGGCGAAGCGGCCGGCCATCTCGACCAGGAAGATGATGCAGATGGTGCCGAGCACCACCGCCCAGATGAGTTGGAAGCCGAACAGCGCGCCGGCCTGTGCCGCCGTCGCCATCGACCCGACCTCCAGGAAGCCGCCGACGCTGGTGACGACACCAAGCGAGATCTCGAGCAGCTTCTTCATCGGCCCGGCGAGAAATATTGTCGATAGGCGGCGGCGAGGTCGCCTTGCGCGGCGCGAAGTTCCTGCTGCGCCTGGCTGGCCCCGGCGCGCTGTCCGGCCTCGACCGCGTCCTTGGCCCGCTTTGCCGCGTTCGACAGCCGGCTGAGAGCCTCTGCCAGCGTATCCCGCTTTGCCTGGTCGGACGGAGACGCCGATTGCACTTGCCGGCCGGCGTCGTCGAGTGTCTCGGCAAAGGATAGCAAGGCGGACGATGCGTAGCGGGACGGCGCGGCGCCGGCGAGCCAGGCATCACTTACCAGCACCGCCGACTGTGCCGTCGAGGCTGCAAGCTTCGCTTGCTGGTCGACGGTTTCAGACGAGGAGCAGGAGGCAAGCGCCAGCGCCAGCAGAGGCAGGAGGGCCCGGCACGGCCGGGCAACGGTGCGCAACATCTTCCACTCGTTGCAATCGCTTGAAATCACGATGATAAAGCCGCACCCACGGGAAAGTTCCTCCGTGTTCGGGATTTGCGCCACCGATTGCCGCTGCAGGGCGCGCGCGAAGACAGGGTTCGGCTTTTCCACCCCGGCCGGGAATTGCAATTTCTTGTCGGTAAAAAACGCGGCTGGTTCTCCGTTGGAAGCCACCGAAACTCGGCCGTGTTACTTAATTCCGCGGCCCGCGCACTCAATCATGTCGTACGAGCCGGTTGCTTCGCCATGTCGCCAATATTGGCAAGAGCCGCAACCTTGTCGATCATCGCTAGGATCGCCTTCGGATTGCTTTGATGCACCATATGTCCGGCACCCGGGACGATATCCAGAAGCGAATGGCTTATCTCGTCTTGCAGTCGCAGCGCCTCGGCCTTGGCATCGAACAGCTGGTCGCCCGCGCCGGCAATTATCCCGACAGGGACAGCGATTTCGGCATATCCGCGATTTGGGAAAAATGCCGATGCCAGCATCAGGAAGGATTCAGCGGAGATGGCTCGCAGCTGCGAGGGCCGGCTCGCCAACCGTCTTGTCGTTGTCGCGAAAGGGATCGCGATCGTTGCGGGATGAAAAATCTTCTTCATCGCCCAGCGCCAGTTCAGCCTGACCAGCGAAGGCAACACCGCGTGGCGCAGCACCGTCCCGATCAGCGGAACCGCCGGCAGCGCGGAGATGGCAAGGGCGAGCCTTGGCGTCGGGTAATGATAGCCGGCTACGACAACCACACCGGCGACGGACCGGGGATGACGGTGCGCCATCTCTAGCGCCACCGCTGCCCCCCAGGAATGGCCGACAACCATGTAGCGCTCGATGCCGAGTTTCGCGACCGCGGCATCGATGAGGTCGGCCTGGGCAGCTGCGGTCCAAGGTCTGCCGGCCGGGCGTTGGCTCATGCCGAAGCCGGGCCTGTCGAAGGCAAGTACGCGATATCTGGCGGCGGCCCTGCCGAAGATGCCGCTTGTCGTGAAGTCTTCCGCCGAGGCGCCATTGCCGTGCAACAGCAGAAGCGGTTGTCCGTGGCCCGCCTCCAGGAAATGCAGCTTCGTTCCCCGGAGATGGATGAAGCGCCCGAGCGGGCGTGCGGCCAACGCCCGTCGCGCGAGCCGATTGTTGTAGAGCGCCAGCCCGATCGTGGCAGCCGCAAGCAACAGAAGCAGGTTCTTCCTGGACTTTGCCGTCATGGTTGGAAATCAAGGCGGGGGTGGTAGGCGACTTTTACAGTGGTGCCCCGCTCGCTATCAGGCCGACCCTTTCTGAGGCAGATCGGTCTCTTCCTGGACTTGGTCGCGCAGGCTCTGCTCGGCCTCCTTCTTATCAGCCCCGGCCGGCGGCTTTTGCCGGGCGAGCTCGCGATCCACAACCTTGCGAGAGCCTTCAGCCGGATCTTCTTGCGGCGAGCCCCTGTCCGCTCCTGGTTGCCGGCCGGTCCTGCCACTGCTGGGAGGGGATCGCACAGGATCGTCGTTTTGGCGCGACTTCGTCATTGAGGAACTTCTCCGCTTGGTCGGATGTCTGCTGGCTTCCGGGCAGGTTGGAAGCAGGGCCAAACCTCTGTGGCCGCCCTTTGTTCCGTGCGCGGCGCGACCGGCCTCGCCACCGCTCCGCAACAGGGCAGAACCAACGGCTGCTTACTGCAACAAATGTGATTGAGGCTTAAGCGCTGCCCTTCTACGACTGCGGCAAGCGTCCGGTTGCCTCCTGCGTCCGCCTCGCGATGGAGGAACCATGACGCGCCACTCTCCACTCAGCCTTTTGGAATTCGAAGCGCTCACGCAAGCAGCTTCGAAACTGTCGAAGGATCACGGCGAAACGCTGGAAAACGTGGTGACCTCGTTGTTCGAAGCGCTGCGCGAAGGAGAGACCTGCCCAAAGGCGGTGCTGGACGCGGCAATCGCGGCGCTTACCCAGGAGACCCGCTAGACGAGTCGGCCGGCCTGCCGGACCCTTCGGCATCACCCTGTTCAGGCTCAACGGCTTCCAGGGCATCGATCACAGGCGCCAGCGAATTCTCTTCATCGGGTGTGGATTCCGACCCTCTGTTTTCCTCGCCGGTTTTGTCCAGCGCACGTTGAATGGCGTCTTCAATGTTGCCCACCTCCTGCTCACGCACCTCGCGACCATAGCCGGCGGCATCAGCATCCTGCTCGAATTGCTGCGCCAGCATCGGAACGCTGATCTCGGTGTCGGACGGCAAGTTGCCGACATTCTCCTCCAGCCAGCTGCGCAGGAATTCCTTCGTCGCGTTCATGGAGCACCTCCTCGACGCCAGATAACCGGACGACGGCACCGAGGTTCCCGTAAATCCGAAACCGCGAGGAACGAACGAACCAACGGGCGGTTGGGAGTCCGAAAATCCCGTGAGGCATTCCATGGCTTTCTACGACGACAGCGTTTCACACGAGCGCGACGGTTCCGCCCCAGGCGAGGACAAGCTCCTGTTCCAGCCCAACATCTCCATCAACGGCCTGATCGATGATGAGACGGTCAGCTTCTTCTTGGGTCGCCTGGAGACCGTGCGAAAAAACGGTCAGGACATGATCATGGAGTTGTACACGAGCGGCGGCGATGCGGACGCCGCGCGCCGCATGGCGCTGGAGGTCCGGCTCTTTCGCCGGCATTCCGGCAGGGATGCATTTTGCGTCGGAAAGACGAAGGTCTATTCGGCGGGAGTGACAATCTTCGCCGCCTTCCCGAGGCAAGACCGCTTCCTGACCGAGGATGCCGTTCTTCTCGTGCATGAGCGGCGCATGGAAACAAGCATTGCGCTCAACGGCCCGATTCGATCCTGCATCCAGATCGTTCGCGAGCAGCTTGCCTTGCTCGAGACATCGCAACGTCTGGAGATGGAAGGCTTCAGGGAACTTGTCGAAGGCAGTTCGCTCAGCGCGGACGAGCTTTACCGGCGCGCGACGGAGAATTGCTATATCAACGCCGCCGAGGCGCTCAGTCTTGGAATGATAGGCGGGATCCTGCGTTAGAATGGCACACTCGGGGGCCGCACTTTCCTGTCGGACAACTTGCGGCCGGAGGATGAAGAGAGTCGCCAAAGTGGGGTGGCGACATGCCGATCGCTACGCATAGCACCTCGCGCACCGGGCCGACCTTGTGGGAACCCGGGTTGCCCTGAGCCGTTCGCAGGCATGGCAACATTGCAGCTTCGAGAAGCGCTGACGAAGGTCGGCACATTGACGTCCCGGCCAGCGGCTTTTCTGATCTTGGGCGGTTACACTGTCTCCTGGTTCCTCTTCGAGCGGGAAACGCTTGACTGGCACGGCGCCGCGACGCTGATCACCTGGGCGATGACGCTGTTTATCCAAAGGGCTGAGCATCGCGACACCCAAGCCCTTCAGGCGAAACTCGATGAGCTGATCAAAGCGAACGACAAGGCTCGCAATGAGATCGCCGAGATGGACGACAAAGAGCCGGAGGAGATTGAGCGAATACGCGATGACGGGCAAAGGAGGAGCTGACATCTCGCCTCGACCTCACCGGACTCCGTTCGGAGCTAAGTCGTTGTGAGCACGGCGCCAGCGATGATCGGTATTCTTCGAACAAACGCCGGAGCAGTTTGCGGCGCCCACTCCGACCGCGCTATTCCAACATGGCGATCTCCTCGGAACTTCAGGCCTCCCGGCGGATTAGGAAGAGTGCCGCAGGCATATCACCACACCCAAGGAGGATCTAACATGCCGAAGAAAGCCTCGTCCGCGACCTCGAACGGCTTGGAAAGCCTGTTCCTGGACGGACTGAAAGACATCTACTACGCCGAAAAGAAGATCTTGAAGGCTTTGCCAAAGCTGGCAAAAGCAGCACAGTCCGAAAAGATAAGCGCCGCTTTCGAAAAGCACCTCAAGGAAACTGAAGACCAGGTGGATCGCCTGGAGCAAGTCTTCGACATGCTCGGCAAGCCGGCCAGGGGCAAGACCTGCCCGGCCATTGACGGCATCATCGAGGAGGGCTCGGAAATCCTCGAAGAGTACAAGGACGAGCCGGCGCTCGACGCAGGACTGGTGGGTGCTGCCCAAGCGGTCGAGCACTATGAAATCGCGCGCTACGGCACGCTGATCGCATGGGCTGAACAGCTCGGTCTCAAGAATGCTCTTCCGCTCCTCCGGCAGACTTTGAAGGAAGAGTCTGCAACCGACGAGGCGCTCAACGCTCTTGGTGAGAGCGACGCCAACCAACGTGCTCTGCAGGCGGCCTAGCAACGCCAACACTTTGCATTGACGGCGCCGTCGCTCCGTGCGGGCTGCAGAAAGGAGAACTCGATGAAGAAGACCTGGAAAAAACCAACCATGTGTCAGGTGGCTGCGGGCTTCGAGATTTCGCGATATTTGCCTGCTGAAATCCGGCCGAAAAAGTAGCCCGTGAATCGCATGCCCTGCTCAACGGGGCATGCAATTCTTTGCGATATCGGAAGACGTGGACGCAAATCGACCGCAGCCGCAAAGGTGGCGCCGGTCAGGTGGCTCGCTGGGCATGCATTGACATGCGCGTGAAGATCATCGGATCGGCGGCGGGCGGCGGCTTTCCGCAATGGAACTGCAATTATCGCCTGAGCCGCGCGGCCCGCGCGGGTGTGCCCGGTCTGCGCTCCCGAACCCAATCGTCCGTCGCCGTATCGGCGGACGGAACAGGTTGGGTTCTCTTCAACGCATCGCCCGACATCCGTCAGCAGATTGCGCAAACGCCCGAGCTGCAGCCCAGGGCGGACGCACCGCTGCGCTCGACGCCCATCCGCGCGGTGGTACTGACCAATGCCGACGTGGACCATGTCGCGGGGCTGCTCAGCCTTCGTGAGCGGCAGCCTTTCGCGATCTATGCGACCGCGCAGGTGCTGGCGACGCTGGAGGCCAATTCGATCTTCAATGTCCTCGATCCGGCGATCGTGCCAAGGCGTCTCTTGGCGCCGATGGAGGAGACGGCGATTTGCGGCGCGGACGGCCACCCGACCGGCGTGATCGTCGGCAGCTTCCCGGTGCCGGGCAAGGTCGCGCTCTATCTTGAGCAAGGAGCCGATACCGGCGCCGATTTCAGCTCCGACACGGGCGACACGATCGGCGTCCGTATCAGCAGAGCCGATGGTCGCGGCGCGATTTTCTACGTTCCGGGCTGCGCGCGCATCGACGCAGCGCTGCGCGCGCGGCTGGCTGATGCCGCCTGCCTTCTGTTCGACGGCACCGTCTACACGGACGACGAGATGATCACGGCCGGGGTCGGCCCGAAAACCGGCGCACGCATGGGGCATATCGCAATGTCGGGAGAAGCGGGTTCGATCGCCGGCCTGGCCGATGTGAAGATCACTCGCCGTATCTTCATCCATATCAACAACACCAATCCTGTTCTGGACGAGAATTCCGCCGAGCACGCGGCGATCAAGGCGGCTGGCTGGGAAGCCGCCTTCGACGGCATGGAGATGGAATTTTGAGCGATTTCCACGATGCGGCCCTAGGCGGCCTGTCAAAGCGCGAGCTCGAAGCCGTGCTGCGGCGGGTCGGCGACGAGCGCTACCACAACCGCCATCCTTTCCATCACAGGATGACCGGCGGCGCCCTGTCGAAGGCCGAAATGCAGGCCTGGGCGCTGAACCGCTATTGCTACCAGGCCGTCATTCCGCGCAAGGACGCCATGATCCTGGCTCTTGCCGAAGATCCGGCTTTTCGCGCCGCCTGGCGCAAGCGCATCGAGGACCATGACGGCGAGGACGGCTGGAGTGGCGGCATCGCGCGCTGGCTGCATCTGGCGACCTCGCTCGGGCTCGATGCCGAAGCGGTCAAAAGCGAAAGGCTGGCGCTGCCGGCGACCCGCTTCGCCGTCGGCGCCTATCTCTCCTTCTGCACCAACCGTACGCTGCTCGAGGCGGTCGCGTCGTCGCTGACCGAGATGTTCTCGCCGGCCATCATCGGCGAGCGTATGGCAGCGATGCTGGCCAGATATGACTACATCACCGAGGACACGCTGGCCTATTTCACGCAGCGACCGGAGCAGGCGAAGCGCGATGCCGACTTCGCCCTCGCCTATGTGCTCGTCCACGCCGACACGCCCGAACGCCAGCAGCAGGCGATCGATGCGCTGGTGTTCAAATGCGACATACTCTGGGCCATGCTCGATGCGCTCCAGCATGCCTATGGCGCGCCGGGAAACGTACCGCCAGGCGCCTTCCGCCCGGAGACGGCTTCGTGACGGTGCTGCGCGAAAGAGCCATCGTGTCGCTGCGGTCCGCGCCATCACTGCCCAGGCATGTGCGCATCCAGTACGACCCCGTGCGACTGGCCTTCGCCGTGCTTGCGCCCGAGAAGGTGTTCTGGCCGAATGACATCAGTCTCGACATACTGCGCCGCTGCGACGGGCAATCCAGCGTCGAGCGCATCATCGCCGATCTTGCCGCCGACTATGACGCGGATCCGCAGGACGTGGCGGACGATGTCATCCGCTTTCTGCAGGAATGGTCGGACAAGCTTTTGGTGAAGCTGTGAGCGAGCCCATTCTGCCTCCGATCGGCATGCTGGCGGAACTGACGCATCGCTGCCCGCTTCAGTGCCCCTATTGCTCCAATCCGCTCGAACTGCTGAAGGCCAACCGCGAACTCGACACGCAGACTTGGCTCGATCTCTTCTCGCAGGCCGCCGATCTCGGCGTCCTGCAGGTACATCTCTCCGGTGGCGAACCGACATTGCGCCGCGACCTCGAGCAACTGATCGCAGGATGTTCGGCGCACGGCCTCTACACTAACCTCATTACCGCCGGCGTCGGCATTGCCGCAGGCCGCATCGAGGCCTTCGTCGAAGCCGGTCTCGACCACCTGCAACTGAGCTTCCAGGGCGCCCGCCCAGTGACCACCGACCGCATCGGCAACCACCAGGGCAGCCACGAGAAGAAGTTGGAGACGGCGCACCGCGCCCGCGCGGCCGGGCTGCCTCTCACCATCAATGCCCCGATCCATCGGCAAAACATCGAGGAAGGACAGGAATTCATCGACCTAGCCCTGTCCCTGGGCGCGGAGCGGCTTGAGATCGCCAATGTCCAATATGCCGGCTGGGCGCTAGCCAATCGCAGTTTGCTGATGCCCGACCGTGCCGCGGTCGACCGGCAGGCCGACATCGTCGCGGCTGCCCAGGAACAGCTCGCCGGCATCATGACCATCGATTTTGTCACGCCGGATTACTTCGCCATCTACCCCAAGCCATGCATGGGCGGCTGGGCACGCGACGCCTTCATGGTGGCTCCCGACGGCGCCGTGTTGCCGTGCCATGCAGCCCAGACGATTCCCTCGCTGCGCTTCGAGCGCTTCGGAGACCGCAGCCTCGCCGAAATCTGGACCGACTCACCGGCCTTCAACGCCTTCCGCGGCACCGAATGGATGCGGGAGCCGTGCCGAAGCTGCGAGCGCCGCGAGGTCGACTGGGGCGGCTGCCGGTGTCAGGCATTGGCGATTGTCGGCGATGCCGCTGCAACAGATCCAGCCTGCATCAAGTCGACAGCACACACCCGTATGGCCGCCTTGGCCGATGAAACGGGGCCCAGCAAAACCGCCGGAGACGATACTTTCATCTATCGCCGGATAGGACGGGATTTTGACGATAGCGACAATCCCCGCCGATAGGGCCCGGCTTCGGCTAGAAGCGACGGTCCATCTCGGCCAACGATATACGCGTCGCTTGGAAGCACGCCGGCGGGCGCTTCCCTCAGCGCAAAAGACCGTCGATATCGAAATCTTCCCAGCCTCTCAGGCGGGGCGGATCGTCCCGGCTCACGTCGGTGTGATTTGCGGCCCCAGCGCGTTTCTTTCGGGATCGCGTCAGAGCCGCCCTTGCGGCGGCCCGTCCCCGGTTCTCGGCAGCTGTCGCCACGTCTACATCACGCCAGACAGTGACGAGATCGCGGTCTAGCACATCCTCGATGTGGCGAGGGTCGAACACGTGGAAGGTGATCTTCCTCGCCCGGCCGCGAAGTTTCACGGTTCGAGTGCCGGCGCTCTGAAGCCGACCGTCCTTCAGCCAGCGGTGCCGCTCGCCGGACGAGATCGTCAGGATATCCTCGACCTCGCGAGGGATGACCGGCAGGTCTGCGATGTCGCGCATGGCTCTGGATACGACCACCGCTGCCGCTTCAACATCGGCATCCGAGCCCTCCGGGAGGCGCAAGGTGAGCACCCGAGATTCAATGTGAAGCAGCTTTTTCAGGGGCGCAGGAAGGCGAGCGCGTATCTCGAGGAAGATGCCCCTCGCCCGCATCGACGATCCCAAGGTGGCCGCCGACGAAAGCGGCCACTCAGCTATCAACCTGGCGGTAGGTTCGGTTTTTCGGCACCCTGGCATATCCGATAAATAGGTCGGGCTGATCCCAGAGCAAAGCCGGCTCAAGAGGCAACCCGTTGTGCCGCGACGCCAGTGATCGCAGACAAGCATTCTGCCACGTGTTGCCAGCTGAGAAGGTTCAATGGAGCGAATTGTCGATCGGCGAGTTAGGCTGGCTAAACGGGAGATGACTGGATTAGAACGGATGGCCGCCTCGAAAAGCAACGGTTATTTCACGCCAACCAAGCCGGCTCCGGAAGGCCTTGCCCCTGCCCTGGCGCGAAACATCGAAGCACTGATCGAGAGGCGGAAACGCGAAGCCAAGGCCGCGACGCTGGAGGAGCGCGCGGCGGCAGCGATCAGCGGCTTCGCCGGAAGCATGGTCTTCGTTTACTTACACCTTGCCTTCTTCGGCGGTTGGATCGCCCTCAATGTGGGCATCCTGAGCTCCGTAAGACCTTGGGACCCGTCACTGGTCATCCTGGCCATGTTCGCCTCGGTCGAGGCCATTTTCCTCTCGACCTTCGTGCTCATCAATCAGAACCGAATGGCCGCGGAGGACAATTCCAGGGCAGACCTCGATCTGCAGGTCAGCCTGCTTAACGAGCACGAAACCACCAAGCTCATCAAGCTGGTGGAGGAGATTGCCAAGCGTCTCAACATAGATACCGACGCGGATCACGAGATCAAGGAACTCAAGCGCGATGTGGCGCCGGACGCAGTCTTGGACAAGATCCAAGAGGTGTCCGACCGTCAGCCGCCCGAGTGACAGATCACCAAAGCTAAGCGTTACTGAGTTGGGTCAATCAGAGGATAGGCGCATGTTCGACCACATCGGCTTCAATGTCGGGAATTTAGAGAAATCGCTCGCCTTTTACAAAGCAGTGCTCGCACCTCTCGGTCTTGGCGTGCTGGAATCTGGCGAGGGCTGGGCCATGTTGGGCGGCTACTCCGGTCGTCTCTGGATCGGGGCATTCGGTCCTCCTCCTGGACCCATCCACATGGCGTTCCGCGCCGGCTCCCGGGCAATGGTACACGCGTTCTACGAGGCAGGCCTTGCCTCCGGAGGTCGCGATAACGGCGCGCCTGGCATTCGCACCCAATACGCGCCGGATTACTTTGCGACCTTCTTGCTCGACCCGGACGGGCACAATGTCGAGGCCGTAACCTTCGCCGCGGAAAATTGAGCTGCGCGTTCTGCGCCCGTGAGCGCAGGAGTCCGTCCGGACCGAAATCTTCCCAGCCCCTTAGGCGCGACGTAGATGCGAAGCCCAGCGGCTTAGCACCAAATCGAATTGGCGTTGGAACAAACGCTTCGCCCCTCTGTTTGCCTCCAAGCACAATTCAGTGCGTTAGAGGATATCATCTATGAGATTTCATTTGCTATCGGCCGCGCTGTGCACGGCCGCCGGGCTGAGCTTTGCTCATCCCGCCCTCAGTGCCGAAAAGGCGCAGGGTTTCGTCAACAAGGCAGCCGAAGGCGGGATCTTCGAGGTCGAGTCCAGCAAGATCGTCCAGGGCAAGGCGAAGGACAGGGCTGTCAATGACTTCGCCCAGAAAATGATAACTGATCACGGCGCGGCCAATGCCAAGCTGCAGTCGATCGCCGGCGAGCAGAAACTGCGGATTCCCGCCGAAACGGACGCGAAGCACAAGAGCGATCTCGAGGCGCTGAAATCGGCCAACGGTTCGGCCGACCAGTCCTACGTAAAGATGCAGCAGGACGCGCATGCGGACGCGGTCAAGCTATTCCAGGACTATGCGGCAGACGGCGACAACGCTGATCTCAAGGCATTTGCCCAGCAGACGCTGCCGACACTCAAGATGCACCAGGAGATGATCGAAAAGATCGCCTCAGGCAAAACCGACAATACGGCAACGACCAGCACCACACCCGCGGCGACAAGTACCGACCAGAATGCCTCTGCCCCGGTGCCTGGAGCGAACAGCTTTACTGAAGCGCAGGCGAAGTCGCGGATCCAGGATGCCGGTTTCGCCAATGTCAGCGCGCTGACGAAGGACGACCAGGGCATCTGGCGCGGCACCGCCGAGAAAGACGGGAAGCAGGTTGCCGTCGCGCTCGATTTCAAAGGCAACGTTGTTGCCGGCGCTCAATAACCATTCAGAAATGGAGTGAAACATGACGACTGTCACCGGACTTTTCGATGACTATCAAGACGCCGCCGACGCCGTGAGCGAACTGGAAGCGATCGGCGTGCCGCGAGACGACATCAGCATCGTGGCCAACAATTCCGACAATCGGTATCGGCAGGACGAGACTTCAGACGCCGGTGAAGATGCCGCCGCCGGCGCTGGACTGGGAGCGCTCGTCGGCGGCGCGGGCGGGCTCCTTACCGGGCTCGGGATCATGGCCATCCCGGGGGTGGGACCCGTGGTGGCGGCCGGTTGGCTCGCTGCGACGGCTGTCGGCGCGGTCGGTGGCGCTGTGGTGGGCGGAGCCGCGGGCGGCATCGTCGGGGCGCTCACGGAATCCGGTGTTTCGGAACGCGATGCGCATGTCTATGCCGAGGGCGTGCGCCGCGGCGGCAGTCTCGTGACTGCCAGAGTGGATGATCGGCTTGCCGGCGAGGCTGAACGGATCCTGCGTGGAGAGCGTGCCGTCAATCTTGACGAGCGGCGTAGCGCTTACGAGGCCGGCGGATGGACAGGGTTCGACTCCACCGCAGAACCCTATGACGACATCGAGGCCGAACGCGATCGCGTTCGTCGAACCACACCGCTCTAAGAAATGCGGCCCCGTCGAACTCTCGGCGGGGCTTTTTCTTGCCGGGCGAGCGAGGCGTCCGGCATTGCCCACGTCGGAGCTGAGGGGATGACCCGGATCGCGACCTTCAACGTCAATGGTGTGAACGGCCGACTTCCCGTGCTCCTGAAGTGGCTTGGCGAGACCGATTATGACGTCGTCTGCCTCCAGGAGCTGAAAACGTCCGACGAGAACTTCCCCATCGAGGCAATCCGGGAGGCCGGCTTCGGCGCGATCTGGCACGGCCAGAAATCCTACAACGGGGTGGGGATATTGGCGCGTGGAAAGGATCCGGTTGAACGCCGCCGCGGCTTACCAGGCGATCCCGATGACTCACACAGCCGCTATCTGGAGGCAGAGATCGACGGTCTGATCGTCGGCTGCATCTATCTCCCCAATGGCAATCCCGCGCCTGGCCCCAAATTCGATTACAAGCTCCGCTGGTTCGAGCGTCTCATCACCTACAGCCGATCGCTGTTGGGCGAGCGCACGGTGCTTTGTGGTGACTACAACGTCGTTCCCACTGAGAGAGATGCTGCAGTACCCAGGCGTTGGCTGGGCGACGCTGTCTTCTTCCCCGAAAGCAGGAAAGCATATGCCCACATGCTGAGCTTGGGCTGGGTGGATGCGATGCGCCGTATCCTTCCGGACAAGGGCATATACACCTACTGGAACTTTTCCTATCGGGGCGGCTACGACCGGAGCTCAGGCCTGCGCATGGACCATCTGCTCGTAAGCCCGTCTCTTGCGGAAAGCCTTCTGGCCGCTGGTGTCGATGTCGAGACTCGTGGATGGGAAAAGCCAAGCGATCACGCCCCCGCCTGGGTCGAGGTCGGCTGAACCTTTTGCGCCGTCGCAGTTGCAGATAGCCTGCTTGGCAGCGGTCGCCCACGCTTCATGTCGAACCCTCCAAAGTTCGTTGCAATCGAATATGGCGATCGGGCCGAATGTCGTCGCACGACCAACCGGTCAGGATACCGCTCATGAACAGGGCGCGAAATTGCGATCCGAAAGCGCTCTGATAGTGCGGCGGGGACGGAGGCACAGGTGCGCAATGTGGATGCGTCGGGAGTGCAAACTCGCGGTGCCCGCCCCGGGAATGGTCCGGTCCTCCTTGCCCTTTGATTTGGGCGGCGCCGAACTCGCCGCCGCCCCTTTATCTGCCTACGGTTGTCCCTGACCTCCGCCCGACCCGTAGATGTTTCCGGTTGCGAAGCTTGCGTCATCGGCGGCCAACTGCACGTAGATCGAGGCCAGTTCCACCGGCTGGCCCGGTCGCTCCAGCGCGGTGGTGCTGCCGAATTTCTTGTACTTCTCCTCGGATGCTCCGCCACTGATCTGCAGCGGCGTCCAGATCGGCCCGGGCGCCACACCGTTGACACGAATACCCTTGGAGCCGAGCTGCTTCGCCAGCGACTTGACGTAGTTCATTGTCGCGGCCTTGGTCTGGGCATAGTCGTAAAGCTCGGGCGAAGGATCGTAGGCCTGTTCCGACGTCGTGCCGATTATACATGACCCTGCCTTCAAATGCGGCAGCGCCGACTTGATGATCCAGAACGGCGCGTAGATGTTGGTCTTCATCGTCGCATCGAAATCTTCGCTCATGATATCGAGGATGGAAGGCTTCGCCTGCTGCCTGCCGGCATTGCAGACGACGATGTCGAGGCCACCGAGCTGCTGCACCGCGTCGGCCACAAGTTTCTGGCAAAACGCCTCCTCACGGAGATCGCCGGGTAGAGCAATGCCGGTTCGGCCGGCATCACGAATGAACTGGATGACCTCGCTGGCGTCCGGTTCTTCGGATGGATAGTAATTGATAGCGACATCCGCCCCCTCGCGGGCATAGGCGATCGCGGCAGCGCGGCCCATGCCGGAATCGCCGCCTGTGATCAGGGCCTTGCGCCCCGCGAGACGTCCTGAACCTTTGTAGCTCTCCTCCCCGTGGTCGGGTTTGGGTTTCATGTCGCGTGCCAGGCCGGGCCAGGGTTGGGTTTGTGCCTCGAAGGGCGGCTTCGGGTATTTGGAGCGGGGATCTTGCATGGCGGGTCCATTCTCTAGAGGCTTCGTGCTTGTCTGCTGGGCGTTGGCCGGGCTAGCGATCCCAGCCGCTATTCCGACCCCTGCTGCAGCCATGACTTCGCGCCGTGACAGTGAGTGGGGATGGTCTTTGGTCATTCGGCTTCTCCGAGTCGCGTGAAGCGCCCGAACAGAGCCCAGTCGATTAAGTTCCTTGCTTTCGATCTCAAGGAGGAAAAAAGACCGCCGCCATGTCATCTTTCTCCCCGACTTGCGGTAGCGAACGCATAGGCGGACGGGAGGCATAGCGGTGACCCGCGGGTGTGTAACCAACTGGGTAACTAGCGATAAGAAAATGAGAACAGATTCAATAATTTAAGTGCTAATTCGAAAGACGCTCTCTCCGCCAGCTATTTTCCTAATGAAGAAATGATTTCATACACTTAGATCGTCTACGAAGTGCTTCAAAACAGTACACAACGCGCAAGGTTGAGTATGGCTTGGAGTAATTGATCGGAGGATTCTTCGCCAAAAGGATCCTGCCATGCCGATTACGGTTCACGGAACCCGCTCGTCGGGTAATCGTTGCGCAGTACGGGAATTTCAGAATTGAAATATTCTAAGCCCTCATGGATCACGCACGCGGCACATAACCGTGGGCCCTCAAGCTAAAGATATTCGACGTTGCCGTCGACGCTGATGGCTTGACCGCTGATGTTGCGGGCCAGATCGGAGGCCAGGAAAAGCGCCAGGTTCGCCACGTCCTCGGCCTCAACCATCCTTCGCAGAGAGATCTTCGAGAGAAACGACTGGCGCATTTGCTCGAAAGATACACCCAGTGCTTCCGCGCGATCCGCGATTACCTTGTCTATGCGTGACCCCGTGACGACGCCAGGCAGGACCGCGTTGGCCCGAATTCCCTGCGGGCCAAGCTCGATTGCCAGCGATTTGACAAGGCCGACGACTGCCCACTTTGTTGCGGCGTAGGGCGTCCGGTGGCCATAGCCAAGGCGGCCAGCCACCGAACTGATGGCGAGAACCGAGGGATTTCGCTCGGATGCCTTGAGGAGCGGAAGGCATCGCTTCAGGAAATGAAAATGTGATTTCAGATTGACGTCGATCGTCCGTTCGACGTCGGCCTCGTCGAGCTTGTCGAGCTCGCCTGTTGGCCCGGCAATCCCGACATTGTTGACCAGGAGGTCGAGGCCTTTGAACTGTCCGACCACATCGGCAACGACCCGATCAACATCCGCGACAAGCGCCGCATCGCCCTGGCTGCCAACCAGCCCGGGATTTGCCTTGACGGCGCTTTCCACATTCGCGCCAAGCAAATCGGTCACGTGGACCTGGGCGCCGGCCGAGAGCAGCCTTTCGGCGATGGCCCGGCCGATGCCGCTACCGCCCGCCGTCACCAGCACGCGAAGGTCGCGCACCTCAAGTGTACACGCTGATCTGACCAACTGATCCTCCCTGGACATGGCTCGCACCGCAGGTCTTTCCATGGAACCTTCAGGCCCGACTGTGCGGCCATCGGTTGCGGAAATGTCTCAGGCACCGCTCTGGATCGCGACCCCGTCCCTGCCCTTGAGCTTGAGAAGGTCCCTCGCTTCATCCGGCGTCGCGACCTGCAAACCAAGGTTCTCAATGATCGTACGGATCTTGGTCACCTGCTGGGCGTTGGACAGCGCGAGTTGACCTCGCTCGATGTAGAGGCTGTCCTCGAGGCCGACACGGACATGGCCGCCCCGCATCGCCGCTTCGGTCGCGAAAGGAATCTGGCTTCGGCCCGCCGCCAGGACCGACCATTGGCAAGTTTCGCCGAAGAGACGGTCTGCCGTCGCCTTCATGAACGCCAGATTCTCCCATTCCGCGCCGATTCCGCCCAGCACGCCAAAAATGGTCTGTAGCAGAAAAGGCGGCTCCACCAGCTTGCGATCGACGAAATGTGCGAGGTTATAAAGGTGTCCCACGTCATAGCATTCGTGTTCGAAGCGCGTGCTATGCTCCTTGCCGAGGCGTTCGATGATGCGTTCTATGTCCTTGAACGTGTTGCGAAAGATGAAGTCCTGTGTGCCGCGCAGGTAGGGCTGCTCCCACTCATGCAGCCAGGGGTGTCGGCGTTCGGCGAGCGGGAAAATTCCGAAGTTCATCGAACCCATGTTCAAGGAACACATTTCCGGCCTGAAACGCAACGGGGCCTCGAGCCGCTGGTCGACGGTCATGGTCAACCCGCCGCCGGTGGTCAGGTTGATGATCGCGTCCGTCGCTTCGTGGATACGCGGCAGAAACCTGGCGTAAACATCGGGGTCCGGAGTAGGCTGGCCAGTCTCGGGGTCGCGCGCATGAAGGTGAAGGATCGCAGCCCCGGCCTCCGCCGCTTCGATGGCCGATGCGGCGATCTGGTCCGGCGTGATCGGCAGGTATGGCGACATGCTTGGTGTGTGGATGGCGCCGGTGATCGCGCAACTGATGATAACCCTCGGCGATGTCATGAACCGATCCCATCCGTTTGTGCGCGGGTCGACCGCGCGATCAGGAGCGCCTGCAATCGTCGATCGCGGTCAGCCGCGATTTCGGCGACGTTTCGTCCCGACACGGCTTTGTCCACCGCTTCCACAACGTGGGCCTGCAGGACGGAATCGAGGGTCGGCTCGCCGAGCTCGGCCCATAGGCGCTGCTGAAGGGGGGCGAACTGCTGCATGAAGCCGCGAATGCCGTTTCGCCCGCCGGCAAGGTGGTAGGTGAGGAAGGGCCCCATCAGCGCCCACCGCAAACCTGGCCCTTCAGTGACCGCCTTGTCGATGTCTTCGGCCGACGCCACGCCGCTCTTGAGCAGGTGGATCGCCTCGCGAAAGATCGCGGCCTGAAGCCGGTTGGCGACGTGACCGTAAATCTCTCTGTTGAGCCGTATCGTTGCCTTGCCCAGCCGGCTGTACAAATGCTCGGCAAGGTCGATGGCCCACGCCTCGGTCTGCTCGCCCCCGGCGAGTTCCACCAGGGGGATGAGGTGGGGTGGATTGAAGGGATGGCCCAAAACGACGCGCTGCGGCCGCCTGCAAGCCTTTTGTAGGGCGGTGATGGATATCGCCGAGGTGCTGGATGCGATGACAACGTCAGGCCGGACGACCGCGTCGATCTGCGAGAGCAGAACGGCCTTCTCGGGTTCGCGCTCGATGGCGTTCTCCTGCACGAAGTCAGCATCACGACAACAGTCTTCCAAGCTGGCGCAAAAGCGCAGCAGGCCCTTGCGAGACGTCTTGCCGCCACGATCGAGCGAGGGCAGGGTCTGCTCTATTCCGGAGCGCAAAGCGGCTTCCGCTTCCGGACGCACATCCGTTGCCGTCACGTCGAAACCGTTGGCCAGAAACAGGGCCGCCCAGCTGATGCCGATCGTCCCCGTACCAACAACGGCGATATGGCGGATCTCGTCAGCGTCCACGGCCACGTCTCCTTTCAGCGTTCGTATTGGGCGTCGACGAGCACGGCCATAAGGAGTGCGTCCTCAGTGCCACGATTGACCCAGGCGTGGTTGGTGCCGCGCTGGACCACCACGTCGAATGGCTTGAGGTCGCGCTCCTCCTTGTCCAGCACGAGCGTGATCTGGCCGGACAGCAGCACGATGTAGTCGGTAGTCGGTGAGCGATGCATGGTTTCGTGCCGGGAGATGTCCGGCTGGAGGTGTGCCGACCCCATGGCCGCGAACCAGTCCCGAGCCGCTTTTTCTCGTTCAGCCCGGGACAAATGGGCGGATTCGGATTCAGGCGCGATCTGAAAGAAGCGAAAGACGGTGCCGCCCGGCGGCGGCTCGATACCCCGCGACCGCCGTGCAAGATCTTCGGGGTTCTTATGATCGTGCCGTCCGGGCTCGGTCCGCCACAATTCGGTGAGCACCGTGATCGTATGGTCGGCGATCCCGTCGAAAAGAACCTCCGATCTGCCGCTCGCGTCGTCCGTCGTGACGATCCGCCTGACCTGCTTGAGCATATTGTCCTCCTCCTGTTGGATGGTTCACGCCTGGTTTTCGCGCAGGCCGATGACCGCGCCCAGGATCACCAGCCCGAAGATCACATTCCGGACGGCAACTGGCAGCAGCATGCCCTGCAGGACGGTGGTGAGAGCGGTCAGCAGCAACGCTCCGCCAAAAACGCCAAGATAAGTCCCCCGCCCGCCGCTCATCGCGACACCGCCGATCACGATCACGGCGATCGAGGGCAGGAGATATGGCGTGCCCATGTCGATGAAGGCCTGTCCGCTGAAGCCGGCGAGCATGACGCCGACGACGGCCGAGCACAGGCCGCTCAAGCCATAGGCCGCGATCTGCACCCGGCCAACGCTCACCCCTGAAAACCTGGCGACAAGCGGGCTGCTGCCAACCAGATAGAGGCGTCTGGCATACACGGTGCGCCCGAGCAGAAGAGAGGCGCAGATGACAAACAGCATCAGTCCGTACGCCACGGGCGTAAGCCCGAGGATCTTGCCGGTCATAAACCAGCTTACGATGCCCGGCGGTACGCCGCGTGGCGTGCCGTCGGTCATCACAAGCGTGGCGCCATCGATGATGCCGTTCATGGCAAGCGTCATGATGAGGGGGTGGATGCCAAGAATTCCGACGCCGATGCCGCTGATGGAGCCGATGAGGGCGCCGAGAAGCGCAACTCCGACCAGCAGCGTTATCGAACTCGAGCCGGGCGCGTTCCACTCGCAAAGCAGCACCCCGCTGAAAGTGATCATGGCCGGGACCGAGAGATCGAGCCCGCCGCTGATGACGACGATGCCCTGGCCCAATCCAAGAACGGCGAGGAAAGAGCCCAACACGAGGAGCGTGTTCACATAGACTTCCAGGCTCAGCCGACCGTGGAACATGGCCGCGGTGACCAGAAGCAGGACGGCCAGGCCAAGATAGGTCGGCACCGTGAATCGCAACGCCGAACGGTTCCGTCGCAGCCACCGCCCCACCGGGTTGGCGGGCAGAGTCTCATCGTTTCGCATTAGCGTGGAAGAAGCGGCGGCGCGACGAGCGAAGTGTGGCAGGCCGGCGCGTCGTTTCAGAACAACAATCCACGCTGTCGCCACAGCCTCCCGGATCCGTGGCACCGAATTGGCGAGCACGGCCACGATAAGCAATCCTCCTTCGACGATCGTCGCGTAGAAGGTGGGTACGTTGAACACCAGCAGCAGATTGACGATCAGCATGACAGTGAAGGCGCCGAGGACCGTTCCGGCGCAGCCGCCTCGCCCGCCGGCGAACGAGGTCCCGCCCAGCACGACGGCCACAAAGACCGGAAGCAGCATTGGAGGCCCGACAGTGGGATCCCCCGACCCTGTCTGCGCGGTAAGGAAAACACCCGCCGCGCCATAAAACGTGCCCGCGATGACATAGACCGACATCCGGGTCAGCGAAACCGGCACGCCCTTCGATCGTGCCGCGTCCGGATCACTGCCAACCGCATATATGTGGGTGCCCAGGCGCGTGTTGCGGAGCAGCGCCCAGACGAGCAGCGCTAGCAGGATGACAACCGCCGGTGCCTGGACAAGCCCCGGAATGGCGTCACCGATGAAGAAATTCGAGAAGGCCGGCGGCACCGCACCGCCAGGCTGCTCGAGGATAAGCAGCGTCAGCCCTTCGACGATAAACATCGTGGCAAGCGTCACGATGATCGAAGGCAGCCGGAACAGGACGATAAAAACCGCATTGAACAGGCCGGTGGCTGTGCCGACCAGAACCCCGGCCAGGCTCCAGCCGATCATCGACACGGAGCTGTCGCTCATATTTGCGGCGGCAAGGCAGTTCGACAGGGAGATAACCGCGCCGACCGACAGGTCGAGACCGCGAATGAGGACGACGATTGTCGCCCCCATAGCCGCCAGCGCCAAGGTGGCGGTGCTCGAGAAGGTGTTGCTCACGTCGTAGTAGCTGAACGTCTGCTGCAGGTTCATATTGAGCACGGCAAAGACGCATGCCAGCGTCGCCAGGGCTATCAGCACCCCATCGTTGCGACGCGTGAACCGCAGCAAATCGTTGGAGCAGCGCAAGCTCATGCAACTGCCCGCGCGTGTTCCCCGGAGCCCAGCATCCAGGCGCCGACGGTCTCTTCGGTTGCCTCGCCATGTGCAAGGTCGGCGGCAATCCGGCCGCGATACAGAACGGCTATGTGGTCGCACAGGCCGATTAGTTCCGGCACCTCCGTGGAGTGAAGCAGGACGCCGCCGCCATCCTCCGCAAAGCGCCGCAGGATGCCGTAGATCTCATGCTTGGTGCCGACGTCGACGCCACGCGTGGGATCGAATGCCAGCAATATGCGGCAGTTTGTGAGCAGCCATTTGGCCAGCACCATCTTCTGCTGGTTGCCGCCGCTGAATTCCGCGGCGGTCTGGTAGAGCGCCCGGGGATGCAGGTTGACGGCGCAAAACGCGTCATCGACACGAGCTCTTTCGGTCGCGGTGTCGACGACGCCCAGCCGCGAAAATTCGGAGACGATCGGGGTCGATGCGTTCTCTGTGCCGCTCCGATTGAGGGCGAGCCCTTGGGTTTTCCGGTCTTCAGGGACATAGCCGATGCCGACGTCTATTGCATCGGACGGACCGGCGAAATGCGCCCGTTGTCCGTTGATCAATATGGTTCCGCTCAGCACCCGCTCAGCGCCAAAAAGAGCGTTGAACAGTTCCAGCTGCCCCATTCCCTGCAGCGCCGCCACGCCGACGATTTCGCCCGGCCGTATGTCGAGCGTGACCGACTCGAGCTGACGTCCCGCCTTGAGGTCTTTTGCAGAAAGCAGCGGTTGCGCCGAGGATGGCGACGCGTTTCGCGCCGGAAACGTTACCTGAACCGATCGACCCATAATATGCTTGAACACCGCTTCGTCGCTGATCTCGCCGACCGCAAAGCTTCCCACATGGCGCCCATTACGCAGAATGGCCATGCGGCCGCAGAACTCATGAACTTCCGGCATGCGATGCGTGACGAGAATGACCGTCGTGCCGGCCGTCTTGAGGGCCTGGATTCGGCGTCCCAGCCATTCCACATCGGCCTTCGAAAGCGCCGCCGTAGGCTCGTCGAGGATCAGCAGGCGGGGCTTGCGGGCAATCGCCCGCGTGATTTCGACCTTCTGGCGCAGGGAAAGGTCGAGTTCCCGCACCGGTGTGCGCGGATCGATATCTTCGATCTCCAACTCGTTTCCGATGGCGGCGACCTGGCCGCGAGCGGCCTTTCGGTCAAGCAGAAACCCAAAGCGCCGCGGCTGGTTGGGCAGCAGAAGATTGTCGGCGACACTCAGGTCGGGAACCAGCGGAATCTCCTGGAATGCCGTTTCAATGCCGAGAGCGCTGGAACTGGACCGGTCGGCGAATACGACCTGCTGGTCGAACAGGGTTACCGTCCCCCGATCCGGGCGAGCAAGCCCGCTGAGGATCTTGACAAGCGTCGACTTGCCGGCGCCGTTTTCGCCCAGCAGCGCATGAACGGCCCCGGCTTCGAACGTGAGGCTGACGTCGGCCAGGGCCGTCGTCGATCCATAAGTTTTCGTAACCCCGTCGAGACGGACAGCGTCGGACATCGCAGCGGCACCCGCAATTGTGACTGAGGTGGTCAGGTGGCGCGATGAGGCGCCACCCGTGTCGCCCGTCAGTTTGTTTCGGGCTGTCCCACCAAAGCCGCCTGGAACCCGACTTCGGGTGTGGCCGGGTTCAGGATGTTTGCGAACCATCCCGAAGGGACGAGGCCGGGATCGAACACATTGCAGCCTTTCGACAGCTCGTCGAAGCTGCCTGTCTGACAAAGCTTGGCATTGTCCGCGGTGACGGCCTCCAGCGGCATCATCGTGAGCTTGTCGACCTTCTTGCCCTCGAGAACGTCCATCGCGAGCTTCAGGGCCATCGCCCCGGCACCGGGATGGCTCTCGAGCGAAATGCCCGGCGCACCCTGCGGCGAATAGGCTCCTGTCGCGTCCGCAATGCTGCCCTTCGGGAGCATCATGACACGCATGCCGTTGCTGCCTTCGGTGCCACACGGGATGAGGGTCTTGCTGTTGGCCTCCATCTGCAGGGTCCATATTTGAATGCAGGCCGCCGCCCCCCACGCCCCCTTGATATCGTCCCAACTCATGGTCGCCATGGCTTCGCTGATGGCCTTGCGCGCGACCGCCTGGGACCACATGCCGTTCGGTTCGGCGACGATCTTGATGTCTGGATATTTCGCGAACACGGCGCGGGCGGCCTTGTTGCGGTCAGTGTCCACCGACGTGCCGGGTACGCCGGTAATGAAGATCAGATTGCCCTTGTGATCCATCTTGTCGGCGACCCACTGAGCGCTTTTGGTGGCGAGCTCCGTCTGATCGGTGACGACATTGTATGCGCATGGCTCCGTGACGGAGCTGTCGTAGGCGAACACGACGACGCCTTTGTCGCATGCGTTCTTGATCGCCGGATTGAGCGCTGTCGGCGAGATCGGATAGACGATGATGGCGTTGGCGCCCGCTTGTACCATCGCGTTGATCTGCTGGATCTGCTTCTGGGCCACCGGCCCGGCGACCTGGATACGCAGATCGACCTTGTCCGAGTGAGCCTTGGCCATGGCGGTGACCATGTTCTGAGCTTCGGCCTGCCAGTCGTTTCCGACATAACTCATGCTCAGAAACACCTTGTAGTGTTTCGAATCCTGAGCCGATGCCGGCGTCGCGATGAATCCCATCGCAAGCGAGGCGACGCCGCACAACACGGCGCGCCATGCATTAAGCAAAGTGCGCATTTGGGTTCTCCTCCCCTGATTAGCGCTTCCAGTCTGTGCCGGAGTTGATCCAGCCGGGAGGTGCCAAGGGGACATGAACAGGGTGTTTGGAGGACAAATGCCTGTTAAATGACTCGTCTGCTGGCTATCGTCGCCAAGGGAGGACTCCAATGGCCAATCCGGTCTTTGCGCCTTACAAGCTGTTTGCCCTCGTTCAGGGAGCGAAGGAGTTTGGCCTGACCGCAACAGAAGTCCTGAAGGGGACCGACTTGCGGGAGGACATGCTCGACGACGGTAAGGTGCACAGCTCTGTTCGACAGTATCTCATCGCTTGCGAGAACGTGATCCGGCGCTGCGACGACCTGCTTCTGCCGCTGCAGGTCGGCAAATCCATCCACCTGTCCGCCTATGGCCTGTACGGATTTGCATTGCTTTCTAGCCCAACGGTTCGCGCGGGCTTCGATTTTGCTGTCCGCTACCATTCGCTCGCCACGCCAATGTTCTCGATCGCCTGGCACATCGATGCAGGGCATTTCGTCTGGACCTTCCCCGACGAGGGACGGCTGGGCTACTCACGGCCTCTGCGCCGTTTCCTGCTGGCTCAGCAGCTGGGCCAGCACGTAACCCACGTACACGACATCGCGCATATCGAGCGCGAGCCCGTCTGGATCGACGTGGCGTTCGAAAAACCGGACAGGCCTGAAATCTTCGAACAGGAACTGGGCTGCGAGGTTCGCTTCGGCAAATCCTCGACCGCTATCGTTTACGACATGTCGATTCTGGACGATCGGCCGCCGATGACCAATCCGGTCACGCACGCCATGCTGCGCGAAACCTGCGAGGGCCTGATCGGCGCTGTTGAATATGGCGGGGGGCTCGCCGGTCAGGTTGCACGGCTGATCATGGAAAGCCCCGCTCCCGTCACCACTATGGATTGGGTCGCGGATCGACTCGCGATGACGCCCCGAACCCTGCGGCGGCGCTTGGCCGAGCAGGGCACGACGTTCTCCGCCATCTCCGACCAGGTTCGCAGCGAACTCGCCAAGAAGTATCTCGAGGCTGGCGGCTTTTCGGTTGCAGACATCGGCGATCTGCTCGGATTTTCCGATACCAAGAATTTCCGGATGTTCTTCCGGCGCTGGAACAACATTTCACCCACGGGCTATCGCGAACGCATAAGCATGGATAAGAACTCCGCCAGGGAAAACCCTACAGAACCATTCCCGCAAATCACTTCGTGACGCCCCTGCCCGGCGTCTTATCCGGTCGTCGAGGGCGGCCACCGGGTCGTCCTTTGTCGAGGGACGACGAGGACGCGACCGCTCACGTCGCGGCCTTGGCCAGGCAACCCAGGTTCGCGCCCGTCAAGCTGGGAAAGCTCAACGAGGGTGGCGCGCTGGTGCGCGCACGGTAACGGATTTACCGTCCACTGTCAGAGGTGCGGCTTGCTCGGGCCCCGTCCATGAGAGATCCACGCGGGCTAAGTCAAATCCGAGGTCCGGAAGCGAAGACGTCTTACTGGTTCGTGGCGTTGCGATAGATGTCGAGCACGCGTGTCACGCTGCCGATCAGAAGCCCATGCGCGGTCGGTCTGATGCGGCCCGCGCCGACCTCGACATCGACGTGGCCAATATATTGGCTGATCAGAGGGCGGGGAATTTCCCTGTCGCCGAGCGCGGCCAGCACCGCTGCGGTTGCGCGCTGCGCTTCAGGCGCCAGCCAGTAGTAACGGATGCGGTCGCTGAAGGAGAAATGCCGCCGCAGACGCTGCTCGTCGGGCGTACCGCAATAGTATTTCTGCCAGTTGCCGGGCGAGGCGAGCATCACGCGCTCCATGGCTGCCGGCAGGGTTTCACGCAACGGATCGGGCGCCAGTTCGTCGGCAATGTGGCTGAGGCCGTAGAGCGCCTCGCGCAGCGCGAATGTCAGCCATGGGCCGACTTTGAGGATAGCGAAACCGTCACGCACCAGCATGCCGAGTGCTTCCGAGGCCTGGTAGTCGGTCGAGTGCGCTTCGAAGACGAATTGCGGCATGCGTTCCAGCACAGCGACCAGCTCGGTCGCTTTCTCCGTCGCATAGGCGACGATATCGGCATTGCCGAATTCGACGCCGGGCTGAACGACGACGCCGACGACTCGGTCAAAGGCGCCATCAAGGCCGAGGCGAGAGAAAGCCTTGCGATGGACCTCGACCGTGCGGAGCGCGTCGGCAGGCTCGGTGACATGCATGTGCTCGAGCGGTTCGAGGGCACCGCCGGGGACCGGCACCTCGGTGCCGATGATGTAGACGGGTTTCTCACCGCCAGTGCGCGCGACCGCCGCCTCGGCGACCTTGGCAAGCTCGGCCGCGCGGGCGGCAATCGTCTCGTCGGGGAGCGGCACCGGATCGTTGGCGCAGGCCATGCTGGTGTCGAGATGCAGCTTGGTGAACCCGGCGGCCGCATAGGCGTCGATCATCGCGGCCGCTTTCCGCATCGCCTCGCCAGCGGGGGTGTGCTTCCAGGGATTGGGTCCAAGATGGTCGCCGCCGAGGATCAGACGATCAAGGGGAAGACCGGCCTTGCCGGCATACGTTTCGACGAGGTCGCGAAACGCGGCCGGCGCCATGCCGGTGTAGCCGCCTTCGTGATTGACCTGGTTGCAGGTCGCCTCGACAAGGACATCTGCGCCGTGCAGCGCGCCGTGGCGGAGCGCCGCGTCGATCACCAGCGGATGCGCCGAGCAGATCGAGGTGATGCCTTCCTTGCCGCCCGCCGCGCGCCGCGCGCCGATGGCCGCGAATCTCTTGGTCGCGCAGCTCATGCGCGTGTACCGGCCCCGGCTATGAAAGCCTCGACATCGGCGAGCCGGTGAATGCCTTCCATGGGTCCCTTCCGCGTCACGGCCAGCGCGCCGCAGGCGTTGGCGATGCGCAGCGCCTCGGCAGGCGCGGCGCCGCGCAACCAGAAGGATACGAAGGCGGCTCCGAAGCAGTCGCCGGCGCCAGTCGGGTCCACTTCCTGGACGGCGAATCCGGGCATTGCGACCGAGCGCTGGCGATCGTGATAGACGGCGCCGTCAGCGCCTCTCTTCAGCACGATGCAAGATATGCCCCGACCAAGCAGCTCGGCGATCGCGCCCTGCTCGTCGCCCGCTGATGAGAACAGGAGCAACTCGTTGCCGCTTGGCAGAAAGACGTCGGTCTGCGCCAACACGCTGTCGAGCGCCTCGCGCGTGCCGGAGTGCTGCATGATCTCGCGCCGGACGTTGGGGTCGAAGGACACGGTGCCGCCCCTGGCCTTCACGGCCGCGGTCGCGGCGAGCACAACGTCGGTCGCCCTGTCCGAGAACAGCGACGAGCCCATGACATGAAAGTGGTCGGCATCGGCAAGCAAGCGTCTTGCGGCATCATCGATGGCCATCAGGCCCGCCGCGCTGTTGCGGATGTTGAAGACGAAACGCCTGGAGGCATCGGGCAGATAAGTGACGAAGGCGGTGCCAGTGGCGTGGCCTTCATGGGCGGTGATCGCCGAAACGTCCGCGCCGAGCCGGCGCAGTCGATCTATGTTCAGTTGGCCGAAATCGTCCTTGCCGACGGCGCCGATGAGACCCGCTGGCTGACCAAGCGCCGCCGCTTGGCCAATGAAGATCGCGGGCGCGCCGGACGGGAACGGCCCTACCAGCGGCCCGGGTTCGAGAAAGCTCTGGCCGATCCGATCCGCCATGATCTCGACGAGGATCTCGCCGGCGGAAACCAGCTTCTTCATCACGTCCTCCCGGCATTTGCCGCGTGTGGCGTAACATCGAAGCGGAATAAGGCGCGTCCTTCTTCACGTCAATTAATAAATTTACGCACGCAATAATTTTCGTCAGCGAATTGAAACTGGAAGCGCTTCCTGTAAAGTTTTGAACTTGCAGTCCCGGGCTGGCGCACCGTATGGAAGGCGCGGGACGGCGCATGGACCAGGCAGGAAATCCGTGGCGCGAGGGCTTTGAATGTCGATGACGCACAAGACCATGGAGGATTTCGCCCGCTCCTGCGGCGTCTCCAGACCGACACTGTCGAAATTCTTCGACGATCCGACCAGCGTCAAGCCGGCAACGCGCAAGCGTATCGAGGATGCGCTGCGCTCGTCCGACTACCAGCCGAACCTCTTCGCGCGCAATCTCAACCGCAAACGCACGCGCAGCATCGGCATTGTCGTGCCCACGGTGACCGACCCGTTCTATTCAGAGATGGTCAGCCGCATCGAGCTCAGGCTGCGCGACGAAGGCTACTGGCCGGTCGTTATTTCCTCGCATGGCTCGACCGAACTCGAGATTGAAGCCACCCGAACCATCTTGTCGCTGAAGGTATCCGGCGCGCTGATCGCGCCGCTGGGCAAACGATCCGATCAGAGAACCCTGGAAAAGCTCACGCAGACCATCCCGATTGTCTATTTCGACACTTTCCTGGAAGGCGACACGCCATTTGTGGGCAACAACAACGCAAAAAGCGTCGCGACGATCGTGGATTACCTTTGCCGTTCCGGCGATGCCCCGGTCTATTTCGACATCCCGCACGTCAATCACAATTCGGCGGAACGATTGAGCAGCTATGTCGCCTCGATGCAGCGACTGGGGTTCGAGCCGATCGTCTTCGGCAACACCGACGACTATACTTGGGAGTTCGAGCGCATCGGCTACGAGCAGACGGAGAAGTTGCTCGGCAATGGCGGCCTGCCGGGCAAGACCATCCTGTGCGCCAACGACCGCCTGGCCTTCGGCGTGATGGCGGCGGCTTTCTCAAAAGGGCTGAAGGTGGGCCGTAAGCCGGGTTGCGACCTGCGCATCGCAGCCCATGATGATCATCCACTCAGCCGCTATACCTGCCCAGCGCTCACCACAATGGCGCAGGATTTCGCCGCCATGGCCGGCCGCAGTGTCGAGACACTGCTGGCGCTGCTCGACGAGGATGCGGCCGCCGTGACGCCGAAGGTCAGCCTCGACGCAACGTTGGTGATGCGTCAATCGGCCTAGACCCCTTCAAACGCCGGATCGAAATTGCGCCAGGCCGCAACAGCAGCCTCGACCGCCTGACGCGACGCCGTACCATGGCGGCCCATTGAGACGAACCCATGGATCTGTCCTGGCCAGTGTTTGACCGCGATCGGGACACCGTCCATCTAGAGCCGCCTTGCATAGGCCCCGCCCTCGTCGGCGAGGATGTCATGGCCGGCGATAGCGACGAAGGCCGGCGCCGAGCCGGCGAGGCTGTTGGCTTTTAGCGGCGAGACGCGCCAGTCATTGATGTCGGCCGCGTCACGGACATAGTGGTCGCGGAACCAGGCCATGGTCGCGGCCGTCAGGCCGAAACCTTCGGCGAAGCGGCGATAGCTCTCCGCCGTTTGGGCGGCGTCGGTGTTGGGGTAGAACAGGAGCTGCGCGGTCGGAGGGCATTTGTCATTGCGGGCAAGCAGCGCCAGCACCGCGGCGAGGTTGCCGCCGGCGCTGTCGCCGGCGACGGCGATGCGGCTGGCGTTGATGCCAAGCCCGCCTGACATATCCCGCATGAAGGAGAGAACGGCACGGCAATCCTCGACCGCAGCGGGAAACTTGTGCTCCGGCGCCAGCCGGTAGTCCGGCGAAACGACAACACAGGCGGCGATGTTGGCGTACCAGCGGCAGATCTCGTCATGCGAATCGAGATTGCCGATCACCCAGCCGCCACCGTGCAGATAGAGCAGCGCCGGCGCGTCGGCCGCCGCAGCGCCCTGCCCGCGATAAACGCGAAGGTTGAGAGGGCCACCGGGCCCGGCAATGATTTGCTCGCACACCGAAGCGACCGGCTCGCGCTCGCCTTGCAGGCCAAGGAACCCGCTATTGTAGGCGCGTCGCGCCTGCTCGGGTGTGCCGGTCTCGAAGGGCGGCTCATGCGCCTGTCGGCCAAGGTCGAGGACCTTCCGCGCCTGCGGGTCGAGCAATGCGGGCGATGTCGGCATGGGAGCGCCTCAGGCCAGCAGGCTCGCCGCCTCGTCCTCGCCCAGCAGCGGCGGCTGGTCGACAGTGCCGGCGATAGTGACCGAGTTGCGGCTCTCGCCCGAGGCGAGGATCGCCTCCATGATCTCCAGCACATGCAGCGCCAGTTCGCCGGACGCGCGCGGCTTTCTCTTCTGCGACAACGAACGCGCCAGGTCGGCGACACCGAGCATGCGGTAATTGGCGCGATCCGGCGCCGCATAAGGCCAGTTGCGCGCGCCATAGAGCTCGCTTTCGCTGGCGAAATCCGTCCACTCGGCACCGCGCGCGGAAAGCGAGACCGTGCCGCCGAAAGTGTCGGGGTCGGGCAGCCTGAGTGACCCTTCGGTGCCGTGCAGTTCGATGGGATGGTTGGAGTGCTTGAAGACATCCCAGGAGGCGCCGAAAGTGACGGTGGCGCCGGAGCGGAATTCGAGCAGTGACAAGATGTTGGTCGGCGTGCCGACCCGGAAGCTGGTGTTCTTGTAAGGGCCGTCGGCGGTGATCAGCCGCTCCTCTTGGCCGCGCGTGGCCATCGCCATGACACGGGTGACGGGGCCGAGCAGGTTGACGAGCATCGTCAGATAATACGGCCCCATGTCGAAGACCGGGCCGCCGCCTGGCTGGTAGTAGAATTGGGGGTTGGGATGCCAGTGCTCCATGCCGCGCCCCATCATGAAGGCGGTGCCGGTCACGGCGCGGCCGATCGCGCCCTCGTCCATCAGGCGGCGCGCGCGGCGTCCGGCTGCGCCGAGGAAGGTGTCGGGAGCCGAGCCCAGCAGCAGTCCCCGTTTCGCCGCCTCAGCCACCAGCTTGCGGCCGTCGCTGGCCGAGGTGGCGAGCGGCTTTTCGGTGAAGACGTGCTTGCCAGCCGAAAGCGCCGAAAACGAGATGTCGAAATGCGCCGCGGGGATGGTGAGGTTGAGGACGAGATCGACCTCCGGGTCGGCGAGCAACGCATCGACGCCGAGTGCGCGAATGCCATATTCCTTCCCGCGCAAGACAGCCATCTCGGCGGAGATATCGGCGCAAGCGCGCAGTTCCACGCCGGCGAAAAGTGCCGCGTTGCGCAGATAGGTCATCGAGATGTTACCGCATCCGATGACGCCGATACCGAGCTTCGCTCCTGAATTTGCCTGCATTTCCCTTTCGACCCTCCCAATCGGCGACGCCCGAGATAAGCCATCGCGACGGCGACGGACAACTTTCGTGACTCGCTATAGCGCATTTTAAATCTTGACGCGCGTAAAATTTTTATAGAGCATGTGAAAACGCTGAACCTGGCGTCACAGGCCTGCCGGCCTTGGAAATCAAGAGATTAGGGAATTATGAGCCTAGGGACCAAAGTGCGCCTCGCGCGCCTGTTTTCGCATCCATCAGGGAATCTATTTGGCGGCGCGGTCGACCACTTCGTCGGCTATGGCGACGTGCGCAAAGGGGGCCTTGCCGATCTGCCCGGCGCGCTGGCCCGCGTCATGGCTGGCAAGCCCGACTATGTCAGCATCCAGCCCGGCACCGCGCGCCATCTGTGGCCGCAATATGCGGGCAAGGCTTCCCTGGTGATCCAGGCCGGCTGCTTCACGCCGGACGACCGTATCAGCGAATTGATCGCGACGCCCGAAGACGCGGTGCGCGCCGGCGCCGACGCGTTGGCCGTGGCCATTCCGGTGCGCGGCGCGACCGAGGGCAAATACATACGCTGGCTGACCGATTCCGTGAACGCGGCGGCCCGCTACGGCATGCCGGTGGTGGCGCATATCTATCCGCGCGATTTCACTGAAGGGGCAAAGATCGTCTTCACCCCCGACGAGATCGCCTATGCGGCGCGCATCGGCTACGAGTCCGGCGTCGACGTCATCAAGATCGGCTACACGGGCGATTTCGAGTCGTTCCGGGAGACCGTGCGAACCTGCCCGGTGCCGGTCGTCATCGCGGGTGGCCCGAAGACCGATACGCTCCTCGGCGCGCTGCAGCAGACGGCGGACGCCATCCGCGCCGGCGCGCGCGGCGCCGTGGTGGGCCGCAATCTCTGGGGGCACGGCGACCCACAGAAGGCGGCGCTTGCCTTTCGGGGCGTCATCCATGACGGGCTTTCGGCGCAAGAAGCGCTTGCGAAGGCGGGTGCCTGAATGATGCGCGCCGTCCCCTCGATCCTCGGCGTCGGCGCCATTGCGATCGACGACATCGTCTATGTCGATCAGCCGTTGTCGGCGGGCAAGGGGAAGGTTCTGCAAAGCACGCGCGCCTTCGGCGGAAATGTCGCGACGGCCCTTGCCACCGTCGCGCGGCTTGGCGGAAGCGCCGGGTTTATCGGATGGCTGGGCAGCGCCGATGACGATGCCGCCTTGTGCGACCTCGTCGCCAGCGGCGTTGAAACCGCGCTCGCGCCACGCCACCCCGACGCGCGCCCGGTGCGCTCGCGCATCACCGTCGGCTCGGACGGGGAGCGGTTCATCGCCTATGACGACGACGCGATGCTGGGCACCGCGCCGGACTTTCCGGACGAGATCCTCAGCCGCGCGAGCGTCCTGATCGTCGACAGCTACGCGGTCCGGTCGCTGGATGTCGTGGCCCGGGCTCGCGATCTCGGCCTCGCGATCCTCGGCGATATCGAATGGAGCGCCGGCCCAGCCACGGACAGGCTGATTGCGCTCTGCGACCACCTCATTCTTCCGCTCGGCTTTGCGCGGACCGCCACGGGCTGCCGAGCGCCCGCCGAGATGCTCGATGCCTTGTGGTCGCCATCGCGCTCCGCCGTCGTCCTGACCGACGGCGGCCGGGGTGTCTATTATCGCGGGCGCGAGGAGACAACGCTCTGGCACCTGTCTCCGCACCGGGTTGCGATCGTCGACTCGACCGGTGCCGGTGACTGCTTTCACGGCGCCTATGCCCATGCATTGACACGCGGATCCGACATCGCGGGCCGGGTGGCATTTGCTGCCGCGGCGGCGGCCCTTTCGATAACCGGACGTGGCGGACGCGAGGCGCTTCCGACCGACAACCAGGTCAGGGAATTGCTGGCATCGGCGAGCGCGCCATCGGCGGTCGAACTGAAATATGCGCGCCTCGGTACCGGAACATAGGCTGAAAACCACCCGAGGAAATTTTCACAAGCAAAAAAGCCAAGGTGAACAACAAAAATCATCGGCTTTGACTTGTGGAGGGAGGAATATGGCGGAAGTCATTCTTGAGAATATCTGCAAAACCTACGGGAACAATTTCCGTGCGATCGACCGATTGAGCCTGTCGATCGAGGATGGCGAGTTCCTGATCCTGGTTGGGCCGTCCGGCTGCGGCAAATCCACCGCCTTGCGGATGATCGCGGGATTGGAGGACATCACAAGCGGCAGCCTTCGCATCGGCGGCGTAGACGTCGTCGACATGCCGCCCAAGGACCGTGACATAGCGATGGTCTTCCAGAGCTATGCGCTCTACCCGCATATGACGGTGTTCGAAAACATAGCCTTCTCGATGCGGCTGACGGGCAAGCCAAAGGCCGAGCGCAAGAAGCGCGTGGACGAGATCGCCAAGACCCTTCAGCTGACGTCGCTGCTGGACAGCAAGCCCGCCAACCTTTCGGGTGGACAGCGCCAGCGCGTTGCCATGGGCCGCGCCATGGTGCGCGAGCCGGCTGCCTTTCTCATGGACGAGCCGCTCTCCAATCTGGACGCGAAACTGCGCGTGCAAATGCGCGCCGAGATCACCAGCCTGCAAAAGCAGCTCGGCGTGACGACCATTTACGTTACCCACGACCAGACCGAAGCGATGACCATGGGCGACAGGGTCGCGGTGCTGAAAGGCGGCGTGCTGCAGCAGGTCGACACACCGAAGCGGCTCTATGAATCGCCGGTGAACGCCTTCGTCGCCGGCTTCATCGGCTCGCCTTCGATGAACCTTTTCGAAGGGACGCTGACGGGCGACGAACTGACGGCCGGCACCTTCGCCATCCAGCTGCGGGATGCAGCTTTCGCGCGAAGACCGGGCTTGAGGTCGTATGCGGGGCGCAAGATCGTGTTCGGGATCCGGCCGGAGCATCTCTATGACAGCAGCCTCGAATCCGGCCGCAAATATCAGACGATCCCTGCAAAGGTGACCTCGATCGAAGAGCTCGGGTCCGAACACATCGTCCATCTCAACATCGACGCCGTCCGGGTGGACTCAGGCGACCCGGACGCGGTGAGGGATTTCGGCCTGGCGTCGAATGCGGTGGCGAAATTCGAACCGGAAAGCGCAGTGCGCTCCGGCTCGGAAATCCGGTTGGCCCTGGATGATACCAAGCTCCATTTCTTCGATCCCGAAACGCATCTGGCGATCTGAAGATTTGCGGCAAGGCCGGCAGGCGGGAGCGAGGCGCCTGCGAATGAAGACTGCTGAATAGACCAGACGATCGTCCGCATTGTGCGGCCGATCTCAATGAAGGAGGAGAAGATGACGTTTCGGATAAAGCCCGCGATGCTGAAGATGGCCGCGGCCGCCTGGCTGCTTGGCGCGACCAGCGCCATGGCGGACACGACCCTGGAATTCGCCCAATGGTGGGAGCCCGAATTGCCCGCAGGCTCGCTGCGGAAGATCATGGACGAATTCGAGGCCGCGAATCCCGGCATCAAGGTGACGCTGGTCAGCGGCCCCTATGCCGCCACGCGGGATCAGATCTCGGTCGGCGCGGCGACCGGAACGCTGAGCGATGTCGTCGGCCTCGATGGCGCCTGGGTGAACAATCTGAATGCGCAGAACGCGCTCGCCGACATGAACCCGATGATGGATGCCAGCAAGTTCGACAAGGCGCAAGTCGCGGACATCATCAAGGTGGACGGCAAGGCGGTGATGTTCCCGGTCGCTTCCTTCGTCTATCCGGTCTTCGTCAATCTGGACCTTGCCGCCCAGGCGGGCGTGACCAAGCTGCCATCGACCCGCGCCGAGTTCCTCGAAGCCGCCAAGAAGATGACCCATGCCGACAAGAACCAGTATGGCTGGGTGCTGCCGCTGTCGCTGCAGTCACCGTCCGGCGTCCAGAACGACATGATGTCGTGGGTCTGGGCATCGGGTCAGTCGATGATGGCTGACGGCAAGCCCGCCCTCGAGGGCAAGCCGGTGGTGGACATGCTCACCTTCGTCAAATCGCTCAACGACGCCGGCACCATCTCGCCCGGCATCGCCACCAAGACCGAACAGGAAAAGGTCGAGGAATTCGTCAACGACCGCGTCGGGATGATGATCGACTCGCTCGCGCATGTAAACCTCATCCGCAAGCGCAATCCCAAGCTGAACTTCGACCTCATCCCGGTCCCGGTCGTGGAGGGCTATACGGGCAAGCGCGGCCTTCCCTATGCCTCCTGGGGGATCGGCATCTCCGCCGGCTCGAAGCATCAGGAGGAGGCCTGGAAACTCGTCCAATATCTGATGAGCGAAAAGGTCAACGCCAAGCTGGTGTCGCTGGCCAACGCCTTCCCGGGCAATGTCAACGCCAAGCCCGATTTCGTAACCTCGGACAAGGCTTTCGGCAAGGCTTTCGAAATCTTCAAGACCGGTTACCTCGCCAACGAGTTCACGGGTCTGCCGGTGGCGGAAGACCTGATGACCCAGTTCGACGTCGAAGCCCAGAAGATGCTGGCCGGCGAGCAGTCTCCGGAACAAGCCGCGGCCAACGCTCAGAAAGGATGGACGGCTAAATTCTGATCGGCCTGTTTCACGATCTTCGACCGGGAGGCCTGACTTCGGGCAGGCTTCCCGGCAACAACGTACCGGCGACGCGAGTGTTCGCGAAGCTCGCCTTCTCTCGAAGGCGTATCCCAAGGTTGGCACATGACCCGGCAGAAGCGCTCCCGTCACAGACTGAAACGAACGGTCGCACCCTATCTCTATCTGTCGCCCTCGCTGGTGATCATCGGCCTGCTGATGCTGCTGCCGATGGTGACGGTGATTTCCTATTCGTTCCAGAACAGCGCGGTGCTGCGTCGGGACCCGTCCTTTGCCGGACTGAAACACTACCAGGCGATCTTTGCCGATCCCGTATTCTGGGCCTCGCTGTGGCACACGCTCTACTTCACGTGCATGAGCGTCGTTTTCCACATGACCATCGGCATGATCTTCGCGCTCATGCTGAACAGCGACCGCATTAATCCGACGCTGCGCAACATCCTGCGCGTGCTCTACATACTGCCCTGGCTCTTCACCGCGGTGATCATCGCGGTGATCTGGCGCCTGCTGCTCGAGCCCAACGGTGTCGTCAACAGCATTCTCATGCAGCTGGGTCTCATCGGCTCCAAGATCGAGTGGTTTTCCTCGCCCGAGACCGCGCTGCACGCCGTCACCTTCGCCAATATCTGGGCGGGCTACCCGCTGTTCATGGTCAGCCTGCTCGCGGGCCTGCAGGGCATTCCCAAGGATTTCTACGAGGCCGCCGATATCGACGGGGCGAAGGCCTACCAGAAGCTGATCTTCATCACCATCCCGCAGCTGATGCCGATCATCATCAGCATCTCGCTGCTCGACTTCATCTGGACCATGCAGGTCTTTCCGTTGATCTGGATCACGACGGGCGGCGGTCCGATCTACTCGACCGAGGTGCTCAGCACCTACACCTACAAGCTGGCGTTCTCGAGCTACAACCTGTCCCAGGCGTCGGCGAGCGCCGTGGTGATCCTGCTGATCTCGCTTGGCCTGACGCTGTTCTACATCCGTTATCAGAAGGCCCGGTAATCACCATGAGGAAAAGGCACACGACGAAGGACAGGCTGATCACCGTCGCGCTGCATCTCGCGCTTGTCGCGGGGCTGTTTTTCGCGGCCTTCCCGATCTACTGGATGCTCACCAGCTCGTTCAAGTCGAACACCGAGATCTTCGCCCTGCCGCCGACCATCCTGCCGAAAGCCTTCACGCTGGAAGCCTATGCGGCGATCCTTGGCGACCCGGTCAAGCTGCGCTTCTTCTTCAACAGCTACTTCGTGGCCTTCGTGGTAACTGTGCTGACGGTGCTGATCGCCTTGCTGGCGGCCTACGGGTTCAGCCGCTTCAATTTCCGTGGCAAGGGCAGCCTGAACACACTTATCATCAGCACGCAGACCATCCCGCCGATCACGCTTCTGATCCCCTTCTTCGGGCTCGTCGTCTCGTATCGCATCTTCGACACCTATATCGCGCTGATCCTGACCTATCTGGTCTTCACCCTGCCCTACGCGATCCTTTTGATGACGGGCTACCTGAACACCTTGCCCCGCGATCTCGACGAAGCTGTCGCCGTCGACGGCGGCACCAGTTGGACAGCGCTATGGCGGGTGATCGTGCCGATCTCGCTGCCCGGCATCGTGGCGACGTCCGTCTACACCTTCCTGTTGTGCTGGAACGAATTCCTCTTCGCGCTGACGCTGACGAAGTCGACCTCCATGCGCACCGTCCCGATCGGCATCCAGCTTTTGATGGGGCAGCACGCTTTCGAATGGAACCAGATGATGGCGATGAGCGTGCTCGGCTCATTGCCGCTCTTGTTGATCTACCTCATTGCCCAGAGGTTCTTCCTCGCCGGCATGACCGCGGGCTCGGTCAAATAGGCACGTCCCGCGGAGAACCAAGGAATGAAAGGATGAACGTGAGAGACCTCAAAGTCGGCTGCCAGACCTTCACCTGGGAAATGCTGGGAGACCGGTTCACCGGCGGCCCCGATGATCTCATCAAGGCGATCGCCGATGGCGGTTATGCCGGCATCGAGATCACCGACACGATGATCGGCCGCTATGCCGGCAAGCCGGCCGAATTCGCCGCCGCGCTGAAGGCGTCCGGCCTGACGCTCGTCTCCTTCGCCTTCGGTTCGAAAGGCGGCTTTACGCTCAAGGAGAATATCGGCGAGGATCTCGACACCGCCAAGCGCTGGATCGACTTCGCCGCCGCCTTTCCGGGCGCGCTGGTGTCGATGGGATCGGCGACAGTCGTGTCGGACGGTCCGCGCGAGGACAAGTTTGCCATTGCGGCGGAAGTCTACAACCGTGCCGGCGAGCTCGGCCGCAAGGCCGGCGTCCAGGTCGCGGTGCATCCGAGCTCGCACCACAACACGCTGCTGTTCGACCGCGCCGACTATGACAGCATCTTTGGGTTGATCGACGCTTCGCTGGTCGGCTGGGTGCCGGACACGGGGCACATATTGCGCGGCCACAAGGACATGGCCGACACGCTCACGACCTATCGCGACCGCATCCGCTACGTGCATCTGAAGGATGTCGATGCGAACGGCACCTGGGCGATGCTCGGCAAGGGCGTCTGCGACACGGCAAAGGTGATCGAGATCGCCAGCGGCGCCCCCAACTTCAACGGCTGGCTGGTGCTTGAGGAAGAATCCGAGACTGCCGCCGCCGATCCGGCCGGCGCGGTCAAGACCAACCGCCAGACCATGCGCGGCTACGGGGCGTCACGATGATCCACAAGCAAGACCGTCGCCTTCGTGTCGGTGTGCTCGGCTGCGGGCCGATCGCGCAGTTCGCGCATCTGGAATCCTGCGTGAAGGCAAGCAACGCCGACCTCTACGCGATCTGCGATGCGGCGCCCGATCTGCTGGCGCGCATGGGCGCCACCTATGAGCCGCGCAAGATGTATGGCGACTATGACGAGATGCTCGCCGATCCGGAGCTCGAGGCGGTGATTGTCGCTACGTCTGACGCCTATCACGTGCCGATGTCGATCAAGGCGCTGGAAGCGGGCAAGCATGTGCTCTGCGAAAAGCCGATCGGGGTCTCGGTCGAGGAAGGCGAGAAGCTTGCTGAAGCGGTCAAACGCTCGGGCAAGGTGCTGCAGGTCGGCCACATGAAACGCTTCGACCCGGCGCTGGAAGCGGCACGCGATTTCGTGCGCGACGAGATGGGCGAGATCCTGGCGCTCAAGGCCTGGTATTGCGATTCCACCCATCGCTACACCAACACCGACGCGGTGCAGCCGCTGCCCATCACAAGCAAGCTGGCGAAGAAGCCGGGCGGCAATCCAAAGGCGGACCTGCGGCAGTATTTCATGCTGGCGCATGGCTCGCATCTCGTCGACACGGCGCGCTTCCTGTGCGGCGAGATCACCGCCGTTCGTGCCCGCCTCAACGAGCGCTTCGGCGCCTATTGCTGGTTCGTCGAGACCGAATTCGCCAATGGGGCGCTCGGCCATCTCGACCTCACCGTCGCTGTGCGGATGGACTGGCACGAGGGCTTCCAGCTCTATGGCCAGAACGGCTCGGTGATCGCGAAGACTTTCAATCCCTGGTATTTCCGCGCCAGCGAGGTCGACATCTTCCACGAGAAGGACGCGACATCGCGAAAACCGCTCGGCGCCGACGGCCATTTCTTCCGCCGCCAGTTGGAAGGCCTCGCCGACACGGTGCTCAACGGCGCGCCGCAGCGCGGTGCCACGGTCGAGGATGGGCTCGCCTCGATCCGCGCCATGGTGGCGATCGCCCGCTCGGTCGAGAGCGGCGAGCGCGTCACGCTCGCCAGCGTGACGGGAGCTGTCTGATGCAGGTCGGCGTGTTCGCCAAGACTTTCCCGGGCAGCGAGCCGACCGGCGTGCTTGCCGCTGTCCGTGATGCGGGCTTCGCGGCCGCCCAGTTCAACCTCGCCTGCGCCGGCCTGCCGTCGATGCCGGACGCGGCTCCGGACGCGGCGATAGACACTATCGGTGCCGCTGCCGAGGCGACCGGGATCGGTCTCGTCGCTCTGTCCGGCACCTACAATATGGCGCATCCGGACAGCCGGATACGCCAGGATGGACTGCGACGGCTTGCGGTCGTCATCGAAACCGCGGCCAGGCTTTCGATCCCGCTCGTCACGCTCTGCACCGGGACGCGCAACGCCGAGGATCAGTGGGCGTACCATCCCGACAATGCCGATCACTCGGCCTGGGCCGACATGGCGTGCGAGATGGAAAAGGCGCTGCAGCTCGCCGAACGCCACGGCGTCGATCTCGGCATCGAGCCGGAGCAGGCCAACATCGTCACATCGGCCGAAGACGCGATGCAGCTGATCGGCGAGATGGGCTCGCAGCGGCTGCGCATCGTGCTCGATCCAGCAAACCTGTTCGAGCGGGCGAATGCCGAACAGGCACGCTCCATCGTTGCCGAAGCGGTCGAGCGCGTGGCTGGCCATGTCTCTCTGGCGCATGCCAAGGACCGCTTCGCCGATGGCCGCTTTGCCACGGCCGGACAGGGCGTCGTCGACTTTCCCGACTTCATCGCCCGGCTGAAAGCCACAGGCTTCGACGGGCCGCTGGTGACGCATGGGCTCTCGGCCAGGGAGGCGCCGGGCGTCGCGCGCCTTCTCAAGGAGCTGGTGTGATGGCGGGCCAGATTGCGCTTCTTCGCGACGGCGCGACGCTGCTCGGCACCGACACGGGCGAAGGCCCGGCGGTGGTGTTCCAGCACGGGCTCGGCGGCGGCGAGGCGCAGGTCGCCCAGACTTGCCCCACCGGCTTCCGCCGCATCACGCTGGAATGCCGCGGCCATGGCGGCTCAGGCTTCGGTGAACGGCGACCGTTCTCGTTCGAAATGTTCGCTGACGATGTGCTTGCCGCGGCCGATCGGGCCGGCCTCGACCGCTTCGTTGCCGGCGGCGTCTCGATGGGCGCAGGAATTGCGCTTCGTCTCGCCTGCCGTCATCCGGAGCGCGTCGCTGGCCTCATCCTGGTGCGGCCGGCATGGACGTTCTCGCCAGCGCCGCAGAACATGCAGCCGGTCGCCGAGGTCGCCGAACTCATCCTGTTCCACGGCCCGGAGAAAGCGAGAGCGATCTTCGCGCAATCCGAGACCGCCGCGCGGCTCAATCGCGAGGCGCCCGACAATCTCGCTTCGCTGCTCGGCTATTTCGCCCGGCCCGACGCCCAAGCCTTCGCACGGGTGCTTGCCGACATCGCTGGCGATGGACCCGGCGTTTCGGAACGCGACGCTGCCGCGCTCGACCTTCCGGCGCTGGTCATCGGCAACGAAATCGATGCCGTGCACCCATTGTCGAGCGCCTATGCGCTGGCTGCCGCGATACCCAACGCGATCTTCGCGGAAGTAATGCCCAAGGCGCGCGACAGCGCGAAGCATTTGGCCGAACTGCATGAGCAGATCAGCTTCTTCCTTCATTCCCACTCGAAAGCCCGGAGCCTCATTCCGTCATGATCGCCAAACCTCTCTCCGGTCCCGCGGCCATAGCCGCATTGCCGCGCAACCGGCTGATCGGCGAATTCTCGCTGTGGTCGGCCGACCTCGCCAACATGGAGCGCGACCTGAAGCGGATCGAAGCCCATGCCGACCTGCATCACATCGATGTGGCGGACGCCCGCTTCACGCCCGGCTTCCTGTTCTTCCCGGATCTGGTGGCGCGCATCGCCAGGCTGACGGCCAAACCGATCCACGTGCACCTGATGGTCGAGGCGCAAATCGTCGAGGCGCAGACGCGCCATTTCATCGAGGCCGGCGCCGACCTCGTCACCATCCACGCCGAAAACGGCGAGGCCGGGTTGCGCGCGGTCAAGCTGGCGCGTGAGCTCGGCGCCGAGGCGGGCGTGGTGCTCAGGCTCGAAACGCCGGTCGACGCGATCGAGCCGTTCCTGCCTGACGTCGCCTTCGTGACGCTGCTCGGCACCTCGATCGGCGTCAAGGGGCAGAGCCTGTCCGAAAAGGCCTGCCCCAGACTGATCGAGGCGCGCGCGCTGATGCGACGGGCCGGCCGCGAGGCCGACATCATTTTGGCAGCCGATGGCGGCATCCGGCACGAGACGGTGCCGCTGCTGCGCGCCGCAGGCGCAGACACTGTGGTGATGGGCTCGCTCGCCTTTGGCGATCCCGACCTCGCGCGGCGCATGGTCTGGCTGCACGGACTGAAGGCCGCCGCCTGATGAGCACGCTTGCGCTAGCCTTCGACCTCGGCGGCACGGAGCTGCGCGGCGCGCTGATCGGGCGCGGCGGCGAGGTCGTGGCGCGCGTCTCGGAACCGACGATGACTGAGGCGGGATCCGAGGCGGTCATCGGCCGGATCATTGCGCTCGCCGACAAACTGCTGGACGACCACCCGCAGGCCAAAGTGATCGGTATCGGCGCCTGCGCGCCTGGTCCGCTCGACCCCAAGGCAGGCATCGTCATCGGACCGCCGACGCTCTCCGGCTGGCACAACGTGCCGATGATCGACATTTTGAGCCGGCAGTTCGGCCTGCCGGTTCGGTTGGAGAACGACGCCAATGCGGCAGCGCTCGGCGAATGGCGCTTCGGCGCCGGACGCGGCGCGGGCTCGCTGGTCTTCGTCACCGTGTCGACCGGCATCGGCGGCGGCGTGATCGCCGACGGCCACATCTATCACGGCAGGCGCGGCCTGGCGGCCGAGATCGGCCACATGACGATCACCGGAGAAGGCGATCGCTGCTTCTGCGGCAATGTCGGCTGCTTCGAGGCCGTCGCTTCGGGCACCGCTCTCGGGCGCCGGGCGACGCGGCTCACCGCGCCCGGCGACGGCTCGCAGTTGCGGCGGCTTTCCAATGACGGCGACGTCTCGGCCCGCCATGTCGTCGAGGCCGCGCGGACAGGGGACGCGGTGGCGCGCGACCTGGTCGAGGCGGAAGCGAAATGGCTCGGCGTCGGCTTTACCAACCTTTTGCATCTCTATTCGCCCGAGGTGATCGTCATGGGCGGCGGACTCGCCAACGGCTTCGACCTGCTGGCCCCGGGGATCAGGGCGACGATCGAGGAGCGGGCCATGCAGGCCTATCGCGACGTGCCGATCGTGCCGGCCGAGCTCGGCGACCGCGCCGGGCTGGTGGGCGCGGCAAGCCTGATCCTGTGGGAAGGTGAGCCGGGGACGGCGTTGGCCATGGTGCAGAACGACTAAACCGGGAGCGCGCCGGAGAAGCCCGGCGCGCCCCGGGGCGGTAAGTCCGGCCGAAGCTGAAGTTGCGCAGGGCGTGCAAATCTATCAATCGGCGAAGATCATCGAAGAGCGCCTTCCCCATATCCTAGACCACAAAAATGCACGGCATTCCATTTTAATTCTTGACGTGCGTAAAATTATTTCCAAACATGCGATAACGCTGATGTGATCTCATCAGCGCTCTGGGAGGAGCAACGCCTGATATGAAGGAAACCCGAAACGGGCGCCTTGTGCGCGCACCAGCTTGTCTTTCCATCGCAAGCCCCGGGCTCGCGTGTGTCTCGTCAGCCATGCTGTTCGCAGAACAACGAGCCGACAATCAAAAATCCGGAGGAGGAAGATATATGCGCATGTTCAATTGCCTGGCGCTCGGCGCTGGCCTGCTTGCCACTACGTTTGCCGTGCCGGCACACGCCGAAGACGCCAAGGTCGCCGCGATCGTCAAAGGCCTCGACAATCCGTTCTTCCAGACCATGCAGAAGGGCATCGAGGAACAGGCCAAGGCCGACGGCGTTGGTGTCAACGTGCAGGCCGCCGCCAATATGGGCGATGCGACGGGGCAGGCCGACAAGCTGACGGCCATGGCCCTGCAGGATTACGATTGCTACCTGGTCAATCCCATCAGCGTCTCCAACCTGGTGCAGGCGCTGGTGCCGGTCGCCCAGAAGAAGAAGCCGATCGTCAACATCGACTCGACCATCGACGCCGAGCAGGCCAAGGCCGCGGGCTTCGCCGTCTCGACCTATATCGGCACCGACAACGTCGCAGCCGGCGCGCTGGCCGGCGAGGAGATGCTGAAGCTGGTGCCGAAAGGCTCCAAGGTGGCGCTGGTTGCCGGTATCGTCGGCGACGTCGGCTCGAACGCCCGTATCAAAGGCTTCAAGCAGGCGGTCGAGGGCAAGCTGGACGTGGTGGTCATGGTGAGCGCCGACTGGGATCGCGAGAAGGCGCTGACTGCTGCCACCGACATCCTGGCCGCGCATCCGGATCTAGCCGGCTTCTTTGCCGCCAACGACATCATGGCGCTCGGCGTCGAGCGGGCCGTGCAGACGTCCGGCAAGGACGTCAAGGTGATCGGCCTCGACGGCATTGTCGACGCGCTGAAATCGGTCGCTGCTGGCGAACTCACGGCCACCGTCGCGCAATACCCATATGTGGTTGGCGCGATGGGCGTTGAGGCGTGCAAGCTTGCCGCCAAGGGAAAGGAACTCCCCGCCAACGTGCCTGCGCCGGTGCTCCTCATCAACAAGGACAATGCGGAAGCCTCGCTGAAGAACTTCCCGCGTCCAGGCGGCGACTATCCGGATCCCTTGCGCGAGATGCTGAAGTGAGCCTTCCAGCCGACAACGCGCCCGCCTCCCGACAGGCGGGCGTCCACGAGGAGAGCCGTCCCTCCCTGGCGGCTCTCCTCATCGATCCTTCCTTCTGGGCCGACTGGGCATCCGTCGTCGGCCTGGTTGGTCTCGTCATCCTGTTCGGCGTCACCTCGCCAGTCTTCCTCAGCGTCGCCAACATGCAGGCGATCCTGCTTGCCGCCGCGATCCTGGTGGTGCTGTCGATTGGCCAGACCTTCGTTGTCGCCACGTCCGGCATTGACCTCTCGCTTGCAGCCTCCGTCATGCTCGGCGCGGTCATCCTCGGCCTGATCCATGCGGCGGGTCTCGGCATCTTCGCCGCCTGTGTGCTCGCGGTGCTCGCCACCAGCGCCATAGGCTTGATGAACGGCCTGCTGATCACCGCCGGGCGTATTCCCGATTTCGTGGTGACGCTCGGCACGCTCTCCGGCATCACTGGTCTTGGCCTCATCCTGTCGGGCGGCGAGCCGACCATGGTGGGCTCGACGTTCCTGCTCAAGCTCGCGTCAGGCTATCTCGGGCCGTTCGGCTATCCGGTCTGGGTGGCGATCGCGGCCGTCCTTGTCGCGCATGTTGCGCTCTACCACACGCGGTTCGGCGTGCATCTGCTTGCCACCGGCGGCCAGGCCGAGAGCGCCAGCGCGCTCGGCATTCGCACAAACCGCGTCAAGATCGCCGCCTATACGATCTCCGGCTTCTGCGCCGGCATCGCGTCGATCCTTCTGGTGGCGCGCATCGGCTCGGCCGAGCCGCAGATCAACACGAGCTTGCTCCTGAACTCCGTGGCGGCCGTGGTGCTGGGCGGTGTCAGCCTCTTCGGCGGCCGCGCCAGCATCCTGGGACCGGCCATCGGCGCGCTGATGCTGACGGCACTCGTCAACGGGCTGACGCTGCTCAGCGTCTCGGCCTTCTATCAACCACTTGCCGTGGGCGTGATCGTGGTCCTGGCGGCGCTGATCATGCGATATCAGAAATGAGCACCGTCAATCACATCGCGCCTTCCGAGGCGATCCTCGCCTGCCAGGGACTGAGCAAGCATTTCGGCGGCATCCGCGCCTTCACCGATGTCGGGTTTCAAGCCCGGCGAGGTGAGGTCACCGCGGTGATCGGCGACAACGGCGCCGGCAAGTCGACGCTGATCCGTTGCCTGGTCGGCGTGCATGTGCCCGATGGCGGCACGATCTATTTCGACGGCCGCCAGCAGCCGTTCTCCAATCCGGACGAGGCGCGCAAATCGGGCATCGAGACCGTGCACCAGAACCTGGCGCTGATCGACGAATTGACGGTGGCGCAGAATCTTTTCCTCAACCGCGAGATCGTGCGCCGCATCGGCCCGTTCGCCCTGCTCGACCGCAAGGCGATGAAGGACCAGGCGCGCGCGATGCTGTCGCGGCTGTCGATCAACGTGCCGTCCGTGACCCAGCGCGTCCGGCGTCTCTCGGGCGGTCAGAGGCAGGCGATCTCGATCTGCCGCGCGGCGGGGTCCGGCGCCAAGCTGGTGGTTATGGACGAGCCGACGGCGGCGCTTGGGGTGCAGGAAACGGCAAATGTCGAGGCCCTTATCCGCAAGCTGCGCGAGCAAGGCGTGAGCGTTATCCTGATCAGCCACAATTTCGATCAGGTGCGACGGCTCTCCGACCAGATCTGGGTGATGCGCGCCGGCAAGATGGTGGCGACGGTGCGCTCGTCCGAAACCACCGGCAACGAGCTCGTGGCGCTGGTGACCGGCGCGGCGTGACAGCCGCGCCGCGCATGGAATTGAAACAAACTAGCGAAGGAGTTTGCCGTGGCGCTGATCCGTGTCGGGCTTGTGGGTCTTGGAGAGGTCGCGCAATCGATCCATCTGCCGGTGCTGGCTGACCAGCGCGATCGCTGGGTCATTGCCGGCGCCCATGACGTGTCGCCGAGCCTGGTGAAGCTCATCACCTCGCAATACCCAACCGCCAAGGCCTATGAGAGCGCCGAGGCGCTGATCAATTCGCCGGACATCGACGCGGTCTTCGTGCTCTCATCGGACGATACGCACAGCCGCTTCGTCCGCGCCGCGATCACAGCCAACAAGCATGTCCTACTCGAAAAGCCCGCTTGTCTGACGGTGCGCGAGATCGACGAGCTGATGGCGCTGAGCAAGGACTACGAAAAGACGATCTTCGTCGGCTACATGCGCCGCTACGCGCCGGCCTATCTGGCGGCGCGAGACGAGTTGCCGGCGCACGAAGAAATCACCCATGTGCGCATTTTCGACCTGATCTCGGAAGGCCGGCATTTCCTGAAGAAGAGCCAGAATATCCTCTATCCGCAGGACATCGACCTGGCGATCCTTTCGCGCGGTGCCGAGGAGCGCGACGCGCTGATCCGCGAGATGGTCGGAAAAGACGCCTCGGCCGAGCTCGTGCGCGCCTATCGCGGCCTGACCGCGCTCTCCTCGCACCACATCTCGGCGATGCGCGGCTTGCTTGGCGAGCCGCGGCGGGTGGTGGCGGCGCACCGCACCAATGGCGGCGCCAACACCAGCATCACCTTCGACTATGGCCACTTCGCCTGCCTCTATGACGCGGTGGTCGACGATCTCGGCCTGTTCGATGCCATGATCGAGGTTCGCTCCAACACCAAACGGGTGCGGATCATCTACGACACGCCCTATATCCGCAGCCTGCCGACGCGCCTGGAGGTGACCGAGGCCGGGCCGCTCGGCCCCGTGACGAAGGCCTTCGGACCGCTTTATGGCGATGCCTTCTCCAACGAGCTGGAGACATTCCATCGCCACATCATGGAGGGCACCAAGCCGGTCACCGACCTGGCGGACTCACGACGCGACCTTGCGCTGATGGCCGAGATCATCGCGCGGATGAGAGAGAGCGGCGGAAGATAAGGTCGCCGGGCCGCGACAGGCAGGCGGCAGACCCGCTGGGGCCCGGCCAGCAAGCCTTGCGATATGGCTTTTTTGAAGGACACAGAGGCACACGTCAACCAATCCACCGATCGTTCCCGTCGGTGTGACGGAGATGGCGAGGGCAGCATGCGGCCGCCCTCGCCAGAAGGATGAGCGATCGGCGCTTCAAGTCACCCTGCGTTCCTGAATTGGAAGGCGCTGAGCACTTGCTCGTTGGGATCGATCGGGCCCAGATTCTTGACGATCCGGAATCGACCGGTCTGTGCCTGCGCGATGTACATGTTCATGCGAACATGGTGTTGGCCTGGAACCATCTCGGCCGGACCGCCTGGGCCTTCGACGATCCGCACGTGATCGAGCGCCTGTATAACCGCATCTCGCTCGACACTGCCTGCTTCCTTGACCGCGGCTTCCCACATCTTGATTGCCCGGTAGTGGCCGGTGCACCCGCTGCCCGCGGTCAAGGTGGCGCCGCCCGGGAACCGCTCGCTATAGCGGCGCAAGAGCGCGCGGCCGAACGGTTCGTCGAGTTCCTGGTAGTAGTCGAGGCAGCTGTATAGGCCCTCGATCTGCTCGGACGGCACCAGATTGAAGAAGTTTTCGTCGAAGTAAGTGCAGACGATTCTGCCGCCGCGTTTGCCGAAACCGGCCTTGTGCAGTTCTTCGAGGAATGGCGTCAGGCCCGGGGGGACAATGGTGTTGAAGACCACGTCCGTGCCGCTGGCCATGATCTGCTGCACCGTCCGCCGGAAATCGACGGTGTCGAGCGGGAAATACTCCTCGCCGACGATCTCGCCGCCATTGGCGTGCACCGCCCGACTGGCGGCCTTGTTGAGCAGATGCGGCCAGATGTAGTCAGCCGACGGCAGGTAGAACCGCTTCGCCCCGGTGCTCTTCATCAGCCATGGGATCAGCGGGTCGACCTGCTGCGCGGGCACGGGGCCCGTGCAGAAGATCAGGGGATCATTTTCCTGTCCCTCATACTGCTCGGTATAGATATAGAGCGTCCTGCCCCGCGTGACCGCCTCGCTTTTGATCGCCAGGCGGGTCGAACTGTAGATACCGCCGACGACCACATCGACCTTGTCGACGTCGACCAGTTTCGCGGCCTTTGCCTTGGCGACACTGTCGGCGGTCTCGCCATCCTCGATGACGAGTTCGACCGGCCGGCCGAGCAGGCCGCCTTTGGCATTGATATCGTCGACGAGCATCGTGGTGAGGTTCGCGTTTGCGATGCCCATGAAGGACAATGGGCCTGTCAGTTCGGCGATGAGGCCGATCTTGATGGGTTTCGGATCCATCTGAAATCTCCGATTATGGGTTTCGTGTTCTGGATTTTGTCGGACGCGCCGCCGCCGACGGCAGGCGACGCGCGGCGTGGACCTCAGGCCTCGTAGTGGCCGAGCAGCAGTGCCGCCTGCGGCTTGCCGACATGGCCGGCTTCCTGAAGGATCGCCGGCACCTCCGGATCCGACACGAAATTCTTCCAGCCCTCGGCGTCCCAATCGAAGATCGCCCAGACGCGGTCCGGTTCGCTCGGGTCGCGGAACACGGTTGCGCCGTTCGAGCCATGCAGCCGGCGCTTGTCGGCGCCCTTGGTTGAAAAGATGCGGATGAAGTGGTCGACGTCCGCCACCTTGGTCGTTGCGAGAAGCATCGGATTACCTCCTGTCGGTCGCGGCCACCATTGGTCCGTCGACAGGATCACGATGCGCGCCTCGCAGCCGGCGCACATGGGGTGAATTCCCTATGCCGGCATTTCGCCCGGCCGGACAAGGCCGTGCTCGACCGCGTAGAGCGCGGCCGCGCCACGGGTGCCTACGCCGATCTTCGCATAGACTGCCTGGATGTGATGGTCCGCGGTCTTGGGCGAGATGTCCAACCTCCGAGCCACTTCCTTCGCCGTAAGCCCGGCGGCGATCAGGCGCAGCACCTCGATTTCGCGCGGCGTCATGCCGGCCAGCGCCTGCGGCAAGGCCCGGCGCGACTGCTGCCCGGCGAATGACAACACGGCTTCGGCGGCGTCGGGGCAGATGCAGCCGTCACGAACGGCTGCACGCAGCTGTGCCGCCGCCGCCTCGCTGGACAGTGCCTTGCGGTGCGGACGTTCCTCGCGCGACGTTTGGAAGGCTTCGGCGGCGGCCAATATCCTCGCCGCCGGGGAGAGGTCGGAGCCGCCGACCTTGCGGTGATATCCTGAACCATCCAGGCGTTCGTGATGACGCAGCACGAGCGCGCCCATCGCATCGCCGTCATGGCCGAAGGAAGCCAGCGCGCGCTCGCCGTAATAGGCATGCAGTTGCGCGGCGTCGCGCTCGCGCACCGACAGCGGGCCGTTGCGCATCCAGGTCGCCACGGGCACCACGAGCTCTCCGATGTCATGGATGCAGCCCGACCAGCGCAGCGCGCGGACATCGGCGGCGGGCAGACCGATCCTTGCTCCGGCACCCGCGGCCAGCTCCGACACCATCCGCGAATGGCCCTGCGTGAATGGCATGCGCATGTCGATCATGTCGGCGATGGCGAGGAACGCCTCGTCGCAAGCCCCTTCGTCCAGCATCACCGGCGGATTTGGCTCCAGCGCTAGAATCGTCTCGCGGTCGACCGTGGCGCCGATACCCCGCATCAGCATGGCGGCGTTGGCTGAGACGAGCCGGGCCAGATCGGCCTCGTATGGGCCGTCGGCACGACTGGCGATGGTCTCGGCCATCGCATCGATGCCGACGGCATCGCTGAGCGCGATCGCATCCTGCGCCAGCGTGATCAGGCGCACGGCGGGCAGGACCTCTTCGCCACTCAGTCCACGCGGCAGGCCCTTGCCGTCCCAGCGCTCGTAGATCTGTCCGAGATTGCGGCGGATTTCGTCGGAGAGACCGAGGCGTTCGCCGATCCGCTGCGCCACCTCGCAATGGGCTGTCAAAACCGGGCGCGCCACGGCGAGCGCCTGCGACATCGCGGCCTCGATCGCCCTGGCCTGCGCGTCAGGCGCGAGATCATAGTAGAACCGCTTGAAGGCCTGCACGAAGACCCTGCCCAGTTCCGCGCGGTTACCCATGTCGAGGCCGACAAGGTCCTGGCGAAGCGCGATTTCGTCGCCGAAGAGACCCGAGAGAAGGTCGGTGTCCGCGTTGCAGCCGACATAACGCAGCATGGACTGGTGATAGGCGTTGCGCCGAACCTGCTCCGAAACACCAGCAAGCTCGGCGATCCGCATTGCCAGCACGCAGGATTTCAGCGCGAAGTCGCGGGAATGGCCTGTCGCGAGATCCGAGGCATAAGCGAGGACCATCATGAAGTCTGCTCGGCGTATCGAGACTTCTGTCATCGCACACCCTCAGCCAGGTTATGCCAACTCGGCGCACCAAATCGTCAAATGTCGACAGTGTCTCAGCTTGAAATTTCCCGACGTGGACAAACCAGCCTTGACGAAACCTCTTATACCAGCAAGTCCTAATGTAGGTAAGCGTTTGATTTCCTCGCGGATATCAGCCGCTTCCGACTATCGCGATGGAACTAACTCGTGATCGCATCGAACTGGTCGGGGATATAGATCTGTGCTCGTGCGAGCCCTGTCCAAGGAGCGTCTCGCGGTATTGCAACCGGCAATGTCAGCCGTCCAATTTCGCCCGCCATCTCGGATACGCTTGAAACGCCGCGATAATCGTATCGCCTGCCGGCTGGCGCCATCGCGTATCGGCCATGCCTCACCGTCGGGAAACGTCCCCGGCCAGAGGGCCTCGGCTATTCGGCCGCAACCCGCTGACCGCCAGCGCGGCGCAACAGCGCATAACCCGCCTCTTCGACCGCCTGCGCGGCGCGTTTGCGGATCGCGTCGGACACGAGAACGCCATCGGCGAAATCCTTGTCCGTCGCATAAACCCCCGTCGGCAAGGCAAGCGCCTCGAAGAATCCGAACAGCGGCCGAAGCTGGTGCTCGACGATCAGCGCGTGCCGTTCACCGCCGCCGGTGGCAAGCAGCAGCACCGGCTTGCCCCTGAGCGCGGACGGGTCGAGCAGGTCGAAGAAGTGCTTGAACAGGCCCGTATAGCTGCCCTTGTAGGTCGGTGATCCGACCACCAGCACATCGGCGTTGACGACCTTGTCGAGGACGTCGCGGCCCTGCAGATCGAGATCGCGCGCCCATTTGGCGCTGCCGAGCGAGGCGCCGACATCCTCGATGTCATAGGTGCTCGCGGACAGATTGTTGCGGACGGCGATATCCCTGACGACATGCTCGACGAAGCCGCGCGTCTTCGAAGGCCGGGTGAAATTTCCGGAGAAACCGACAACGGTTGGATTGGGCATGCTGCGGCACTTTCTCGGTATGTCGACGACCAGAGTCCAATGTCTACAATTTTTATGGACTCCGACCCGTCTTAGAAGGAACCGTCGACCCTTGGAGGGCTCGCCACCGAACAATTTTTCCATGGATCGAACAGATTATGGATACCGACTGCGAGAGGCCCATAAACACTTTGCCGATCAGCGGGGGAAAAGGCGCCAGGACATCGGACGCCATCCTCTTCAGCCCTGCGGATGAACCTGCGGCAGGGCGGCGGCGAGCGACCGCTCGAACGCATCGATCACCGCGTCGATCTGGGTCTCGGTGATGATCAGCGGCGGACAGAAGGCGATGGCATCGCCCATGTTGCGCGAGATGACGCCATTCTGCTGCAGGAAGCCGTTGACCAGCGCGCCGAGCGCCGCCGGCTTGCCCCAGGGCGCCTTGGTCGCCTTGTCGGCGACGAGCTCGACGGCGGCGATGAGGCCGACGCCGCGCACCTCGCCCACCAGCGGATGCGAGGCAAGCTTGCGCAGCCTTGCCTGCAAATGCGCGCCGACCTTGCGCGCATTGCCGACGAGGTCGCGCTCCTCGATCAGCTTGATGTTCTCCAGCGCGACCGCCGCGGCGACCGGATGACCGCCGCCGGTGAAGCCGTGACCGAAGGTGCCGATGCGGTTGCTCTCGTCGGCGATCGGCTCGAACACATGATCGTTGATGAGCAGCGCCGAGATCGGCAGATAGGAGGACGAGATCTGCTTGGACAGCACCATGATGTCTGGCTTGATGCCGAAGGTCTGCGAGCCGAACATCTCGCCGGTGCGTCCGAAACCGCAGATCACCTCGTCGGCCACCAACAGGATGTCGTATCTCGACAGCATCGCCTGGATCCTTTCCCAGTAGCCGGCGGGCGGGACAACGACGCCGCCGGCGCCCATGATCGGCTCGCCGATGAAAGCGGCGATCGTTTCAGGCCCCTCGGCGAGGATGAGCTTTTCCAGCTCGTCGGCGAGCCGGGCGGAAAACTGTTCCTCGCTTTCGCCGGGCTCCGCGTCGCGCCAGTGATGTGGCGTCGACGTGTGCAGGATGTTGGCGATCGGCAGGTCGAAGGAGAGATGGTTGTTCGGCAGGCCGGTCAGGCTGGCCGAGGCGATGGTGACGCCATGATAGCCGCGCTTGCGGCTGATGATCTTCTTGCGCGCCGGCTGCCCGAGCGCGTTCGAGCGATACCAGATCATCTTGATCGCGGTATCGTTGGCCTCGGAACCGGAATTGGTGAAATAAGCCTTGCTCATCGGCACCGGCGCCATCTGCGCCAGCTTCTCGGCCAAGTCGATCAGCGGCGAATGCGCCTTCGATCCGAAGTCGTGGTAAAAGGGCAGCTTCGACATCTGTCTTGTCGCGGCTTCGACCAGCCGCTTTTCCGAGAAGCCGACGGCAACGCTCCACAAGCCCGCCATCGCCTCGATGTAGCGATTGCCGGCAATGTCCTCGACATAGACGCCATCGCCCTTTTCGATGACCAGCGGACCGGTTTCCTGGTGCTTGCGCGCGTTGGTGTAGCCATGCATGTGGTAGCTTATATCGCGGGCTTCAGGGGAATTCGGGCGGGGGTCCATCATGGTGAGGTCCTGTCTGGGGGTCCAAAGCGGAAATAGAACGAGATTCCTCGTTGAGAAATCCGAAAGTTCCGCGTTGCATTGTCACGGCTGATGCCTCATTGCGAAGGCTGATCGCAAGAGCCGCGAAGCCGGTATCGATAGCGCCAACAAGCCGCGACCGTCGCGGAACTGACGGCGCAACAGGGTTAGCGCATGGAACAAGTCGACTGCATTATCGCGGGCGCAGGCGTGATTGGTCTGGCGGTCGCGCGCGCATTGGCCGCCAAAGGTCTCGACACGCTTGTCCTCGAAGCCGCGGATGCCATCGGCACCGAGACGAGCTCGCGCAATTCGGAAGTCATCCATGCCGGGATCTATTATCCGCAAGGGTCGCTGAAGGCCCGGCTCTGCGTCGCTGGCCGAGGCATGTTGTACCGATACTGTGCGGAACGCGCGATCCCGCATCGCCGCGCAGGCAAGCTGATCGTCGCGACCGACGAGGCCCAGGACCCCGTGCTTGCCAAGATCCAGGCTGGCGCCGCTGCCTGCGGCGTCGACGATTTGCGCTTCGCCTCCGCCGCCGAAGCGCAAGCCCTGGAGCCGGCGCTTCACTGCACCAAGGCGCTGCTTTCGCCGTCCACTGGCATCATCGACAGCCACGCGCTCATGCTCGGCCTGCTCGGCGACGCCGAGGATAACGGTGCGACGCTGTCGCTCAACACCCGCATCGTCTCGGGCCGCGTCGAGCCTGGCAGGATCGTGGTGCGGACGATGGACGCGGCGAGCGGCGAGCAGTTCGAGATCGCCGCGCCGCGCCTTATCAACGCGGCCGGCCTGGGCGCCGTCGCCCTGGCAGGCTCGCTCGAAGGGTTCGGCCGGCAATTCCTGCCGACGCTTCGCTACGCCAAGGGCAATTATTTCTCGGTTGCCGGGCGCGCGCCCTTTTCACATCTTATCTATCCCGTGCCTGAGCCCGGCGGGCTCGGCGTCCATCTTACGCTCGATCTTGCGGGCGCCGCACGCTTCGGACCGGACGTCGAGTGGACGGACACGATCGACTATCGCGTCGATCCGGCGCGCGGCGAGCGCTTCTATGCCGCGATCCGCAGATATTGGCCTGATCTGCCCGATGGCAGCCTGCAGGCGGCCTATAGCGGCATCCGGCCGAAGCTCTCCGGCCCAGGCGACGCCAACAGCGATTTCGCCATCCAGGATGCCGCAACGCATGGCATCGACGGCCTCGTCAATTTGTTCGGCATCGAAAGCCCCGGCCTGACTGCCAGCCTGGCGATCGCCGAGCACGTGATGTGCATCCTCGCGCCCAAGACGGGCTGACGGCGGCGCGGCGTCAAGACGTGGCGCCCTCGCACTCAATGCCGGCGCCCACGTCCAACGAGGCGGTATCTGAAGCGATCGCGCACGAACTCGTTGAAGAATTGGCCTTTTGAGAAAGCTGCCTTGAAGGCCATGTAGATCTCGGGTTCCCACATCCTCATAGTAGCGGTCGCCGCTCGGAACGAACCACACCGAAAGGACTCGCCGCGACGGATCATAGTGAATGTTCTGGATTGCGGTGGAAGGCATGGCCGGCATCCTGCTTCCATCCTAACCCTTGACGCATTCTCCTGGTTCCGCGAGCCGGGAGCGGCCTTGCACAGGCGCTCCGATCGCCTATCTGAGCCGCATGTCATCAGCCAAACGCCCGACCAGGGAGAGCGCCGGCCAGGGCGATCTCTTTGGTGCGCCCGCACTGCCCGCAAGCCTGCCCGAAGGCTTCTCCTACAAGCCGGAACTGATCAGCCGTGACGAAGAGCAAGAGCTGGCCCGCCATATCCGCGGCCTGCCTTTCAAGCCGTTCGACTTTCATGGCTATCTTGCCAACAGGCAGGTCGTCGGCTTCGGCCTGCGCTATGACTATGGGCGTCGTCAGGTGCTCGAAGCGCCGCCCATTCCGGATTTCCTGCTGCCGCTGCGCGCCAAGGTCGCCGAATTCGCGGGCGTCCCGGCGAGCGAATTCGCGCAGGTGCTCATTAACGAATATCGCCCGGGCGCCGGCATAGGCTGGCATCGGGACAAGCCGCATTTCGAGCTGGTCGCCGGCGTTTCCCTGCTGGCGCCCTGCAGCTTCCGGCTGCGCCGCAAGAGCGGCACGGCATGGGACCGCGAAACGATCGACGTCGAGCCTAGGTCGGTCTATCTCATGGCCGGCCCGTCGCGAAACGAGTGGGAACACTCCATCCCGCCTGTCGCGCAACACCGCTACTCCGTCACTTTCCGGACAATGCGTGTCCCTTAACTGCCACGGCTTTCCGGGAACCATCACCTGGCCCCGGGGTTGTGTCGTCAGATTTCGAGATCGAAAGGAAAGACGATGCGCACCTTGACGATGGTCCTGACGCTGTCGGCAATGGCATTGGCGCAGCCCGCTTCTGCTCAACGCGCCGATCCGCAGCCGCCGCAGGCCCCGCCTCCTGCTCAGGAGTCCATCCCGGACCAGCCTCAGCCCGGCCAGCCTCAGCCCGGCCAAGGCGACGCCGCCCAGAACGTAACCAACATCGTCGTGGTGGCGATGGAGGACCTGCCTTCGGAAGTGAAGGCGCAGGCCGAGGCCGTAGTCACCAGGACGACGGCCAAGGAGCTGGCCAAGCTGCAGAGCTCGGTCGACGCCTCGCCCGAGGCGACGTCGGTCCTGCATGCCAACGGGCTGAATTCCTCGCAGGTCATCGCAGCCAACATCGACGGTGACGGCACGCTGACGCTGATCATCCAGACGACGGCCTGACTCTTGCGGGGATGACGCGGCCGAACGGGCACGGTCGCCTTCGATCCTCGCTCTTGCGGAGGTCGCCATGACCGCGGTCCCGCGTGCGCGGCGAGGTCTATGGCGGTTGAAGCGCCGAAGGGCGAGTTCGGCGTCTGTCGCGCGGGCACATGGTGGCGGATGTCGCGGCGATCATCGGTTCGCTCGACATCGTCTTCGGCGAGATCGACCGCTAACGCAAGGAGGCGGAGAACTCGCCAGGTCTCCGTTACTCCTATCAAGATCTCGAACCAACGCCCCGGTGCGTAGGCGCACGCCTAGTGCATGAACACAGCTCTCAGCCACGCAAAGATGCCTGCACCCGGAGAGACCGCCGCGCGCACGCGCGACGCCGCCCAGCGCGCCGGCATGTTGGCGCCGACATGGCAATGGCAGACAACCTCATGCAGTTGCCAGTCGCTCATCTCGAAGAAGCGCTTGGCTTCGCCGTACGTGTCATCCTGCAGGCCCTGCGCACGGAAGATCGGATCTTCGAATGCGACGGTGATCGCCGATCCGTCGGTGCGCATTCTCTCACGCACGTCGGGTGGAGCGTATTCGGTGCCCGCCAACGCCGTGAGGCGGCGGCTAGGGCTTTGTTCGAGAAGTTGCGCCCAGCGCTCAAGGCGCTGGCCCCGATTGGCGATGAGAGCCGGTGCTTCGGCATGAACGTCGGCAACGGCGTTGATTTGGTCAAGGGTTTGGTGCTTCACGGCCGTCTCCTGTATCGACAGATGATCACCCGCCCACACTGGGAACTAAGGCGCCGCCCCACGCCGGCAAGGGCCGAAACGGACCCGCGGAATCATTTGATCGTTCTCGCGGCGCGATCATGTGGGAACCATCCGCTGGCGCGGCCGTTCTGCCAGCTTGCCGCCGATCGCTCCTGACGAAACCGTCTGAATACGGCGATCGCCTCCATCATTTCAGGTCGGGCAGGACATCCCGCTTGTCGGGATCGCGCAGAGCCTGCCAAGGCGCCGAGCGGAAGGAAAAAGCGATGGCCATTCTCCCCAATCCGGACCCGTCTCCCACGCCGGTGCCCACGCCTCCTCCAATCCCGGAACCCAAGCCCATGCGCGAGCCGGATCCGGATCGGCTTCCCGATGAGGCGCCGATCCCCAATCCCGATGAGAATGACGCGCCGCCCAAGCATTCCACGCCCAGGCGCCGCGAGTATTGACACCGTTGCGGGAGGCGCGCCGAACGCACCTCCCGAGCATCGTCATTCGCCGCGCATCGTCGCCTGGAAGCTCGGCAGGTGCTTCTTCTGCGCCTCGATCATGCGCTCGCGGTAGACACCATAGATGACGTCCGTGTCGTGCAGCGTGACGCCCGCGATGGTCGGCGAGGCGAAGACCGGCAGCTCGATGCCGCGCTTCGACAATTGCTCGGCCGTGCGCGCCAAGAGTTCATGCGCCATGATCATCGCCAGCACTGTCGACGAGCCCGCCACCGGCCGAGTCCAGCCTTCGATCGGCACCACCGCATCCTCGATCGGCGAGCAGGTGTCGATGACGAGGTCGGCTGCGTCCGCCAGCCTTTTGCCGGAGGAATGTGTGGCCGGCTTGTCGAGATTGTTCTTACTGGTGACGGCAACGACGAAGATGCCGCGCTTCTTGGCGTAGAGCGCCGTGTCGATGCCTGACGAATTGCGGCCGCTATGACCGAAGATGATGATGGAATCGCCCTTGTTCAGCGGCTGATGGTCGAGGAACTTCTCGGCATATTTCTCGGTCCGCTCCAGCCACAACAGCTCGCGCACGCCGCCGGCGCCGAGCACGTTGTGCCACATCACCCGCGGGTCGGTCAGCGGGTTGAAGCCGACGAAGCTGCCGTAGCGCGGGAACATCTCCTGCGCCGGCAGCACCGAATGGCCCGAGCCGTAGAGATGCACCAGCCCGCCATTTTCCAGCGTGTCGGCGAAACGGCTCGCAGCCTGGCCAAAGGCTTCGGCATTCGCCTTTGAAGCCCGTTCGAGAAGAGCGGTGAGGCGTGGAATATAGAGATCGGACACTTTGGTACTCCTGTTTGATCGTGTCAGCTTCTGGTGTTTGGGAGGCGGCCGGCGCGCAACGTCGAGCGGATCTCGTAGCGGTCGCCGCGCATCACCGAGACGGTGAATTCGAACGGACCGCGTTCGTCGATGGTGATGCGTTCGACCACGAAGGCGGGACTGCCCACGGCCAGCTCGAGCAGCTCGGCATCGGCCGCGCTGACCGCGCCGACGCGGTAGTTCTCGCGCGCCTCGACCGGCACGATGCCGTATTGCCGCTCCAGCGCCTCGTAGAGCGAGCCCTTGAGCAGGCCGGCGTCGAGGAAGCCCGGCACGCGCGCCGCCGCCAGTTGCGCCGTCTGGATGCCGATCGGCTCGTTGTTGCCGAGCCGCAACCGCCTGATCCGCACGATGGGATCGCCTTCCTCGATCTCGAGCGCGCCGGCCGCCGCCGCATTCGCCGTCGTCAGGCTGCAGTCGAGCAGGCGCGAGCCGGCGACCACGCCGATATTGCCCATTTCCTGGGTGAAGGAGGTGAGCTCGCGCGTGCCTGCGACCAGCGTAGCCGAGCGCACAAAGGTGCCTCTGCCATGCTCTCGCCTGAGTAGCCCGCCCTCCTCGAGGTTGCGCAGCGCGTGGCGCAGCGTGATGCGGCTGACGCCGAACAGCGCGCAGAGCCGGTCCTCGGCCGGGATCTGGTCGCCGGTCGCCCACTCGCCGCTCTTGACGATGGCGCGGATCGCCTCCTCGACCTGGTACCAGAGCGGCTCCGGCCGCCTGCGGTCCGGCTGCTGAAAGCTCGCTTCGCTCATCGGATCTGCCTCCACCCGCTTCCCGCCCGCCCGGCAAGCGCAGCACCCACCAGTCCGGCGCGCGAGCCGAATTTTCCAGGCTTGAGTTCGATGCCGCACAGATGCGGCGGCAATTGTCGCCGTAATGCCGCAAGCAGCGGCGGCGCAATCACATCCAGCGCATCCGCCAAGCCGCCGGAGACCAGGATCACACCCGGATCGAGCAGCCCCACAGCCCCGGCAAGCGCGACGCCCAGCCGTCGCGCGGTCTCCTTCACGGCGGCAAGCGCGGCGGGTTGCCCGGCGCGGGCGGCGGCGATCAACTCGGCGCCATTTGGGAGCCCAACCTGGCTGGCAAGCGCATCGAGCGCGCGTCCCGAGGCGACGCGCTCCAGCCAGCCGCTGCGTTCATCGCCCTGATCCCCGGCATCGGCGCACGCCCAGCCGAAGGAGCAGGCGCCGCCATGCGCGCCGGCGACGATGCGGCCATTGGCGAGCACCGCCGAACCAATGCCTGTGCCGATGGCCAGCAGGATCGCGTCGGAAACACCCTTGGCCGCGCCCTCGGCCGCTTCCGCCAGAAGCGCGACCTGCGCGTCATTGCCGATCGCCACGCTCATGTCTGGGAACAGCGCGGCGATGTCGACACCATCGAGCCAGGGCAGGTTCGGGATCCAACGGCAGATCGACCCTTCGGCCAGACCAGGCACCGCAAGCCCGAGCGCTTTGGCTTCACCCTCGACGGCAAGCGCGCGAACGCGCGAAGCGAACGCGTCGAGAGTGCCCGGCGCCGGCTCGCGGGCTCGCGGCGCAAGAGCGCCGATACCGCCGGTATGGAGCGCGGCACGCAGATTTGTGCCGCCGAGATCGATGGCGAGGACCCGTGTCATGTCTCTCGGCTCCGATCGGCGGGCGGCGCGAACAAGCCGCTGCCGGCATTCCAGGAATGCGAGGCCGCCGCGAAGGCCTGCGCATGGCGCGTGCCGCGCAAACAGCCGCGCAGCCTGTAGAGCGCGCTGTAATAGTCGACATAGGGGAAGCTGCTTAAGCCTCGCGCCAGCTCATACTCCATCACCGCCTCGTGCCAGGCGTCGAAACCGGCGCTGACATCGACGAGATGCTCGGGCCGGAAGCCTTCGTCGTCCTCCCAGTTCTCGCCGAACAGCAGGAGCTGCGGCGTATGCGCGGGTTGGGCTCGCTTCAGCGTCGGCAGCGCCGAGAAGAAAATGCCGGTCTGGGTGAGATGCGCGGCGGCGCGATGGTCCTTGTGCCAGCTGCCGTGCCAGTGGGTGATGACGACCTCGGGCCGCAACTCGCGGATGATGTCGCAGACTTGCAGGGCCGTCGCGTTGTCGTTGGGCAGGAAGGCGTCGCGCAGCTTCATGTTGCGCATGTCGACGCCGAGCCGCGCGGCGGCCTTCGCCGCCTCGTCCTCCTTCTGTACCGAATAATGCTCCGGGATCAGGCAGGGATGGCCCTGCTCGCCCATCGACAGATGCAGGAAGGTGACCTGGGCGCCGCCCTTGACGGCAGCCGCCGCCAGCGGCCCGGCGATGACCTCGGCGTCGAAGGCATGCGCCCCAACGACCAGGATCGAGCGCGCGGCATAGACCTTGTCCTCGATCATTTCATGCCTCCCCCGGCGCCGACGCCCTCGCGAATCTGGCGCGCCAGCAAACAATACATGATCAGGATCGGCGCCATGGAGATCGCCAGCGAAGCGAACACCAGGCCCCAATCGGTGCGGAACTGCCCGACGAACACGCTGACGGCCAGCGGCACCGTCTTGTAGCGGTCGTCGAAGATGAAGATCAGCGGGAAAAAGAAGTCGTTCCACACCGCGATCGCCGTGAAGATGGCGACGATCGACACCGCCGGCTTCACCATCGGCAGCACGATCTGGAACAGGATACGCGTCTCGCCGGCGCCGTCCATGCGCGCCGCCTCGTCGAGCTCGGAGGGCAGCACGCGCATGAAATTGGCGAAGATGAAGACGGCGAATGGGATGCGGATCGCCGAATAAACCAGGATCAGTCCTGTAAGGGAATCGAGCAGGCCGAGGCTGCGCATCAGCGTGAACAGCTCGACCGAGGCCAGCCGGATCGGCAGCATGATGCCGGACAGGAAGAGGCCGAGCATGATGCCATTCCAGCCGAGCTTGTAGCGGCTGAGCGGATAGGCGGCCATCGCCGAGACGACGATCGTGAGGATCACGGCGCCGCCGGTGACGATCAGGCTGTTGATGAAATTGTGGCCGAGATCGGCGCGCGTCCAGGCGCGGACGAAATTGTCGAGGCCCCAGCTCTGCGGTAGGCCGAGCCGGTTGTCGTAGATCTCGGCCGTCGTCTTGAAGCAGGAGACGACAAGGATGTAGAGCGGCAAGAGCACCGCCGCCGTCCAGACAGCCAAGATAATCCAGCCGGGCAGCCGCGCCATTTTCTGCGGGATAGCGAGTGTGGTCATAGCTCCACCGTCCGCTTGTCGAAGAAGCGCAGCATCAGCAGCGTGCCGATGCTGAGGACCAGGAACAGCATGGTGCCGAGCGCCAGCGCCAGCCCGATGTCGGTGATGCCGACCGCGCCCTCGGCGCCGAAGGCCAGCCTGTAGAAATAAGTCACCAGCGTGTCGGTCGCGTAGCTCGGATTGCCCTGCACGCCCTGCATCACATAGACGATGTCGAACTGGTTGAAGGTGTTGATGAAGGAGAGCGTCGTCAGCGTGCCGAGCGCCGGCATCAGCAAGGGCAGCGCTATCGCATAGAGCATGCGCGCATTGCCGGCGCCGTCGAGCTTCGCCGCCTCGAACACCTGCGGCGAAATCTGCCTTAGACCCGCCGTGTAGATCAGCACCGGCAGGCCCATCCAGTTCCAGGCATCGACGGCGATCAGCATGCCGAGCGCGGTATGGCTGTTGCCGAGCACGGTCAGGCTGCCCTGGTGCAGGCCGAGGCCGTTGAGCGCCCACTCGACGATGCCGCCGGGCGCGAGCAGCAGCCGCCATAGCGCGCCGACGATGACGGGGCTGAGCACGGCGGGGAAGAAGAACACCGACTGGAAGAAGGCGGCGCCCCTGCCGCGCAGGAAAAGCAGCCAGGCGAACAACAGGCCGAGCCCGTTCTGCAGCAGCATAATGCCGAAGAACCACGCGACATTGTGCCAAAGCGCGCCATAGAGCCGCGCGCCGCTCGGGAACACGAACAGACGCGAGAAGTTCGCCAGCCCCGCGAACTCCTGCATGCGCAGCCCCTTCCAGGTGAAGAAGCTGCCCCACAGCGACATGAGCAGCGGATAGAGCACGAACAGCCCGTAGATGGCCAAGGCCGGCAGGATGAACAGCACGGCCATGCGCTGCTGCGTGCGCTGGAGGCTGGTCGTGCGGCGGAACTTGGTCATGCGCTGCGTTCTATCGGGATCAAGGCGCCGGCCACGTCGCGGCCGGCAGCGGGCCTTACTGTTTGGGCTTGAACCAGGTGGCGACCGCCGCCTGCATGTCGGCCGCCAGCTTCTCCGGCGCGACATTGCCTTCGACCATGTCGATGATCTCGGACTGCAGCACCGACGATGCCGTCGGCGTCTGCCAGCGGAAGCCGACCAGCGTGAGATACGGCGTCGAGTTCTTCGCCATTTCCATCATCTTGGACAGGACCGGATCTTTCACCGTGACGTCGGTGCGCGCTGGCGGCCAGCCGAGCTCGTCGGCGAAGGCCTGCGCGAATTCGGCCGAGGCCATGTAGTTCAGCACCTTGATCGCCGCTTCCTTGTTCTGGCTTTCCGAGACCAGACCGTAGGAGCCGTCCGAGAAGGCCGAGGTGTAGAGCTTGGTCGAGGCGTCGTCGGCCGGGAACGGGAAGATCGAGAATTTCAGCTTCGGGTTCTGCGACTTGAAGCTGCCGTTCTCGAACGAGCCGCCGAAGAACATCGCCGCCTTGCCGCCGATGAATTGCTGCGTCGCGGTGGTGTAGTCGATCCCGGCGAAGCCGTCGGAATAGTATGGCTTCAACTCGGCGAAGCGCTTTAGCCCCGCGACATAGCGCGGGTCCTCGAAGGTGGCCTTGCCGCTCATCATCTCGTCATAGAAGCCCGGGCCGTAGAGCGTCGGCCCGATGACGCCGACGCCGATCTCCAGCTCCCAGGCCGAGCCGTTGGCGCCGCCATTGGCGATCGGCGTGATGCCCGCCGCCTTGAGCTTCTCGCAGGCGGCGACGAAATCCTTGTAGGTCTTGGGGATCTCGAGGCCTTGCGCGGCGAAGATGTCCTCATTGTAGAAGACACCCATCATCGGCACCGAATAGGGCACGCCGTAGAGCTTGCCGTCGGCGCGGCCGCGCGCCCCGCCAAGGGCGGCGTCGGGCATGTTCTTCAGCTCCGCTACGCTGTCGTCGAGCGCGTCGAGATAACCACCTTCGATGAAGGGCTGCAATTCGCCATAGGCCTTGAGCTGCGCGATGTCGGGTCCGCGCCCGCCGCGCAATGCCGTGCTTAGGCGGTTCTGATAATCGGCATCGGGCGTGAACTGGATGTTGACCTTGATGTCCGGGTTCTTCTTCTCGAAGGCCTCAAAGATGCGGTGCATGGCGGCCTCGTCCTCGGTGCGCCAGCTCCACAGCGTCACCGTCGAGTCGGCGTGGGCCGGCAGCGTCGTAAGGATACCCGCGCCGGCAGCAGCGAGGCCGCCGATCAGGCCAAGCGCGGCGCGCCGGTGTATGGAAAGCATGCTCATTGCCAGTTCTCCCATTTTCTCGGTTTTGAGGTCCGCATCGCAGCAGCCCGGAAGCGTCCGTTTGCCTTTTCGCAAAGTCATTATAACGACATGATGCCATTCGCAAGAGCTGCAAAGACGTCGTCGACCACGGGTCGACCGGAAGTCCGGCATGGAGATTTATATTAAACGGGTGATTTTTATAAATTATTTGAAAAATCGGTATCATCTGGACTGTTTGACCGACAAACAGGATCCGAGCATTTGCGCGGAGGGGGCTTGCGCCTTTGCTCAAACTTGTCATAACGTCATTGCTCTCGTCGCAGCTTGTGGAGGATGCGGATGTCGCTTGCCTGGATCTCGAAGCTGACGCTGGCCGCGGGGCTCATCGCGCTGCCCGCGACCGGCTGGGCGCAGTCGGTCAACATCTCCTACCTGACGCATTGGTCGCCGGAGACGGTGGCGCTGCTCGAGGCGGCGGCCAAGGATTTTTCCAGGCAGCATCCCGATGTCGCCGTCACCGTGCGCGCGGTTCCTTTCGGCGATCTCTTGACCACGCTGCGCTCGCAGGGCGGCTCCTCCGATGGTCCGACGATCGGCGGCATCTACGATCTGTGGCTGCCGGAACTGGCCAAGGACAAGCTCGTCGCCCCTGCCCCCGATGCTGTTGCCAGCGAGGTGAAGAGCGCCTGGCCGGCCGGCGTCGTCAGCGCCGCTTCTGTCGGCGGCACGCTCTACGGCATCCCGAACGAGATCGACGTCTACGCGCTGAACTACAACAAGGAATTGTTCAAGGCGGCCGGCATTGCCGCCCCGCCCAAGACCTGGGCCGAATTCAAGGATGCCGCCGCCAAGCTGACCGACAAGGACAAGGGCCAGCAGGGCTTCGGCATGATCAACTCATGGGCAGCGGGCGTGGTCCATCCTTTCGCCTCGCTGCTCGTCTCCAATGGCGGCAACCTGGTCAAGGATGGCAAGCCGGCGCTGGACAGTCCCCAGGCCGGCGAGACCTTCGCGCTCTATGAAGACTTGATAAAGTCCGGCGCGAGCATTCCGGCGATGGCGACGGCGGACGCCAACACCACCGGTCCGTTCCTCGACAATTTCGTCTCGGGCAAGACCGGCATGATCATCATGGCCAATTGGTGGGAGAGCGCGCTGAAGGCCGGCATGGGCGACAAGTTCGCAAACATCGCCACCGCTCCCATCCCCGTCGGCCCGAGCGGCGACAAGCCGCATTCGATCTCCTATTCCTGGATGACGGTCGTCAATGCCAAGGCCGGCGAAGCCGAGCAGAAGGCGGCCTGGCAATTCCTCGCCTGGCTGAACAGCCCGAAGTCGGGCAAGAACGGCGCCTCGGCCATGTCGGACATTTTGATGTCGATGGGCATCCTGCCGTCGCGCAGTTCCGACATCGAGGCGCATAAGGACAAGCTCGGCTCGGAATTCCTCTCCGGCTATGTCTCGGTTTTGGGAGACGCACGGCCCTTCCCGGTCGTGCTTGGCGGCCAGGAGTTCTCGGAATCCCTGCAGCAGACGCTCGAGGCGTTGCAGTATGGCCAGGTCTCGGCCAAGGATGCGCAGGCGAACGCGCAGGCCGACGCCACGTCGATCCTGGGGCGCGCCACCAAGTAAGTTCGGGTCCCTGACCGGAAGCAGGTGAATGGCCAAAGCTTTTCGTGCCTCGGCGGGCATCATGCTTGCGCCCGCCGTGACATTGATCGGCGTGTTCGTGCTGTTGCCGATGCTGCTCACCGTCTGGCTGTCCTTCCAGGACTGGTCGACGCAGACGCCCTTTTCCGAGGCGAGCTTCGTCGGCCTCGGCAATTTCCATGAGATCTTCGGCCCCACCTCGGTCGGACGCGACTTCAAGACCGCGCTCCTCAACACCGCGATCTACACTGCGCTGTCCGTCGTCCTCATCCTGCCGCTGTCTGTGGTCTTCGGGCTGCTGGTCTATCAGCGCGAGGTCGCCGGCGGCACGGCGCTGCGCACGGTGCTGTTTTCCACCTACATGGTGCCGATGATCGCCGTCGCGCTGGTCTGGTCGAAGCTCTACTCGCCGAGCGAGGGCCCGCTCAACCAGTTGCTCGGCCTGGTCGGCATCGGCCCGCAGCCCTGGCTCTCCTCGCCGCGCTCGGCGCTGGTCTCGATCGTGCTGCTCAATGTCTGGCAGCAGGTCGGTTATTTCACCGTGCTCGCCATCGCCGGGCTGACGCAGATCCCCGGCAGCCTCTACGAGGCGGCGACGCTCGACGGCGCCAACGGCAGCGAGCAGTTCCGCTTCATCACCTTGCCCCTGCTTCGCCGCACGCTTCTGTTCAGCGCCGTCATCGCCATCATCAACGCCGTGCAGGTGTTCGAGCCGGTGGCGCTGATCACGCAAGGCGGGCCGGTCGGCTCCACCAACGTGCTCACCTACCATATCCGCCGCGTCGGCATCGAACGCGCGCAGGGCGGTCTCGGCTCGGCCATGGCGGTGATGCTGATGCTGTCGCTGATCGTCTGCGTTTCGGCTTTGTTTGCCTTCGTCAACCGCAAGGACAGCGAATGAGCGCGGCTACCCGATCGCTCGCTCGCAAGCGCCCTTCGGGCCGCAAGGCGCTGCTTGCGAGCGCCATGCTGCTGGTCGCCGTCGCCTCCGCCTTCCCGCTCGCCTGGATGGTGCTCTCCAGCCTGAAGACGCCGGCCGAGACCATGCAGGTGCCGCCGGTCTGGATCGCGCGCACGCCGACCCTCGAGGCCTACGAAAAGGTCGCCGGCGTCATCAATGTCGGGCGCTCGATGTGGAATTCGCTTGTCATCGCCTCGGTCACCACCGCCGGCGTCCTGGTCACCAGCACGATGGCCGGCTACGCCTTCGCCAAATATTCCTTCCCCGGCCGCTCGCTTTTGTTTTCCGTCCTGATCGCCACCATGTTCCTACCGCCGATCGTGACGCTGATCCCGCTCTACCGCATGGTCGGCTCGCTCGGACTGAGCGCCAGCCTCGCTGGCATCATCGTGCCCAACCTCGCCAACGCCTTCGGCATCTTCCTGATGCGCCAGTTCATCGCCGGCGTGCCCGACGACCTGATCGACGCAGCGCGCATGGACGGCGCCTCCGAGCTTCTCATCCTTTACAAGATCGTGGCGCCGAGCATAGCACCCGCGATTGCCGCGCTGGCGCTGTTCGCCTTCGTCTATCACTGGAACAGCTATCTTTGGCCGCTCACCGTGCTGCAGGGCAATGCCGACGCCTATCCGATCGTCATCAGCCTCAGCCGGCTGCTCAGCTACAATCGCGGCGCGGTCAACACCGGCCTGGTGATGGCCGGCGCGACGCTCGCCGTGCTGCCGCCGCTGATCCTCTTCGTCTTCCTGCAGCGCTTCTTTGTGGATTCGATCGTCGGCTCGGCGATCAAGGGGTAGCGCGATCGGGCGCTGTCAGGCCTCCGGCTTGGTTCCGCCGCAGATCAGATAATAACACTCGTCGTAGCGGATATACTCGGGAGCACCCGCATCCGGCCAATCGCCGGTGTCATGGTAGGTTTTGAGAAGGCGCGTGCATTGCGCCACTTCCTTGGCATTGTTGTCCCGAAAAACTTGCGGCGCCGCGAACGCAGCGGCCGCAAGAGCAAGGCATCCAAAGCTGGCAGCAAGGAAGACGTCGGATTTGTTCATTGTTGTCGAATACAGTCAGGCGAATGTCCTGCCAATCAACAACAGATACTATCATTAACGCATCTGCGCCAACCGCGCCGCCGTCCACGCCCCGCCTGCCGCGTTCGACTCCACCGCCGCCGCCACAAACTTCACGCCACGCGCGCCGTCGACCACGTCGGGCACCTGCGCTGCCCGCGCGGCATCGACCGCACCGCCCGCGCGATGCGCGCGGATAATGTCGGCGGCGTCGCGGTAGAAATTGGCGAAAGCCTCGATATAGCCTTCAGGATGCGCGGCGGGCATGCGCGAGACGCGCCGGGCTTCCGCGGTCGAGCCGTAACCTCCGCGCACCAGCGTGCGCGTCTCCTCGCCATAGGGTGAGAAGCGCAATTCCTCGGGCCGCGATCCAGACCATTCGAGCCCGGCCTTCTCGCCATAGATGCGCACCGAGAGGTCGTTGTAATGGCCGGGCGAAGTCTGGCTGGCGAGGATCGTGCCGCGCGCCCCGCCCGCCCAGCGCACGAGCACATGCGCGTTGTCGTCCAGCCGCCGTCCGGGCACGGCGGTGAAGAGGTCGGCCGAGACTGCCTCCGCCTCGAAGCCGGAGACGAAGCTTGCCAGGTTGAAGGCATGCACGCCGATATCGGCAAGCACCGCCGACTGGCCGGCACGCGCCGGGTCGGTGCGCCATTCGGCCTGTTTCTGGCCCTCGGCGTCGATCGGCTTGGTCAGCCAGTCCTGGATATAGGCGCCATGCACCGACACGATGCGGCCGAGCTCACCCGCCGCCACCATCTCGCGCGCCTGGCGGACCATGGCGTAGCCCGTGTTGTTGAGCGTGACGACGAACCGGCGCTGCATGGCTTTCGTCAGCGCCACCAGCGCCTCGGCCTCGCCAAGCGTCGTCGACAGCGGCTTATCGCAGATCACGTCTATGCCGGCCTCGAGGAAGGCCGTCGCGACCGGCGCGTGCAGATGATTGGGCGTGACGATGACCACCGCCTCGATGCCGTCCGGCCGTGCCGCCTCGGCCTTGGCCATGGCGTAGTAATCGGCATAGCTGCGCTCAGGCGCGATGCCGATCTCCGCCGCGGAGGCCACGGCATTCTCCGGATCCGAGGACAGCGCGCCGGCGACCAGCGCGATCCGATCGTCGAGCCGCATGGCGAGGCGATGCACGGCGCCGATGAAGGCGTTGCGGCCGCCTCCGACCATGCCGACCCGCAGGCGTTGACGCGACGTACCATCGGCGGTTGCATAGACCATGATTGCGATTATCCTCCCCAAGTTTCGATATGCCGGTCGGTGCGGATGTTGTGACCGGCGACGGCTGTTTTCGAAATATATTTCTATTTTTTGTTTTGTAAAACGATTGTGCCGCGTTAGCTTTTTACCCTCGGTCCAGGTGACGGACCGCATCCGGTGGGCAGGGATCGGATAATGCATCCGATGGTTGGGGTGACGATGAGGCATATCCTATGAGCGGCCGCGGCAAGGCGGCCGACGAGCCGTCCTCGCATAGCCTGGAGACGGCGGCGAGGAAGAGGAGCCGATCACTGGCAGCACTTGGCTACACCAAGCCGCAGACCTATGAAGAACTGCGTGCAGTGCTTTCGTCAGGCACCGTGCATTTCCCGAAACGGCTTCGCCAGGTGGCGATCTTCCTCTGGCAGCATCCGAGCGAGGTTGCGTTGGGCACGATCGCGCAGGTGGCGGAGCAGGCCGGCGTGCAGCCCTCGACCCTGGTGCGCTTCGCGCAGATCTTCGGCTATTCCGGTTTTTCCGATTTCCAGCTCCTGTTCAAGGACCGCATGAAGGGCTCCTGGCCAGATGCGCAAGGCAGCCCGGACAGAGCCGAGGAGCCGAATGCCGACCTGCATTTCCTCAACGGCATGGTCGGCGCCTGCCAAGCCTCGCTCGGCCGCATCGGCAACAATTTCGATATCGCCGCTTTCGAGACGATGGCGGATCATTTGGCGGCGGCCGAGCTGATCTATGTCATCGGCAGCAAGCGCGCCTTTCCCGTCACCGCCTATCTCTCGTTGACGCTGTCGCAGCAGGGCGTGCGCAATGTGCTGGTCGACAATGTCGGCTCGACCGCGCTCGACCAGGTCGGCTGCATCACGCCGCGCGACGCGGTGCTCGCCGTCTCCTTCAGCCCCTATAATTCGATCACGCCCGACCTCGTCGCCGTCGCGCATGAGCGTAAGGCGCGCATCCTCGCCATCACCGACAGCACCTTCTCGCCGCTGGTGAAGCTCTCAGACACCTGGCTGGACGTGGTCGAGCAGGATTTTGGCGGGTTCCGTTCACTAGCCGCTTCGCTCGCGGTCGGCATGGCCTTGGTCCACGGCGTCGTCGCGCGCCGGACAGATTGACAAGAGCAATTCCAGGAAAGTGTCAGCGGTTTTCCGTCCGGAATTGCGAAAGACAAGGAGATAGAGCGGTTCACCGGTTCCATGGAACGGTGAACCGCTCTACACGATTGACTAACGGGAATTATCGTTCCATATTCTGAAAAATGGAAACTTTGTTCCGGGAGGAGGAATGGAGGTTCGTCTCGACGGCAAGGTGGTGCTGGTCACCGGCGCGACGCAAGGCATCGGCCGCGCGATCGCCGAGACGCTTGCGCGCTCCGGCGCCGCCGGCCTGCTGATCACCGGCCGGGACCAGAAGCGCGGCGACGCTGTTGCCGCCGAACTCACAGCCATGGGCGCTGCTGCCGTCTTCGCTGCGGCCGACCTCGGCGGTCCCGAAGCCCCGGCGCGGCTTGCGCAAGCCTGCATTGAACGCTTCGGCCGCATCGACGGTCTCGTCAACGCCGCCGGCCTCACCGATCGCGCGTCCTTCGTCGATGCCACGCTCGACGATTGGGCGTCGCTGTTTGCCGTCAACGCTCGCGCGCCCTTCTTCCTTATGCAGGCGGCGATCGCCGACATGAAGAAGCGCGGCCAGGGCGGTGCCATTGTCAACATCCTGTCGATCAACGCGCATTGCGGCACGCCGGAGCTTGCCGTCTATTCCGCCACCAAGGGCGCGCTGGCGACGCTGACCAAGAACGCCGCCAACGCGCACCGCTTCGACCGCATCCGCGTCAACGGCATCAATGTCGGCTGGACCGATACTCCGGCCGAACGGATCATGCAGGCCGACACGCTCGACCAGGGTCCGGGGTGGCTCGACGCCGCCAACGCAATGCAGCCCTTCGGCCGGCTGTTCTCCGTCTCCGACATAGCCAACCTCGCCGTCTTCCTGCTCTCCGACGCGGCCGGCCCGATGACCGGCACGCTGGTCGACCAGGAGCAATGGGTGATCGGAGCCAACCGGTGAGCGCCGAGAAGCTCAGCCCTGCCCTGCTCGGCCGTTTGCCGTCAGAGGTCCGCAAGCCGGCTTACGATCGCGCAGCACTCAAGCCAGGGATCGCCCATATCGGCGTCGGCGCCTTCCACCGCTGCCACCAGGCCGAATACACCGACGATCTCCTGGCGAAGGATTTCGGCCGCTGGGGACTGGTCGGCATCAACATCCGCTCGCCTTTGCTTGCCGACACGCTGGGGCGGCAGGACGGCCTCTACACACGGCTGATCCGTCAGAACGACGAGGTCGAGGCGCGTATCATCGGCAGCATCGTGCGCGTCGTCGACAGCCAGGACAATGCCGCACCGGCGCTGGACGTGCTCGCCTCGCCTGAGATCGAGATGGTCACCATGACGGTAACGGAGAAAGGCTATTGCCACATCCCGTCGAGCGGCGCGCTCGACCTTGACCATCCCGATATCGTCCACGATCTCGCCAGTCCAGAGACGCCGCGCAGCGTGCCCGGCATCCTGGCCAGAGCGCTGGAACTGCGCATGGCCTCGCATGGCCGGCCGGTGACGCTGCTGTCCTGCGACAACATCCCCACCAACGGCACCATTCTTGGCACTGTCGTGCGTGCATTCGCAGAGCGGCGCGGCGGCGGGCTGGCGGATTGGATCGAAGCCAATGTCGCCTTCCCTTCGGCCATGGTCGACCGCATCGCGCCGGCGACGACCGCGGCCGATATCGATACGGTCGAGCAGCGCTATGGCTACCATGACAGCGCCTTGGTGGTCGGCGAGCGTTTCCGCCAATGGGTGATCGAGAACCGCTTCGCCGGACGCGTGCCGCGCTGGGACCTTGTCGGCGCGGCCTTCGTCGTCGATGTCACGCCGTTCGAGCATCTCAAGATGCGGGTGCTGAACGGCGCGCAGACGACGCTCAGCTATCTTGGGGTCTTGGGCGGCTTCGAACATACGTTCGAGGCGATAGCCAACCCGCTTCTGGCAGGCTTCGTCCGCCGCATGCTGACCGAGGAAACACTGCCGACTCTGATGCCCGTGCCCGGTATATCGCCGATGGCCTATGTCGAGCAGAGCCTGTCGCGCCTCACCAACACGGCGATCCGCCACCGCAACCACCAGATCGCCACCGACGGCTCGCAGAAGATCGTGCAGCGCCTGCTCAACCCGATCCGCGACCGCCTGGTGAAGGGCGGAAGCATCGAGCTTCTTTCGGTTCCCGTGGCCGGCTGGATGGCCTATCTGATCAAGGCGTCGGCGCGCTTCGGCCGCGCCTGGCAGGTGTCCGACCCCATCGCCGAGAGAATTGCGACAATCGCCGACCGCGTTGGTTCCGACAGCAAACTGCTCGCCGACGCGATCCTCGCCATCGACGCCATCTTCGACCCGTCCTTGGCCGCCAACGCGACTTTCCGCGCGCATGTCGTCGCGGGACTCGACGGCCTGCTGTCGAACGATCCGATGGGCTTTGTCAGACAAGTCTGCTCTGGGCCAACAGATGCGCCGTTGAACCAGCCGGCTCGATCTGCATAGTTTGGTATTGGGAGGCATTATGAAACTTGGACTGCTCACGGCACCATTTCCGGATACTGCTCTCGGCGAGGTCGCCGACTGGGCGTGTTCGGCCGGTTTCGAGGCGCTGGAAATCGCCTGCTGGCCGAAGACTTCCGGGGCCAGCCGCCGTTATGCCGGCACCAGCCATATCGACGTGGACATCTCGGCCGCTGAAGCCAAGGATATTGCCGCCGGGCTTGCCGGCAAGGGCCTGGCCATCTCGGGCCTCGGCTTTTATCCCAACCCGCTCCATCCCGACCGGGCGCATCGCGAGGCGGTGATCGATCACCTGAAGAAGGTGATCGTGTTGGCGAGCCGCATGGGGGTCTCGCTGGTCAACACCTTCTGCGGCGGCGATGCCTCGAAGACTGTCGACGCCAATTGGGAGGACGCGCAAAAGATCTGGCCGGCGATCATCGCCCACGCCCGCGAGCACGGTGTGAAACTCGCCTTCGAGAATTGCCCGATGATCTTCAGCTATGACGAATGGCCGGGCGGGCACAACATCGCCTACTCGCCTTACGTCTGGCGCCGCATCCTCGAAGCCTGGGGCGGCGATGTCGGCATGAATTTCGACCCCTCGCATCTCGTCTGGCAGATGATCGACAAGGAGCGCTTCATCCGCGAGTTCGGCAAGAGCATGCTGCATGTCCATGCCAAGGACCTGATGATTGATCATGATGGTTTGTATGAGCGCGGAATCCTCTCGGCTGGCATAGGCTGGCAGGTGCCGCGCATGCCGGGGCTTGGGGACATCGATTGGAGCAGGATTTTTTCGGGCCTCTACCGGGCCGGTTATGACGGGCCGGTCATCATCGAGCATGAGGACCGGCGCTTCGAGGGGACGGATGAAAAGGTCAAGCGCGGCTTCCTGCTTGCCCGCGACGTGCTGCGCCCCTTCATTAAATAACGAAAGCTCGGCGCCGACCATGTCGGCGCCCTGGAACTGAACTGAACAATCGACTGAACTGAAAAGATCAATGTGGAGGAGTACTGACATGAAAAGACATCTGACCGTGGCCTCGCTACTTGCCGGCGCCGCCTTGCTCGCCTCGGTAGGCGCCTCGGCCGCCGCCGGCAAATACACGATCGGCATTTCCAACACCGTGCAGGGCAATGGCTGGCGCGAGGAAATGATCTGCGCGATGAAGGCGCAGGCGCTCGCTTCCGGTGAAGTGGCGAAGCTCAACATCGCCCACCGCAACACCGACGCCGCCGGCCAGCTCGAGGACATCCGCAACCTGATCAGCGCCAAGGTCGACGCCATCGTCGTCAACCCGGCCGATCCGGCCGGCATCAAGGCAGGCCTCGAGGAAGCCACCAAGGCCGGCATCGTCGTCGTCGCCGTCGACCAGGCGGTGACCGAACCGTCCGCCTACATCATCTCCAACAACCAGGAACAGTATGCCTATCTCGGCGCCAAGTGGCTGTTCCAGCAGATGGGCGGCAAGGGCGAGGTGTTCTACATGCGCGGCGCCGCCGGCGCTTCGGCCGACTCTGATCGCGACAAAGGCTTCAAGAAGGCGCTCGCCGAATTCCCCGATGTGAAGGTCGCGCAGGAAGTCTTCACCGGCTGGCAGCAGGATCAGGCCAAGCAGCAGATCCTGTCCTTCCTCGCCACCGGCACGCCGATCAACGGCATCTGGACCTCCGGCATCGACAACGTCATCGTCGACGCGCTGGTCGAGCAGCAGGCGCCGATGGTGCCGGTCGTGGGCGCCGACAACGCCGGCTTCGTCGGCCAGTTGAGCTCGGTCAAGGGCCTGGTCGGCGCGGCCGTCACCAATCCCGGCTCGATCGGCGGCGCCGGCGTGACGCTGGCGCTGCAGATCCTCGACGGCAAGAAGCCGGCGCAGCAGACCGTGCTGGTCGAGCCGCAGCTTTGGGAAAACGCCACCGAGGAAGGCAAGGCCAAGCTGAAGAGCGTCGTCGACCCCTCGCTCAGCCCCGAATGGCCGGTCTCGATCTCGATCCCGGACTGGACGACCTACACCAAGGACCAGATCGTCGCCTGCAAGGG